>NZ_CANMAO010000011.1 GCF_947495845.1 uncultured Endozoicomonas sp. | reverse complement strand
TCTTAACCGATGCAATCGCACAAGCGCCCACACGAATTGTCTGATATCTTGTTAAAGAACCTGACCAGTGCGTGCCGAAGCGCGTCTTATCTGATCTCCAACCGGCGACTTTCCCCTTACAAGAGGGCCGATCAGCGAGGCCGCTATCATACCGAAGCGGCTTTCGTTGTCAAGCGATCGTTTTCAGATGCTTTTCAACTCGCTGACGTTGTCGTTCAGACCTTGTCAGCGGAGGCACATATTAACGCGCCGAATGATTTTGTCAATCGGTTATTCAACCTAATTTAAAATCTCTCTTCTCGTTCAGCAGTGCTGTCCGGAAGAGCTGCGCATTATAGATAGATTTGATTTGAAAACAAGCGTTGGTCGTCTGTTTTAGAAAGAAATGTCGTCTTTCTTTTATGGAGTGTTTCTTCCTCCTAACTGGAGCCGGCCAAACGGCTAAGAAAGGAGCGATGAAACTCTCGGATACCTTGATGAAACGTTCTCACTTCTTTTCTGCTTGCAGGTTGCTCTGGCCTCAAACCATTTAATAGCACCGCAAAAATCAGCGGCGATCGATCTTCCCTAAAGACATACCCCACCATGGTATTCACGCCACTCATATAACCAGTCTTCAGCCATTGTCGTTCATTAGTCCGAATGGCTAACCAAGGTGCTTCTTCACCCCAGTTATCCCATCCTGCTTTTAATATCTCCGTAAAGTCTTCAGCACTGAGCATGTTATAGCGCGACAAACCTGAGCCATCCACTAATCTGCTGCGGGTTAAATCCACTCCTCGCTCTCTTAATAAGTCGAGTACGGCGTCTGTCCCTGTGGCATATGAGCCTTTGTCTCCATTCACCGTTCGACCGATGGTTTTCAATATGCTGTCTGCATACAAATTGTCTGACTTATCCAACAGCTCCTGAAGCAACTCTGGTACCGGTTCGGATTGATGAGTTGCTACCAGCTGTTTGAAGCTGCCTTCCGGTTTACCAATAATTACTTTGCCGTGCTGTGCGATTCCCTGTTTGTCCAACCACGATTCCACATATCGAGCAGCGGCTTCTTCCGGATCACGAACAGCGAACGCCATTCGTACTCTTTTTTTATTAGACTCCAGGCAACCTTCCAGCCGGTATTCATGACCTGGTGCTGGCCACACTTCCTGAACACAACCACCTTCTTCCTTCTTACCCGGCGCTTTGGTCACTACATGACTGTCTATAGATAGAAGCCAGTTGGGTTCATCGTAAAACATCTGTGCATAGTCACCGGGAATTTTTGCCGGCACCAACCAACCATAAAAACAATTTCGATCCAGAATGACCGCACTGACCGGTGCCGCAAAACAGATGTTGTGGTCATCCCAACTTGCACCACCGGCTCTTGAGTAGCCATCATATATAGAGCCATCAATCCATATATTCCCTTTAATGGTTTCAACACCTTTAATAGAAAGCTTCTCCAATAACCCGGAAAGGTCTTGTCGCGTCAGTGATGGATCGCCAGAAAACGAAATGACTAAATTGCCTGAGTAGGTTGAGTTAGTACCCAACTGGCGATCGGATAGCAATGATGTGGCGTAGCGAAAATCTTTCCCTAGGCTCTGATATGCTGAAATAGCGGTAATCGCTTTAACAGTGCTGGCCGGTAACAGATTGAACTGACTGTTTCGATCAAGAACAACCGACCCCGTTTCGGCATCAATGACTTTTATGGAATGGATATGCCCCGGTGGTAAAGTCGAAAGGAGTTGATCCAGTTCTTCATTTATAGAAGCCTGAACGGGCTTGATCATTAACAGGAATATCAGGAGAAAGTATTGATAGAACAGTTTCATTTCAAGAAGCTCTGCCGCATAAAAGTGCGATATGGAATACAACCAACCATCCAATCTACCACTATGCTATTTAGACGGTACCAGATCAATACAGCTTCTTGGGTGCCGACAAACTTAATCGATGAGAGTAAGATGTTAAAACAATAAGATATCCACCCCGGATAGCCGACTGGCTCCCACTGTGAACGCTTTTAGCGGGAAATGGCAAGACTTGTGAAGAAACTCAAATTAACTGCGAACCAGCTGATCGCCAAACAACCAGCGAAGGATTTGGGATTCAAGTCCACAGACGAGCTCGAAAACTACGTTGGCATTCTCGGTCAGGATAGAGCCGCCACGGCTATTCAGTTTGGTGTTGCCATGCACCGGTCCGGCTACAACATGTATGTCATGGGTGAGTCTGGTACCGGGCGAATGTCCTACCTGCGCAAATATCTGGAATCCGAAGCACAGAGTCGAAGCACTTCCGATGACTGGGCTTATGTGAACAATTTTGACAACCCCCGGGAACCAAAAGCACTTAAGCTTCCTGCAGGGCTTGGTAGTAGTCTGCTCAAAGACTTTGAAAATTTTATCGATAAGCTCCTGATGACCTTTCCGGCCGCTTTCGAAAACCCAACGTATCAACATAAAAAAAGCGCCATTGAGCGCAGCTTTAACCGCCGCTACGATCAAGCCATTGACCAAATCGAGCAAGAAGCGCTGAAACGGGATATCGCCCTTTATCGTGATACCGGCTCTCTAAGCTTTACGCCAATGCTGAGCGGTAAAGCCATGGACGAAACCGAATTCGCCCAGTTGCCGGATAAGAAGCGCGAAAAATTCAACAATGATATCAGTCTGCTGGAAACCCGCCTGAACGAAGCTCTGGTGGAATTGCCGCAATGGAAGCGGGAATCCAATGAAAAGCTGCAGGACCTGAATCAGGATACGATTGATCAGGCTTTGGCGCCTTTATTAAAGCCAATGCTGAAGAAGTTCAGCAAAGAACAAAACATTCTCGATTACCTCGAAGCGGTAAAACAGCACCTTCACCGAACTGTTATTGAATATCTGGCGGACGAGCGTGCACTGGAATCCAAAGAAGACGCCAGCAAGCGTTCGGCACTGGAAGAACTGTATTGCCCAAACCTTGTGGTTGCTCATGAGAACGATGCCACTGCTCCGGTTATCTACGAATCGCACCCAAATTACAAAAACTTGTTTGGTCGCATCGAATACGCCAGCGACATGGGCGCGTTAGTCACCAATTACCGTCAGATCTGCCCGGGTTCATTGCATCAGGCAAATGGCGGTTATTTATTACTGGATGCCAACAAACTGCTTGAAGAACCTTTTGTTTGGGAAGCGCTGAAACGCGCATTAAAGGAACGCGAGTTAAAAATCGAGTCTCCCTATTCTGAAATGGGGTTGATGAACACTATCACTCTGGCGCCAGAGAACATTCCGCTTCATGTCAAAATCATTCTGGTGGGTTCACGGGATATCTATTACATCCTTCAGCAGCTTGATCCAGACTTCCATGAAATGTTCCGGGTGCTCGTGGATTTTGATGATCAGCTCCCCCGCATTCCTGAAACCGTTCAGGCCTTTGCGCAGTTATTGAAAAATCGCGCTGACGATGAAAACTACCCACCAATTACCTCCACTGCTGTGGCAAGAATGGTGGAACAAAGTTCCCGCATGACCGAGAACCAGACTCAGCTTTCCGCCAAAATTGGCGAACTGTTCGACTTGCTGGCCGAAGCGGACTTTATTCGCCGCACCGTGAATGGTCGCAAGATCAACCACGACCACATTGATAAAGCGCTGGATGCCAAAGCGGAACGCACCGGTCGGGTGAGTAAACAGATTCTTGAAGACATGCTGGAAGGCAGCATTCTGATCGACACCGACGGCGAGCAAGTCGGTAAAATCAATGGCCTAACCGTGCTCGCCATTGGCGATGCCTGCTTTGGCTCTCCTGCTCGTATTACCGCAGCAGTCTATCCTGGCTCACAAGGCATTGTGGATATTGAGCGAGAAGTGTCGCTTGGTCAGGCGATCCACTCCAAGGGCGTTATGATTCTTACCGGCTACCTTGGCAGTCGTTATGCTCAAAAATTTCCACTGGCCATTTCTGCCAGCCTGGCCATGGAGCAATCTTACGGCTATATCGACGGTGACAGCGCCTCCATGGCAGAACTCTGCTGCCTGATTTCAGCACTGACCGATACCCCCATCAAGCAGTGCTACGCCATTACGGGTTCCATGAACCAGCACGGCGAAGTGCAAGCCATTGGTGGTGTGAATGAGAAGATTGAAGGTTACTTTGATCTGTGTAATGCCCGAGGTTTGACGGGGGAACAGGGTGTCATTATTCCTCAGGCGAACGTGCGCAATCTGATGTTGCACAGTAAAGTCGTCGATGCGGTGAAAGCCAAGAAGTTTAATGTGTACGCGGTTTCTCATGTAGAAGAAGCGTTGGAACTTCTCACCGGACATCGCCCAGGTGTTATCAACAGCAGAGGCAAATACCCTAAAGGTTCAATCAATCAAAAGGTGCTTGAACGTCTGCAGGAAATTGCTGACCTGGCAAAAGAAAGCCACGCCTGATTTTTTTGATTGTCATCGTCGGTCAGTACATGAAATATGCGCTGACCGATTCAATCCAGATATCTTTACTTGCGCAGTTCCTTTATTAACTCTTTCATATTAGTTGCCTTATAATCAAAATATGGCGTAGAAATTTGATCAGAAAGTTTAATAATCCCTTTATCGAGCAGTAACTTTCTATTGTCATCATTCCACTTATAGCAAAGATAATTTGCTAAATTGGCAGGTTTTCCTGGTTCACTCCACTTTGATATTTTGGCGTATGCTTCTTTAATTGCAGGAAGATCTTCTCTGCCAACCATCGAGAAAATCTTTTTAAAAACAGGCTTCATCCATTTTTTTTTAGCATAATTACCCTCCAAAATCTCAGCTAAGAGATCAACACAATCATTATTATTATTCAAGCATGATAAAAGCTCATCCATCTTTTGAAATTTTCGAGCTTCGTAAACGCTATATCGCCTAAACTGCTTTTTACAAAAATCGCTAGACTTTAACATCCTTGGAACTTTCGCTTCCGGCTCCATTAATGAATTCAATACTTCCTGAACATTATTGTTTTCAGAGCTTGATTCATATATTTTTTCAATAATCATGTCAGCATAACTGGGATTATATTTTTGAAAACCCCTGACATCCTGAATCAAATATAAAGCCATCGCCGATGGCAAATGATCAGGTATAAAGAATGGTATTTCATCATAGAATTTATAACATATTTTTCCTGTATTTTCAGACGGTATTGGAAAACCACTACAAAAAGAGGAATACAATACACGTCTTGTAAATGAGTCGCACAAGGTTATAAGACATGGCCTTGACTCTACTTCGTTTGTACTCAGCAGATAAGCAATCGGCCCCTGATCAACGTTCGTTTGCTTTGTTTTCAAAGGTTCTTCATTTGAAAATTCATGAGCAAACTCCACAGAAAAAAATACATAATTATTATGGTAATGGTTACCGTGCCTACCCTCTGTTTGCCTCAAAGAGGGAGACATCATAATCAAACGAGTTTCATCCAAACGTATACCGGTTTGATGCCTAAATCGCATTTTTACTGATCGAATAATTGACAAAATATTTTTTTCATCATCAGTTAGCTCACCCAATTCTTTTCTTATTTTCTCTAAGTTTATCGCCGACTGATTTCTAAGATTTCCGAAAGCAGTGTCTTTCATATTTTCGGGAAGCCCTAAATGTTTGAAATCATTTTTTAAGGTTTTATTATCAAGCCAATTGGTAACGGCTTTTTGAATAACTCTTGCCGCTTTATCTTCTTTCCCTAAATATATTTTGTTGGGATCAGCTGACAAACCACTTTCAGGGTGACAAAATAATTCAGCATCCCTATCCTTTATATCAGCGCAAGGCTCTTTAAATTTCAGCTCTGAAGATGCACTTTCAAACGCATATGTTCTTTTTTTGGTTATTTTGCAGACTACCCAATTTCCAAATCCACTCATTGCTTTTCGAAATTGTTTTACACGCCCGCCACTTACAGGCAAAGATTCCGACGACACTCCTGATACTCCACCCATACCTTCCTCCTTAGATCAAACCTATCTTTCATTCTAATATGAGCTAAAAACTTGACCAATCAATGCAACACAGTGATACCGGGTTTATAATCCGCATCATTTGCACTTAGGCCGCTTACATGACTCTCCATGAAACCAGATCAAATATGAATTCTCCGGATAATACCTTTAATCAACGGTTCGGCGGTATTAGACGTTTGTATGGCAACAACGCTGTTGAGACGTTGCGTCACGCTCATGTGTGCGTTATAGGCATTGGCGGCGTTGGTTCCTGGGCCGCAGAGGCACTGGCACGAACTGCCGTTGGTAAAATCACCCTGATTGACTTGGATGATATTTGCATCACCAACACGAACCGACAGTTGCATGCGTTGAGCGATACCGTCGGGCGTATTAAAGTGGACGTCGTTGCGGAACGCATTCAGCAGATCAATCCGGAATGCCAGTGCAATGTCATTGAAGATTTTATTTCTGAAGACAATATTCAGGAAATCATCACCAAAGACTTTGACTATGTGTTGGACGCTATCGACAGTTTCCGGGTCAAAGCGGCACTGATTGCCCACTGCAAGCGGAACAAAATCAAAATCATCACCACCGGCGGTGCGGGTGGGCAAGTTGATCCGACACAAATTCAAATCACCGATCTGACCAAAACCTGGCATGACCCGTTAGCACGGAAAGTCAGAAGCCAACTCAGGGATCGTCACGGCTTTAGCAAAGACATCAAAAAGAAATTTGGTGTGGATTGTGTGTTCTCTACGGAGCAGGCGGTTTATCCACAGGCGGATGGCACCATTTGCCAGACCAAACCCTCCGGTGAAGGCTCCATGAAAATGGATTGCTCCAGCGGGTTTGGTGCTTGTACTGCAGTCACTGCTACTTTTGGTTTTGTGGCGGCCGCTCGCATTATCGAGAAAATCACAAAGTCGGTTTAACGATAGCGATGGGCAATCGCCTGAATCTCTTTGACGATTGCCCTGAGTCCGTTCCCGCGGGAAGGGCTCAAGTGATTATACAGCCCCAGTTCTTGAAACCACTGCTCAATATTCTCACGCTCAATCGTTTCTGGCGTCTGACCGCTGTACACCGAGAGCACCATGGCAATTAACCCTCGAATGACCCGGGCATCGGAATCTGCAGCAAAATACAGTTGCATGGTTTCATCGTCATAGTGCGAGTGCAGCCAGACGCTGCTTTCACAGCCGTGCAACCTGGCATCTTCTGTTTTCCACGCTTCTGGCAATGCAGGCAACTCTTTTGCCAACATCATGATCTCTCGATAACGAGCCTGCCAGTTGGTAAAAACACTCAGTCGTTTTTCTATTGTCCTGCGATCCAGTGATTGGGTCTGGAATACTTCCGACAACCCAGCAGGCTCAACGTTGTCAGAAATAGTCAACTCTTCGCTGCCCACGCCAAACACTGGCGAGTGATGAAGCTGCTCCATAGCAGTAATAAACTGCTGAACTTCCTGCTCCGTGTTGTACATCGCAAAGGACGCTCTGACCGTTCCTTTCAGATTCAGGCTTTCCATCAACGGCATGGCGCAATGATGACCAACACGCACAGCAATGCCCTGTTGATCCAGCATCAACCCCAAATCCTGATGGTGGTACTGGTCAGAAAGGAAAGACACTACCGGCGCTTTCTGATCCGCCTCACCAATAAGACGGATGCCGTTTATTGACCGAAGTCCTTCTTCCGCCAGCAGTCGAAGCTTGTTTTCATGACTTTGTAGCTGATCGACATCCATTGTAGATAAAAACTCAAGGGCTTTCGCCAGCCCGATGGCACCAGCAATATTGGGAGTTCCTGCCTCAAACTTGAATGGCAATGCGTTATAACGGGTTTCGGTAAAACTGACCCGCTCGATCATTTCACCACCACCTTGCCAGGGCGGCATTGATTCTAATAATTCACGCCGACCGTAAAGAACACCAATCCCTGTTGGCCCGTACACTTTATGACCTGAGTAAACGTAAAAATCCGCTCCCAATTGCTGAACATCCACTTTCTGATGCGCCACTGCCTGTGAACCGTCCACCAGCACCAGGGCGCCGGCATCATGGGCAAGGCGAATCATTTCCTGTACCGGTAAAATAGTACCGATGGCATTGGACGTGTGAGCGATAGCCACCAGCCGTGTTTTTTCAGAAAGCAGCTGACGGTATGAATTCAGATCAACATTGCCGGCGTCATCCAGATCAATCACTCGAATAATGGCACCAGTGACTTCCGCCACCATTTGCCATGGGACGATATTGGCGTGGTGCTCTAACCGGCTGAGCATAATCTCATCGCCTGCCTGCAACTGGTTTCGTCCCCAACTATGGGCAACCAAATTGATGGCTTCAGTAGCTCCACGGGTCCAGATCACTTCTTCGGCGTAAGGCGCATTGAGCAATTGCCGGGCGGTTTCCCGGGCATCTTCAAAAGCATGAGTGGTACAAGCGCTCAGAAAGTGTGCGGCACGGTGCACATTGGCATTCTGCGCCCGGTAATAATAATCAATAGATTCAATGACGGAAGCCGGCTTCTGAGTCGTGGCCGCATTATCCAGATAGACCAGCGGACACCCATGAACCGTTCGCTGCAGCAGGGGAAACTGCTGTCGGATACGCTCCACATTAAAAACAGGTGAACTTTGACGGGTCTGGATTGTCATATTAATTACAGGGTCTTTAGTCTCTTTTGTGACGCCATTTTATGTAAAGAACTGGGTGAGGCAAGACTAATTGGTAATTCGACCACCAATGGTTGCTGTGCTATAAAAGTACACAGTAAGTATTTTTAATAAAAACTGATCAGGAATACACATGCTTTCATCTTTCAGCCAGCGCCTACTTATAAACGTGGTGATTATTATCTCCGCGGGGGAAATGTCTGGCTGAACAAAAGGTCACGACAAAAACCCCCGCACCGAAAGGTCCGGGGGTTTTTTTATACATTAATCATTTACCTTCACAGGTAATACCAATGGCGTTTTTAAATTGTGGAACGAGCAAGTTATTTTGGGCGACTGGGCAATACCCACAGGGTATAAAGACGAAGAGACGAGTCATAGCTTTTATGCCCTCGGGTAGTAGCTATGGCGAGGAACTTCAACGCAGGTTCAGCTGGTCAAAATAGCTGCGCAGCCCATAATTTAAAAACAGAATTGGTATAAGGGGGCAGAATCATGAACGGCGCACAGGCTATCGTTAAAACGCTTGAGGAACACGGGATAACTACCGTATTTGGCTATCCCGGCGGCACAATCATGCCAGTCTACGATGCGCTGTTGGATTCCTCTGTTGAGCACGTGCTCTGCCGTCATGAACAAGGTGCCGGCTTTGCGGCCATTGGTTATGCCCGGGCAGGACATCGCACCGGGGTTTGCATTGCGACTTCCGGCCCTGGCGCCACCAATCTGATCACCGCGCTGGCGGATGCCATGATGGATTCGGTGCCTATTGTTGCCATTACCGGTCAGGTTTCCAGAGAAGGCATTGGCACCGATGCCTTTCAGGAAATGGATATGCTCGGACTTTCCATGGCCTGCACCAAGCACAGCTTTCTGGTGACCGATGGCGATAAGCTCTGCCAAACGCTCCATGAAGCATTTGTTCTGGCTAATGAAGGCAGACCCGGGCCGGTCTTGGTTGATATCCCGAAAGATGTTCAACTCCATGATGTGCAGTGGCACCCACCTTTGGATCTGGTTAGCAATGAGTTTGAACCCGCAAGTTCTGATTTGGATAACATTCAACAGGCATTGACGCTTTTGCAAGCGTCGTCAAACCCCATTGCTTACATCGGTGGCGGTGCCGTGATGGCCGATGCCATTGACGAACTCCGACACTTCCTGAATACCACAGGCATCCCCAGTGTTTGCACCCTCAAAGGTTTAGGTTCCGTCGCACCAGATACCAACGGGTATCTTGGAATGCTGGGAATGCACGGCACTCAGGCAGCCAACATTGCGGTTCAGGAGTGCGATCTTTTGTTGGCGATTGGTGCTCGCTTTGATGACCGGGTGACTGGCAAACTCGATACCTTTGCCCCTAACGCCAAAGTTATCCACATGGATATTGATCCGGCAGAAGTTAATAAGCGCCGACAACCGGATGTCACATTGCATCAACCGATGAATTGGGTTTTATCACAGCTTTCAGAAAAGCTAAACGTCTCGCCTTGGACGGATTATTGCTCTCAACTTTCTCAACAATACGCTTGGGAATACAACAAACCCGGCGACGATATTTTTGCCCCAAAGCTGCTAAAAGAACTGTCCGATCGTTTACCAGCAAATGCCGTTGTCAGCTGTGATGTTGGTCAACACCAAATGTGGGTTGCACAACACGTGGGCTTTCATCACCCTCGCAATCATCTGACCAGTGGCGGATTAGGTACCATGGGCTATGGTTTACCAGCGGCTATCGGAGCTGTACTTTCCCGACCAGAGGACCCGGTCATTCTTGTCTCTGGTGATGGTTCGTTCATGATGAATGTGCAGGAACTGAATACGATTCGAAGAAAACAGTTACCCGTAAAAATTGTTTTATTGGATAACGAAAAGCTGGGCATGGTGCGCCAATGGCAGCAGCTATTTTTTGAAGGCCGCTACAGCGAAACGGACCTGTCTGACAACCCGGACTTCGTAACACTGGCCAGTGCCTTTGGAATTCCTGGTCGAACCATCACTCACCAGAATGAAGTTCAATCTGCATTAGAAGAGATGCTGGCATCACCCTCATCCTGGCTGTTACACGTTCGAATTGATGCCATGGAAAACGTCTGGCCGCTGGTACCGCCAGGCGCTGCTAATCACGAAATGCTGGAGGAAACCATATGAGCGTTCAATTACACCTACACTGCCGTCAACAACCGGATGTGGTTGAGCGCATTCTCAGGGTTATCCGTCATCGTGGTTTCACTCTGAACGCCATGAGCATGGCGCCATCCAGTTATGGTGAGAAAATTGAAGTGGCTGTGACCGTTTCCAGCAGCAGACCTTTGCATCTACTAACGGCTCAACTGCAAAAACTGCATGATGTGTTGCATTTAAATAGCCAAAATAGCAACGAAACCAACATCGCGAGTGATAGTCAGCCCCTATAAACATATAAAAGTGGCGTAATAATGGAACTTTTTCTCATTATCGCACTCTATTTTTACAACCTGGTTTGTGAAAAATCGACTATGAATAACAACACTAACATCAACACCATAGATTGCACTCTCGCTATAAACTCATCAATCATTGGGGGTGGCTTGGCTGCGGCTGCTTATGCCGTTACAGGGGGCGGTGCAGGTGTTGGCGTATTTAGCTATTACATGGTCACCGGGTGCGGTATCGGAGGTGCTACTGGCACTTTATTACAATGTCTTAGAAAACATTGCGATGTTGTGGATCTTGTGGCTCGGGAAATAACAGCCACATCACAAAATGATGATGCATCCCCGGATAGTTATGCTGTAAAAATCAGCTTCTCTCCCTGGATGGGCATAGTGTTGCCACGATTGAAACTCGAGTACACAACACCTTCAGCCTGACCTTAATGACCTTTCTCTACCCTCAACGACTTATGACTTCGCTTAACACCTCATTGCGTCGATCATTTTCTTTCAGTTGCTGGCGGAATCGGTTGATGATGAACTCCCGGAACCATCGGTGGGCTCGGTTATGTTCCCAGTACTCGGGCCATACAATATAATACTGAACTTTGGGAAGCTTGCCGGGCAGCGGCTTCATTCTCATATTCTTTACATAGGTATTGGCTTCCGCCACTTTTTCCATGGTCAGCAAGATGCGATTGCTGTCATTCACCAGCTGCAGCGCAACCGGGAAGCTTGGCGCTTTCGCTGCCACTCGGATATTTCTGCTAAGTCCATCCAGATAATCCCGCATAAAGTGAGGACTTCCCAACCAGGAAGAGTGCCGTACAACGGCATATTTTTCTAAATCTTCAACCGTAATGTTGTTATCACCAATTGGATGATCCTCTGATATCAAGGCACAGAGCGTATCTTCCATCAGAGGCACATAACTGAAACCCGCTGGCGGCTTACCCACATAAGCCATCACCAGATCCACCTGCCCTGCCTCCAGCTTTTGATCAAGCTGCGGACTGAAGTCAAGCAGCTCAAAGTTGAAATTAGGCGCCTGCTTCCAAAACTGATGAAGAATATCGGGCAAGTACTGCTCAAGCAGAATATAGCTACCGGCAATGGTGAAATTCTTTTCTGTTGTCCATGGATCAAACTGCTGATTCTCAAAAATCGTCCCGGCTTCAGTCACCACACGGTTCACATCTTCTTTCAGCGCCAGGGCTTTTTCTGAGAGGAACACCTTATTTCCCTGACGCACCAGAATGGGGTCATGAAGTGCTTCACGAAGTTGTGCCAACGTCCGGCTCATGGCGGACTGGGTGACGTGCATCTGTTTGGCCGCAAGGGATACACTCTGGGTATCCAGCAATGCCTTAAGGCCGGGCAGCAGATTCAGGTTGAGTCGATATAAATTCATACTATTTTTTGTGTACAGCGTTGTTTGCCTGAGATGCAAGGGTCTGTTGACATTTCGTTACGTGCTCAGCGGGTCAGGGCGCTCCTATGGCTAGGCGCAGTGCCGCAGGAATGCTCATTGCCTTTCAAGGTACTGGAACAACGACATAGGGGCGCCCTGACCCGCCCTTCGGGTGACTCAGAAAAACGTCCTCCGCTTTGTCAGACTTGCTCGACGTAGAATGACTACGCACTTCTCAAGTCTTTCGCGCGGTGGACGTTTTTCTGAATCACTGAGCCTCGAAACGAAACGTCAACAGACCCTAGCATTGTTCGAGCCAAGGAACTTATCACTGTCGAGACTATAGTCATAGCCTGCAAACTTCATCAGTAGTAACCCCTATACATTCATCATCATTCAGGTACACTGAAATCAGGAATCAGGATTATGTCGTGCAATTTTTCCTGATGATTCTGGCCTTGAAGTCTGACGAAAACGCCGTCAGACATCAGCTTACACAGCTGTACGGAGGGTCTATGAGCCAAGAAAAATATAAGAGTATTCAAGATCTGGTAGATAGCTATATCGATTCCGGCCTCTCTGCCAGAGAATACGTTGAAGAACGTGTCGATGCCGGCGATCTCAGTGCCGCAGAAGCGCTAAAACTGCTCTCGATATTACGGGATGCGCAATCCATTACCTTTAAGCTGGCGGAAGTCAGTGACGACGAATTTGACGGTCTGCACATGGTGCTCATCCGCAAAGAAGATGAAGATCTTGATGATGCAGCGCCGCTGTTCAGTATCGAGATTGATGAAAGCATGAATATCCACAGGGATGATGTGATCGAAGTGCTGCAAAAGTTTGCCAAAGAGCTGGCTGTTCTTGCTACCCGTGGCGAGCTGGACGAAGTGGAGACCATCGATTCTATTGATGACAACCCGGAAGAATGGCTGGATCACCCGAATATCCTACCCGCCAGTGAAACCCGCCATTAGGCACTCTCACACCATCTTCACTTTCTAATGATCAATGCCCGACACCCGTCGGGCATTTTTGTTTGCCCTGAAAATATATCCACTTGAAATATAAAAACTACCACTTATCGCAATATTGATATTAATCAACAATTTCATTGATCAACCTATTGAATGACCTGTGGATAAGTGTGTTTTCGTCTTTGATTGCAACCCTCGCAGAAACCTGTTCATTTTTTAACCAACACCATTTTTCATTGCATGCTATTACTATTCAGCGAACTTTTCATACCAGATCACATCAAAGATTGACCAAAATATTTCTTACTTACATCAGGTGTCAGCATGGTCAAACGAACACTCACCGCACTCATCATCGCGCTAACCTTCATCAGCACATTTGCATCAGCCTGTTTGGACGTCGGATGTTATGAACAACATTTCATTACCACATCACCCAACAGCATGAGAATCACCAAAGACAACGACCTATTTGGCGAAGACTTCTTTTTCGAAGATGCTATCCGCGGAATAACCAGCACTGTGTATAAATCAAAATTCCGGGTCTTCCGCTCTTATGAGCTCTACAACAGCAACGGATTCTGGGATGCCACCGCCAAGTTCACCTGGTCTTCCTATCTACCTTTCACGCTTAGCTTTTATTGGCATGAATATTATGTGAATGATTCTACTGGCACCCATCTTGGCGATATCAAAGCCACATTACTCACAGTGAAAGACGCAAAACTCTACCTGCAAAATAAAGACGGTCGTTACGTCGCTCAAGCAACACTCAACAAAGCCACTGGAGAGCTGAGAATCGCGGCTTATGAGAACCCAAGAATTCAAATTGCCAGCTTGAAAAGATCATCCGGTGGGCATGAAAAATGGTCGCTAAACCTGCTGCGACCAGAACTGGTGGACCAAAGACTTATTAAACTTCTGGCTACTATCGTGATTGATACCTATCCCATCTGAGCAAATCCCGGTGCTCAGACTATATTCACTGCACACAGGAATCATTCGTCATAAGGATATAGTGGTAACGCATTTGTATTTTGTGTGAGAGGCATCACGGTTTGAGTCATACAGCACCCTGTTTCAAGACTGGCAAACCGCCAGCTACATTAACAGACCCCATCAATGAGATCCGGCGGCAGATAAACGACCTCACCTGCAAACTATTGGATGAAGGCACCAACGCACAAATTCCAAAACACCAAATGCCAAAGTGGGTATGGAAAAACCTCGGTAAAGCGCTCGCCAATAGCAACATTAACCTTACCCCGTTAGCCCAACTGGCACAGCGGAAGGCCTGTCATCGAGAAATTTTGTTCCAAAGTGAAACAGCTGAGCAGCTTGATATCCAAACAGACATATTTTCCCTGGTCGCTATTACACTGTCACCTGGAGAAGCGACCGTCACCCATGATCATTTTGTGGATTGCGGCCCACTGTTAGTGCATGGCCATATCACAGAATTTTATGGTTACTCTGATCAGTTGACGGAAAACAAAGTTAAACTGGCGTTACTACCACACCGTCGTGAATTACTGCGGTTTGAGCCCGCCGAGTATTTTTCCGCGGAAGGGCAAAATACTCATCGATTGAAAGAATCCACAGGCAATGCGTCTGCGGTGGTGATCAACCTTTATCTCGAAAAAGAAGGTAACAGCGTGAAAGATCGCTACCCTTTCCACCTGGGAACTGACCCTGAATCCGGTGCAGAATGGTGGATAAACAATGCAGAAGAGCAATAATAAAGTTGGTTCGTCGATATACATCAGCCCCATGCTTTTAGGCTGTCGTATTGCCCCAAACATCTCGTTTCCATGCTCCGAGGTTGTCGCAAAACTCCAAACATCTCGCTCCCATGCTCTGCATGGGAACCAGAACTATTGAGACAGACTCGCTCTAGCGTTGGAATGCATACCTCAGAATTTATTCAGCTACTATTTTCTATACCACCTTTTTACGTATACCATGACGTCTATAAAGGCATGATAAAACTTATAATAAGAAGTGATAATAAAGAGTGTAGATCCGGATGCCCGATTACCAAATTGCCGCTACCTTTTTCAGCCTTGCATTGGCACTGATGACCTTGTTTCAGGTGGCTCCAGCAGTTCAACTAAAAGGTCGCGATAAACGAGCACTGTGCTTCGCACTACTGCAAATCAGTTTACTGGGTTACCTGCTGCAACCCATACTTCAGGCAGCAACGGATAATTTTTGGCTGCTTTGGATCTGCGGTTTCTTCCGCAATATGATTCCAACCCTGTTCTGGATGGTCTGTCTGCTACTATTTGACGACAGTTTCCGCTTGAATAGAAAAACACTCGCTATTCCCTTTATCATTATTTTTTCGCCAGCCATCGGCAGAGTGACTGCTTACCTGTTTGGGCTGGACAGCTCCTATATTTTCAATTGGGCGATGTTTCAGCTGCCACAATGGCTTGAATTTGGCCTGATTGCCCATGCATTGCTCACCGTCGTGCGTAGCCTGCGGGATGATCTGGTGGAATCCCGCCGGCAACTTCGGGTGTGGCTGTTGGGCAGCGTTGGTTTTTATATCGCCGTCGTCGTCACTATGGAGCAATTTTTCAATGGCGGACCACCGGCGTTTAAATTAGCTCAGCCCGTTATGCTGGCTCTGTTTCTGTTTGCCTTTTATGGCCGCCTGCTAAAATTTCGCTCTGGTTTGTTGTTTACCGAATCGATATCACAAGAATCACCCGTCACACATATTTTGCTTCGTGATGATTGCGAGCTTTCACAAAACGAACCTGAAACCGCTCTTGAAGCTGACTCGATTGATCAATTAAAACAGCTGATGGAAGAACAAAAGCTGTATAAGCAGGAAGGGATAACCATCAGCAATCTCGCCGATGCAATGAACATTCAGGAATACCGGTTAAGACAACTCATCAATCAGCAAATGGGTTACCGGAATTTTAATGACTTTCTTAATGGGTATCGCATTCAAGAATCTTGCCGTCGTCTGATTTCTGAACAGGAATACAGTTTGCCGGTACTTTCTATTGCACTGGATACCGGTTTTCGTTCATTGAGTGCATTCAATCGTGCGTTTAAAGAAAGAACCGGTGTGACACCCAGCGCATACCGAAAAGAGCAGATAGGTCGGTAACCCTGTAAGGGTTGCCGACATTCACACCAATCCTTTCAGGCTACCCGCAGTAGCATGAATGCCTACCTACTGATTCTGAAACCGCCTGACTGATTTTAAAATCAGTCTGACTTTTTTATTTTCAGTCAGACACTCCCTCGCTCCTCACCGTATAGTCCACTGGACTACCGAAAACAATAACAACAATGAGGAAGCGACTTTGAAGATTCGTTCTTTACTGGCAGTCACTGCCACGTCCTTTTTATTGGCCGCCTGCGGTCAGGATGGTCAGGACGTCACCCAGACCACCGAAACCTCCGATGATTTCCGCAAAGAATTACAATCCAAACTGATTAAGGCCAAAGCCGGCGATGTGATTGAAATTCCGGAAGGCACGTTCACTATCGATCGAAGCCTCTCTTTGAATGTGGATGGTGTCACCATTCGCGGTGCCGGTATGGATAAAACCATTCTGTCCTTTAAAGGCCAGGTTGCCGGCGCAGAAGGCCTGTTGGTGAACGCCAACGATTTTGTGGTGGAAGATCTGGCTATTGAAGACACCAAAGGTGATGCACTGAAAGTAAATCAGGGTGAAAACATTGTTATCCGTCGTGTACGGGTTGAATGGACCAATGGCCCGGATAACAAAAACGGCGCTTACGGCCTTTACCCGGTTCAAACCGAAAACACATTGATAGAAGACTCTGTCGCCATTGGCGCTTCCGACGCGGGTATTTACGTTGGGCAATCCAATAACGTGATCGTTCGCAACAACCGCGCAGAATACAACGTTGCCGGTATTGAAATTGAAAACACCATCGGTGCAGATGTTTACGGTAACGTAGCCACCAACAACACCGGCGGTATTTTGATTTTCAACATGCCTCAGCTGACTCAGCCTGGTCATAGCACCCGGATTTATCAAAATCAGGTGTTCGAAAACAACTATGACAACTTCGGTACTCCCGGAACTGCCGTGGCCGCTGTGCCTGCCGGCTCTGGCATCCTGATCAACTCAAACGACAAAGTTGAGATATTTGATAACGATATCAAAGACAACAAAACCGCCAACGTGATTGTGAGCAGTTACTTCACCGCCGGTTACGAAAAAGACTACAAGCAGGCGGATAACTTCGACCCTTATCCAGAAGGCATCTTTGTTTACAACAACCGTTTTGAAGGCGGTGGCGACAGCCCTGATCGCATGGAACTGAAAGCTCTGAAAATCGCTGAATTCGGTTTCACCGGCAGCCTGCCAGATATTCTGTGGGATGGCATTGTCAATCCTGACAGCACCGTGCCGGCTCTGTGTATCGATAATGGCGACAGTGGTGTTGTGAATGTGGATGCAGGTAACGGCTATAGCAACATCACCACTGATATGACGCAACATCGTTGTAAAGTACCAAAGCTGGCCGCAATTTCTTTGCCGACGATGGAAGGATAAATCATGACTGCAGTTATCAGGGTCAGGGCTTTACTGGTCTTGTTGTTTTCCCTGGTATTGGCAGGCTGTGGCGACAAGCCGCAGCCACTGCTGATGACCTCCGGGGATAACTATCCAGACAACCTAAGCCAGTGGCAGGTGTTATCGTTCAGTGACAGCCATCTGGAATTGGCTGAAGGTGTTGTGCCGTATACATTGAACACACCGCTGTTTACGGATTACGCCAGCAAACTGCGCACCCTGTGGGTGCCACCAGGAAAGCAGGCCACTGTCGTTGATGGAGAAATTGAATACCCCGTTGGCACCATCATCAGCAAAACGTTTTATTACCCCGTTGCAGAAGCTGCAGAAGGCACAGTACTGAAAGCATCGGAAGGTGATAAATCTCTGTTTTCTCCGGAAGACGGGTTGCCTCGGGACAAAGTTAAACTGGTTGAAACCCGTTTATTAATCCATCAGGAAAGTGGTTGGGTTGCACTGCCTTATGTCTGGAACCAACAGCAGACAGAAGCCGTATTGGAATGGGCAGGTGACTACAAACAGCTCACCGTTACCGACATTGATGGCAACCCAGAGCAAACATCGTTTACTTACATCATTCCTGACGCTAACCAATGCGCAGGATGCCACGCCGAAGAAGACAGTCGGCAGGCAGTCAAACCCCTCGGACCAAAAATCCGCCACCTTAACCGGGACTTCACCTACAGTTCCGGCACGGAAAATCAGCTTGCTTACTTGATGAACGCAGGATTATTAACCGGACTGGACGATATCAACGGCGCGCCACAGAACGCTTTGTGGCCCAATGCCAGGGAAAATGAAACCCTCGAACATCAGGCAAAAAGCTATTTGGACGCTAACTGCAGCCATTGCCACAATCCAAATGGCGCGGCGCGCACCAGTGGACTGTTCTTAACCATAGATACACCACTGGATGAAAACTACGGCTTCTGTAAACGCCCCATTGCTGCAGGCAAGGGCGCGGGCAATCGTCCTGTGGATATTATGCCGGGCCATGCGGATCAATCGATTCTGGTCTACCGCATAGAATCGGTAGAACCCGGCGCCATGATGCCGGAGCTGGGTCGGTCTCTTAGCCATAACCAAGGTGTTGAGTTGATCACGGAATGGATTAACGGCATGAGTACAGACGACAAACCTTGTGTAGCGGGTGGGTATGTTTTGTAACCCTCCCTCTCGTTCTTACGGTCTTACGAAGCTTCCAAAGTGGTAGCGAAACCCGTAGGTCGATAATTCTGCAAGAATTGCCGGCCTGTAGGTGCTAATTGTCGGCAACCCTTTGGGTTACCGACCTACGGATTTCTCAGCAGCCTCACAGCATGGGAGCGAGAATATGAGTGCCATGCACCAAAACTACACGACAAAAGTGTTACATAAACCGCAAAGAAACAGGAGAACACGGTAACAATCACACAAAATACAAGACAGGGTATAAATATCTTGCATACCGGTATGCACTTTAGTACAACTACGCATGCCGACACACAAACAACAACAACACACACAAAATAACACTAATAATAATAAGGCAAGGGTAGAGCTCTCGATGTTAACATCACAAAAACGACTGCAACTGGCTCCAGCTGCCGCTGGATTTGTTTTAACCGGCGCAATGATGATGGGCGCCTCTTCTGTTTACGCTTATGAATTCGAAGCGATGGATGGTGAAGTTCAGGGGACTTTGAACACCACTATCTCGCTGGGTGCTAAGTATGATTTAGAAGGGTATGTTACTCCAGATGGACGCGAACAAAACGAGAATGACGGTGATCGTTCATTTGACAAAGGTTTTGTAAGCAAAGCTCTAAAGCTCACTTCTGAGCTGGATCTGAAAAAAGATAACTACGGTTTCTATGGTCGTGCTACTGCTTATTATGATCATGTATTGATGAATGGTAGCAACAAGTGGGACTCAAATAACGCTGGCGATGTTGCAAAAGGCTTTGATGATGAAGCTGGCACATTTAATGGTTGGTCTGATGAAGTAAAAGATAATCAGGGTCGGGGTGTTAAACTGCAAAGCGCTTATGTTTATGGCGACTGGGAATTTGATGGTGGCCAAAAGCTGAGCCTGAAATTAGGCAATCAGGCTCATAACTGGGGTGAAAGTATATTCTACGCTGGAGGCATGAGAGATCTTAATGCATACGACGTAGCCCTAACCACTGTTCCTGGTTCAGATGGAGACCTTAACATCGCTCAGGGTATGCTCATGGCAGACCTGCAGTTCAATGATGAAATGACCCTTTCGGCTTTTGCTCAGTATGATTGGGAAGGATCCATTATGCCGGGACGTGGTACTTATGGTTCAGGCGAAGATATTTTTGTTCCCGGATCTGATTTTGCATACTACGAACTAGAGAAATTTGGGCTTAACACAGTTGGAAACGTTGGCTTCGATACCTTGTTAGCCGGCGCCTTAGAAGCAGCTAATATTAGTACATTTGGCGATTATGGAAAAGTTGCAAACGTTGGTGAATCAGTTGATGCCAGTGACTCTGGTCAGTGGGGCATGAAGTTTACATTTGCACCAGAAGCGCTGCCTGATACAGAGTTTGCTCTTTACTATGCGAATTATCATTCAAGTGTTCCGTTTATTGAAGCAAAAGTTACTCAAGCATCTGCAGCCAACGGCCTTGGCTTAGCAGGTCTTGCTACAGGGGTTCCGGGAGCTTCTCCATCGGCAGCCATCAATGCTTTGCTTAGCCAGATTGCAGACCCTACTGACAACCTCAATGTTCGAAAAGGTCTTGCTGCGCTTCACATGTTATCAAATGGCGTTGATGCCCAAACAATCTACCCAGAAGATATTAAGCTTTGGGGGGCTAGCTTTAATACCAAAGTTTGGGGATACACTCAGATTGCCGGTGAAATAACATACAGAGAAAATGCTCCTATCTGGGTAGATCATCCAGATGACATCCTTGCAAAAGCCGCGGAAGGGGTTGGAGGTTTTGCGCAGGGCGCTGATGTTGATATTTCACAAGCTACTGATAGGACGACTACAGCAGATATGTGGTATCAAAACATTGAGCGCGTACCTATGTGGGACGCATCTCTCTCCGTTATTCAACCATTCGGTGCCGTACTTGGAACAGATCTGATGTACGTTGTTGGTGAAATGGCATTTGAACAAGTTTCCGGGCTGGACAATTACGATAATTATGTTGCTAAAGGCTCCAGTGCATGGTCTGGAGAAGACTCTGAACTGAATGCTGATGATCGTTTAGATCGTTCAAGCTGGGGCTACAACCTGATGGTTGGCGCTAACTGGAATGATGTTGCAATGCCTGGCCTGAATTTGGAATCCACCTTCCGCTTCACTCATGATGTAGATGGCAACTCTCATCTGACTGGCCGTTTCGAAGAAGGTGAGAAGAAGATCAACCTCGGCCTGACCGCCAAGTACGACGACATGACTGCCAAGCTCGCTTGGGGTGGTGATGCCGATACCGTACTGCGTAAGGGAACCATCACAGGTACTGTTGGTTACACCTTCTAAGGTAGGTCGGTAACCCACAGGGTTGCCGACAATAAAACCCAACAACCCGCACAATCGTCGGCAATTCTTTCAGAATTTCCGACCTACGATCCGCACTTTACGGCAAACACAAAAAAACCGGTAACTCCCAAGAGCTACCGGTTTTTCTTTTAGCCAGCTAAATCAAATCTGATATTCAGGCATTCGGATCAATGATCACATGAGCGCCTTTTTCCGCAGCCATTTTACGGCAAGCCTTATAATCACGCTCACTAGTCACATAAAATTTTGGAGTAACCGGAACAGAGAGATTAGGAGACATACCATCACCAAAGCGAGGCTGGTGATGAATATTGGTAGAACCCATAGCATGACAAACCATGCCTTCTTTTTCAGCCTTCTCGCCAGCCTGCACAGCACCTGCCAATAACAGTCCGGCTACAGCAACAGCTAATACTTTCATCGTTTCAGTCCTTTTTACGTTGAATTTAGGAACTGTTGTTATCGGCCTCTTCTCAATTCATTTAGCAGGCTTACGATGGAACACTGCGAAACATCCCGAAACCAATGACAACGCCTGATTTGAAGTATATTCACCTTTATATAGAGCACCGGATGCCACCGATATTCTGTGCTGTCTGCCGCCTGAATGGTCTTGACACCTCTGCTCACGATTTAACCATACGCCCTATGTAGATAAGTTTTTTTGACTTATGACATAGTTTTCGCCGCTTCAGGCCTTATGTAATGGCTCTAAGTAAAAGAAGGAAGAGCCCTATTAATAACCAAACCATCTTTTTACATAAGTAGTTAACCAAATGAAATCACATTTTCTGACTGAATGGACAGTCACTCTGCTGCGTTACAACTCCGGTCACATAGCTACGGCTATGCTCCCTGCGTTGTGCCTTGCATAGTAACCATCCATTCAGCCAGAAATATTCGTTTTCAAATGGTCAACTACTTAACGTTGGAGTCTATATGAAGAAACTCATTTTTCAGGCAGCGCTGCTCTCTATTGCGCTATCGTCAATTGCGCTATCCCCAATTGCAAATGCGGAACCACTGGATAGCGAGCAGCAGGCGCATGTGAAACAGTTGGTTCGTGAAACACTGCTGCAAAATCCGGATATAATTGTTGAGGTCATTGACGAATTAAAAAGACGGGATGAAGCGGCTAGAAATCAGGCACAACATTCAGCATTAACCAATCACAATACTGAATTGTTCAAGAATAGCCTTGACCCCTACGCTGGCGCAGAGAATCCAACATTAAGCATTGTTTATTTTGGTGATATCAATTGCGGTTATTGCAAACGCCAGGATCCAATTCTTGAAAGTGTTGTTAAAAATTACCCTGAAGTGCGAATTATCTATAAAGACCTTCCCATTCTTGGCCCGAGCTCAAGGGAAGCAGCCGCAATTGCTTTAGCATCCGCTAAAATTGGCAATAGCACCTATCTCTCGCTGCATAAAAATCTAATGGAATACGCTGGCGCCCATAACACTCAATCGATTGCTAACGTAGTCAATACTATGGGCCTTAATCTTGAAATGCTAAAAGCGTCTGTTGATGATCAAATAAACCAGCAATTAGATAATAATATTGTACTCGCCCACAAACTTGGAATTACCGGCACTCCAGCACTGGTATTCCCAGACAAAGTAATGGGTGGATTCACACGCGAGGATAGGCTGAAAGAAATGATAGAAGAACGTTTGAATTAAAACTTAGGAATTGACCTTAAATAACTTAACCATTTCCGTTCACCCTGAGTGCTGAGTTTGACGAAACATCTAAGGGTAGTGTCAACGGACTTCGACAAGCTCAGCCCGAACAGAGTTTAGTTTGTCGAACTACAGAAGTTATTTCGGGTAAGATCCTTACCTCATAAAAAAGCCCTCTGCATGAGGGCTTTTTTAGATCCAGTCTGAACTACTACAGCTCAGAAACGATGCAGGCCTTACGGTCTTTACCAGTACGCTCAAGGTAAGCAGAGAAATCAGCTGGGATGCGGCCAGTTGTAGCACCTTCCCAATTAACAACAGAGCCGTCAGTAGCTTCATAATTGAAAACATAACGCTGACGCACCTTGCCTTTGCGAGCGCTTGGCGCTTTCTCTTCAGCCAGGCCTTTAATGTCGTTAACAGACAGGCCGAGCTCTTTCATTTTCTCTTTGACAGCATCCATCGCTGCTTTTTTACGAGCCTGTTCTTCTTCTATTTCCAGTTGAGCCAACATTTTTTCTTCATGAATGGCTTCCAGGCGGCTGATAATCCGCTGAATGTCTTCGGCGTGCAAATCCTGAAGGAGTTTGCGAACCTGAACTTTAGATTTAAGCACACTGATAGCTTCATCAAAAATATTCATGAGATATACCAATCTTATTAAGGGATTAAAAATAACGTTGGGAAATTATCATTTACCGCGCCTTCTGTAAATAGAAGCGCGTTAGAAATATTGGCACTTTGCTTTAATAAACACACTACCAACCTTTAAAATAGAGCTGTGAAATTTCTTACATATAACCATTTATTGAACTCGAAGAATTTTATTACTGAACAGTCATCACAAAAACCATCATTAATAAACATATTGACACCACTCCTACCAAAAAACGCTTTTAAAAAGTTCTTTAGCCAGCTAATAATGACATCAGCCTTTGGTGTGCCTACCCTGTTCGAAAACACTCGAAAGCATCAAAAAAAATACCCACCATCATGAGTAAGCGATTATGAACTCTAACATTTTAATTCATTTCTAAAATTATGCCAGTGAGCCTCTTCATCTCATACCGATATTCATAATAATTTATAATGAATTAAACCCCGCCATCTATCTTTACTCCAAATAATACAATAAAAAAGCCCTGCCGGTTTAATAACCAACAGGGCTTTTTTTATTTGCTCAAGCTTTAGGAAGCCAAGGCCTCGCGCTTTTTCAACTCTTCAGCACGAAGGTCTTTTCTTAATACTTTACCAACGGCCGTCACCGGCAACTCATCGCGGAATTCAATCTGCTTGGGTACCTTGTAAGCGGTCAAGTTCAATTTGCAGTATTCCTTCACTGCTTCCGCTGTGAGCTCTTTATCCTGAGGAATAACAAACAGCTTAACGGCCTCCCCGGTTTTCTCATCGGGCACACCGATCACCGCGCAATTCATCACCTTATCCAGTTTGGAGACAACGTCTTCAATTTCGTTTGGATAAACGTTAAAGCCCGAAACCAGAACCATGTCCTTCAAACGATCAACGATCTTGACGTAGCCGGTTTCATCAATAACAGCAACGTCGCCGGTCTTGAACCAACCATCTTCGGACAATACTTCAGCCGTTGCTTCCGGGCGATTCAGGTAGCCTTTCATGACCTGAGGACCTTTAACACACAGTTCGCCGCGTTCGCCGAAAGGTAAGTCATTACCCTCGTCATCAATGGTTTTCACCGCGGAGGCAACCATAGGCAGACCAACAGTGCCAAGCTTGGTGTACTTTCCAGCCGGGTTGAAAGAAACCACTGGCGACGTTTCTGACAAACCGTAGCCTTCGGAAATGGTGCAACCGGTTACATCATTCCAGCGCTCAGCCACTGCCGCCTGCAAAGCGGTTCCGCCAGACAGGGTCAATTTCAGAGCAGAAAAATCAAGCTGTTTAAACTGAGGGTGATTCATCAGCCCGACAAACAGAGTGTTCAGCCCAACAAAGACATTCATCTTGTGTGGCACCAATGCTTTTACAAAGGTATCCATATCCCTTGGGTTGGCGATAAGTACACTGTGCCCGCCCAACTGGAAAAACGTCATCAGGTGAATCGTGAACGCATAAATATGGTACAGCGGTAAAGGTGCAATGGCTGTGGTTGATGAGTCACCAATAATCGGTTGGCCATTTTCATCAAACTGAGTCATGACATTAGACGTCTGAAGCACATTACTGACCAGGTTACGGTGAGTCAGCATGGCGCCTTTAGCGACACCTGTCGTGCCACCGGTGTATTGCAATACGGCAATGTCATCCCGGTCTGGCGCGGCTGGTTTTGTATAGGTGGATGATGCACCCAGCTTCATCACTTTGGTAAAGGGCACAGCTTGAGGCAGGTTGTATGGCTGAACCATTTTTTTAACATGCTTTACAGCAAGGTTCAGCAGCGAACGCTTTGGCCATGGCAGCATATCGGCCAGCTCGGTAACAATAAGGTGCTCTACCGGCGTGTCTTTAATGATTTCTTCAACCAGGTGACCCACAACGTTCAAACAAACCAGAGCCTTGGCACCGGAATCATTAAACTGGTGTTTCATTTCCCGCGCGGTGTACAGCGGATTTGTATTCACAATAACCAACCCAGCCTTGATCGCCCCATAGGCAACCACTGGATATTGAATCAGGTTGGGCATTTGCAGGGCGATCTTATCGCCAGGTTTCAGTGTCGTATGATTTTGCAGATAGGCTGCAAATTCTGTACTCAGCCGGTCAACATCGTTGAACGTGATGGTTTTTCCAAGGCTGGTGTATGCTGGTCTGTCGCCATAGGATTTTACGGAATGTTCAATGACATCCCTTAGGGTGTGAAACTGATCAAGATCGATCTTGTCAGCGATACCCGGGGCCCGCTTACCGTCCCAAAAACTGGCTTCCATGAACACCTCATACGTTTTTTTGTTGTTATGCCAAGGTAATGAAGAGTCTTAGTTACTACCCTAGACTGAAGTGCATCATACTATTTTCTTGTCATTTCTTGAACCCAAAATGATATTTTCTGCTTCATTTTGTTCTATATGGAGGTAGACAACGTGCGTCTGTTATAGTGTTGCTAACCAGTTGGCACTTTTATTGGCGGGGTTCGACAGCAACTTCAACTTCTGCTGACGTGTCATTTTTTTTATGGCGGCTTCACGTTTACTGACGGAAGATCGATCACTGCCCTCTTCTACATACACTAACTTTTCTGGTTTTCTGCCACGAAAAAAACGCGCACCCCCTATGATGTCACCGGAATGCTGGCGCCACCGTCGTTTAATGTCCGTGGTTATTCCGGTATAGAGAGAGTTATCGCTGGCGAGGATAATATAGACAAACCAGTTATCAGAAGGCATTTTTTCTATCCCTGAGGGTGCTTCCTTCTATATATATTTATTCATTACTGACAGCAAATTCACTGCTGGCATGTGAGCTGATTGTCGGCAACCCTTTGGGTTACCGACCTACAACTTCTGCTTTCAATAGTCTTTCACGCACCTTCGAAGCATGCGGTAATCAGGCACAGCACTTCTTATATTTCTTGCCGCTGCCACAGATGCAGGCATCATTACGACCCGGAGTCTTTTCCAGCACGGTCGTCTTTGGTGTGTTTCTCAGGGTTTGCAGAGCAGAAATGTCTTCTGGCTGCTCTTCATCCACTTCAAAGTTGGCAAACCAGCCATTTTCAATCACTTCTTTTTCCAGCTCTGCTTTGCGCTCTTCGGTCTGAACCATCAAGGTTGCAGGGTTCTTTTCAGAGCCAAGGCGAGCTTGTTTCTTGCCATCAAAAACCCGCCAAGCCTGCTTATCATCAATCTGAAGGTTAGTTTGAGTATAAAATTTGCCCATATATTCACCTGAAAATTCTGACAATGAACGGATCCTTCGGAGTGTGTTGAGCATCCAAAGAACCAATGAAAAATTTGAGAGCCGCATTCTACTGCAACGCCTTGATTTAAGCCAATTGGGGCTTAAGCACCCAACCATAAAAAAACATATTTTCTGGCTCAGTGGTCAGCCACTCTCGGCAACCTGCTCCTGCGCTGCTCTACCTCCTGCATCCATGCAGTCGTGCGGCGTTACATCTACGATCACATAGCTACGGCTATGCTCACTTCGATGTGCCTTGCACAGTAACTAACCACTAAGCCAGAAATATTCGATTTCATATGATCAGGTACTTACCTCATAGGCGGCCAGACGACTTTTGCCTTTGATTGGCATTTAAATTGCTGATGACACAGCCAAATATCGATTTTGTATAAATTTTGTCATAAATCGTTGCCATTATTGATTGCTCAGGCAATCAGAAGGATCTGAAGATGAAATACTTTTCCCGTCGTGCAGTAAAACCGGGCGACCTTAACCCAGCGTACCGTTTATTTGGCGGTACGTTATTAGCATGGATTGATGAAGAGGCAGGCATTTACGCCTCTTGTAAAATGGGACCAGGAAAACTGCTGGTCACCAAGTACATGTCGGAGATTGATTTTGTCAGCTCCGCAGCCTGTGGTGATGTTCTTGAGTTTGGTCTGGAAGTGGTTAATGTCGGGACGACATCACTGACACTGTGCTGCTGTGTACGAAACAAAGTCACACGACAGGTGATTATTGTTGTGGATCGTATCGTCTTTGTCTGTGTTGATGCCCATGGAAATCCTTCGGCGCACCAGATTGGGGCGGGCGAGACTCCACAGGCGATGACTGCCTAGTGCAAGGAAGCGTTAATACCCATACCGTTCGCACTGAGCGGAGTCGAAGTGTGGTGCTTTGATCCTTCGACTCCGCTCAGGATGAACGGGGATGTATGTCTTATAACGCTTGGCTGCACTAGGAACTACTCTGCATTTACTGAGACCGTTGCCCGCTATCCGTAGTCCGCAAAAGCGCAAGTAGCTCTAGCTTCTTCGGATTGCGGAAAACGGAAAACGTCAATTGAAATATGTAAGTTATTTCAGGGCAAACCCTTACTGTTTTACCGGAGCAGATTTGAGCTGCACCGCTGGCCTTATGGTTGTCATATACACTAACTGACCATTCTGTATGACTTCTGCAATCAGTTCATACCGACCATTCGCCTTCACCAGTTCTGGTGCATAGTTTACAACGTAGTCCACAACATCAACGTCCCTTCCTACCTGTATACTTTCAATACCCACTATGCCTGCTGGATCTTCAGGCATACTGCTATCTTGAAGCACAATAATAATATCGGATCCCGCAGGAAAATTACCCTGGCTAGTGGTGATCTGACCACCAAGGCTGGCAGATTCAGAGACATAAGAGAGCTTTGGATATCCGCCAGAATGGCTCAATTCCAATGAGTTATCTTTGAAAGTAATATCGTTTAACTTTGGAAAGACTGAGAGATACTCCGCTTCTTTGGTCATGAACGGTGCCGGGCAAGCTGCACGACTGCCCCCCATAGGCGAGAAGTGCAGTGTATTGTTGGTTACCTGATAGCTGCCAAAATATCGATTACATTGAGCCTGCCCACCAATCCGGCCATCCTGTGCAGTGACGGGCCTCATTTCCATCGTCACCCTTGGCCCGGATACCGGCCGCCCATCCTGAGAGATTAATATCCATCGTTTGTTTTCCACCTGGCTCGGCTCAATGCCCGTCAGATCATGGGCACAGCCTGCTAACAACATTCCAACGGTGATTACTGCACAAAAACCAATTATCTGTTTCATCTCTTAATCCAGGTACGGAAACCAAACGGGAATAGCTACCAGAATCTGAAGAGTTTGCATTGATGAAACCAAACAGAAACAAAGGAGCCGACAAAATAAAAGTAGTCGAACATTACCCGACACTGCCATTCTTTCTGGTCTTTCAGTGCCGGGTTAGGATGGTTTTTATTTTCTAAGCTTCGTAACGAAACGTTAACAGACCCTGATGATGTTCTTCAGTATCATCAGCTGTCTAACAAGACAACGGATGCTGACTTTGAGTACCCCTGAACCCCACACACCCGCTCGTCCTAGCTACGGCCTGGCAGAAGAAATTGCTAACAGCGTCACCCACGGGCTTGGGGCTCTGCTCAGCGTTGCGGGTTTAACACTGCTGGTGACTTACGCAGCTCATCAGGCGGACGTCTGGAAAGTGGTCAGTTTCAGTGTATACGGTACGTCCATGGTCATATTGTTTCTGGCGTCTACCCTGTACCACGCTTTTCAGCACCCAAAAACCAAACAGGTTTTTAAAATACTTGACCACTGTTCTATCTATTTATTAATTGCCGGCACCTATACCCCATTTTTATTGGTCAGCATGAACAGTGTTACGGGCTGGGTTCTCTTTGCCCTTGTCTGGACCCTGGCTGTCGCCGGTATTATTTTCAAAGTCGTTCTGGGTTCTAAATATAAGAAGCTGTCATTAAGCACTTATCTGTTGATGAGCTGGATGGCTTTATTTGCCATGGGCGAGCTATCGGAAAGTTTATCAGTGGCTGGCATGTACTGGCTGCTTGGCGGAGGTTTGCTGTATACGCTTGGTGTTGTTTTTTATGTATGGAACAAGCTGCCATTTAATCATGCGATCTGGCACGTATTTGTTCTTGGCGGAGCAATCTGTCACTTTTTTTCTATCTTATTTCATGTTTTACCATCAGCCTAATGCTGATGGTAATCAAAATCGCATTCAGAAGAATGCAGTCCAAAAAAATACACTATGTTAGCAATGCTAACAGCCTTGTTAGTGCAATTTGGCCAATAAATATTATATTCGCTGTTATTAGAAACCATTCAAACCGCGGTTACTCTATCAGCCTTGTTATCAGTTACATAAGACTATCGCTGGCTAGTTAGCTGCCAGGCTCCGTTTATTAATATTACAAGGAGTAGAAAAAATGAGCTCACTGGCTATCAACCCTACATCTGCACTCACATACGGGAACCCAACAAATCAAAAGATAAACTCGGGAGCATTTAAGGATAGAAAAGTATCCATCATCGATAGCATCAAATTATTTTTTAAAAAAATATGGACCGAAATCAAAAAATTTTTCATTAGCCTTTATGACCGTTGTATAAACAAATCATCAGTGGCTCAACCAATACTAGAAAACAAAAGCTCCAACGCCAATGCAAGCTACCAAAACATTAAAAACCCGGAAAAAAATCAACCTTTAGATATTAGCCGACAACACATTGAACAACTGACAACAACTCAATCTACAGATATTAGTCGACAAAAGGCAATGGAATGTTTCAATAATAATCGTGCAACATTCAGAATGCTAGCGGGGTTCAACACTGACCCAATAGAGGGAGTATATAAAGACACAGAACCAATGAAGCACGAATTAGATCAACTCAGATATCAGAGAAATCAGGCAGCTTCTGCCACATACGCCCCAAAAGGAGTACCTTTCCATCATTTTTATTTAGGTCGAACTATCGGATTATTAATTGACACTGGTAATGGAAAAATTGTTAAGGAAGCCTCAGTTGGTGACTGTGGTACTGTTCCATGTGATAGAGATGGCCATTCTCTTGGGTGGAGTATAGAAAGACACCAATATGAGAGAACTGTCGGTGGCGATCAAAATTCAGATAAAATTAAACGAGAGTTTAACCATTACAAGCTCATAAACCCTAATATAGGGATTGATATCAATGGTCAGACTAAATTTTCACCTATGCAGAAAGATTTTTCTGATTTCAAAAAAATCATTCATGAGTCACAACAAACAAACCCAAACGGTAAACAATATATTAATGAAGCTGTTCTGGATTATGGCCTAAACGACGTAGTTGGCATAGTACAAGTTAATCAACCCGACTCACAAAAACAGCTTGAACCTAAAGATAAAGCTCTGGCATTAGAATTCCAAAAGCAAATTAAAAATAAGTTAGGTAAAGATCTTCCCATACTTTTTTACAATAAAGACATGGGAAATATTATTCCCTAACTCAAATCCAGGAGTTGATCCTGCTATCAAGCCAAACAGCACAACTTAATTTGTGCCAATACCTGCAAGGATTACGAACCCGCAGAGATTAGCTGCTTGAATGCCCTCTTCTCTTTTTAAAGAAGAGGACATAAAAAAACGTTAACTATCAGGCGCTGTTATCACGACGCGGACGACGATCACCACCACGACTGCCTTCACGACGAGGAGCACCCTCTCGACGTGGCGCTCCGCCTTCACGACGACCACGACCACCGTCTCTGCGGCCACCGTCACGACGCTCTGATGCCGGAGGCTCTTCACCAGTCCAAAGTTTCAGTTCCATTGGACGGTTACGAATCTTGGCACCCTGCAAGGTTTGAATAATGTTTTTATCCATTCCTTCTGGCAGGTAGACAGAAGAGCAGCTGTCGAACAGTTTGATATGACCAATGCTCTGGCCAGAAATCTTACCTTCGTTAGCAATAGCACCCACCAGATCGCCCGGGTTGATACCCTGGTCACGACCCAGTTCAACACGGTAGCGAACCATGCCTTCGTTGCTGCGCTCACGACGCTCGCCTCTTTCACCACCGCGCTCACGGCCACCACGTTCACGACGATCGCCTCTGTCTCCGCGATCACCGCGGTCACGATCACGACCTTCACGTCGTGGCTGCTCTGGCTCTTTGCCGTCCGGGAATGGACGCTCTTTCTGAGCCATAAAGCACAGCGCAGCCGCCATATCTTCGTAGCTCAGAGCATTTTCCTGTTCCATTTCTGCAACCAGCTCACGGAACATATCCAGCTCTTCGCCCATTTCGAGCACTTTGCCCACTTCTTCCTTGAACTGACGGATACGGATATCACGCACATCGCTCATAGAAGGCAGACGCATTGTATCGATGCGCTGTCGTGTGGCACTTTCGATGGCACGCAACATTCTGCGCTCACGATGGGTAGCAAACAGAATCGCTGTACCGGTACGACCTGCACGGCCAGTACGACCAATACGGTGTACATAGGCTTCTGTGTCGTAAGGAATGTCGTAGTTGACCACGTGACTCATGCGCTCAACGTCAAGACCACGGGCGGCGACGTCAGTAGCGATCAGAATGTCCAGAGAGCTCTTCTTGAGACGATCGACTACTTTTTCCCGCAATGCCTGGCTCATATCACCGTTCAGTGCAGCGGCCGCAAAACCACGGGCTTCCAGCTTTTCTGCCAGTTCAACGGTGGCCGTTTTGGTGCGCACGAAAATAATCATGGCATCAAAAGGTTCCACTTCCAGAATACGAGTCAGCGCATCCAGCTTGTGGAAACCGCTGACCATGCAGACTTTCTGGGTGATGGTATCAACGGTGGCTGTTTTCGCTTTGATTTCAACTGTTGCTGGGTTCTTCAGGTGCGTATCAGCAATCTTACGAATCTGGTAAGGCATGGTGGCAGAGAACAGGGCTACCTGACGCTCAGCAGGTGTCTGCTCCATAATCCACTCGATGTCGTCTACGAAGCCCATGCGCAGCATTTCGTCGGCTTCATCCAGAACCACCGTTTTCAAGCCGCTCAGCTTCAAACTTTCACGACGTAGATGATCCATTACACGACCAGGCGTACCCACGATAACGTGAGCACCGCGCTGCAAGCTACGCAGCTGACCACGCATATCCTGACCGCCGTATACTGGCAATACGTGGAAACCTTTCATATGACGAGCATAACGCTGGAATGCTTCCGCTACCTGAATGGCCAGTTCGCGGGTTGGTGTCAGTACCAGAATCTGTGGATCGCGCTGCTTCAGATCAATACCGGAAAGCAGTGGCAGAGCAAAAGCTGCGGTTTTACCGGTACCGGTCTGCGCCAGACCCAGCAGGTCTTTGCCTTCCAGAAGATGAGGAATACTCTGGGCCTGAATCGGGGATGGGCTTTCGTAGCCTACGTCCTGAACCGCCTTGAGTACCGCTTCTGACAGGGGAAGATCCGCAAAGGTGATCGCGTCATTGGTATCTGTCATTAATAACTCCAAAAATGAATTCTGTACTAAAAAAGCGGCTCACAGGCAATTCTGACCCACGGCTGCTTTGGGCTGGCGACGCCCTGAACAAGCAGAAATAAAATGGCAATGCACATTACCGAGAGATGTTCGGAAAGGTGGCTCGCCATGGACTTCCTGGTGCTGGTATCCGGATCAGGAGATATGACTCCTGATTCCAGATCGCCGGTTAGGTCCATGACTGCGTTTGAAGAGGCTTGAGTAAACAAGCTTGGCCTGCATTGACGGGGCTATATCATCAGCCAGATCCGCCGGTTAACCGTTGATTCGAACAATCAACTTAATGAGATGCAGGAAACGAAGTGCCAGGACTTCTCACACACCCCTGCCTTGTGGAACAAAGCCAAAATACAGGGGACAAGAAAAAGATCGCGTATTCTAGCGCGTTTTTCGGATAGTGAATACTCTTTTATTTCAATGACTCAGGTCAATGAATCAGAGAACCTGAGTCACTATGGTCAGTTGGCGTTTCGTTACGAGGTTCAGTGACTCAGAAAGGCGTCAACAGCCCTGATGAACATTACCTATTTATTTCGAGCTAACTCACCCTTTCAAGCAACAGGGTATTATACCAATTCTGTTTTTAAATTATGGGCTGCGCAGCTATTTTGACTGACTGGATCTGCGTTGAAGTTCCTCGCCATAGCTTCCACCCACAGGGCGTAAATACCCACAGGGCACAAGGGGGCTATGACTCGTCTCTTCGCCTTTATGCCCTCGGGTATTGCCCAGTCACCCAAAATAACTTGCTCGTTCCACAATTAAAAAACGCCATTGGTATTACTCTCAGTGAGAAATACTGGTCATTCTGTTGGGACAGCTACAACTACTCACAGATCGGTCCAATAAATTAGCAAATGCCCCATAAGAAACATTCGCACACGCTGCCGCACATCCTGCCAGTAAAACCGCCACGTCAATATTAATTATACTGAAATTGCAAAAGACGTAAGCGGCACACGACGATAAACCAATTGCTGCAGCACCGGCTACCACACCAATAACTTTCGTTTGAAATTCTGCCTGCGCCCCTCGCTCCGGACTGGTGAACTTATTACAATTTGCACATAAGGTATTGATCATAATGTGACTTATTGCTCCGACCGCTAGAGTTCTAGTTTAAATTAAGGCATAGCTCTGCCTCTGGCACTTAAAAATAGTCGATACCACTGCTCTCTGCTTAACTCTATCGTTTCCGCCTGCTGGCAGGCTCGAATCCGCTCACCATTGGTGGTGCCAATCACCGGCTGAATACCTGCCGGATGACGCATCAGCCAGGCAAGAACAATCGCTTCTCGCGAGACATTCAACTCTTCGGCATAACTCGCAACCAACTGGGCCGTTGCTTTCACCGATTCGGATTCACCACTGATGTCTTTGCCACTGAACAACCCTTTACTTAAACAGCCCCAGGCCTGCAACTGAATGTTATGAGTACGGCAGTACTCAATGGTGCCCGGCGTAAAGCTGATGGCAGCACTGTCTGGATAATTAAACACAACCCCTTCATCGACCCAGTCCAGGTGAGAAAGGCTCATCTCCAGCTGGTTCACAATAATGGGTTGCTCAAGATACCCCTGAAGGAATTTAATCTGGTGTCCATTCATATTGGAAACACCAAAATGCTTCACTTTGCCTGCTCTCTGTAGCTGCTGAAACGCATCAGCGACGTCTTCTGGTTCCATCAACGGGTCAGGGCGGTGCAGCAGCAACAGGTCCAGATATTCAGTATTTAATCGGGCAAGACTGTTTTCGACACTGCTGATAATCCATTCTTTGGAAAAATCGTATCGCTGAGGTGCACCATTTTCCTGAAAGCGAATACCGCACTTACTTTGGATAAAAATATCTCTTCTTAATTCTGGTCGTTCAGACAATACGTTCCCGAATACCTGTTCAGCCTTGCCACGGGTATAAATGTCGGCATGATCGAAAAAATTAATGCCGCAATCCAATGAATGATCCACCAGCTCATGAGCAAGACGCACATCATTGCCAGTCACTGGGGCATCGTCCCAGCTTCCGCCCAAACCCATGCAACCCGCAGCAATCCGACTGGAATGATGTAAAAAAATATTTAAGGGAATTCTGTTCATAAGACTCCGACCCATTGGGCAACTTATGCAATTATTATGGGGGAATAGGTTCAGGCAATCTCTGTGCCTGTAATTACCATATCCTTTGTAACAGACAGCGCCGTTTCTGCGCAAACCCTTATTGCTTTCACAATGTGTTCCAGTGACATTGAAGGTTCATCACCTTTCACTGCTTGCTCTGGTAACCCCCTTTCGCCCGGGAGCAAGCTCTAACATCAGAACCAATTCAGGCTGACACTGGTCGATGGCAGCCAAGACCTTCTGAATGCACTTAAGTACCCAACCATATGAAATCATATTTTCTGGCTCATTGGTTAGCCACTCCCGGCAACCTGCTCCTGCGTTGCTCTACCTCCTGCATCCATGCAGTCGTGCGGCGTTACATCTACGATCACATAGCTACGGCTATGCTCGCTCCGATGTGCCTTGCATAGTAACCAACCACTAAGCCAGAAATATTCGATTTCATATGATCGGGTACTTATTATGAACAGCCGGTACACAGACTTTTTGAAAAACGGCAAAACCATCCATGATCTGCGTGCCGTTCAGTGCTCTGATTGTTTCCAATGCAGGATTCAGGGGCATACCACCAAAAGGCTCAAAGCCAGTCACTAATACTGTTTTCATTTCTATCGTTTCCTTGCGGGTATGCAAGTCAATATTAGCCCGACATTAGGTCAGTACCTGATAGAAAAGATCAGTTTTTTGCTCTCAACGCTTGTTGAAACCTCTCTGTAAGATGGCAATGCCCAGTACCGTGCGGATCTTCAATCGTGCAACACTGCTTGCTCTTCAGCTCTTTGGCGAATTCAGACATACGCGCCCCCTGAGGAATGCAGTAATCATTCTGGTTATTCAACACCATCATTGAAACATCCTGACCTGCCAGTTTCTTGATGCTGTGCTTTGCATTCAAGTTGATACCCAATAGCCCGCCAAGAGCGTCTGCCAGTCGTGGATAACCTGGCATCGCGACCCTGGCGGTGGTAGTGAATGAGTCATGATTGATTAGTTGAAAGCGATCAACGCGAACGTCTTTATGAGTACTCAACAGTTTTTCCAGACTGGTGGTAGCCACCCCACCGCCAAGAGAAGTCCCAGCTTCGATAACCTTATCAAACTTGCTCTGAACATGTTTGAGTACAGCAAGCCCATCTCTTTCAATAGTGGCTTTAGTTGCCATGGGGCTGCTAGAAGACTTATTAATGCCTGCACCATTGTAATCATAAAGCACTACGGGGCACTGACATTCATGCTGTAGGTAGCCTGGAAGGCTGCGTTTATCAAGATCGCCATTTTTATCGAAAGAATCATCGACGCACATGTCATTACCGTTATTAAATATGGCGCAGCGACTTATGGAGTCTTGTGATTTATCCCAGCCTGGCGGGTAACAGATAATGGCTTTCAGTCGCGTAGAGCCATCGACGACATCCATAACCTCAAAACGATTACCTCCCGTTTTCTGCTTGCTGTTAACCAGTGCAGTTGCATCGACTGCCTCTCTACTCTGGCTCGGCAACAAACGCCGCCCCAACAACTTGGCAATACCCAATCGATTTTCAACCAGCCAGATAACAGGAGAGAGAACCACAGATATCATTCGGGATAACAGAGACACCAACGCCTTTACTGCAACGTTGGCGCCATGAGCAACAGCTTTAGCCGCACGACTGATAAAGCACTCTGATTTGGTAATGTGTACTGATTTATCACTAAATACTGCGGGGCGTTTGATTTCCTTCTGTTGATGTTTGATATGATCGGCTTGGGCAAAGCTCCCCTGTCCAACTGTTAGATCCATGGTCAACTCCAATGAGGGTATAATTCAAGCCTCTGGCTAATGCACTGGCTTTTATTTAATTGACCACATAGCCTTTAAATAATTCCTTAGTTCAACCTCCCATCTGAGATAAGTTGCGGGTTCCACCGGTAAGCCCCTGGTCCAGAAAGTGGCCGCTTTCTTTCAATCTTAGAGAGTCACGAATACGCATCACCAGCGCACCTTGTTGATCATCACTTTGCAACAAATCTCTAAGATCAATGCCCGATTCTGCAAACAGACACAGCTGTAGCTGCCCCAGGCTGGTCACCCGAAGGCGATTGCAGTCATTACAGAAATCCTTACTGTAGGGCATAATCAAACCAACAGTGCCCTGATAGTCACTGTGACAATACTCCTGAGCCGGCCCGGCATCAGCCGCACTCATCTTCCGCACCCAGCCACGCGCCAGCAGAAGTTCCTGGATCGTTTTTCCCGGAAAGTGGTGCTGTTGAAAGAACGCCAGATTCCCACCAGTCTGCATCAATTCAATAAAGCGGATAGAGATTGGGTGACTGCGTATCCATTCCAGAAACGCATCCAGTTGATCGTCATTCACCCCTTTCATGGCCACCGCATTAACCTTAATGGACGGCAATCCATGATCAAATGCAGCTTGAATGCCTGACAAAATCTCTCGTAACCGATCATGCCCGGTAATGGCTTTAAAAGCGCGGGGATCAAGACTATCCACACTGACATTAATGGCATTGATGCCAGCATCCATCCAGCTGGTAACCCTTTTATCCATACGATAGCCATTGGTGGTCATTGCCAGCTTTTTAATACCGGACACCTGACGTATGGCATGAACCACGTCGGTAAAGTCCTGACGCAAAGTCGGTTCACCACCGGTGAGACGTATTTTCTGAACACCAAGATAAGCGAACGCCGTTACCAGACGACGAATCTCGTCCACTGACAGGGCATCATTGTGATGATGATCAACACAACCGTCCGGCAGACAATAGTTGCAGCGGAAGTTGCATAAATCAGTCAACGACAGGCGCAGGTAGGGAAACGTTCGACCCTGAATATCCTGCAACCCCTCGGGCATAGAGCGAGAAGTAGATTCCATAGAACACCTTTCCAAATGCGGGAGGCAATAGAGTTTCTTCCATTACCCTGGCAGCCAAGGCTGCGGCTTTTAGTCCATGGAGACTGCTCTGTGAAGAATGCATCTCTTTAGGTGCTAAAGCTCGGCGCTCGCGATTAAACGATTTACCCCGAATCCTACCCGCTTATCCGCTGCAAAACCATGCCTGAGACGCTATTGTTTCGTTCGTACAGTACGTAATTCTTCTATACAATTGCCACCTGGTTATAGAGGAGACTGGCTGTGGCCAATATTGGCTATATTGCACAAAGTGCGCCGTAGGTCGGTAACCCAAAGGGTTGCCGACGAACTGGCATCGAAGTGTGTTTTCTTTGTCGGCAATTCTTTCAGAATTTCCGACCTACCGTTTTTTGCGACAACGTCATTACCTGAGAAAACGTGAAGCCTGACATTGCATGGCAACTTCTGTGATTAAACTGACTATCCCTGTTCTCGGTATCGCCGCCCATAGCGGAACCGGTAAAACCACACTGATTGAACAGCTTATTCCTATCCTGATGAATAGTGGCTTTCGTATCGGGATGGTAAAAGCCTCACACCACACCATTGAGCCGGATCCTCCGGGTAAAGACAGCTTTCGCTTAAGGCAGGCTGGCGCGCACCAATTGGTATTAAGCACCCCTGGTCGTTCAATTTGCTACACCGAATACGCTCAAGGCCATGAGCGTTGCCTTGAAGAACAGCTAAACCTTCTGGATCATGACGCATTGAACCTGATCATTGTCGAAGGCTTTCGTGAAGCGCCCATCCCGAAAATCGAACTGCACCGCAGTGATTATGACAAACCCTACCTGTTTCCATCAGACCCAAACATCATTGCGATAGCCTGGGATATAAACGACGGTATTACGCTACCAAGCACCATTACGGAGCTGGACATCAACAATCCGGCAAACATTGCTGCCTTTATTGAACAGTTTTGTCACGCTTTCAATGGCTCTGCTTTCAATGGCTCTGTTTTCAATAACAATGCCTACAAAAATCCCAACGAGGACCACTATGAGTGATTGCTGCGCAACCGATGGATTAATGCGGCTGGAAGAAGCTCTGGATATTCTTATTAGCAGTGTCCGCCCTGTTACCGACATCGACAACGTTTCATTGGAAGACAGTCTGGGCAGAGTGCTGGCACAAGAAGTTATCTCACCCATTAATGTGCCATCCCATGATAATTCAGCCATGGACGGCTATGCGCTTCGACTTCAGGATTTACAGTCGAATGATACTCTGCCATTAGTTGGACAGTCTCTTGCCGGCCACCCTTTTAAGGAAGCGATGCCTGCAGGCAGCTGCATCCGGATTATGACCGGCGCCAGCATCCCTGAAGGTGCCGATACGGTGATTATGCAGGAACAAACCGAGACGGTTGGCAACCATATCCGATTCATCAATAAGCCAGAAAAAACCGGTAATAACATTCGTCACGCTGGTGAAGATATCCCCGGTGGCAGTTTGGTATTTACCCCCGGGCGCAGAATTCGTCCACAAGACGTTGGCTTGCTGGCCTCTTTGGGGGTGGCGTCTGTAAAGGTTTATCGCAAAGTAAAGGTTGCGGTTTTTTCCACAGGTGATGAGCTCAAGCTGCCCGGTGAACCATTAGGGCAAGGTGATATTTACGACAGCAATCGTTTTGTTATCAAAGCGATGTTACAGAAAATGAACATCGACATTCTCGACCTTGGAAAAATAGCAGACGACAAAGCCCAGTTAAGAGACGCATTTCTTAAAGCCGATAAGCATGCCGATGCAGTAATCAGCTCCGGCGGTGTGTCTGTTGGTGATGCTGATTACACGAAAGACATTCTGGACGAACTGGGCGAAACCGGATTTTGGAAACTGGCGATCAAGCCCGGTAAACCTTTTGCTTTTGGTCAGCTACCGAACAGTGTCTTCTTTGGCTTGCCGGGTAATCCAGTATCGGCAACTGTTACTTTTCAGCAGCTGACAGCACCTGCTCTGCGTCATATGATGAACCAAGCGCCAGAAAAACCAGTGGAATTAACACTGACTTCTCAATCTGGCCTGAAAAAGAGATCTGGCCGCCGTGATTTTCAGCGAGGAAAGCTAGTTCAAGATCAGGCAGGGTCACTGCAAGTCATATCCACCGGCAATCAAGGTTCAGGTGTGATGAGCACTCTCAGTCAGTCAGATTGCTATATTGTTCTGGCTGAGGAGGAAGGAAATATTGATGCAGAAAGCACCGTAAAAGTTCAGCTGTTTGATGAACTTTTGAAATAACTTCTTGTTAACAGGCGGCTGTTTAGACTTACAGCTGCTTTTTCTATTTCTGAACCAATAGCTGATCTGCCTGAACACTCCACCTTTATGTTAAGGATTAGCCCGGATATTTTATAAACGTGCTCCCGCTCAAATATGTCAGCTTAATGAAGATTTTGTAATAAAACTGTCATAAACAAAAGCTAAGTTACACACATCTTTACAAGCACCAGGTGCACACTCTATGTCTGAAATGACATCAACTTCTGAACAGAGCGTCGACTTTGAAACACTAACCACACGACACTATGGTCGTATTTGGTTACGTGTGGTTCTCTGGATCTACGCTCTGCTTGTGGCTGTTAGTATTATTGGCTCCGGCTTTAAAATGGCAGTCGGCGGCAGTGAAGCGGCAGCACAGCTTTTTAGTTTCGCAAACAATGCCATTCTGGGCCTGCTAGCCGGTACTCTTGCCACAGCACTGGTTCAATCTTCCAGCACAGTGACGTCTGTTATCGTTGGTCTGGTGGCAGGCGGCCTGCCGGTACATTTGGCTATCCCGATGATCATGGGTGCCAACATTGGTACGACCATCACCAACACGATTGTCAGCCTTGGCCATATTCGCTGCCATAAAGAGTTCAAACAGGCCTTTGCTGCGTCTACAGTACACGACTTCTTCAACTGGCTGGCGGTTCTGATCCTTCTGCCTCTGGAACTGTTCACCGGCTTCCTCACCAAGATGTCAACATACGTCGCTGGTATGCTGGTTGGTAGTCAGAATATGTCCATGAAAGGCCTGAACTTTATCAAGCCACTGACAGCACCGGCTGAAGATATTATCAAAGGCTTCGTTACTGTTTTACCTGACAGTACTCTGTCTGGTATCGCGATGATTGGTATTGGCATCGTTCTGATCTTTTTCTCGGTAGTTCGTCTTGGCAAGCTACTGAAGAAAGTCATGGTGGGCAGAGCAAAAGATGCGCTTCACAAGTCGATTGGTCGTGGTCCTGTCAGCGGAATATTGTCTGGTATGACTATGACAGTGATGGTTCAGTCTTCTTCTACCACCACCAGTCTGATGGTTCCCATGGTGGCGAATGGTTTGTTTACCGTACGACAGATGTACCCTTTCACACTGGGTGCCAATATCGGTACTACTATTACTGCACTTTTGGCGGCCACAGCAATTACGGGGCCAGCAGCTCTGCCGGCGTTAACCATCGCGATGGTTCATTTCTTCTTTAACTTATCTGCCGTTGTACTGATTTACGGTATCAAGTGGTTGAGAGAGATTCCGCTCTATATGGCAGACAAGCTGTCTGATCTGGCAGTAAAAAACAGAATGTACGCTTTTGGTTATCTGTTCATTGCGTTCTTTATCCTGCCAGGCATCATTATTTTTCTGACCGCCTGATTTGCCCCCCTAAAACCATCGACCCATGTCGATGGTTTTCATTTCCTAAATAGCATCTCCTTTCTATCTCAGTTGCATAAGCAGTTGACTAAATGAAATCGTATTTTCTGACCAAGTGGACATCCACTCTGCCAGAAATATTCGATTCCATTTGCACAACTTCTTATACCTGGGAACTTTTAAAAGACTTCTGTTGTCTATAATGCATCAATGACTTTTCTCCGGGTTGAATTTTGAACGCAGTTTATTTTAAGAAAACACTTATTCTATTTGTCATTTTGGTAACAGGCTTCTTAGCACTCAGAGAGCTGGACGTTGAAGATCACCTATTCGACTGGTATCTGGAGCAAACCACCTCAGAAACCACCCGTGAAGAATCTATCTGGTTACCGGATTATCACGTTGTGATTGACGCCATGGTGTTGGAAGGGATTGAAGACGATGCCTCAGGCATCACCTGGAGCCCTCTGACCCACTCACTGTTTATTGTACTGAATGGCATTAATCAGGTTGTAGAACTCTCCAACAATGGTGATGTACTTCGTCGCATACCCATGAAAGGCTTTCGGGATGTAGAAGCCATCACCTGGGTTGGCGGCAACCATTTTGTTGTCGCCGATGAGCGAGAGCAAAGTCTGATTCAATTAACCATCACACCCAACACGGAATCTCTCAAAAAAGACGACTTCCCAAGCGTGACCCTTGGGGTTGATGCAGGTGATAACAAAGGCTTTGAAGGCGTTGCGTGGGACCTGGAAAACGACAGCATTTTTGTTGTCCGAGAACGCGACCCAATGCGTCTCTATAAAGTTGCAGGACTGACCAACCCTTCACAACCACCGGTCATCAGTATAGAAAAGTCAGACGCTCTCAGTGAAGCCGCCAAAGCTTATAACAATGACCTTTCTGGCTTACACTATGATCAGAAATCCGGCCACTTGCTGGTATTAAGCCACGAGTCCCGCTTGTTGACCGAAGTTAATAGCAATGGTGAACAGCTGAGTTTTCTGGAACTTGATACTGGCTGGCACGGCCTCAAAGCGTTCATACCTCAAGCCGAAGGCGTCACTATGGATGATGATGGGAACATCTACATCCTCAGCGAACCTAACCTTTTTTATAAATTCTCGCGTAATACAGAAACCTAGCTGTTATATTGAGACGGGCATCAAACCCTGAAACGTAGTGAATCAGGTGAGAATAATCACTCACCTGACAAAAGAGTAAAATCAACTGGAAATTCAAAATCCAAATAAAAAACATCTAAATAATAATCAAATATATGTTAAACCAAAAAATAGAGTAAATTAAATATGGCTGCCTCACAGAAGCTTTCAAAACACTGACATTTATCAACACTTAAAACTTACAAAAATATAATATCCCCCCGTTAAAAAACCAAGCCATACTCTCAAGCATAATATAGTGATCAACTTTTCACTGTTCAGCTGATCATTAATTATTCATCTAGCACTCATTTATCTCAGGAATGCCGTTATGAGTGAAAATACATCAAAAAGCGAATGGGGCCTGATCAACAAACTGTTGATTGGTATTGTGGTCGGTATTGTTATTGGCCTGATTGCCAATGAACAAGTAATGAGCGTTGTCAGCTCAATAAAATACGTCATTGGTCAATTTATTTTCTATACCATTCCTTTGGTTATTATTGCGTTCATTGCACCAGCGATCACCAAATTACGACAGAATGCCAATAAAATGCTGGGGGCTGGCTTAACTATTTCCTATTTGTCAGCTGTTGGCGCTGCCACCATGGCATTCGTGGCGGGTCTTCTGATCATTCCTCACATGTCCGTTCCTACGTCCATGGAAACTCTGCGCCATGTACCTGAAGCTGCATTTCAGCTAAATATACCGCCTATTATGTCCGTCATGACGGCGCTGGTGACCGCCATTGTTTTGGGTGTAACCGCGCTGGCAACAAAAGCAGAAGCCATCGAAAAAGCGCTGTTTGAGTTTGAAAATATGATGATGATGGTCGTAAAAAATATGATCATCCCTGTACTACCATTCTTTATTGCCACTACTTTTGCCGGCCTTGCCTACGAAGGTACGCTGACTCAACAATTGCCAGTATTCCTGAAAGTTGTCGTATTGGCGCTGGTGGGTCATGCGGTGTGGTTGTTTGTTCTGTACAGCATTGCCGGCGCTATTTCTGGCAAGAATCCTCTGGAAGTTATTAAGCATTATGGCCCCGCCTATCTGACCGCTGTTGGCACCATGTCCAGTGCCGCCACTCTGCCGGTTGCGTTAAGCTGTGCCCGCAAATCTAAAGTGCTGAGTAAAGAAACCGTAGACTTCATGGTTCCCATGGGCGCCACCATCCACCTTTGTGGTTCTGTGCTGACAGAAACCTTCTTCTGCATGGTTATCTCCCTGATGCTTTACGGAAGCCTGCCATCTTTCGGCACCATGATCGTCTTTATTGTTCTGTTCGGTATCTTTGCGGTGGGCGCACCTGGCGTGCCTGGCGGTACGGTCATGGCCTCCATGGGTATCGTTGTTGGCGTACTTGGCTTTGATCCAGCCGGTGTTGCTCTGCTGCTTGCGGTATTTGCACTGCAGGATAGCTTTGGCACAGCCTGTAACGTAACAGGCGACGGCGCTATTACACTGATGCTGGAAGGATTGTTCAATAAGGATGGTGAACTATCAGCAGAAGCCGCTGGAGTAGAAACAGCAACTAAAGTGAAAGTTGCTGTTTAATTAAGTACCCAACCATATGAAATCATATTTTCTGACTCATTGATCAGACCCTCTGACTGCGTTGCAACTCTGGTCACATAGCTCGCTATGCTCCCGCCGTTGCGCCTTGCAGAGAACCTGATCAACAAGCCAGAAATATTCGATTCCATATGGCCGGGTACTTACAGATTTTTCTACAGAGGGAGTTAGCCATCAAACTAACTCCCTTTTTTAGTATTGCTAATTAAATATTTGTTTCCGTAAACGAAAAACTACGCACATCAAATAATCCATTTGACGTCAGCTTTAGTTCAGGAATAACTGGCAAACTCATAAACACCAGCGTCATTATTGGCTGGATATCCGCATTCACTTTTAGAACGCTTCGTGCTTTTTCCAATAATTCACCCATAGTCTTCGCAACAGATTCGGCATTCTGATCGGACATTAATCCACCAATCGGTAATGGCAGCTCACCAATTACCTCACCATTGTGAATCAGAACAAACCCGCCGCCAATGGATTCCACCTGCTTAACCGCTTGCAGCATATCCTCATCATTATCACCCACCACCACAATATTGTGGGAATCATGAGAAACCGTAGTCGCTATCGCCCCATTGGTTAAACCATAATCAGCCAGAACAGCCATGGACATATTGCCAGATGCTTTGTGACGTTCAATCACTGCCAGCTTATTGAGGCCTGAATTGAGTTTTGGATCAAACAGACCGTGCTTATCAGACAACACACTCACTTCAAGCGCCTGGGTTAATACTCCGCCTGGCAGCACACCAATGGCTCGTGCCTTTTCAGACGTCAATGGCAGCTTAAAATCCTCAAAACTGATAGGCGCCAAATTGACGGTATTCAAAACAGATGGACAATGATAGTCCTTAATATCCACCAACAACTCGCCATTACGGACGACTTCACGACCTGCGCAGATGACACGACGCACATTAAATAAGATTAAGTCCTCAACAATCACCACATCCGCATCATAGCCTGGAGCCAGCGCCCCTTTTTTCTTTAACCCATAACACTCTGCTGCATTTAAAGAGCCGATGGTAATGGCGGTGATCGGATCAATGCCCTCTGCTACCGCAAGACGCAGGTTTTTATTGATATGCCCGCCATTAATAATATCTTTAGGCTCACGGTCATCGGTACAAAACAGACAACGTCGTGCATTACCAGCATTAACACCTTTAACCAGTTCAACCAGATCTTTGCAGGCCGAACCTTCACGAATCTGAACGTACATTCCCATTTGAATACGAGCCAGCATATCGTCAACGCTGGAACATTCATGATCGGTTTTGATGCCCGACATGGCATAAGCCTGCAGGTCTTTACCTTTTAACCCCGGACTATGGCCGTCAGCAATGTAGCCGTAATCATGAGCCAACTTCAATTTGGCCAACATGGCTTCATCACCATTAATCACTGCGGGGAAATCCATCACTTCACCAACACCCAGTACATCCGGATGACTGATCAGTTCTGCCAGATCTTCCGCCATTAATTTTGCGCCTGCTGCTTCAAACGGTGTGGCCGGTACGCAGGATGGCAGCATGATTTTGACGTTTAATGGCAGATCTTTAGAGGCATCCAACATGTAACGGATGCCATCCAAACCACAGACATTAGCAATTTCATGGGGGTCAGCAATTACAGTGGTGGTGCCGTGAGGCAAAACTATACGGGCAAACTGAGGAGGAGTAATAGACGATGATTCTATATGAACATGGCTGTCTATCAGACCCGGCATGACGATACCGCCCTGGGCATCAATCACTTCTTTGGCTTCGTATTGACCAATGCCAATGACTTTTCCCAAGCCAAGCGCCAAAGGGCCATCCACCAACCGCTGGTTAAAGACGTCAACGACCTGACAGTTAATAATCAGCGTATCTACTGGGGTGCGGCCAGCCGCCATATCAATCAATTGTTTCATATTTTGACTGTTTTCTCGTTCCCATGCTGCTGCGTGGGAATGCATGTATAGATGTCGTATGCGTTCCCACGCAGGAGCATGGGAACGAATGCACAAGGACTATTCAGCAGTACTCAATACAGGGTTAAACACCGCCTGATCGGCAAAGCTGACCGCTCCAAGGTCGGTCATGGCGTAATCAGGAATCGCAGTAATCTCCAGACAGCACATGTAGAACACCGGATCCGGCAAATCACAGCCCAGTTCACGAGCCACAGCTTTCATTTTCAATTCTGCCGCTGCCATGTCTTCGGGGCTAATATCAGACGTAATACCGCAGATAGGCAGATGGATAAAATCAACTACCTCACCGTCTTTCACAATCACCTGACCACCGCCTTTTTCTGCAAGATAGTTAATAGCGATGGACATATCTTCTGAGTTAGTGCCAATACAAACAATGTTGTTGTCGTCTGGCGCTTTGGAGCTGGCCATAGCGCCAGCAGTCAGCTTCCAGCCTGACACAAAGGCAACTGGCTTGTTGCCATTTTTGCCGAATCGTTCAACCACTGTTGCATAGAGTACGTCGTTTTCCACATCCGGAAGCACGACACCATTCTCAACCTTCAGCTGCACATCACGACGGCGGCGAACAAATGGCACATCAAAGTCCACTTCCATGGACAGGACATTCACCTTGTCCGTTTTCAGGTCGGTATACACCTTCATATCTGTCGGTGTGATGGACGGGATTTTCAGCTTTGAAGAAAGAATATCGCTGCGAGCAGGAGCCTGCAGATCAACGGCCATTTTTCCGCCATCCACCACCAGCTTGCCCTTGGCAATCACTTTATCAATATTGAACTTGCGCAGGTCTTCTACCAGAAGAATATCGGCAATTTTTCCTGGAGAGATGGAACCGACGAGGTGATCAATCCGATACGCTTCAGCACTGTTTAACGAGCCCATCTGAATGGCAGTGATTGGATCAACACCAGCGGCAATGGTCATACGAATCAGTTTATCCATATGCCCGTTTTCCAGAATTTCTGAAGGAATCACATCATCGGTACAGAAGCTGACGCGACGGGTAACCCGTGGGTTGATGTGCGTCACGACCTTCATGTTTTCATTAAGGAAGTGAGAAATAGAGGATTCACGAATCAGCAGGAACATGCCCTTGCGGATTTTTTCCATAGCTTCAATATGGTCATAACTTTCGTGATCCAGACGAACGCCGGCACACAGTACAGAGTTCAAACGTGTGCCCGTCGTCATGGGCGCACAACCGAAGACAGGAAGATTGTTTTCACCCGCATATTCGATCGCTTTCATCACTCCGTCGTGTTTGTTTTCCACAAACTCGGAAACGGTTTCCCATACACCAAATACTTCTGGCCATTTCTGCACTTCCTGATGCACGTCCGGCGTGACATTAAAGCCAACGGTGGATTCTGGAAGTGTATAAGGCGTGGTAAATGGCAAGCCCCAGAAAACCTTTAAAGGGCCTTCATTGATTTCATCCAGTACTTCCCGAACGCCTTCCAAACCAGCGGTGACCAGATACTGATCCAGACCGGAAACAATGCTGGTCGTGCCACAGGGCACAACGGCTTTGGCAAAACTGGTCATGGACATTTTGCTGCACTCAATGTGCAGATGACCATCAATCAAGCCCGGTACCAGATACTTATTTTCGGCATCGATGATTTGTGTGTTGTCACCGATATACGCTTCCACGTCACCTGTCGCCACAATTCTGGAGCGATAAACGGCAATGTCCGCAGGATAGATTTCAGAAGAGGTAACATTCACCAGCTGTCCATTCTTGATCACCAGATCAGCAGGGATACGGGCAGCGCCAGCGTCAATAAGGTCACGCAGGTTTTCTTTAATCATGGTTTGCTCAACTTAAATGGTCTTAAAACGTAGAGTGGTTTGTTATAAAAAAGCGTAACGAGCTATAAATACCGCAGTCAGTAACAGGCAAACGGGGGACACTTCTTTTCTGCGTCCTGAAGCCAACTTTAAAATCGCGTAAGTAATAAAACCGGTAGCAATGCCTTCCGTCAGGGTAAAACTGAAAGGAATCATGACGGTGGCGACAAACGCAGGAACAGCCTCGGTGAGATCGTGCCATTGCACCCGGGTCAACTCGGAGGTCATCAACAGTCCGACATAAATCAATGCGCCCGCCGTGGCATAACCCGGAATCATGCCTGCTAATGGTGAGAAGAAAATGGCCAGCAGAAACAGCACACCCACAACCACGGCCATTAATCCGGTACGGCCGCCTTCTACGACACCTGTTGCACTTTCTACATACGGGCAAACGGAAGACGTTCCCATAAAAGCACCGGCGGCAGAACTGAGGCTGTCGATAAACAATGATTTTGTCGCATTAGGGTAGTTGCCTGTTTCATCAGCCAGACCCGCTTTATCGGTCACAGCAACAAAGGTGCCGGCAGATTCAAACAAGCTGACCAACATAACGGAAATAATGACGCCAGCCAGACTGATATCCAGTGCTCCCATTAAGTCCAGTTGGCCAAAAACAGGTGCAATGCTCGGTGGCAGCGAAGCGATTCCCTGATACTCAATGTCGCCAAGTAACCAGCCAATAAAGGTGATCGCCATAATGGAAATCAGCACCGCGGCTTTAAACCCACGCTGAACCAGCACCATCATGAGCAAGAAGCTGCCACAACCCAACACAAAAGGAATAGAACGCACATCCCCAATGGTCACCATCGTGCTGGGCGTGGCAACAATAATGCCAGCGTTGTGTAATCCGACCAGAGCAATCATCAAGCCACAACCCGTGGCAATGCCGATGCGCAAACTCAGTGGAATGCTGGTGATAATGTAGGTTCGAAATACCGCCGCCGCAGCGAACAATAAGGAGCCCCAGAAAATCACTGCCATGCCTGTTTGCCAGGCCAGCCCCATACCACCCACTAACACAAAAGCAAAATAACTGTTCAACCCCATGGCCGGCGCCATGGCAATGGGCAGATTCGCCACTACGCCCATGGCGATACTGCCGATGGCGGCGATCAAACAGGTGGTGACGAACACGGCCTGTGCATCCATCCCTGCAGCAGACAGGATTTGCGGATTCACAAAGATAATGTAAGCCATCGTCATAAAGGTAGTGATGCCCGCCATCACTTCCTGACGAAGGTGGGTACCATTCGCCTGCAGTTGAAAGTGACGTTCTATCCATCCGGTTTTTTCCGGTGGCGGACATTGGGAATCAACGAGATGACGAGATGCTTCAAGGGTCGCAGTGGTCATTACAAACTCGAATGGCTCAATGGTGGAATAAAGAACGACTACGTTCGTTCAAAATTATTATATGAGCGTTCGAATTATTTTCACCATAAAAATCAGCAAGTTAGTGAAATTACCTACACGCAGTCGTACAAACACAGCCACTTTACACCTGGGCTTTGCAGCTCTTAAAATATGCATGTTAAGAGAGTGTAAGAGTGGTTGTTATTTATTCATAAAACCTACTAGGATGTCGTAACTTCATAAACAACGTCTGACCGTGAAATATTTTTCGATCAAAACCCTTTTTTCACAGCGCGCTTTTATCCGCAAAAACCGGCGCATCTTTTCGTTGATGGGTTTGGTCAGTATCGCTTCCCTATTTGGAAGTACATTAGTAACAACCATGGCGATTCACTTTCAAAGTGCTCTGAATAATCTGACGATTGCTCAATGGAGCTTACTTTTTCTAGCCAGTACATTCACCATGAGCATGGCGCTGACGCCATCAACATTGATTGCGTTAATTAGCGGTTACTTTCTTGGATGGCAAGCGCTCTTCTATATATTACTCTCCTACCCCACTGCCTCGTTGATTGGCTTTATGCTTGGTAAACAATTGGATAATGGCCAACTGATTAATTCGTTACCGCTTCAATCAAATGCCCGGTTAGCGCTTGTGGAATTAAAGAATCATCATTGGTTGATGATGGTTTTGGTCAGAATATCTCCGGTGTTGCCATTTTCACTGATGAATCTCATCTTGCCTGCGATCAAAGTCCCCCTTAAGGTATTCCTCATTGCGGGTTTAGCTGGAATGTTACCAAGAACACTGGCTTCACTTTGGATTGGCATTCAGGCCAGAGACTTGGTGTATTTGCTCCAACACCCAACACAAAATAATCTGCCCATGATTCTGATGGTGGCAGGAACGACCATTTCAGTCGTGGGCATTGTTTATATTGGCCAGAAAATCATTGCAGAAATATTACTCAAAAAAGGACTTTCCGATTAACTACTTGTATAGAAAGCTGCATGTAAATCAATGAATTGATTATATGTTCGTGCTAGTAAATCCCGCGATTGAAACCACCATTTGTTAACGCATTTTTTTGCCTTGTGAATCTTGATAATTTCTTTGACATCCCTTGTGACAGCTATTAGAGTTCCTATTAGCCATCAAAGAGAAGAACGAAAATCGTACAGCTTTTTTAGTGCTTCCTGATCGTCACACCACTTCTTATTTTAAGTACAGTTTGCTCTAAATGCTCAACTCTTAAATAGAATTATGAAGATGTGACTACACCTTTGGCTTAACGCGTGTATAGCGCATTTTTATAGAAAAATTAGGAGACAATGCATGTCTAAATCGACCGGAACGGTAAAGTGGTTCAGTGAAGAGAAAGGCTTCGGCTTTATCGCTCAGGACAACGGTGGTCCAGACGTTTTCGTTCATTTTCGCGCTATTGCTGGCGACGGCTTCAAGACTCTAGCTGAAGGCCAACCAGTAACCTTTGAAGTAGAGCAAGGTCAAAAAGGTCTTCAGGCTGCAAACGTAGAAAGATCTTAAGCTTTCTATTGGCCTGAACTTCCAAAAAAGAGTACATCGGTGCTCTTTTTTTATGCATCCGTTTCCCCCATATTAATTCATCACTTTCACGACTCCATATATTCAAATTGTTTGACGGATAATCATCGTCTTCTACTTTTATAAGGCTAGGAGCCTTTCGGCTAAGTCCGACAGGCTCCTGGAACACCTTAAGAAAACTCCCCTCCCAAATGCTGGAGCACTACTATGGATACTCCAAATACCTGTGTTGCGACGTATAAAACCCATCATGCTGCAGACGACGCTGTTAAACAGTTGCAGAAATCGGGTTTTGATATGAAAAAGATTTCGGTAGTTGGCAATGATTACCATACCGACGAGCACGTTGTTGGTTATTACAACACTGGTGACCGAATGAAAGCTTGGGGAAAGATCGGTGCTTTCTGGGGTGGTCTCTGGGGTATTCTTGTCGGCGCTGCGTTCTTTGTCATTCCAGGCATTGGACCACTGGTGATTGCAGGCCCTCTGACGGCCGCCATTGTTGGTGGCCTGGAAGGTGCTGCTGTTATGGGAGGCCTTTCTGCACTTGGCGGTGGTTTGGCTGGCATGGGGATTCCAAAAGACAGCATCGTACGATATGAGAACTCCCTTTCCGCCGGAAGTTTTCTGGTGCTCTATAACGATGTCGAAAACAAAGTAGCTGAAGCATCCAAAGTTCTTATGGAAAACACTGAACACGACAGTGTTGAAACACATACGACTAACTAATCAGACCACATTCAGGCACGATGCTTTGAAGTAGGCAAACACGGGTTTGCCTATGGATATTCCCAACATATCTACCGCTCGACAAGTAACCACCGCCTGAACGGTTTGGCCTTCTGTAGATAATGACAGTAGAACATTTCTATTACCAAGCTCTTTCATTGTCTCAACCGTAACAGCGAGCCGGTTCTGAATACTTAAACAATCAAGGTCTTCTGTTGCAATACTCACTTCCTGTGCTGGTAGCAGTATTCGCAGGCGCGTCCCGACTTCCGCATTCACCCAGTTAACCAATAGCTTCTGACGGCCAAGAGACAGTTCTGTTAAACCATGATCCTCATCATGATCAGTAACGTCAGCTTCTAAGATAGATAATGCACCATCATCGCTAATTAAGTCAGAGTCCATACTGATGAATAATCGACGACACTCACCCTGCAATTTTACTCGCCCATGGTCAATCAATAGCATGTTATCCGCCAATCTTGCCACCTCTTCTCTGGCATGGCTGACAAAGATTACCGGAATACCAAATTCTTTCTGGAGATTTCTTAATATTGGCAGGATCGTGGTTTTTGATGTCCAGTCCAGAGAGGCCAGAGGTTCATCCATCAATAATAAATCAGGGGTATTTAATAATGTTCTGGCAATGGCTACCCGTTGTTTTTCGCCGCCAGACAGTGCTTGAATGCGGCGACCTAATAAATGGTCAATACCCAGTTGCTCAACAACGTGGGAGAAAGAAAACGTATTGTCTCGCCGACAGGCTCGTTGGCGAGCAAACTGCAAATTACCCATAACATCAAGATTTGGAAATAATCGCGCTTCCTGAAAGATATAACCAATACGACGCTGTTCGGGTGCTACACACATCTGTGTATCAGTGTCCAACCAAACCTGGCCATGAAAAGATATTTTCCCTTTCGCACCAGATTCCAAGCCTGCAATCGCCCTCAACAATGAGGTTTTACCACATCCCGAACGCCCCATAATTGCCCAGATTGAATCACCATCAAGACTGATATCAACGTCCAGCAGAAATCGATCCCGTGGTAATTGAAGGCTTATATTCAACATACACGGCTACCTGAGCTTTTTCCGGAGCGGCGATCCAGACTGTAGAGAAACACCAGAAGCACCATGGCAAACAACAATAATCCACCGGCAATCTGATGCGCCATCTCAAAGGATTGGGATTCAACGGCATCAAATAGCGCAATGGACAATACCTGGGTTTCCCCGGGAATATTGCCGCCGATCATCAGCACAACACCAAACTCTCCGATGGTATGAGCAAAACCCATGCAACCAGCCAACACCAATGCTCTTCGGGAACACGGTAATACAATGTTGAAAAAACGATCCATTGCGCCGGCGCCCATCATAGCCGCGGCTTCAAGCAGCCCTTTATCCAGCTGTTCAAATGCCCGCTGCAACGGCTGAACCACGAATGGCATGGAGTAGATAACAGAAGCAACCACCAGCCCGGTAAAACTGAAAGCAAGGGTAGAACCGGTCAATGATAACCACGCCTGCCCCGCGGCATAGTTAGGGGAAAAGAGTAATAGCAAATAAAAACCGAGCACAGTGGGCGGCAACACCATCGGCAATCCGACAATGGCTTCCAGAATCGGGCGGATTCGGCTCTGCATGTTGGCCAGCCACCAAGCCAACGGGATAGACAACAACAATAGAATAATTGTGGTAATGGTTGCCAGTTTCAAAGTCACCCAGATGGCCGTGATCAGCACGTTAGAATTAATCCTTTATCAGTGCACTTTCTATTCGAGCTCTGTCTATTGGAGCTTTGTCTATTAGCGCTTTTTCTATCAGAGAGCCGTCTTTATCTTTTTTGACAACAGAGAAATAGCCGTGGCTTTCAATCAATGACTGTGCAGACTCTGACAGGATAAATTCTACAAATTGTTTTGCTGCATCAGGGTGCGGTGTTCTTTTTAGTATCACCATATCCTGTTGAATTGGATCATAATATTCATAGGGCATCACCGTATACTGATCACCATCAACCATCTGCGCTTTTGCCACCAAACCTACTGGCACATTCCCGCTGGCCACAAACTGCCAAGTTTGTTGAATACTGGCGCCCTTCACTAACCGGGATTCAACATACGACCAAATGCCCAGATTTTCCAGCAACTGTTGCGCTGCCAAACCATAAGGTGCAATGGCAGGGTTGGCGATGGCAAGACGCGCCTTGTTATCTCTCAATTCGACCAGTGTCGTCGACTCGCCCGGGCTCCAGAGCACCAGCTCACCCATTGCATAGGTGTGCTGGCTGCCAGGCAGAATCATACCTTTTTCCTTCAGCATTTCTGGACGTTGACGATCTGCCGACAGGAAAATATCAAACGGAGCACCGTTCACTATCTGATTAAAAAGAATGCCGGTAGATGCCGCTGAAATCAGTAACCTATGGCCAGTTTCCTGCTCAAACTTTTCAGCCAAATCTTCAAGTGTTGGTTTAAAGTTTGCCGCTACCGCTACCTTCAATATGTCCGCTATAGCCACCCTGCCTGCTATCGACAAAAATAGCAGGGATACTACCAGAACAAGCTTTTTCAACCTGAGCAACCTCTACTTATTGATCCAACTATTTATTAACCTAACTTATTATTCCAACTATCCGCAGCTTCCTGATCGGAGGCACGTTCTTCAATCCAGCGATCCCCGTCATCTGTCGTTTCTTTTTTCCAGAACGGCGCTTTGGTTTTCAGGTAATCCATGATGAACTCACAAGCTGCGAATGCTTCTTTCCGGTGAGCGCTACTAACACCCACAAACACAATACGATCACCGGGATACATTTGCCCGATACGATGGACAACCCGAACCTCAATCAGTTCCCAGCGTTGTTTCGCTTCATCAATAATTTCCTGAAGCGCTTTTTCGGTCATGCCCGGATAATGCTCCAGAAATAAACCACCTACCTGATCACCCAGATTCATATCACGAACGGTACCCGTAAAGGTGACGATACCGCCGGAGGACTTATCGCCCTCCAGTCGTGCATATTCTTCACTGGGAATAAAGTCTTCAGCCTGTATGGAAATCAACGACGTTAACCTCCGGTAACCGGTGGAAAAAAAGCCACTTCATCGCCGGATTTCAAACTGACGTCTTTTCGAGTCATGGTTTGATTCACAGCCACCAATGTTCTTTCACTCATCATTACTTCACGCCAGTCGTCGCCTTTTTCCGCCAGTTGACTTTTTAGAGAGGAAAGTAACTCGGGATAACTGCCTTCATCTACTAGCAGCTCTTCGCACTTGAGCTTTTCCCGGAAGCTGGCAAAAAATAACACCTTGATCATGCTTCCACCTGTTCAGTGCCGTATACATAGTGACCACTGCGCCCGCCACTTTTTTCCAGTACACGAATTCCTTCAATATGCATCTCTTTGTCCACTGCCTTACACATATCGTAGATCGTCAAGGCGGCAACAGAAGCGGCCGTCAGTGCTTCAATTTCAACACCGGTTTTGCCACTTAAACGACAGCAGGTTTCGATTCGGATTCTTGAATGCTCAACATCCAGTTGAAACTCGACACCAATAAAATTCAGCATCAATGGATGACACAGCGGTATTAAATGACTGCACTGCTTGGCTGCCTGAATACCAGCAATACGAGCTACAGCCAAAACATCGCCTTTTTTCAGGCCATTGTCTTTTACGATCGCCAGCGTCTCTGGCGCCATATAAATATAACCTTCAGCTCTGGCTTCACGGCGGGTGATATCTTTATCACCCACATCTACCATGCTGGCCTTACCTTCACTGTCGGTATGGGTCAGAGACACAATCAGCCCGCCTTTTTCAGGTGTTCAATGTAATTACAAGGGCGATGTCGGCTATCAAGCTGATCATGAATAATGCCTTCCCATGCGGTTTTGCAGGCATTATTGGAACCAGGCATCACGAAGATCACTGTACCATTCGCCATACCGGCAACCGTGCGGGACTGAATGGTTGAGGTTTTGATCTGTGCGTAGGAGAGGTGACGGAACAGCTCACCATAGCCGTCTATCTGCTTATCGAAAATAGGGAGCAGAGCTTCTGGTGTAGAATCACGACCAGAGAAGCCAGTGCCACCAGTGACGAGGATGGCTTGAACACAGTCAGGCGTTCCCCCATCGGTGGCAATCCAGCGAGACACTATTTCACGGATTTTGTAGATATCATCTTTAACGATCGCCTTATCCACCAACTGATGTCCGGCTTCAGCCAACAGATCCACCAGCAGCTTTCCTGAGGTATCTGTTTCTTCAGTCCGGGTATCTGATACGGTCAATACCGCAATATTTACAGGGATAAACTCGTCTACGTGGTGATGAGCCATGTGCCACTCTACCTCCAATCAATGGTTTATACGACGCCACTCTTCTGGCGTGTTCGCATTACTGAAAAGCTGAATCCTATCCTCAGGCAAAGGAATCGTCTTTCCACCTAATGCCTGATAGAGCCGCCAAAGGGCATAATCTTTGGGGTTATCACTCTGAATTTTCTCTGCAATCACTCGTCTGGAGTCTTCCGTCACGGGAATCACAACCGGCAGATTGAAGCCGTCAAAACAGCACAGCTGTTGTTTATCACTTTGCTCGCAAAGTGTTTGTATGGCTTCTAGTGGCACCAACGGCATATCCACCGGAATAACCAGAAGGCGATCGCCGTATTCCAGCGACATCAGAGCTGCATGAATACCGCTTAAGGGGCCTCTTCCAGGTATAAGGTCTTCCACGGTTTTTTCAGGAAAACCCGCGCCGCTTAACAACACCTGCTCAATACCTGCTTTATGCAACAGATGAATCATATGCTGATAGAGCGGTTTGCCTTGCCAGAGCAGCCGGGATTTGTCTTCCCCCATTCGGGATGAACGACCGCCAGCCAACACCAGCCCATAAAGCGAACTGTGAACTTTCATAGGGTCACTAAGTCTAAGGTTTTTCTATAGCCTGACAAGTTTTTACATCAATCACAGTTTGCGAACTCACTTCACGCGAATAATGTAATCAAACCATTCTGAAGGGTCCGGAAGTTCTTCTTCAGAAACCATACCTTTACCGCACACAGAAAAACCGGCTTCATGGACGGAGTTCGGATCACCGGTCACCAAAGGATGCCATTCTGGCAAATCATAACCGTGATACAGCAGGTTGTATGCGCAGCTATCTGGCAGCCACACAAGATGCTCATGCATGGTTTTCGGAGTAAATTTAATACAGTCATCCACAAATTTACGACGATGTTTGTATTGTTTGCACTGACAGGTTTCCAGATCCAGCAAACGACAGGCTATTGCTGTCGTATGAACTTCTTCTGTATCCGCATCAATGACTTTATTCAGACAGCAGCGACCACAGCCATCGCACAACGACTCCCACTCTTCAGGGGTCATTTCTGTTAAGGTCTTTTTCTGCCAGAAAGGTTCAGTCATCAATTTATCCGCTTTTTGTCTTAAGAAGTGCTTTCAAGCAGCCGGTTCAATCGTTCAACTTCGGCTTTGAGAATCACTATTTCGTGTTCAAGTTCGCGGATTCGGGCTTTATCGTCAGCAATCAAATCACTCTGATTCACTGCCGACACATCAATTTCACCGGAGAACAAGTGGGCATAACGACTTTCCCGTTTTCCTGCTTCCCGAGGAAGTTGCACCACCATCTCCCGCTCAGCCATCTGTTGTAACACCTCTTCCACTTGTCGAACATCCGTAAATTCGGCAAGACGACCGGTACGACTGCGCAATTCACCAGGGGTTTGTGGGCCGCGAAGGAAAAGTACGCAGACGATGCCACGTTCTTGATCCGTTAACTGGAGACTACCGAATTCAGTGTTGCAAAAACGGTGGCGGTATTTACTGACTCTTGAACCGGATTCTTCACTGATCAATCGTTCAGTCTTCAATTGATTAAGGGTATTAAGAACTTCCGATTCTGCAAGGTTAAGTACTGGCTCGCGGTTACTTTTCTGATTACAGGCATTGGTTAAGCCATTGAGGGAGAGAGGGTATTGATCCGGAGTGGTGCTCTCTTTTTCGAGCAGGCAGCCAATCACACGGGTTTCGTTCAGGGACAAGCGCATATCCACGATACAGTTCCTCTGGGTAATACCAATTCTGCTTTTAAATTATGGGCTGCGCAGCCATTTTGACCGACTGGATCTGCGTTGAAGTTCCTCGCCATAGCTTTGGCTATGACTTGTCTCTTCGCCTTTATGCCCTGTGGGTATTGACCAGTCACCCAAAATAACTTGCTCACTCCATAATTTAAAAGCGCCATTGGTATAAGACATTGCGCTTATATCATTAAACAAAAAATAATTCATGGAAATGACAGAATCAAAATACTGTTATTTTGATTCTGTCATTATTCACGGCATGGCTGCGGGGAAATCCAAACCAGTTATCTCATCAAAGCCGAACATAATGTTCATATTCTGAATAGCCTGGCCAGCCGCACCTTTGACCAGATTGTCAATGACGGAGAGAATCACCACGGTATCGCCACCCTGCGGGCGATGCACAGACATACGACACTGGTTACAGCCACGCACTGAACGGGTCTCTGGATGACTGCCAGCTGGCAGAACGTCCACAAATGGCTCAGTTTCAAACGTCGCTTCAAAGAGCTTTTGCAGATCGATGCTGTGATCTTTGACGGAACAGTACATTGTCGAATGGATACCACGGATCATTGGCGTCAGGTGAGGCACAAAAACCAACTCGCCAGTAAATGCTTCAACGCTCGTTTTTGCCATGCGGGAAATCCCCTGTTTAATCTCAGGTAGATGACGATGTCCTGGTACACCATAAGCCTTGAATGACTCAGAGGCTTCACACAATAACGTGCCGACATTGGCCGCTCGGCCAGCGCCACTGACACCCGACTTGGCATCTACGATAACATTTCCGTCTACCAGACCTTCACGGATCAGGGGTAATAAACCCAACTGAGTAGCAGTGGGGTAGCAGCCCGGGTTCGCCACCAAACGTGCGCTGGAAATCGAATCACGGTTCATTTCTGGCAAGCCGTATACCGCCTCTGCGAGAACATCTGGGCAAGCGTGCTCTACACCATACCACTGCTGCCAGGTGTCAGTGTCGCTCAGGCGGAAGTCAGCCGCCAGATCAATAACCTTCACTCCCGCATCCAGCAATTCAGGAACGGATTCCATGGCAATACCATTAGGAGTGGCAAAAAAGACCAGATCACAAGATGAAAGCAGCTTATTATCCGGTTGCGAGAACTGGATATCGCACTTACCACGCAGCCCGGAGAATAATTCACTGACGGATTTCCCAGCTTCAGAGCGGGAAGTGATCATGCTCAGCTCAACTTCAGGATGAACCGATAACAGCCGCAGCAGCTCAGCACCGGTGTAGCCTGTTCCCCCGACTATGCCCACTTTGATCATCTGTAGACTCTCACTGCAATAATGAATAATTATTCTTAAAATTAGATTAATTATGACACATTAAAATATGATGACCACTCATTTCTCTTTAAGCACTAACGGCGGGTGATCAAAAGAAACACCGGACCAACCCGTTTCCATAAATGCCCGGATATTCCCGTGACTGGTTCCTGCGGGATCATTCAAAACCTCGTCCCGATAGAAGCTGCCAAAGCAGGCCAGAGTCTCTTCAGAACTTAACTGGTTCAGCTGCCCAAATGACAGAATTTTGCACGAACCTTCGTTCGTGCCTGCTTCATTCATTTGCGTGCCATTGGTAAAACAAGTGGGTGTGTAATCGTAATGATCAGCAATCACGGTTATGACTGTCTGGAACTCAACTTGATCTGGCTGGTTTCGGATTTGTTCAAGCAATTGATTCAAAGACATTTTGTATACCGTTATGGTGGGTTTGATGATTCATCAGTTCGTCAGCACTACAATAGCCTGAACTATCGGTGGAATTGGAAACTTGAGATTTTAGTAATGATGAAGCTGGTGCAGCAAAGCTGTGATCAGACGGAAGGTCGAAAGAGCCCTTCTTCGCAGTAAACAGCTCTGATGCCTCGTCCAAACTTCTTTTTCTGACTGATGATGTCTGCTTAACAACATCAGCTAGCCACGTCGGCTCACTCACTTTCTGTCTTTCAATATATTGTTGCATGTATTTATATCGCTTCAAATATGCGGACGCATTGACCCTGATTTCTCCCCTGCTAGCAGCAAGGCTGACCTTATGATCGTTTACATAGTCCAGAAGCGTTTTTTTGCTATTTACCTTTGTCTCTTTATTTGGGTGATTTTCCAGCAGTGAACAGCTTTGGCAAAGTTTAATGAGTTTTGCCGGTAATGCGTGGACTGAAATGGTTTCCAGAGGCATTGCTCGGTTTGCCTTATCCATTTGGTTCAATATCAAAAATAATTGATCTGCCTGCTTGGCAAAAAACAAGAGTGCTTTTATTGCCATGACGCCACAACTGACAAAGTCTTTTTGCACTCTTTCTTTTGGCACAATCATCCGCAGATTTTTTTCAGGAAACAGGCTCTGAATTTTCTGACGAACCGCTGCTGCAAAAGGTGTTGTGTATTCACTTTCGATGCCGAGCGTTTCATGGAGATAGCACAGCATGTCATTTTCTGAATGGCGTACGAAGCCGGCAACAACATGATTGCTTTCCGTATTTTCATAAATAAAGTAACAATGCTCGGGCATTGCAGCTTGAATAGCCTGCCCTAAATCTTCAAGTGACAAGCAGTAGTGATAATGGAAGGGATTATTTAGCTTTTTAAGTCTATCCGCCAATGTCTGCTCAATCATCGGTTTAGTGAGAAAGTACTCACCATCGTTTTCAAAGTTAAGAACGCCTCCCTTTGCACATACAACAGGACCTGACTCTCGCACCAATGGGTTTATTGCAATATCATCAACGACGCGTTCTTCCACTTTTTGATAAGCTCTCCACCTTCCATTTTCCTTGCGCAAAAGCACAGCCTGCCCGGGGCTGAGCCAATCACACTCTCCATCAATTTTAAGCCTGCGTTCAGAAGGGATGCATTGCGTAAAATGGTTCGATTGATTACTTACCACGAACTCTGTGCCGTCTTCGACGCTGGAAATTTTTGGCAGTTTCACTTGAAAGTGTACGGACTCAGCACTCTCAACAGGCTGAATGCAATAATTTATCTGTTTGCAGTCCTCAGGCATTTCATAGGTCAATAAAGATCTGGACAGCTCAATTGGCTCCACAACCCAGTGATCCTGACTCAACTGATGCTGATTATCTGTATTTATGTTGAAGAGACCATGAGCTCCATGAGGAATATTACTCACCACACGTATTTCGCGCCGGTCTATATTTTGTAATTCTTTCCAGTCAACACCACCGAGTATCTTTGCACGGATTTTTGGGGTAACACGCACTACGCTGTAACGGTCACCCGATTTAACATCCGTCGCATTAGTCAAATTTAGATTTGTAAGAATAAGTTGGCGAAGGGAAGATGGGAGTAAGTCCATTTAATAACCTATTTTGATATTGTGATACTCAACTGCCAACAAGTAGTTGGCCAAGAAAGCCTTGCAGCGGTGAGTTTTAGACTCAGCAACATCAAAATGGTTCATTTGTACTTAAAGGCACTAAAGCTAAGTACCTTTCAAAGGATTAATCAAATCTTCAAGCCCATTAATCTTGATTTCCAGGGTAAGTTCCAACAAACGCCCAAGCTCTCCCTGAGGCATTCCCTCCCCGGAAAACCAGAGTAAATAAGGCTCTGGCAAATCGATCAGCCGGCGACCACTGTATTTCCCAAAGGGCATGGTGTGATTTGCGACTTTAATCAGGTCTTCTTTTTCAAACATACTGTTAAATCATCCATTTAATCAGCCACGGCACCAGGATAGGCATATAGATCGCACAAAGACACATGCCAAGGCTGGCGTACACACCCATGGTGATATCCAGCTCAAAGGCTCTTGCGGTACCACCGGCATGAGCATTCACTCCCATGGCAAAACCAACGGCTCTTGGATCCGTTACCCCAGCCATTTTGCATAACGCCGGCCCGACAATGCCACCGAATACACCGGAAATAATCACCACTGCGGCCACCAGCGGAATAATAGCGCCATAATGTTCTCCCATCACCAGAGCCACCGCTGTGGTGACCGCTTTGGTCGAGATGGACACCACAACGTCTTTTGTACCGCCAGACAACAGCGCCATACCCATGCCCAGCGTGACGGCCATTAATCCGCCCAGAACCAGTGAAATCACCAAAGGCCCCGCCAATTGCCTTAATGTATTCAACTGTCGTGAAAGCGGTATGGCCAACGCTACGGTGAAGGGCGCCAACAGCATTTTCAGTAAATCACTGTGCTCGTTGTAGGCCGTAAAATCTAACGGCGTAAATCGAAGCAGCAGAAAGATAATCAGGCTGGTGCTGAAAAGCGGATGGAACCAACCTTTTCGCCCCATACGAATAAAGAACTTTTCTGCCAGAAGATACGCACCCAGGTTAATCAGCAGAATCGTTACCGGGTTATTCAGTTGTCGAAAAGCCAGACCATGAGCAGCGATGAACAACTCATCCATGATGTTCGCCCTCAGACGCTTTCTCAAAACGCTTCAACAACCATTGCATCAATAACGCCGTCAGCACCAGTGAGACCGGCGTTGCCACCAGCATGGCAAGGGTAATAGGCAACCATTGTTGTAGAAGAAGGTCACTTAAAAAGAAGATACCCACACAACCGGGGATAAACAGCACCGCCAGATAACGAATACAGAACTGACTCACTTTATCCAACCCTTCGCTTTCGTTAGCCGACACCTGTAGATAAACGACGAGCAGAATCAAACCGATGACAGATCCGGGCACTGGCAAATCGAACAGATCGTTGACAATTTCTCCGGCAACCGTGAAGAACAACAAGGTAACAATTCCCGGCAGAATTCCTGAAGGCATAGCGTTTACTGAGAGGTTAATAAGGTAGCTGGGCATTTTACATCAAGTGCAGCACTGTTTCCCATAATTCGATAGACTACGCCTGTCTATTGACCTATTAGTTTTCAGCATCAGCCGTCCATGCCTACTAAGCCTTCCATACACAAGCTCAGAATGCGTCTGGCACAATCAGAAGCATTACCGCAGCTCACGCTGATAGCGTTGTTCACCGGCCTTTTGGCGGGTGGCTTGCTCGCTGTTTTTGAACAGATGCTTTATCTGGCCGGTGCTTTTTCTCAGCGTTCTCTGATACCAGAGCAGATATTTTCAACCATCTCTTCCGTGGAAAGTGGTTATGAATCCCTTCCTGCTCATTTGCGTTTTTTAGCGCCGATCGCTGGTGCCGTGCTGTTAAGTCTGCTGATTAAGCGATGCCCCGGGGACCAGCGTTCTTTCGGTATTGCTCATGTGATCGAAAGGCTGACCCTGAGCCGGGGCTGGCTACCGATTCGCAATACGATCATTCAATTTTTCGGGGGATTCATCGCCCTGATCAGTGGTTTTTCTGTGGGTCGAGAAGGGCCGGCGGTTCATATTGGTGCGGGCGTAGGCAGTTATCTCGGGCAAATTTTGCGGTTACCGGCCAATACTCTCGGCGTCCTTGCCGGATGCGGTGCCGCTGCTGCCATTGCCGCCTTGTTTAACACGCCCATGGCCGGTGTTATTTTTGCCATGGAAGTGGTGATGAAGGAATACACTCTGGAGAGCTTTATTCCGATCATGGCGTCTGCCGTGATGGCATCGGTGGTCACCCAGACGGTGTATGGTTCCACCACCGCCTTTCAGATTCCGGTTATCCCTCTGGCCTCCATGGAGGAGCTTCTTCTGACCGTTATTACCGCCCTTATTATTGGTTTACTCGCGGCCTTGTTTATTCGGGTAAATCTGTTTGCCATTAAGAAAAAACAGCAACGTTTAACGATACCTCTGCTTTGTGCAGGCTTACTGATGGGGATTATGGGTGTACTGATTCCATCCACCATGGGTGTTGGCTATGACACCATTCAGTCACTGCTTCATGGTGAAACGTTCACCATCAGTTTTTTAGTTATTTTATTACTGGCGAAGCTGGTCATTACGGCAGTTGTCGTCGGGCTTGGGGTACCCGGCGGGGTCATTGGCCCTTCATTGATGATGGGCGCAGCCACCGGTGCTTGTATGACGATGATTACCAGCCAGTTTTTCAATATTTCAACCGCGCAAATTACCTTTCATACCGTCATCGGCATGATTGCTATGATGGCCGCCGTTTTGCAGGCACCGCTGGCGGCATTGGTTACCGTGCTGGAAATGACACAAAGCTCTGAGATTATTTTGCCCGCGATGTTATCCATCGTGATTGCCTGTCTGACTTCCAGCCAACTCTGCGGCCAGCAGGGGATTTTTGCCATGCAGTTCCAGGTAAAAGGACTGAATATCCGAGTATCACCCATGGCACAGTTGTTGAATCGGGTCGGTGTTGCCAGCTTGATGGTAGATAATCGCAGCAGTGATGTTTTGAGCAATCCGCCAGCGCACAGCATTGATATTCAATCAACCGCCCATGAAGCGCTGAAGATGATGGATGATTACAAAGTTAACCAGTTGTTGGTCATCAAACAAAAAGCAGAAGACAAAACTAAACCCTGTGGTGTCATTACTCGTAAAAGCATCAGGCAGCTATTGTAAGTAACGGCTGTAAGTCGCTATTCAAATGAAGCTATATTCGCTACTCTCTGCTCATCAATAACGTATAAATAAGGCACCTCTATGCTATGGATTAAAGCGTTTCACATTATTGCCGTGGTCTGCTGGTTTGCTGCGTTGTTCTATTTGCCACGGCTCTTTGTCTATCACGCCATGAGCGAAGATCAGGTGAGCAAAGACCGCTTCATTATCATGGAACGAAAATTAATGCGGGGAATCGCCACCCCCTCAATGATTGCCACATTGGTTCTTGGGTTCTGGCTGCTGCATTATATTCCCGGTTATATGAGCGCCGGCTGGATGCACGCAAAGCTAACGCTGGTTGTATTGACTATGGGCTATCACCATATGTGTGCCCGATACATGAAACAGTTGGCCAATGGCACCAGCACGCACAGCCATAAATTTTTCCGGGTATTCAATGAAATTCCTGTTTTATTCCTGGTGGGTATTGTCGTTCTTGTTGTCGTAAAACCCTTCTGACGAATGGGCATGAGGCGTACTGATAGTGCGCCTTTTTATTCACACTGGTTAACAAACAACCTCATCTCTATACTGCATATACGCATCAATACGCAGTCCAATGACGCAGGTCAATGGTTATAATGGTTTCCATACCGTTTCTTTATTTAATGCCGTGACGCTTCATAGCGTTCGGTTCAGGCCGTAGCACATGGCGGGTTTGATAATTCCATTCATCAGGAATTTATCGTGAACTGCGCGGTCAATTTCATTAGTACACCTTTTTCACTGAATTCACTGGAAAGCATTTCTATGAGCAAAGACAGCGTTCTGGTTATTAACTGTGGCAGTTCTTCTCTGAAGTTTGCAGTTATCAACCCGAAAACCGAAGAGGAAAGCATCAACGGCATCGCCGAGCGCCTCGTGGGCAATGAAGCTTTTATCACTTGGAAAATCAATGGTGAGAAGCAGACTCTGCAACTCGGTGCTGCCGGTCATGAAGGCGCCATCGAAGCACTGGTTGGCGTTCTGCGTGACAACAACCTGATGGATTCTATTGAAGCCGTTGGTCATCGTGTCGTTCACGGTGGTGAGAAGTTCACCGCTTCTACCCTGATCACCGACGAAGTACTGCAAGGCATCGAAGACTGCAGCCATCTGGCACCTCTGCACAACCCGGCTCACATTCTGGGCATCAAGGCGTGCATGAAGTACTTCCCGGGTCTGCCACAATCTGCTGTTTTTGACACCGCTTTCCACCAGACCATGCCTGCTGAAAGCTACCTGTACGCTGTGCCTTACAGCCTGTACAAAGAGCACGGCCTGCGTCGTTACGGCATGCACGGTACCAGCTACCGCTATGTGAGCAAAACCGCTGCTGATATGCTGGGTCTGGATTACGACAACAGCGCAATTCTGGTTGCTCACCTGGGCAACGGCGCCAGCGCCTGTGCTATCAAGAACGGCAAATCCGTTGACACCACTATGGGTCTGACGCCTCTGGAAGGTCTGGTCATGGGTACTCGTTCCGGCGACATCGACCCGAACGTATTCAGCTTCCTGAACAAGCAGCTGGGTTACTCTCTGGATGAAATCACTGATATCCTGAACAAGAAGTCCGGCCTGCTGGGTCTGTCCGAAATGGACAACGACTGCCGCGTGATCGAAGACGCTGCTGCTGAAGGCAACGAACGTGCTCAGCTGACTCTGGACGTTTTTTGCAACGTTCTGGCCAAGAAACTGGCTGGCTTCGCTGCTGAAATGGGTCGCATCGACGCGCTGGTGTTCACCGGTGGTATCGGTGAAAACTCCAGCGTCATCCGTAAGAACGTTTTGAATCGTCTGTCTATTTTTGGTTTCGATATCGACGAGAAAGCCAACGAAGAGACTTTCCGTGGCAAGAGCGGCGTCATCACTAAAGAAGGCGCTACCGTTGCTATGGTTGTCGCTACTAACGAAGAACTGATGATTGCCCGCGATACTGAAACGCTGATTGCCGACTAAACTTTTCTGTAGTTTGATGATCTAAAAGAACAGGAGGTTATTTTAACCTCCTGTTCTTTTATGAGAAGGATTTTCTAATGCGCACATTTTTTCTGGCTCCCACCCGCTACGGTGCTGGCCTGACTTCCGTTACTCTAGGACTGGTTCGTGCCCTCGACAGTCTGGGCCTGCGAGTCAAATTCTTTAAGCCAATCGCTCAAATCCATGTTGGCGATACCGGGCCGGAACGCTCCACCAAACTGGTTCAGCGCATCATGGACCACGAACCACCAACACCCATTTCTTCCCATCGAGCAGAAGACCTGCTGGGTGACAACAAGGGCGATGTCCTGATGGAAGAAATCGTTGCCCTGTTCCAGCAAGCGTCTGAAGATTGCGACGTTATGGTGGTGGAAGGTCTGGTGCCAACCCGTGACATGCCATACGCCAACCGCCTGAACAGCAATATCGCCAAAACCATCAATGCTGAAATCATTCTGGTGTCCGAGCCTGGCAGCGATTCCATGGCCGATTTGGCCGACAAACTGGAAATTGCCGCTGATAGCTTTGGTGGCATCAAAAACCCTAATGTCATTGGTTATGTTCTGAATAAAGTTCCGCCTGAAGTGGCTGAGCGCATGAATACCGAAGGGCATTTCCAGAGCTTACCAGAATTTGCCCGCAAGTCTTTCCAGCCCCTTGGTTACATTCCTTTCGATACTAATCTGGCATCCCCAAGAACGCTGGATATCGCCCAGCACTTAAAAGCAGAAGTGATGCACGCCGGTGAAATTGAAACCCGTCGTGTGACGTCCTACACGCTGAGTGCCAGAACACCGACCAACATGATTCACCACTTGAAGCCGGGCAATCTGCTGATTACTCCGGGTGATCGTGATGACATTATTCTTGCCACCTGCATGGCCGCTCTGAATGGTGTGCCGTTGGCGGGCCTGTTGCTGACCAGTGGTATTCGTCCTTCTGATGCGATCATGGAACTGTGCAGCAAAGCCATCAACACAGGCCTGCCAGTGATGATCACTGAAAGTGATTCCTACAAAACAGCGACATTGCTGGATCGTCGCCATGACGAACTGCCCATTGACGACACCGCTCGTGTTGAAACCGTCATGGACACGATTGCAGCCAATCTGAACACCAAGTGGTTTAAGCAGCAGTGTTCTTCTCTGGCCGAGCGTCGCCTGTCTCCACCAGCATTCCGCTATCAGTTAGTAAGACGAGCACAGAAAGCCAACAAGCGTATTGTGCTGCCGGAAGGTGACGAACCACGGACTATTCAGGCGGCTGTGATCTGTCAGGAGCGTGGTATTGCCCAGTGCATTCTGTTGGGACAACGCACCGTGATCGAACAGGTTGCGAAAGACAATGGCATCACGCTGCCAGACGGTTTGGTGATCATGGAGCCAGAAAGTGTTCGTGGTCGTTATGTTGAGCCGATGGTTGAACTGCGTAAAGGCAAAGGCCTGACTGCCCCCATGGCAGAAGCTCAGCTGGAAGACACTGTGGTGCTCGGCACCATGATGTTGGCTATGAAAGAAGTCGATGGACTTGTATCTGGCGCCGTTCATACCACCGCCAACACCATCCGCCCTGCATTCCAGCTGGTTAAAACCAAGCCAGAAGCTGGCGGCCTTGTGTCGTCCATCTTCTTCATGCTGCTGCCTGATCAGGTTCTGGTATACGGTGATTGCGCCGTAAACCCAAATCCGGATGCTGAACAGCTGGCTAATATTGCCATTCAGAGTGCTGATTCTGCCGTTGCCTTTGGTATCGAGCCGCGTGTTGCCATGATCAGCTACAGCACAGGTTCTTCCGGTATTGGCGCCGATGTAGAAAGAGTTCGTGAAGCCACTGAGATTGTTAGAGCTAAACGTCCTGACTTGGTGATCGACGGACCTCTGCAGTACGACGCCGCTTCTGTCGAATCCGTAGCTCTGAGCAAAGCGCCAGGCAGTACGGTTGCCGGCCGAGCCACTGTGTTTATCTTCCCGGATCTGAACACTGGCAACACTACTTACAAAGCGGTCCAGCGCAGTGCCGACGTGATCAGTGTTGGTCCAATGCTGCAGGGTCTGAACAAGCCTGTAAACGACCTTTCCCGCGGCGCGCTGGTTGACGACATTGTTTACACCATCGCTCTGACAGCAATTCAGGCTGAAAACGATTAATTTATACCCGTTCTGCAAAACCTAAAAACCGGACTTTAACGTCCGGTTTTTTTATGCTGTCAGTAAACTGTCACACAACTTCTTTAATCTTTTATTCACACTGGCTTAATTCATGCAATAAAGATTCCGTAAGGAGGCCGATAACTCTTTCCTATGCCCAACATGAAAAGAAAATGAACGGTGCAAGGAAGCACCAGGAGACTGTAAATGAGTACAAACAATTCACCTTCAACATCCATCATCACCTGCCCTGACTGCATGCATCATGCGATCGAAACCATGCCTCAGGATGCCTGTGTCTATCTTTATGAGTGCAGAAATTGCCAAAAACTGATCACCCCTCAACAGGGCGACTGTTGTGTCTTTTGTTCCCATGGCAACCAACAGTGCCCTACTTCTCAAAGAGATAAAAAAGCTTACTCACCGATGGCTGTCACCGCTCAAAGTGCTGGTTAGTGAATGAAAAAAACGGAACCCAGAGAGAAGAAACCCTATCCTGAAGACGATCCAGTCACTCGGTTCTTACGGGATTTTGGGTACGAAGTATCCGCCTATTATATGGGCAGCACCTCGCTTCTTCTGGGCGCCAGTTTTGAATATAACGGGTTTGAAATTGTCTACCGAGTAGAAGGCGATACGATCATCATGGTGATATACCGTCGTCTGGATGATTCCGCCAAAGGTCTGAAAAACAGTTTTGAACCGTTCATTTGGTTTTCTGAGCGACTGATCTACGACATCCCTGAAATCAAATTCATGCGAGGCAAGCCAAATGCACTTCCTGCTTTAAAAGACAGCGCCCTTTCCTCCCAAAAACTCCTTCGATTCTATTGCCATTTGATGGGCGCTGAACCAGACCCGCAAATTGGCTGGTATCGCTTTGAGCTGGCAAACTACAAACCCATGCGCGAGCGTCTGCGAGAGCGCAAGTCATCGGGTTCTTCTTAATCAATACCTTACAGTGCCGTTAATAAATTATGTGTTTATTAACAGGCGTGATGAAGGTAATGAAAGTCAGAAAAACCCTGATTTACTCTCTGGACAACCAAGACCCGGATACCCTTAGCCGAAACTCCCTGCTCTATCGAGCTGCAAATTGGCTGGAAAACACCATGCGCACTTTTCAGGCAGAGAAAAACGATAATACACCGCTGTTTTCACCGGATCTTTCACCTGACCTATCACCAGATCTGACCGACTTTTCCCTTGATAACGATATGGACGACTTCCCTTTCCGTCGCTACCTCCTCAAAAGCCGCCCGTTTATGATACGACGTGGTCGTTTACCCATCTGCACCAATATGAAGCGCACCGGTCCTTACCACTGGTAGCCCACGCCCATCTTCACCCGGTTATCTACCTTTTTTGATTCTTCAGCCGGATCACTGTCGTAATCCAACATATGCGTCAGATTCCAGGTGATATGCTCTGTTAAGCCCACCTTAATCCCCTGAGTGACATTGACCAGTACCGTGGACTGATTCAAGCGAAAAAAGGTTCGGCTATTCGCAAAGTAATCCCAGCGTCGAAACAACGGCGTGCGATAGTTAAACCCCCAGGTCAAGGCATAGTCTTTCTGGGAAGGAGAGGACTGATAATCTTCCCAGAGGCGGCTGATACCACCACTGGTTCTCAGTGTTTTCTGGGACGTTTCCCAAAACCGATAACCCAGCGTGCCACCAAGAGACGTTCGGGTTTGTAAATCTTCTTCAGAATCGTACTCCTGCTCAGCCGCACCCTGAACAAACCAGTGTTCGGTCAGATAGCGACTGTATGAGTAGCCAAGTTTCCATTCTGAGCTTTTCACACCTTCGTCGTTTTCCAGATCTAAATCCCAGTAGACGGCATTCTTATTCCACTGATCATCAATATGAACCTGCCCTTCGACACCCACCAGGGATTTCTCATCATTGCCGGACTTACTGTCTAATGACGCAACCAGATTGCCTTTCAACTGCCAGCTATCCGCCAGTGCCGGTTTTGCGACATGAATACCCGCTACTGGCCACACACTGGAAAAGGATCGTTCACGACCATCACCATCGATAACGATCACTCCCGGCGTCAAACCTTTCAAGCTTCGAAGGCTAGCCTGTTTTTCACCGATCAAACTCACCCATAATTGTCGATCAGCACCCATCGAAGTGACGTATTTTAAGTCAAGCAAAACGGTGCCTACATACTTGGTTTTCAGGCTGAGCTTTCCGGCCTCCAGCTTTGTAATTTCGCCGGAGAGCACATCACCATTGTTCATCCATACCGTGTCGGCTTTTGCACTGCTTACAACCATCAGAGCTAACCACAAAAGTCTGAAAATCAAGCGACTTCTACACCTCATACCATGTCGCCTCATAAGTAGTTAACCACCTGAAGTCATATTTTCTGACTCATTGATCAGGCTCTCTGACTGCATTGCAACTCTGGTCACATAGCTCGCTATGCTCCCGTCGTTGCGCCTTGCAGAGAACCTGGTCAATAAGCCAAAAATATTCGATTCCAAATGGCCAACTACTTAGCAAAAAAACATCTGCCAGCCTGCTTGTGGAGCAGAACAAGGCCAGTTGGAACTAAATAATAAAGCTATTGTCTTAATATTGTCTTAAAAATTAGCTGTAGCTGAACAGACGTATAATCCAGAAAAACCGAATAAAAAATCAAGAGTAACTTATTGATATTAAGAATATTTAACCGCATCCAGCCCAATAACTTAATATCATAAGAAATTTAAGGAAATGACATGGACAATATTACGGGTCAGATATTTCAAAAAACACTTCAGTTAACTACAAATACTTTATCAGAAAAGCCTGAACATGTTTTGAACTCTGCAAAAGCGCCAGTTGCAAAATATAACGCCCGGACAGCAGAGCCCATCTCGACAGAAGAAAGCCACAATGACCGAAAAAATTCTAATGCAGCCAGATTTGCAGAAAAGCTTATACATAATGTAATGGCTGATGCACTTTCAGCATCAAAAAAAAAGGATCTTGGCAAGCGATTAACCAACGTTATTACAAACACCAGTGATCCCCTTTTTACTAAACCGGAAAAAGTAGGGGTAAAGCTACCTGAAACTCAATTTCCATCAACACAAAATTTCCTGATAAGTCCGCCTCAAAGCGAAACCCTATGCAGAGAAAATCTTGGCGGCAAAGGCTGGTTTCTTACAATAATGCAACAAGCGGGGCTTCCCGTGCCTCCATTCAAAGCGATTAATCAACAGTTATTTTCTGCCATTGAACACCATCCATTAAGCACTCATTTATTAAGTATCTTCTTTTCAGGTCACCTGCTAATGAGCAGCCAGCCAATCAGCATTAGTGACATCAAAGAAACCATTCTCTTGCTTCCAAGAAAGAAACGCAGTGAGCTGATTACCCAATTAGGAGAATGTATCAGCAGTGAAGAGTTCTACAATGAAGTATCCGCTTTGCCGGGCAGCCAGGAAATCAGAAACCTCTTTTCACAACTACAAGAGTCGCAACCTGATACTGCGTTTATTGTCAGAAGTTCCGGTATCAAAGAAGATGGCTACGGTGATGCCCAGGCCGGTAAATACGATTCTCACGTTCATCTGAAAGGCGATATTTTAAAAACCTGCCTCAGGGTTATGGCTTCTGGTTATCGCCCTGAAGCCTGCCTTCCAGAGGACGTTCCTCAGCCCATGGCCATGGTGATTCAGTCCTGCATAAAGTGCAGTTTTGGTGGCGCCATTATCAGTCATTCATCGTTACAGGATGATACCATTCAATTGGAATACACTCTCGGGCAGCCCAAAGGGGTTGTTGATGGCAAGTTTGGCGTTACTCCCCATCAATATAAACTTTCCCGAAGCGGTCAGACTGATAACGCACAGTGGATTGAAGGTAACATCCCCCAGTATTTCGTGCTTAACCGGACAGAGCAAGGCTGTTCAGAAGATCCGGTGATCAACACCAATACTGACAAAGACAAAGAAAAGCTACCGCCAGCACTCCTTCAGGAAATACAAAAACATATTGAAACCCTCGAAAATATGCTGTGCTGCCCGGTCGATGTTGAGTTTGCCGCTGATATGCAGAGAAAACTGCACATCGTTCAGGTTCGCCCCGTAACACGTCTGGCAGGAGGTAGCTGCTTTAATGCTGCCCCACCTCCACCTTCGCATATTGATGGCATACTGGTCAGTGAGGGCTGTTGCAGTGGTCCAGGTGTATTATTGAGCGAGAAAATTGACCCGCTATCCATTCCGAAAAGTGCCATCATTCATGCCGAATGTGCAGCCGAATGGATGATCGAACCAGACGTACTCAAACGTGTGGGTGGTTTCATTTTAAAAGATGGCGGAACCAACGACCACGTTGCCATTACGCTAAGACAGGCAGGCATCCCCTGCCTGCTAGCCGGAGATCAGTTTAAGGTACCGGATGGGTCTGACCTGACATTAGTTGCCGGCCTCTTTAATAAAGAAAAAGGGGCTTATCTACTACCGGGTGATCAAACCGAAGTCTGGAAAGCAAATAGAACGTCTTTGGTTCCAGACTATGCTGCAGCCTTGAGTCAGTCAAAGTCTTACATAAAATCCACAGTCACCTTCAAACAACCAGATCAGGGATTCCATTGGTTAAATCAACAGAATGATAAGCTACTCGCTTACTTCGAGCCTGGTCGACTGTTTCAGTCGGTACTTGGCCCGGAACAAAGTAAAGCGCTCAGCATGTGCCCTGAACGATCTCATATCCTGAATCAGTTAAAAGAAGAAGTGAATCATTTCTATTACGAGGTTGAACTGTTTCTTCAAGGCTATGAAGCTTTTCTACAGTTAGCTGGAGATAAGGAAAATGCTCAACTAAGGGAGTACAATAATGAGCTGGAGTTACTGAAAGCATCAATGGTCACTATCAGAAAAACCTGTTCAGAGCTGGTTCATAAACTATCAGAGGGGTTAACAGACGCTCACGAGATTCCAAACCAGCCAGTCAATTTCAAAGACTGGCTGAAGAACTGCTCAGAACTGAAAAAAGTCATACAGCGTCAACATAACCCTGCTACACCTGAAGATGTAAAGACTGCCCATGAGATGATTCTCTTTCTTCATAAACGATTTGTGTCTGCACTGCAGCCTGTTGCCATCAATTCAGGCCTTGGAACCATTCAAAAAACAAACAGAACAAAATGGATCAGATTTTCAAACGCTGAGGACAGTCAGTTTTTAAATGACGAATGCAGAGCCATTATTGCCAAAAGCTTCAAATACATTGATAGCACTGTTACCCAGCTTCCCGGAGCCTGTATCATTACTTCACAAAATGGTACTCATTTATCAACAATAGGAGTTTATGAGAAGGCAGAAGGGACTAAAGGTAGACAGTTACGTTTATCAATAGCAGAAGATCTTTCATATATACCAGGCCCGGATGCCAGATCAAAACGCTTATGGTTTTTTGCCTATCTACTAAAAAAACTGAATATTGATAAAAACTCCAGTGAATTGATTGTAGAATTCAACCCCGTCTCTGAAAAATTGGAAATTGAATGCAACAATTTTAGATCACACAATGAAATAATAAGCAGCTTTATAGAAACAATCTCTTCAATCCCAATACTTGAGAAATTACACGACACATTTAATTTATCACATTTTCTTGAATGGAAAAAAGAAGATTTAATCAGAAACATAAAAAATATCAAAAAAATAGAAACCACACATATAGAAGACAGTCTATTCAACATAGGCCTTTACCATTGCGCAAAAAGCAAGCACATCGACGAAAACGAAAGAATTAACTTATCCAAAAAGCTCCCCAAAAAAGACCGAATTATCTTGAAAATATTTCAAGACTTTCCTTTTCAACTTGAACCTGAAACACACCATCAAGAATCTTTCTTAACCATATTCAAAAAACATTTAAACTCAATCAACTCCGAAGAAGCAGAATTGATAAAAAAGGAGGTATGCTTGGCTAGCATACTATTGAGTGCAAATTTCGTCAGACACCTTCCCAAAGATACCTTGCATGCGATTGCTAAAGATATTGTTAAAGAACCCATAACTTGTCTGTATTATGCTAGTGAAGATGATAAAGGTGATTTCCAATTTAATTTGTCAGCAGTAACCTCCTATGGATATGACCTTAAATATGCCAGCAAAGAGCTACAAAACGATAAAGAGATTGTCATAGCGGCTGTTAGCTCCCATGGTGATTCACTTAAATATGCCAGTAAAGAACTACAAAACGATAAAGAGATTGTCATGGCGGCTGTTAGCTTCCATGGTGGTTCACTTGAATATGCCAGTAAAGAACTACAAAACGATAAAGAGATTGCTACGATTGCAATAAAAAATCACCCTTGGGCTTTTCATTATATTAGCAAAGAGCTAAGAAATAATAAAAATATTGCCCTTCTGGCAGTTGAGGGTAAAGCTCAGAACATCGAAGGTGTCAGTGATAAGCTAAAGGATGATCAAGATGTGGTTATGACTGCAATGAAAAACTATCGTGGCTATTTTCAAATCTTAAAGTCTGCTGGTGAAAAATGCAGAAACAATCCAGATATAGTCCGGACAGCAATTGAAATAGACACCTCTAATTCCTGTTACATTGGAGACAAGATACGTAATAACAAAAGCATCATATTAAGCATCATTAACCAACATCCTGAACTCTATTATATTCTTGGCGATGAGCTCAGAGATGATGAAGATATAATCTTTGCGCTAATAACCATAAACCCTGATGCCTACATAATTTGTGGGAATAAGCTAAGAAACAACAAAACATTTTTATTAAAACTGATCAAACTTGTTCCAGATACCTATAGAATATGCAGTACAGAATTAATGCAAGATAAAGACTTTATCATTAACATGACAAGAGCTAACCCTGATGCGTATCATCTGACAAATTACCCACTCTGTGATGATAAATCGTTTATTTTACAACTAATGGACATTAATCCAGACGCATATAAACTTGCAAACGGCGATATATGTAACGATGAAAACTTTATCAGGCAACTAATAAAAAAACGGCCTGAGGCCTATAAAAAAGCGGGTGACGAACTGCGTAACAATGAAGCATTCATCCGCTCTATGATGGAAATAGATCCTGAAGCTTATCAAATTTCTGGCCGTGAATTATGTGCAAATTCAGATTTTATTCGTTCACTACTGGCTGAACACCCTACCGCTTACAAGAAGGCTAGCTATCCTTTAACAAATGACGGCACATTCATACTGTCGCTCATGTATGAGCATCCAGAGGCTTATGAAATTGCTCACTACAATCTACGCAATGATGAGTCATTCGTACTGAAAATGATGAAAATAAACTCGGAAGCTTATAAAACTGCAGATTATAAGTTACGTGGTAGCGCTGAATCCATTGTAAAGATGATGCGTATTAATCCTGAAGCATTTCACATTGCTGAGTTGAATGTGCAGGAAAACAAGCAGCTCTTAGGATATTTAAGAACGCATTTTCCAGATTTTAAACATTAGAATACACCTCAATTGATGAATTGCCCCCTTCAAGCATAATTTCTCACGGGTATTATTTACGCCCGTGTAAATTATTTTCTACTGCGTTAAGCTCCAACTGAACACGTTGTATCTGTATTGGAGATTTCACGTTGACTACCCCATTCACTCCCACAGAGATCTGGTACCTACTAAGCCGAATCCCTGAAGGCCATGTGGTCACTTATGGTCAGTTGGCGGATATGGCTGGCGCTCGTGGTTATGCCCGGGTTGTGGGCAATATTCTGAAACAACTGCCTGCTGGCAGTGACCTGCCATGGCACCGAGTCATCAATGGCAAAGGCGAGATTTCTTTTCCAGAGGGTAGCAGCCGCTATAACGAACAGAAAACCCGACTGGAAAAGGAAGGTGTGACGTTTTTATCCGGAAAGGTTAACCTGAAAGCCTATCGATGGCATGGAGAGGATTAACATGGAAGGCGCTCCGGAAGACATTGCTCTGGCAGTTGAGATCATCCGCCAACTTGAAAACCTGAATTACTCCGAAGAAAGTATCCTTCAGGCCATGATTATGATTTTCAGGGATACGTTGAACAAACTCCCCGACGACGGCAGTCGTGAGTATTGGCAACAGAAACTAATCACTGAAGTGATGAATGCCTCAGAAAAACCTGCCAATGGAACCCATTAATTCTTGGGCTCCACTGATTCCATCAGCCGCCCAACGTACGACACCAGCCAAAGTACAGGCAAACCAAGCATCGCTGAACCGATAAAGAACATCGGATAATCCACCGCATCGACAAAGGTGCCGGAATAGCCTGCCAGCAGTTTTGGCATCAGCGTCATCAGTGAGCTGAAAATGGCATACTGCATGGCGGTGAATGCCCGGCTGGTAAGGCCCGAGAGAAACGCAATAAACGCGGCTCCAGACATGCCACCACTGAGGTTATCTGCAGCAATCACAAGGCTGAGAGAAAGGCTTGATGGCTCAAGGTTGGCTAACACAGCAAACAGCAGGTTTGATAACGCCGCCAGCAATGCACTTACCCAGAGAATTCTCAGCACACCATAGCGAACCGCCATCACGCCGCCAAGGAAACCACCAGCAATGGTCATAACCAGACCGAAGGTTTTGGTGATGGTGGCAATCTGCGCTTTTGTGTAGCCCATATCGTCGTAGAAAACATTGGCGATGGTACCCATCACCACATCGGCAATCCGGTAGGTGCCCACCAACAGCAGTATATAGAAAGCCACCTTGCCATAACGTTCAAAGAAGTCAGCAAAAGGGGCTATATAGGTTTCCCGCACCATGGCTTTTGGCGCTAATTGCATTCTGGTAAGAAACCAGGCTGTCAGCCCAGCCATAAATACGCTGGATAATAACCGTAATGAGCCCGTCGCAAATCCTGCCAGCGACGAGGCGATATCCTGTTCAATGAAGATTTCTCTCAAACTGTTCAGAGGGCTTGCAAGCTGAGTGAACGCAGTGACAAAGGCAGCCGCAGAGATGATAAACAACAAGAGGAAGCGCAAATAATCCACCACACTGCGATGGGACTCCGCAGCGCGCTCATTGTTGACTGGCTCATCAATCACTAAGGTCGTAATAAGGCCAACCAACATAAAGCCCGCCATACAGCGATAAGCCCATGCCCAGGCCTGGTAGTCGTAAACACCATCCGTGACTGTAAACCAACTCGCCAATGCCAAAGCACCGGCACCCGCCACAATCATGCCAATACGGTATCCGGCAATATAGGCAGATGACATCATTGCCTGAAGCTCGTCGTCCGCCGCTTCAATCCGGTAGGCATCAATCACAATATCCTGTGTTGCCGAAGAAAACCCCAACATCACAGCACCGGCTGCCACCCAGAAAAGGCCATCCACCGGGTTATTAGCTGCCATAAACAGCAAAGCTCCAACGATGGCCAGCTGAGATACGAGTAACCATGAACGACGACGACCTAACCAATGGTTTAAAACCGGGAGTGGAATGCGATCAACCAACGGCGCCCAGACAAATTTGAACGAATAGCCCAGCGCTGCCCAGCTGAAAAAGGTCACAGCACTGCGCTCTACTCCCGCTTCGCGAAGCCAGAGAGAAAGGCTGCTGAAAATCAATAGAATAGGAAGACCGGCAGAAAAGCCGAGAAAAAGAAGCGCGATGACTTTCGGGTTTAAAAAGCTCCGACAGGCGTCGCCCCAGCTCTTCGATGTATTGGCTGACAGCCCCATTCCGTTTTCTCCGAAAGCTTTTTTGATTTATTGCGTAGGTTTTACAATGATAAATAAGCGTCGGCAATCCCAATGGGATTACCGACCTACATGTCGCGCTGAAGCCTCAATCTCTGAAGTTATTAAACTGCAACGCCATATCCAGATCTTGTTCCCGCAGGAAAGCAATCACAGTTTGCAGGTCATCCCGCTTCTTACCGGTTACCCGCACCTGCTCACCTTGAATGGCGGCCTGAACTTTCAGCTTTTCATCTTTAATCAGTTTGACAATTTTCTTGGCCAGATCTTTATCCAGCCCCTGACGCACTTCAACGTCCTGCTTAACCTGTTTACCAGAACCGTAGTGATCCTTTACTTCAAGACATTTAACATCAATGCCTCGTTTCACCATTTTGGTTTTCAGCATTTCGACCATCTGAGCCAGCTGAAAGTCCGCATCGGTGGTCATAACGATGGTCTTTTCACCGCTTTTTTCATAGCTGGCATCAACACCACGAAAATCAAAACGAGTGGTCAATTCACGATTGGCCTGATCAACCGCGTTGGTCAATTCATGCATATCCACTTCAGAGACGATGTCAAATGAAGGCATAGTGCAAAACTCTCCTGAGGGTTTTAAAAAATAATGCCCCCTATTGTATCCGAGAAAGTGTTGCAGAAGGCAATAATTAACAAGACGACTTATTGATCACGGCCTTTCATGCGAAAACCAATCTTCACCGTTACCTGCCAATGGGCAATCTTTCCATCTTCAATATGGCCACGGGTTTCTACTACTTCAAACCAGCCCATATGTTCAACACTCATGCCAGCGGCAGCAATAGCGTTTTGAATAGCATCGTCACTGCTGACGGTGGAGCTGCCGACCAGCTCGGTGAGTTTATAAGTGTGACTCATGGTGTCTCTCCTTATCGTTTATGGAAAAGCTATCTGAGTATAGGCAGCAAATGATAAACTTCGCCCTTTTTATTCCGTTGATTATGAACGCTTTGCCTCAGGAAACTTGGTACATTCTAGGCGCCGGCAGCATTGGCTGCTTATGGGCTGCATCACTTTGCCGCAAAGGGCTGCCCGTTGCTCTAATTCTCAGAGAGCATCGGCTGAAGAGTGAACAACATCAGCAAGCGTTAACACTTTCTGCTGAAGGTGAGACACATCATTTTCAAGTGAATACGACAACGCCAGCCCATCTTAAATACCCGATTTCCCGATTGATTGTTTGCACGAAAGCACAGGACGCTTTGCCCGCTTTAGAATCTCTCCGACCGCATTTAGCGAATACGTGCAAAATTCTTCTGCTGCAAAATGGCATGGGCAGCCAACAGGCCATTGCCAAGACTTTTCCTGAGTACACTATCTGGGCGGGTAGCAGCACCGATGGTGCTTATTTGGAAGCGCCTTTTCATGTTGTTCACGCCGGCAAAGGACGTAACTGGATTGGCCCAATGACAACATCACCCCCAGATACTTTTGATGAGCTGCTAAACAACTTCCCCCTTTCAGTAGACACCTGTGAGCACATAGAGGAAAAACTCTGGCACAAGCTTGCTATCAATTGTTGCATCAATGGTTTAACAGCCTTGTTCAGCTGCCGTAATGGTGAACTTCTGGATGGCACAGAACGTCAACAGCAGCTTGAACAACTGATAGAAGAAACAGCGCTGATTCTGCAACAATCGGGAATGAAGAACCCACACCTCAAAGAGCAGGTCTTCAACGTTTGCCAGGCAACCGCTAACAATATCTCCTCAACCTGTCAGGATGCCCGGCTTGGACGAATAACGGAGCTACCATTTATCAACGGCTTCCTTATCAACAGAGCCAGGGTATTGAACCTGCCGTTACCTGCTCACCAATCGCTGCTACAACAGCTGCGAGAGAAAAACATTGAATAGCAGGCTCTTCGATCTACAAGAATCTCTGCATTCTCTTTATACCCATCGCCTTTCAAGTTGCTACTTTGTTGGCTGCGCGCGCTCACCCCGATCACCTACTCGATGTAGGCTCACGGGGCTTCACTTACTTGCCGCCGCGTAGCAACTTAAAATCCTTTGGGTATATAATCCCCCGAAATTTGAATAAAAGCCGGCAGTACCATGACTTCATTTACCTTGCCCGATACATTGCTCACGCTTCTTCCAGGGGCTATCGACAGCAATGTCCAACAGACCCTTGCTGAAGACATTGGCTCAGGGGATATCACCGCCTCGCTGATTCCGGAATCCCAAATGGCCGAAGCCAGAATCATCTGCCGGGATCGTGCGATCATTTGTGGTCGCCCATGGGTGGACGAAGTATTCCGTCAGGTTGACCCGGATGTTCAGCTGGAATGGCAGGTAGAAGAAGGCGAACAGGTTGAGCCCAATCAAACCTTGCTCACCCTGAAAGGCAAAGCCCGCAGCCTGTTAACCGGCGAACGCAATGCCATGAACTTTCTCCAGACGCTCTCTGGCACCGCTACCCGTTGCCGGCACTATGCAAATCTGGTGAAGAACACCCAAGTTAAACTACTCGATACCCGAAAAACCCTGCCCGGGCTGCGAGTTGCTCAGAAATACGCCGTTGCCGCTGGCGGCTGTTTTAATCATCGCATTGGTCTGTTTGATGCGTTCCTGATCAAAGAGAACCACATCGCAGCCTGTGGCGGCATTGCCCAGGCGATTGTTAAAGCCAGAGACATCGCCCCCGGCAAACCGGTTGAGATTGAAGTGGAAAGTATGAATGAGTTTCGCATCGCCCGGGAAGCCGGTGCGGATATCATCATGCTGGATAATTTCCCACTCCAACAGCTCAATGAAACCGTGAAGCTCAATCAAACCCTGACTGGAAAAGCACCAAAGCTGGAAGCGTCTGGCGGCATCACGGATCAAACGTTGTTGCCTATTGCTGAAACCGGTGTGGATTTTATTTCCATTGGTACGCTGACCAAGGATTGCCAATCGGTGGATTTATCCATGCGGATTATTGATTAATTGGTAACGTCATACCCATGCTTCATTCAGCATGGGTATGACGTTTTTTTCGTTTTCATGTTTTAATCAAAGTATGAAAACAATAACCACTATTGTATTACTTCTGCTGCCATTCACTGTCTTTGCACACTTTTCACAACCCTGCCCTGAATGGAACAAAGCGGCCGCGACAGCCAATATGCAAAGGCTGGTGCAAGAGATTCGTTATCACGATGATCTCTATTTTAACCAGAACTCCCCGGTTATCAGTGATGATGAATACGATTCCCTAACTCGGAAATTAACATTTTGGACACACTGTTTTCCGAATATCCCGGTAACTAAGCAGCCTCATAAACCCCATGACAAATATACGATTCTTCACCATAGCCCAATGGGAAGCCTGAGAAAGGCTTCGGATGAAAAGGATGTACACCAATTTTTAGACAGCCTGCCTAATCAGCAATTACTGGTGCAACCAAAAATCGACGGCATTGCCGTTGAATTAATTTACAAGAATGGAAAGCTCACCAGCGCATCGACCCGAGGCAATGGCGAATATGGTATGGATATTCTTCAGCATATTGAAGAAATACCAGCGATCCCAAAAGAGATACGTTTCCCTTCGCAGCCATTGATTGTTCTTCATGGTGAATTGTTTATTCGGTTAGATAAAATACCCGACGCAATGCTTGCATCATTCGCTTCTGCTCGACATTTCATCGCTGGCCTTGTTAATCGGAAGACGCCTGATTCACAACAGTTACAGTATGCTGACTTCTTCCCTTGGCACTGGATAAACAGCCCTTATGAAACAGCATCCGAGTCTATTACACAGCTGAACCGATTTGGATTCAGTGCTCTACAACAGAATACTTTCCCGGTCACAACTTTTGAACAAATCGAACTCCTACGACAACGTTACAATAATAAGAAGCAACCTGACTTCCTGATGGACGGCATCGTGATCAAAGCCAATGATCTGAAATTTCGACAAGATGCCGGATGGTCTGGTGATGCCCCCAACTGGGCTCTGGCTTGGAAATTCACCGCCAAAGCAGCCACCACACAAGTTAAAGAGATTGAATTCACTATTGGCAGAACCGGGAGAATCACACCGGTTTTAATTCTGGAGCCAGTGGAGATTCAGGGAAAGACCATCGCCAGAATTTCTCTTGGAAGCCTTTCTACACTACAGAAAAAAGACATTGCTGTTCTCGATCAGATGAGTTTGCACTTGAAAGGTGGCGCCATCCCTGTATTTGGAAAAGTACTTTTTCGGCCTGAAGATCGGGAGCAACCTCAATATCCAGACCCGGAAAAATATACGCCTCTAACCTGTCTGAGCTATTCGCCGGATTGTGAGCAACAATTTATAGCGCGGATACTTTGGCTCGCCGGCAAGCAAGGTCTTTATTTGCCCATCGATCGTTCAATCATTCAAAAATTAATAGTTGCAGGAAATACCCAATCACTGCCTGATCTATTACTGGTAACAAGTGATCAGTTACAAGCTGTCGGTATGAATCATTCTGACAGCACAGCATTGATTGCCGCCATCAAAAAACCAAAAGGCCTTGAGCAACAGATTCGTGCTCTTGGTATCCCCGGGCTGGGACGTCAAAAGCTGAGCCTTTTGCTGACGTGTATAACGGAACTTGAGGAGTTACTGACGTTTACGGAAAGTAAGACAATACAATGCGCTACTTCAGGTTTTCGAGGTCACGGTTTGATGAAAGAGTATCTGGAGATGGAGGAAGTGAGAAGGTTGATTAAATTTATGAATAGTCGGTGACTGGAGAAGGGTATACGTTCCCACACTAAGCGAGGTTGTCGCAAAAGCCCTGATTCCCATGTTTTGCGTGGGAACGAGATATTTGGAGTTTTGCGACACCCTCTAATAAGCGTGGGAACGAGATCAACTCTTAAAGACCTGCAGCCCATTTTTTATAAGCATCTGTAGCGGCAATGTTTGTACCTGCTGCAGTTGAAACAGTCCAGTTAATACCATCTGTTGTGGTGATAGCAACAGTTTCAGCGTTTAAGGGGCCTCCCGGCGTTACTGTAATTACGGGACCAGCAGTTGCAGTAGGGTCTGTATACGCTACTTTACTGGTATCAGATATCCCCATAGCAGTTTCCGTACAGGAAGATAGCGCATTTGATACTGCACATACTCCAACGGCTGTACGAAACGAGCTAGCTTCTGAAAGCGCTGCAGCAACCTGAGCATTTTTGGTGTAGTTCTGATACTGCGGAATCGCAACCGCTGCCAGAATACCGATAATCGCCACGACGATCATCAATTCAATCAGGGTAAAACCCGACTGCTTTTGTCTAGACATCCATGTTTTCATAGCCTTTTCCTCAACGTTGGGTTATTCACAGCACTGCGATCCATTGCAGCCTTGTCGGCATTGGCCTGCAGCCCTTTAATAAGCCTAGGAAAGGCATATCCGTTCCGCTTCAATTCACAAAGAAGCCCGTCGACCCATTGTTCCGCCCGTCAATAAAAGCACTCTTTTGTCCTCTTATTTTCTGCTGATTGACCGATAGACAGATTAATGTCGGTTCGGTGCTCAGGGTGGGAAGATGAACTTTGAAAATAGAGTGTTGGTGAGGGATCGTTATCAATCCTGGGTTTTACGAGGCGGGCTATTGCTGATTGTCTTACTATCCGCGGTGGTGGTTATCTTTGCCAGTATGCAATACCTGTATCAGCAACAGGTAGAGCGTTATTTCTCAGCGATCAATGAAGCGGAATCGTCTGTCGATGAGGGTTCATTGATTATATCCACGGCGGACCACTGGATTACGGCGTCAGGTATAAAAAAGGACATCTATAAACCTCTGCTGGATGAGAAGCTGGGGGCTTATCTAAGCCATCGTTATATCGGGTGGCATAGCAACTATAAAGACTGGCTCAATAGCCAGAATGGGCGTGCGTTCTTTTTGATGTATGAAGTGCAGTATGAAAAAGGGAGCAGTGAAGAGTCGTTTCTGTTTAATGGGTTTGACGCTTCACGGATTTTGGCGCGGGAGGTGATGGTTAATTGATGTGTTGAAAGCTTCTTGTTTATGAATGCATTGCTCCCAAATGCGGTTGCCATACCACCAAGTTTAGCGGCTGCCGAAGGCAATCCGCTGGATTTTTTATGTCCTGGCTTGCCACGAGATATCAATTTTCCGATGTTGCGTCACACAGTCTTTAAGGTAAAGATTGATGAGGCTTTGATAGGGTACGCCTGTTTCTTCTGCCATCTTTTTAAAATAATCTATAACATCTTCACCAAGCCTCATGGTGACTGGTTTTTTCAGTTTTGAGGCATATGGATTCTTGCGGGACTTCATTTTGGACAGATCATATTCATCTTTCATGACAACCCCCCTTCATAGTATTTGCGCTCATTATTCGTAGCTTTACGTGCTGAGATAATGCGAATTGATTGACCAGAATCTCTCTCACAATGACAAACAAGAAGAACTCTTGATTCATGACTAAGACCAACCATTAAAAATCTATCTTCAAAGCCTGAATTTTCTTCATCATAATATTGGACGGCATATTCATCATAAAATACGCTCTTTGCCTCCTCAAAAGAGATACCATGCTTTTTTAGATTGGATAAGTCTTTAGCCTTATCCCATTCAAATTTAACCATAAATACATTGTATGTACTGAATATATTTTGGTCAAGATATCTCGTTCCCATGCTCCAGCGTGGGAATGCATACCGAACTTTCCGACAAAGCACCGTCGGTAACCCAAAGGGTTGCCGACAACAAAACCCGAAACAATACCATGCGCCAATCATTGCATACGCAATATCAGAAGCAAGATTAGGAGATATTAAATGAGAAGAAATAAAGCGGGATTGGTATTTGCGGTGGGTTTGAATGTCGGCAATCCCGTTGGGATTACCGACCTACCTGGCTCGGAACGTGGGAAGGAGATCCGGTAATTAGTCGCTGCACAAGCCTGCTGCAACACAAGTACCAGTTACAGCCCAAGTAATCTGACCATTAGCCAGCGTACCAGTCATGATGTATGTAGGTTGAGCACCAGCTCCAGTGCCAACAGGTTCAAGGTTTTGAGCAGTTGCTGTCACAATAACTTCGTCCGCATTTGCACCGGCAGTAGCCGCTACTGACGCAACGTTTCCACTAGCAGCAACATTGCTTACACCATTACTGCCATCAATGCAGTTTGCATTAAAGGTAGTTGCAGTTGCTGCTGTCTGACCACATATTTCTACAGCTGTTTTGACCGCTGTCGTAGCAGTAACTACCTCTGAGAATCTAGCTCTCTGCGTATAAGTCTGATAAGCATGTTGTCGAATTTTGTTGTCGGCAACCCTACGGTACTCAGCCTGATTTGCCAGCCCAACAAATCCATCTACAATACACAAATAGATAATAATTCATACACATCACTCTGGAAGATAAACCATGCGAACCAATATCGTGATCAATGATGAGTTAATGGAGCAGGCGCTGAAAAGCAGTGGCCTTAGCACGAAAAAAGAAGCCGTAGAGGCCGGGTTGAAAGCATTAATCCAGCTGAGCAAGCAACGGAAAATCCGCCAACTCCGAGGCAAGCTTCAATGGGATGGTGATTTGAATGATATGAGAAATCAGCATTGATTTTGGTAGACTCTTCCGTTTGGATTGATTATTTCAACGGTAAGCGGACACCGGAAACTGATCGCCTTAATCAGCTATTAGACAATCAGTTTCTGGTAATGGGTGACTTGATTCTCACTGAAGTACTGCAAGGGTTTAGAAAACAAAGCGATTTTGATCAGGCAAAGCGCCTGCTAACTGAGCTGGAAACCTTTTCTTTATGCTCTCCGTCTCTTGCACTGGCAAGCGCTGATAACTTTCGTAAGCTCAGGCAAAGAGGCATTACCATTCGAAAAACCATTGATGTAATCATTACCACCTGGTGCATAGAACACAACGCTTCACTGCTTCACTCCGATCGGGATTTTCAACCTTTTGTGGAACATCTTCACCTTAAAACGGTGCTGTGAAGCTGATTCGTCGGCAACCCTACGCAGCTCAAAGCAGGGCAACAAGATGTGCTGTACAACACAAAATCCCCTTAACTATCCGCCATTTATGCTGATATAGTACTTATCATTCTCTAAACACTCCCCCCTCAGGGATAGATACGGGTACAGACACGGGTTATGGCAAACAAACCTCTGACAGGGCTGGCCGCCCGCCTGCTGGCTGATAAATTGATGGATGAAATGGCCATCCGTCAGGCAGAAGCCGGTGCCGCCCAGGCTCAGCAATCTCTTTTCCGATACCTTCTTGATAAAAAACAGGTGAACCCAAAAGGGCTGATGTTGGCCGTTGCGGAAGAGTTTGGCTTGCCGGTGATGGATCTGGCTGCGTACGATAAAGCCCACTTCCCAACCAACGTGGTGCAGGAAAAGCTGATCCGCAAGCACAATGTGCTGCCGCTGATAAAGCGCGGCTCCATGTTGTTTATTGCTATTTCTGACCCTTCAGATCACCACGGTCTGGATGAAATCCGCTTCAACACGGGTTTAACCATGAACCCGGTGCTGGCTGAAGAAAGCCAGCTGACGAAGATGATTGACAAGACGCTGGATGATTCCAGCCAGGCCATGTCGGATCTGGACGATGAAGAACTTGGCAACCTGGAAGACCTTGAAGTCAGCGCTGTTGACGACGATGCGCCAGGGGACGATGGTGGCGGTGGTCAAGATGACACACCTGTGGTTAAGTTCGTTAACAAAATGCTGCTCACCGCTATTAAAGGCGGCGCATCGGATCTTCACTTTGAGCCTTATGAGAAAGCCTTCCGGGTTCGTTTTCGTACCGATGGTGTACTGCACGAAGTCGCCCGCCCTCCCGTTGGTTTGAGCCCACGAATTGCCTCCCGTCTTAAAATTATGTCTGCTATGGACATTTCTGAGCGCCGGAAGCCTCAGGATGGCCGTATCAAGATGAAGCTGTCCAAAACCAAGGCTATCGACTTCCGGGTAAACACCCTGCCCACACTGTGGGGCGAAAAAATCGTACTGCGTATTCTTGATCCATCCAGCGCCAAAATGGGGATCGACGCGCTGGGTTATGAAGACGCTCAGAAGCAAATGTACATGGATGCCCTGCATCAACCGCAGGGTATGATTCTGGTTACTGGCCCCACCGGTTCTGGTAAAACCGTATCGCTTTATACCGGCCTGAACATTCTGAACACGCCGGAGCGAAACATCTCCACAGCGGAAGACCCGGTGGAAATTAACCTGGAAGGTATCAATCAGGTTAACGTGAATCCGAAACAGGGCATGGACTTTGGTCAGGCGCTGCGGGCATTCCTTCGTCAGGACCCGGACATCATCATGGTGGGCGAGATTCGAGATCTGGAAACCGCTAACATTGCCATTAAAGCGGCTCAGACCGGGCACATGGTAATGTCCACCCTGCACACCAACAGCGCAGCAGAAACCCTGACCCGTATGCAGAACATGGGTGTGCCCTCGTTCAACATTGCTACGTCCGTCAGCTTGATTATTGCCCAGCGGTTGGCTCGAAGGTTGTGCAGTGGCTGCAAAGTTAAAATGAAAATCCCAACTGAAACACTGCTGGAAGAAGGCTTTACCGTTGAGCAGGCCGCTAAGGCCGAAATCTATGGTCCTAAAGGCTGTGAAAACTGCAACAATGGTTATAAAGGCCGCGTGGGTATTTATGAGGTTGTGGCTATTACACCGGGCATGCAGCAGATCATTATGGAAGAAGGCAACTCTCTGCAAATCTCAAAGCAAGCCGAGAAGGAAGGCTTTAACAACCTTCGACAATCTGGCCTGCTGAAAGTATTGCAAGGTGTCACCAGTTTGGAAGAAGTGAACCGTGTGACGCAGGAGTAACTTCCCCCACTCAAAAACATACCAGCCGTAGGTCGGTAATTCTGTAAGAATTGCCGACATCTCTCAGGCCTGTAGATGCCGATTGTCGGCAACCCTCCGGGTTACCGACCTACCCTTCTCCCAGAGTTAACAACGTCGCATTCCCACCAACAGCCGTGGTGTTAATGGTTAACGTCTGCTCCGTCGCAAAGCGCAACAGGTAGTGCGGCCCACCGGCTTTTGGCCCGGTTCCCGAAAGCCCTTGCCCACCAAATGGCTGAACACCAACGACAGCGCCCGTCTGGTTTCGATTGATGTAAGTATTACCGGTTTTTACCCGCTCCGTAATATACGACGCCGTGACTTCATTACGACTATGAATACCCAGTGTCAGGCCATAACCGGAACCATTAATCTCGTCAATCACAGCCGAGAGCTTGCTGGCCTTGAAACGAATCACGTGCAAAATCGGGCCAAAATGCTCTTTCTCCAGCTGACGTATGCTGTCAATCTCAAACGCTACCGGCGCAATAAAACTGCCATTTCTGCAGCTCTCAGGTAAGCGACACTCTGCCAATAATGTTGCTTCCTGCTTCATGCGATCAATATGCGCCTGCAAGCCTTGGCGGGCACGTTCATCAATCACTGGCCCAATATCTGTTGCGTGCAATGACGGATTTCCCACCACCAGCTCAGCCATGGCACCCTGCAATAAGCCAATCACTCGATCAGCAATATCTTCCTGCACGTAGAGCACTCGCAACGCAGAACAACGCTGCCCTGCACTGCCAAAGGCAGATAAGATCACATCCTGAACCACCTGTTCCGGCAACGCAGTGGAATCCACAATCATGGCATTCTGGCCGCCGGTTTCAGCAATGAGCGGCACAATCGCTCCGTGTCGGTTTGCCAGGGTTTGATTGATCTTGCGGGCGGTTTCTGTTGATCCGGTGAAGGCGACACCGGCAATGCGTTCATCCATCACCAAACGGCTGCCCAACTGCGCACCATCACCGGGCAAACACTGAATCACATCACCGGGAATCCCCGCTGCCAACATTAACTCCACCGCTCTGCCGGCAATCAGGCTGGTTTGCTCTGCAGGCTTAGCAATCACCGCATTCCCCGCCGCCAGTGCCGCCGTCACTTGCCCGAGGAAAATGGCCAATGGAAAGTTCCAGGGGCTGATGCACAAAAACACGCCACGCCCGCTGAACCGAAGTTCATTGGATTCTCCGGTAGGCCCGGGCATCACCAATGGTTCCGCAAACTTCTCCCGTGCCTGATTGGCGTAATAACGACAAAAATCCACCGCCTCGCGAATTTCATCAATGGCATCGTGAATGGTTTTGCCCGCTTCCCGGTGACACAAGGCTACGAGCTCTTCCCGATGAGTTTCCAGCAACTCAGCCAGATTTTCGAGGCACTCTGCTCTCTGTTCTGCTGGCGCCCGACTCCATTTTTCAAAACCGGCAACCGCACTGTTCAACGCTGTTTCGACACTGCTTTCATCTGCCCAGCTCATCTTGCCAACACTGTCAGAGCGCTGATAGGGACAGGTTATTTCTGCGGTATTCGACGCAGCCACCAACGCGCCATTCAACCATGCGCCCTGCTGCCAGGAGTGAGACATAAAACGCGCAACTTGTTCCCGGAAAGGTTGCCATTCGCTTTCCACATCAATATTCACGCCTCGAGCATTCAATCGACCATCGCCGTATATCTTCGGCGGTAGAGGAATCCGGTCATTATGAAAACAGGTTTTCTGTCTCAATAAATCCACCGGGTGTTGCACCAGTTCGGCCACCGGGGTTTTCGCATCCACCAGCCGGTGAACAAAAGAAGAGTTCGCACCGTTTTCCAACAACCGCCGAACCAGATAAGGCAACAAATCTTTGTGGCTACCCACCGGCGCGTAAATCCGCACTGGGGTTTGATGCTCTTCCAGCACGCGGTTATAAAGCGCATCGCCCATGCCGTGGAGCCGCTGAAATTCAAAAGCGCCAAAATCATCCGCGCCTTCACGTTCCGCCATCACCAATACGCTGGCAACGGTATGCGCATTGTGGGTAGCGAACTGTGGATAAATAGCGCCTCTCGCCAATTCAGACAGTAAAAAACGGGCGCACACTAAATAAGCGACATCCGTCCCTTCTTTTCGCGTATACACCGGATAACCCGAAAGCCCCTGCTGCTGGCAAAGTTTAATCTCGCTGTCCCAGTAAGCGCCCTTTACCAGACGAACCGGAATACGATCCCCCTGTTCCCGAGCCAATGCCACCAGCCAACATAAAGACGGCAACGCACGTTTGCCATAAGCCTGAATCACCAAACCAAAACCGCCCCAGCCCTGGCAATCCGGATGTCGGTAAACCTGTTCAAACACTTCTAAAAACAGTTCGTGGCGATCTTGCTCTTCCGCATCCATATTGATCGCTACATTCCCGGCACGAGCTTCGCGCACCAGTTCCAGAACCACCGGCACCAGTTCCTTGATTACGCGCGCTTTCTGAGCGACTTCATAGCGGGGATGCAAAGCAGACAATTTGATCGACACACCACAGCGACCCGGTTTCTGATTGTCAGGTTCCGCTGCCACAGTACGAATAGCCGCGAGATATTCTTCAAAATATCGTCGAGCATCATCGCCGGTCAGAGCGGATTCACCGAGCATATCAAAGGAGTAGCTATAACCTTTGCTTCGAGGTTTCGAACCGTTTTTCAACGCCTCTTTAATGGTTCGCCCAAGCACAAAATGACGCCCCATGATTTTCATGGCCTGATTCACCGCCTGACGAATCACCGGCTCCCCAAGCCGATTCACCAGTTTGCCAATCACGCTACTGGCTGAGCTATCTTCGTTAGCATCTAGGCTGACCACTTTACCGGTCAGTAACAATCCCCAGGTGGAAGCGTTCACCAACAGAGAATCACTTTGGCTCAGGTGCTGCTTCCAGTCCGCCACACTCAGTTTGTCGCGGATCAGCGCATCGGCGGTCTGACTGTCTGGAATTCGCATCAGCGCTTCCGCCAGACACATCAGTAAAATGCCTTCACGGGTATCCAGGCTGTACTGCAACAACAGCGCATCAATCATATGAATACTGTCATCACTGCCGCGAACTTGCTCGATCAACTCTGAAGCGCGGTTGCCAATAACATGATAATCGTCTGGGTATTCATCCAGCACCGCCACCAACTCTTGCAGCCAGGCGGTTTCATCAATGGCATAGTGAGGGGAAATAGACGGCCATAAACGAGCCGCAGGGCGATTAAGAAAATCCTGACAGAATGCATCTCTGGCCTGAAACATGGGGTTCTCCATTCTATGAGTGCTTATCACCAGACTCATTTCTGTTTATTCTTGAAGTATCACGCACTTTGCCAGCAGGATCACTGCCGAGCAAAGCATTTCCAATATTGACCAAAGTGCTGAGCATATCAGCTCAAGCATCGTTCTAACATAGAACCTATTTTATAAAACCCATGACGTTTAAACGAACACCCGCCTCAAATAAAAAATTCACTATTGATGCATCGAAAACTAATTTCTTAATGGTATAGAACCCTTCGTTTAGTCCTTTGTCGAAGTTGCAGTCATCTCAGAAAAAACAATGAAGAGATGTCTATCCCAATTCAATAATACCTGAATAAGGACTAAACAATGCTAGGCGCTACCCAATCATGTCTATTACAACATCAATCTGCTAATTCTTTACCACAATCCGCTCAAGAATCTTTAGTTAAAGAAGGCACTACAACAGATGGAACTGCCGTCAAAGAGCAACCTGGCGCACAGCCTAAATTAGCTGCTCAAGATAACCCATCTCAAGCAGGTGCAGCTAGTCAGCCAGAAAATACACCTGTAGGGGAAAGACAAGCCTATAAAACTACAAACGGAGATAACTCTGCCTCTGTAAAACCGGAACAACAAACCGACTCAACTTCGAGCAAAGCTGAAGAAAAAACAAATACTTCCGACAGTAGTAGCTTTAGTAATCTACTAAACCAGGCAGCGACCATTTTCAACGGGTATGATTCTCTCATCACTTATTCCGAAGTGTCAGCAGAGAAACAAGAAGGTAACCCTAAATCAGAAACACCATCTCAAGCAGGTGCAGCTAGTCAGTCAGAAAATACACCTGTAGCGGAAAGACAAGCCTATAAAACTACAAACGGAGATAACTCTGCCTCTGTAAAACCGGAACAACAAACCGACTCAACTTCGAGCAAAGCTGAAGAAAAAACAAATACTTCCGACAGTAGTAGCTTTAGTAATCTACTAAACCAGGCAGCGACCATTTTCAACGGGTATGATTCTCTCATCACTAATTCCGAAGTGTCAGCAGAGAAACAAGAAGGTAACCCTAAATCAGAAACACCATCTCAAGCCGGGCAACCATCGGCATCAGCTCCTGCAAACGCAGCCGACGAGTCTAAAGAGGCAGCGCCACAAGACTCTTTAGCCAGAACCGACATGTCTGAAGAGACATCAGCACCAGCCTCTTCAGCCAGAACCGACAAGCCTGAAGAGGCACCAGCACAAGCTTCTTCAGAGGGAGCTATCGATCCTTCAACAACTCAAAATACTCCTTCAACAACTCAAAAAACTACAGATGGACTTTTCGCTCGCTTAAACGATACGACATCGTCTCAGAAGCGGCTGCAGGAGTCATTAACATCACGTTCTGCCCATTTGGAAGGCTTTACAAGCAAATCACTCAATGCAAATGAAAAGCTTCGGAGTCAGTATGAAAAATCACAGGCTAAGTTGACAGAGGCTACGTTAGAAAGTGCTAAGTTGACAGAGGCTTTAGAGCGGAGTGTAGGAATGACAGAGGCTTTAGAGCGGAGTGTAGGAATGACAGAACATATGAAAGCGATGGTAGCTGATCTTCAAGAAGAGGTCTCAGAGATCAAATTGAGAGACGGCCATTTGTGGGACTTGGTTAGGGAGAATGCTAAAGACGGCACTAGAAGGGCTGAGCTTAATGCAGAACAAGTACGCAATGCGAATGAGGTATTTTTGAGTCAACTATCAGAACTTGAGCCACTATCAGGACCTAGCCTAATAGGAGAAGAAGGGATTGGTAGTGATGATGATGATCGTATGTAGAGTAACAACCTTCAGGGGTGAATACGACAGCAGCAATGCCTCTAAAGTTAAGCCTATGATGTAAACACAACGAAAACCCTCTCGAAAATAGGCTACTTTTCCATGTAGCCTTTATTATATCAATGCTTTTTTTAAACTGATTATTTCATAGCATTAATCAAGTCATTCAATTTTTCTTGCCACAAGGCTATATCGCCAATTTCTGCTTTCACCCAGTTTGGGTTGTAACATGTGTCCAGATAGCGGTCGCCGCTGTCGCACAGTAGTGTCACAATAGCGCCTTGCTCCCCTTTCTGCTGCATTTCATGGGCAATCTGAAGCGCTCCAAATAAATTGGTTCCTGTACTGGGTCCGGCTTTTCGCCCGAGTATCTGCTCCAGCCAATGCACCGTAGCAATGGCTGCGCCATCGGGAATGCGCCTCATATCATCAATCACACCGGGCACAAACGACGGCTCAACCCTTGGACGACCAATGCCTTCTATACGGGAGCTTTTGCTGATAACCAGATTCTCATCACCGCTGTGGTAAAAGTCATGGAACACCGAATGATCCGGATCAACCACACACAGTTTACTGTCCAGTTTCTGGTAGCGAATATAACGCCCAATGGTGGCAGATGTGCCGCCGGTGCCTGCGCTCATCACTATCCATGAAGGTATTGCCCAAGGCTCGGCACTCATCTGCCGAAAAATAGATTCAGCAATATTATTGTTGCCACGCCAATCGGTTGCTCGCTCCGCATAGGTAAACTGATCCATGTAATGCCCATCCAGGGCAGTCGCTAACCGCTGGGACTCTGCGTAAATTTCACTGGAGCTGTTCACCAGATGGCACTGGCCGCCATAAAACTCAATCTGTCGTATTTTCTGAGCCGACGTGGAGCGCGGCATGACGGCAATAAATGGCAAACCTAACAACCGGGCAAAGTAAGCTTCCGAAACCGCTGTGCTGCCGGAAGAGGATTCAATAACCGTAGTGCCCTGGTTGATCCAACCGTTGCAGATACCGTAGAGAAATAACGATCTGGCCAGCCGGTGTTTTAAACTGCCGGTTGGGTGGGTACTTTCATCTTTCAGGTACAACTGAATACCCGTCAGCTGTGGTAAATCCAGCTTAACCAAATGAGTATCAGCCGTTCTCTGGAAGTCGGCATCAATTTTGCCGATGGCTTCACGGGTCCACTGTGTACTGCTCATCATTATCCTCCAAAAAGCTAACCTCCAGATTTAACAGATTAGTCAACTATTGTCTCATACCAATTCTGCTTTTTAATTGTGGGCTGCGCAGCCATTTTGACCGACTGGATCTGCGTTGAAGTTCCTCGCCATAGCTACCACCCACAGGGCGTAAAGGCTATGACTCGTCTCTTCGCCTTTATGCCCTGTGGGTATTGCCCAGTCGCCCAAAATAACTTGCTCACTCCATAATTTAAAAGCGACATTGGTATTATTCTGATATAAAAGAATTTTGCTTTCTTCATTTTAAGGCGCTGTTTCACTATGCAGATTTATCGGGTTGGTGGTGCTGTTCGGGATAAGCTGCTGGGTTTGCCGGTCAAAGATCAGGACTGGGTTGTGGTTGGCGCCTCGCCGGAGATCATGAAAGCAAAAGGCTTCCAACCCGTGGGCAAAGACTTTCCGGTGTTTCTGCATCCTCAAACCAAAGAAGAATACGCTCTGGCAAGAACCGAGCGCAAAAGCGGCCATGGTTATGGCGGGTTCACTTTTCACACGGCCAGTGATGTCACCCTTGAAGAAGACCTGCTTCGCAGAGACTTGACCATTAACGCCATGGCAGAAGACGAAACAGGTCGTATCATCGATCCGTACGGTGGTCAGAAAGATCTCGAAAATCGCATTCTCCGTCACGTCTCCGAGGCCTTTGCTGAAGACCCCCTGCGCATTCTTCGCACTGCTCGCTTTGCTGCCCGCCTCGCGCCCATGAAGTTTACCATTGCTGATGAAACACTGGCGCTTATGACCACCATGGTTAGCAGTGGCGAAGTATCCTTTCTCGTCGCTGAACGGGTATGGCAGGAAACCCGAAATGCGCTGATGGAAGACAACCCTGACCAGTACTTTATTATTCTCCAGCAGTGCGGGGCGTTGAATATTGTGCTTCCGGAGCTTTGTCATTCACAACTTAATAAAGCATTAACCTACTCGAACAAAGCGGCGGGTCATAAATCACCTGATCTGGTTCGCTTTAGCTGCCTGTTTATTTCTGATGATGCTCAGAACAATTTATCCGAGAGCCTCAGGACTTTGTCCAAACGGCTGCGTTTGCCATCTGCGTTTGTCGAACAGGCTCGCCTGATCACTGACCACACCCAACAAGCCCGGCAGCTTTGTATAGATTTGCAAGCAGCAGACATGATGTCGCTGTTTAATGCCACGGATGCCCTGAGGCGGCCAGAGCGTTTTCATTTTTTTCTGGATGCGCTTGCCATTGCTTTTCAGGAAGTGCAATTGAAAAGAGATTTTATTCTTGAATGTTTAACGCACTGCCTTCAGATCAAAGCAAAAGATCTTATGTCGGAAACAGTAAAGGGAAAGGCGTTAGGTCTGGCCTTAGAACAGGCAAGAGTGAATTGCATTAGCGGTATTCTTAAAAAGCATTAGAATAACTGCGTTTTTTGATCACCCTGAACTCAGAGTGATCATTTCAATGGATTAAATATCCAGCGCCGCCATTTGCTCACGGCTTCTCTCACACCACACGGTTGCCATCGCACTTTTCAAAGCCTGAGGTTTGCGAATAGTGATCGCCACTTTATCCACAGGGTAATGCTCCATCATCAGTTTGATGATTCCACCGGCCAACGCTTCAATCAACTGATAACGGGAAGCGGCACAAAACCCTCTGACCCGCTGGGTGATCGCGTCATAATCCAGAGCATCCTGCAGATCATCACTGGCAAAGGCATGGGTAAAGTCGGTCGTTAGTTCCAGATCTAATATCAATGGCTGCGGCGCATCGTGCTCAAACTCATAGACACCAATGACCGCCTGCGTCTCAATCGCTTCAATTCGTACTTTATCCATGCAGGATACTCCTCATTCCAGACATCGTTTACATCAGCTGACGGCTTCGAGCTGATCCATAGGCCATCGCGGCACCGGCACTACTTCAGGGCCATCATTCTGACCAGCCACCAGACGCTGGCAGCCGGCATAGGCAATCATCGCGCCATTATCGGTGCAGAATTGTGGGCGAGCATAACGTAATTCGCCACCTTCTTTAGCAACCATGGATTCAAGCGACACCCTGAGAGAGGTGTTCGCACTGACACCACCAGCAATAATAAGCTGCTTCATGCCCGTCTGCTGAAGCGCTCTGCGGCACTTGATGGTCAGGGTTGCCACGACCGCATCCTGAAAAGCCCGGGCAATGTCTGCTCGATCCTGCTCGCTCAGTTCGCCACCTGACGCTTCCCGGCACTTGGCAACGGTATTCAGCGTGAAGGTTTTTAAACCACTGAAACTAAAATCCAGACCCGGACGGTCCGTCATTGGCCTTGGGAAGCGGAATCGACCCTCTGTACCTTTCTCAGCCAGTCGGGAAATCGCTGGCCCACCGGGATAATCCAGCCCCAGCATAGCCGCGACTTTATCAAAGGCCTCGCCAGCGGCATCATCCACCGACTCCCCCAGTAAATGATATTGCCCAATACCATCCACTTGAACCAGCTGGGTGTGCCCGCCAGAAACCAGCAGGGCAACAAATGGGAAAGCAATTGGGTTATCTTCCAACATGGGCGCCAGCAAATGGCCTTCCATATGATGCACACCGATGGAAGGGACATCCCACGCCCAGGCCAGCGCTTTGCCCACACAGGCGCCCACCATTAATGCACCTACCAAACCCGGGCCACGGGTGTAAGCGACTGCTTCAATGTCTGTTTTTTTAAGACCCGCCTGATCAAGCACTTCACTAATCAATGGCAGCACTCGCTGGATATGATCCCTGGAGGCCAGTTCAGGAACGACGCCGCCGTAATCAACGTGCATATCGATCTGACTGAACAGCGCATCCCCCAACAGTCCTTTTTTGCTGTCGTAAAGGGCGATGCCGGTTTCATCGCAGGAAGTTTCTATCCCGAGGACAACCATGTGTAGTGAACCTTACATTTATTAACGGGGGTAATAATAACTGCCGGACAAACAAAAATCCCGTTTGTAACAGAAGCTGTTGCAAACGGGATTTTTTTGTTTTGATTACGTGGTATGGCGAGAAAACTAAAAATCGTAGTTAAAGACGAGTCCGACCTTTCCTAAGCCAATGGCAACCCCATACTGCGGGCCGTCATCGACCGGCCCCTGAAGAAGGTCAGAAACAACGGCGCCCACCAAGCTGCCCAACGCTTCTGCGGCAAGGTCATCTTTATTGAATTCTTTTTGCGCAAGGTCATCAATTAAACCGGGCACCACGCCCAAACCAGTCGCCAGAAACACCCTCGCCCAGCGCGAGTTATCAAAAACGCCATACTTACGGAGCCTCGTCTGGCTGGTTGCACCGGTCAACACTGCCAGTCCAAAGTGTCGTTTCTCACTTCTGCTGAAATCATCAGAAAATAAAGCGCCGACACTGATAGCACTCAAGCCTGCAGCCCACCAGCCCCGGTAATGGTAACCATTTGCTGACCCATCGCTATAAAAGAGTGGTGAAGGCTCATCTGAGTTATCTGGGGTTTCCAAGGCATCAGACTGATCGGCATGAACGAGCATCGGGCAAACCAGCAGCGCATAAATTAGCAACTGCCTTACCACGGAAAAAGTATTTGGAATCCATACAAGCTTCATCGGAACGTCCCTGGTCACGACATAAACATCGAAACCCAGATCATTAATTAAGGTAATGATCTGGGTTCCACTTCTTCAGGTACGGCTTAATCCTTGTAATTGGAGGGTACTTGTACTGCCAACAACGCCTTCCATTTGTCAGACTAGGGGGCGATTTAACCGTTTTGTCACCGGCATACCCAGTGGTGGATAAGCCGTATTTCAGCGTGATAAATGGGAAAGAGTGAGCGGGCTTTCATCTTTCTCTGCCAAAACCTTACTCCGACATGGTGTCCGTTCACCGTTTTTTGACGCCCGATAACACGCTCAAAATCACGCTCAGACAACCTATATTGGACTTATACCAATTCTGTTTTTAAATTATGGGCTGCGCAGTCATTTTGACCGACTGGATCAGCGTTGAAGTTCCTCGCCATAGCTACCACCCACAGGGCGTAAATACCCACAGGGCACAAGGGCTATGACTCGTCTCTTCGCCTTTATGCCCTGTGGGTATTGCCTAGTCGCCCAAAATAACTTGCTCGTTCCAAAATTTAAAAACGCCATTGGTATTACTTTCCAGGCACCCAAGAATCAACCGTTGAGAACGGCATTTTTTGCATTTTGGTAGAATAACCTTTAAAATTCGCGCCCTTGAAAAACTACGATTAATCCGACCTGATTCAGTGGATATTAGTACTAAATTACAAGTTGAAAATCTTTTTAACTCGCTATTCAGTTCAGTAAACACCCGGCCGAATGATCGTATTCGCGCAGCATTGGCTGTATTTCTGCCATGAACTTGCTACTGAGTCCATCAGACCCAGGGGTTTATGGGACACAACTTGTTATAAAAGGAAGGTGATCTCTGCATGCCTGCTGTTAAAGTTAAAGAGAATGAACCGTTTGACGTAGCCCTGCGCCGTTTCAAGCGCTCCTGTGAAAAAGCTGGTGTTCTGGCTGAAGTGCGTCGTCGTGAGCACTACGAAAAGCCTACCACTGTTCGCAAGCGTAAGGCCGCTGCTGCTGTTAAGCGTCATCTTAAAAAACTACAGCGCGAGCAGCGTCGTCGTGAACGTCTGTATTGATTGATTGGCTTTTGCCAGTTACATCAATCCAATGATTGTTCCGTTCGATCTTAATATTACGTATTGAATATGGAGAGATGAGATGAGTGATTGCACCGTCAGAGATACTCTGACAGACGCCATGAAGGACGCCATGCGCAATCGCGACAAACCTCGTCTGGGTACTATCCGTTTGGCGCTTGCCGAGCTGAAACGTATTGAGATCGACGAAAAATCATTAGACGATCAACGTGCCCTGGCCGTATTGGACAAAATGGTAAAGCAACGTCGCGATGCCATTGAACAGTTCAACGCGGCTGGCCGCACGGATTTATCCGACCAGGAACAACTCGAACTCGATATTCTTACGGAATATCTCCCCACCCCACTGACCGACACCGAAATCACCGAACTGGTGGATAATGCCATCCAGAGTACTGGTGCATCTTCTATGGCGGATATGGGCAAAGTGATGGCTATCGTTAAGCCTCAGGCTCAAGGCCGGGCAGACATGTCATCCATCAGCAAAATCGTAAAATCCCGACTGGGTTAATCTGCCCAAGCGACGACGACCAGCATGACACCCTCCCAAGCGGGTGATAGTATCCTTTACTCTCCACATCCTGTTTCAGGCGCAGACAATTTCTATGGCCGGGCGCATTCCCCAGTACTTTATTGATGACTTGCTCACCCGCATTGACATCGTTGATGTCATCGATCATCGGGTAAAACTCAAGAAAACCGGTCGCAACTATTCTGCCTGCTGCCCTTTCCATCAGGAAAAAACACCGTCGTTCTCCGTCAGTCCGGACAAACAGTTCTATTACTGCTTTGGCTGTGGCGCCAGTGGTAATGCCCTTGGCTTTGTTATGGATTTCGAGCATCTGGACTTCCCGGAGGCAGTGGATACTCTGGCAGGCCAATTAGGCCTCGATGTGCCACGGGAAGAAAACGCCCTGAAAAATCGCGGCCCTGACCACACCGAACTGTACAACCTTATGAATAAGGCTGTGGATTTCTATACCGGGCAATTGAAGCAACATAATCACTCGCCACGAGCCACCAGCTATCTGAAAAACCGCGGTCTGAATGCAGCCACCTGCCAACACTTTGCCATTGGCTTTGCCCCACCGGGCTGGGACAACCTGAAAAGCGAGCTGGCCACTTCACCAGAAAAAGAACTGCAACTGATCAACACCGGCATGCTGGTGAAAAATGAAGATCGCAACACGATTTATGACCGCTTCCGTGATCGCATTATTTTTCCGATCCGTGACAGTCGCGGCCGCTACATCGCTTTTGGTGGCCGAGTATTAGGTGATGAGAAACCCAAATACCTGAACTCGCCAGAATCACCGATTTTCCACAAAGGAAAAGAACTTTACGGTTTATGGGAAGCCCGACAGGCCAACCGCAAGCTAAACCGCATCCTTGTGGTTGAAGGTTACATGGATGTGGTCGCACTGGCCCAACAAGGCATCACTAACGCCGTTGCCACTCTGGGCACTGCCACAACACCCGATCACATGGTTCGGCTTTTCAAAGTCGTCAGCGAAGTTGTCTTTTGCTTTGATGGCGACGATGCGGGTCGACGCGCCGCATGGCGAGCGCTGGAATCCACTTTGCCTAATATGCAGGATGGTCGTCAGGCGCGCTTTTTGTTTCTTCCTCAGGGCGAAGATCCGGATAGCATGGTGCAACAGGAAGGCGCGGAACAATTTAACGAGCGCATTAAAACTCAGGCGATCAGCCTGGACAATCTATTGTTCCGCGAATTGGAGTCTGAGCTCGATCTGACCACCATGGATGGACGGGCACGCCTTGCCAAATTGGCACAACCATACATCGACAAACTACCGGAAGGTTTGTTCCACCAACTGTTACTGAAAAAGCTGTCGGATCACACGGGGCTGGATACGCATTATCTGCAGGCACACTTCAAAGAAACCGCTCAGGCCAAAGAGCAACAACGCTCTGTTCAAGCAGAGGCAGAAAAAGCCGCCCAACCCACTCCTCAGTTGGCACCCACAAGCAGTTACGAAACCACCTATTCCTACGACCACAGTTATTCCGAAGCCGCTTTTCAGAGTTCGGACTACAGCTCAGACCGGGATGATTATTTTTCTCTCGAACAACAATCATTCCCAGCCATCACAACCAGACGACACAGTACAAAACTGTCATCCTGCGGTTATGCCATACGACAATTGCTCTGTAATCCGGAGTTTGCCAGCGAAGTTGCCGAACCGCTTAGCGATCTAAAGTTACCTGACAATTCAGATAGCTCGTTATTGATCGAATTGTTAACCGTGCTCAAAAAAAATCCAGCCATGAAAACCAGCACACTGATTGCTCAATGGTATGGCACCGAAAAAGGCGACCGCTTGAAAGTACTGGCTGCTCTTGACCACGGGACCGCGGCGCATTCTGAGGAATTTCTCGATACCATCGCAACCATTCGCAAAAGTAACGTTGAAGTACAGAGCAAAAATCTGCACAGCAGCTTTCTCAACACCAGCCTGCAGAATAAAAAACCAAGCCAGCTAGACGACGAAACACGAAAAAAATATCTGGAACTACTTGAAAGTAAGCGACAGAGTCTCAATTATAAAAAAAGTGAATGATCGTTATTAGTAGGCAAGTAGTTTTTAAGCAGTAAAAAATAACTGCATCCCGTTGAATATTAGGTATACTTGAATGTCATTGTGTCCCGTGGAACTGCATTATTGGCCACAAATCTAATTCAAACTCCGGTCTGAAAACACCAGGGAAAAGGTAACCCGCGTCATGGAATGCATTCCGGTGTCTCGTCCTATTAAGTCGGGCCGCTGCGCTGTGGTACTAAACCCAGTTTATGAGCTATAATTGCCTGCTTACGTTTTTTTGTCCGGTTCGTCAATATCCGCTGTTGAAGGGTTGATATGTCAGCAAATTCGCAACAACAATCCAGGTTAAAAGAGCTTATCGCCCGAGGTAAGGAACAGGGGTACCTGACTTACGCGGAGGTAAACGACCACCTGCCGGAAGATATTTCCGATCCCGATCAAGTGGAAGATATTATCCGCATGATCAATGACATGGGTATCAGCGTCTTTGAGACAGCGCCCGATGCTGACACCCTGTTAATGGCCGAAGCCGATACCGATGAAGCCGCCGCTGAAGAAGCCGCCGCCGCTCTCGCCGCCGTTGAGCAGGAAGCAGGAAGAACGACCGACCCAGTACGAATGTACATGCGTGAAATGGGTACGGTTGAACTGCTGACCCGTGAAGGCGAGATCCAGATTGCCAAACGAATTGAGGAAGGCTGGCGTGAAGTCATGTCGGCTCTGGCTCAATTCCCAGGCTCTGCTCAAATTGTTATTGATGAGTATGACCGCGTTACTGAAGAAGAAGGTCGTCTTACTGACGTCATCAGTGGTTACATTGATCCGGGCGATGATGTCATCCCTCCTCCCGTCGTTGTCGAAGTCAATGACGATGACCTCGAAGATGACGATAGTGAAGATGACGACGAGGAAGAAGTCGATACAGGCCTTGATCCGGAAGAAGCCAAAGAGCGCTTTGATCTTCTGAGAAACGCACTGGCAAAAGCCAATGCCGCCATTGCCGGCAATGGTCGCAGCAATAGCCAGGCAGCATTGATCGAAGTAGCCGAAGCATTTATGCCGCTGAAGCTGATTCCTCGTCTGTTTGAACTGCTGGTTTTCCGAATTCGTAATGCCGTGGAACGCATTCGTGCAAACGAACGCACCATCATGCAGCTGTGTGTTCGTAAATCCAAAATGCCGCGCAAGATTTTCCTGAAAGTCTTCCCTGGCAACGAAACCAACCTGAACTGGGCTGAAGAGCTGGCATCCGGTAGCGGTGGTTATACTGAAGCACTGCTGACACACCGTGAAGACATTGTCCGCGCCCAGAAAAAACTGGCGAATATCGAGAAAGAGTTCACTCTGACGCTGACCGAAGTAAAAGACATCAATCGTAAGATGTCACTCGGTGAAGCTCGTGCTCGTCGCGCCAAGAAAGAGATGGTTGAGGCTAACCTGCGTCTGGTTATCTCCATTGCCAAAAAGTACACCAACCGTGGTTTGCAGTTCCTTGATCTGATTCAGGAAGGCAACATCGGCCTGATGAAGGCTGTTGATAAGTTCGAATACCGTCGTGGTTATAAGTTCTCTACTTACGCCACCTGGTGGATTCGTCAGGCGATCACTCGCTCCATTGCTGACCAGGCTCGCACCATTCGTATTCCGGTTCACATGATCGAAACGATCAACAAATTGAACCGTATTTCACGACAGATGTTGCAGGAAATGGGACGTGAAGCAACACCGGAAGAACTAGCTATCCGCATGGAAATGCCGGAAGACAAAATCCGCAAGGTGTTGAAGATCTCCAAAGAACCTATCTCCATGGAGACGCCGATTGGTGACGATGAAGACTCCCATCTGGGCGATTTTATCGAAGATGCAACCATGCAATCTCCGATCGACCGTGCCACTGGTGAAGGTCTGAAAGAATCTACTCGCATGGTTCTCTCCGGACTGACTGCCCGTGAAGCCAAAGTACTCCGCATGCGTTTCGGTATTGATATGAATACCGATCACACGCTGGAAGAAGTAGGCAAGCAGTTTGACGTTACCCGTGAGCGTATTCGTCAGATCGAAGCGAAAGCATTAAGAAAGCTACGTCATCCGACTCGCTCGGATCATCTTCGCAGCTTCCTGGACGAGTAAACTCATCCACCATTAAAAAAGCGCCTAAGGGCGCTTTTTTAATGCCTAAAAACTTTGAATCTTTTTTCACCTTGAGAGTCTAGAGCTAACCACATATGCTTTCGGGATAGAAACGTGAGTTCAACACTTCCAGTTAAAACTACAGTATTTGCAACCACTACCCCACCCAGGGAGCAACCAGCAGGTTCTGCCAAGCCTTCAGCCCCAGCTGTGAAAATCACCAACCCCAACGCACAGCTTGCTCAACCAAAAAGCTCTAACCCGCATGCCAGCATAACAACAGCCCTCTGCAATCTAAACATCCTTAGCACTGCGCCCACACTCAATATCAACCCTAACCAATCACAAGATGATAGACCTTCAGCAATAATTTCAGACCTAATAGACAGAGCTGAAGAAAAACCACCAACTCAACCTCCGGAACTTGTCACCATAAAAGCAGGATATAAAAGTGATCGAAGAAGGGGAGCCTGGATGCATCAAATTCCAGATGCTGTATTTCGAGAAGGCCCCGCACAGTTACCAAAAAACCCGCCCTTCAGTAATGAAGCAACTTCAGAGCAGCAATATAAACAAACCGAGGAGTCTCGATTTCTTGGCAAAACTTTCGAAACACTTTGCATTTTTGCAGCAACAAAATGTGCGGGTAAAGATAATAAATATCTAAGAGATGCTTGCTTCCACGCTGTAGACATCATTCAGCAGCGCTACGAGCCCTACAAAACCGAAACTCTTATCGAGGTTTTTAATCTTTTAAAAGCTATTCAAAACCTTCACAAGATCCAGAACATGCCAAATAAATGTGACGCTGCAGAATGCATATTTCAGCATCTTCGAGACAACTCCTTCACAGGTAAAGAGCTAAACCGCTTTTCCGGGGGGTTATACTCAGACTACGACGATGACTCAACCGCTTATAAAAAAACACCCCCTTCAGAGACAAAAGAAGGGTGGAATAATCTAATTTCGAGTTTCAGTTCCATAAAACAGGGATAAAAAAGGGGGATAGAACATCCCCCTTATTGGTTTAACTTTTATTTAACCAGCTTATTCTGCGGTAGCAGCAGCCTGCTGCTCTTTAATACGCGGCACTTCTTTCAGAGAAAGCTTGATACGACCACGGTTGTCCAGATCCATCACCACAACTTCCAGCTTCTGTCCCATCTTGATGTAGTCGCCTACATTTTCAACACGGTGATCAGCGATCTGAGAGATGTGTACCAGACCATCTTGGCCTGGCAGGATGTTTACGAACGCGCCGAACTCAACGATTCGGGTAACAGTACCTTCGTAGATCTTGCCAATTTCCGCTTCAGCAGTTACACCGTAAACGCGGTCGTAAGCTGCCTGACAAGCTTCTTTGGTTTCGCCGTAAATCTTAACGGTGCCATCGTCAGAGATATCAACAGATGCGCCAGTGTCTTCACAGATAGAACGAATAGTCGCACCACCTTTACCGATAACGTCACGGATTTTATCCTGATCGATTTTCAGGGTCATGGTCATCGGTGCGTTTGGAGACAACTCGGTGCGTGAAGCCGCAATAACCTTGTTCATCTCAGCCAGAATGTGCAAACGAGCCTGCAGTGCCTGTTCCAGCGCGATATCCATGATCTCTTCGGTAATACCGGCGATCTTGATATCCATCTGCAACGCGGTAACACCATTAGCGGTACCAGCTACTTTAAAGTCCATGTCGCCCAGATGATCTTCATCACCCAGAATGTCAGTCAGAACCGCGAACTGTTCGCCTTCCTTAACCAGACCCATGGCGATACCAGCAACCGGCGCCTTCAGAGGAACACCTGCATCCATCAATGCCAGAGAAGAACCACAAACAGACGCCATGGAGCTGGAACCGTTAGATTCAGTGATCTCGGAAACCACACGAATGGTGTATGGGAACGCTTCTGCTGTTGGCAGTACTGCCGCAAGACCACGACGAGCCAAACGACCATGGCCAATTTCACGACGTCCCGGAGGCCCCATACGACCTGCTTCACCAACAGAGTATGGAGGGAAGTTGTAGTGCAGCATGAACGGATCGCGACTTTCACCTTCCAGCGCGTCGATAAACTGCGCATCACGGGCGGTACCGAGAGTAGTTGTCACGATAGCCTGAGTTTCACCACGGGTGAACAGGGCAGAACCGTGAGTCTTTTTCAGAAGACCCACTTCTACATTGATTGGGCGAACGGTTTTAGTGTCGCGACCATCGATACGTGGCTGACCATTGATGATGTTGCCACGCACAACGGTTTTTTCCAGCTTACTGATGTAAGCCTGAACGTCGTCTGCGCTGAACTTGCCTTCTGCTTCGTCACCAGCCAACAGGGCTTCAGCTTCTGCACGGAGCTCAGACAGTTTGTTGCTGCGCTCTTGCTTAACGGTCATGCCATAAGCGTCGCGAATCTTTTGTTCGAAACCAAAGGCAACGGCTTCTTTAACCGCAGTCTTTTCTTCGGCAGGCGCCCAATCCCAAGCTGGAGCAGCGACTTCAGCAGCAAACTCTTCAATAGCAGTGATGATGCACTGAGATTCCTGATGGGCAAACAGCACAGCACCCAGCATTTCGTCTTCGGTCAGTTCCTGAGCTTCGGATTCAACCATCAGAACCGCATCTTTGGTACCGGCAACCACCATGTCCAACTCAGAAGCTTTCAACTGTTCGAAGGTTGGGTTAAGGATGTAACCGTCTTCTTCGTTGAAACCAACACGAGCCGCACCGATTGGACCAGCGAAAGGGATACCAGAGATAGACAGCGCTGCGGAGGTGGCGATCATGCCCAGCATGTCTGGATCGTTTTTCTTATCCACAGACATAACGGTGATGATGACCTGAACTTCGTTCATGTAACCTTTCGGGAACAGTGGGCGAATAGGACGGTCGATCAGACGGGAAGTCAGGGTTTCTTTTTCACTGGCCTTACCTTCACGCTTCAGGTAGCCACCAGGAATTTTACCAGCAGCGTAGACTTTTTCCTGATAGTGCACAGACAATGGAAAGAAATCCTGACCGGCACGGGCGCTTTTCGCACCAACAACCGTGGCCAGAACTTGCAACTCACCCATAGTGGCCAGAACAGCACCGGATGCCTGACGGGCAATACGGCCGGTTTCCAGAGTCACGGTGTGCTCACCGAACTGGAACGATTTAGTAATTGCTTTTGGAGCAGTACTCACATTATTTTCCTTTATATCGTTTAAAAATCGCCCCAAACCTGCATCCTCACTGTTCATAGAGAATGGATGCAATCCACAAACTTCCATACTTTTAAACCAGAACGAAAGTTTCTGAATTGCACCCCATGCAGACAGATCACAGGCTGGGGAGTTTCGTTAATCACTCTCTTCAAAACTAAGTGCGATTAATCAGACCAGTTATATCAAAGTGATATAGCAAGCCTTGGTACCAAATTGACTCAAAAAATCACAGGGTACAAATAGCAAAACACCGCCAGCCACATAAATGCAGCTCGCGGTGCCTTGACTATGGAAGGTGATATCAAGACACCAGCCTCCCATTTTATAACGGAACGTACCACTTAAGTAAGAGCCATCCCGTAAAAGCCGTATTAACGACGCAGACCCAGACGCTGGATCACTGAACGGTAACGTTCAACGTCTTTGCGCTTCAGGTAGTCCAGCAGGCTACGACGCTGGTTTACCATGCGGATCAGACCACGACGGGAGTGGTGATCTTTGTGGTTTGCCTTGAAGTGACCCTGCAGACCTTCGATGTTAGCTGTCAGCAGAGCAACCTGAACTTCAGGGGAACCGGAATCGTTTTCGCCGCGGCCAAAATCTTTCAGGATTTCAGCTTTCTTTTCAGCAGTCAAAGCCATGTTTAAATCTCCAATCAATATGCAATACAACAAACCGGCATGACCGTGCATATTTACAGCCAGCCATAAGGTTCTGAACGAACCTCAAATCAAGCGAAGAATTCTATCACTATGTTGTGAGGGCGTCCAAAAAAACTCAGGATTTGATCAGACGCTTAGGCGCCACCAAACCATCATCCGTAATTTCACCAACACCAAAAAAGCTCAGATCTTCTTCGCCTTCAGCAATACCATAAATACGCACATTGCCACTGGTTGGCGCCTGTGGAACCTGAACAGGGTTTCCCTGGGCGACAAAGAAACTGCTGTTTGCGCCGAGCTTAACCTGTGGCCAATCGCTCACCGCACTGTCCAGTGGTAGCAACAGTTCATCAATAACACGGTCGCCCGCTTTATTGCGAATTCGACCTAACTCTTTGAATCGCTCAGCCTGACTCTTTTCCAGCTTGTCGCGACCAATTTCATCCGCAAGGCCCGCCAGTTCAGCAAACTCTACACGCTGCTCAACATCCAGAGCCGCTTCACGACCTTCATCACGTAGCTTTGCCAGCTCATCCAGAGAATAAGCCTGATGCTCAGTGTATGGACCCGCTTTGAGGCGCTTGAGCTCTGAAACATGGCCGAGGCATCCCAAGGCTGCACCGATATCTTCAACCAGAGTACGGATGTAGGTGCCTTTAGTGCAATCCACTTCAAATACACATTCATCACCTTCAAAATCCAGAAGTTCCAGACGATGAATCGTGATTTTCCGGGAAGGACGATCAATTTCGATGCCTTCTCGAGCGTATTCGTACAATGGCCTGCCATTATGCTTCAGGGCAGAAAACATGCTCGGCACCTGTTCAATTTCACCCCGAAACTGATCCAGAATGGCTTCCACATCCGAACGGGTAACCGCTACCGGACTTTCAGCAACCACTTCACCTTCGCGATCACCCGTCGTGGTTTGAATGCCCATTTTCATGGTGGTTCGATAGGATTTATCGGAATCCAGCAAGTACTGTGAAAACTTGGTGGCCTCACCCAGGCAGATTGGCAGAACACCGGTAGCCAATGGATCAAGGCTACCGGTATGTCCTGCTTTTGCAGCGTTAAAAAGACGTTTTACCCGCTGTAGCACTTCATTTGAGGAAGCACCGTATACTTTATCAACAACAATAATGCCGTCAACCGCACGACCGCGGTTAACACGACGACCTCTTCTGGCCATGATTTATTCCTCGGAATCTTCGTCGCTGCTTTTATCTGAGCGACCATCTTTTGCTACTGCCTGGTCAATCAATGAGGACAAGTAAGCCCCCCGACGCAGACTGTTATCAAAGAAGAAGCGGAGCTGTGGGGTAAATCTCAGTTTGATTGCCCGAGCCAGCTGGGAACGCAGAAAACCTGACGCCTGATTCAGAACTTTCAGGGACTCATCAATTTGTTCCTGATCATCCACACCGAGGAAGGACACGTAGATATCAGCGAAGGACATATCCCGGCTAACTTCAACAATGCTGACCGTTACCATGCCAAGACGAGGGTCTTTCATTTCCAGCTGAATCAGCTGAGCCAGCTCTTTTTGAATCTGGTCAGCGACTCGCTGGGTACGACTGTACTCTTTTGCCATTTCGAGTGCTCATATTAGAAAGCCCGCGGTGGAGGCCGCGGGCTTTTGTAGTCTACTTCAGGCCTGAAAACCGGTTACAGCGTACGCTGCACTTCAATGGTTTTGTAAACCTCGATCTTGTCACCAGGCTTAACGTCGTTGTAGCTCTTAACGGCGATACCACATTCCATGCCGTTACGAACTTCATTCATGTCATCCTTGAAGCGACGCAGAGATTCCAGCTCGCCTTCATAGATAACCACGTTTTCACGCAGTACGCGGATACGATCATTTCGGTAAACAGTACCCTCAATAACCATACAGCCAGCCACAGCGCCAAACTTCGGAGAGCGGAACACTTCACGTACTTCAGCAGTACCCACGATCTGTTCACGGGTATCGGAGCCGAGCATACCGGTCAGCGCCTTACGAACATCATCGATGATGTCATAGATGACGCTGTAGTAACGAAGATCCACGTCTTCTGCATCAATAACCTTACGGGCAGAAGCATCCGCACGAACGTTAAAGCCGACAATCACCGCATTAGAAGCCAGTGCCAGGTTAGCGTCGGTCTCAGTGATACCACCTACGCCGCTGGAAATAACGCGCACTTCAACTTCGTCGTTACCCTGCTCCTGCAATGAGCTGGTCAACGCTTCGAGAGAACCACGAACATCGGCTTTAAGTACGATGTTAAGCATCTTCTTCTCTTCAGAGCCCATTCTGGAGAAGATATTCTCCATCTTGGAAGCCTGCTGACGAGCCAGCTTAACTTCACGGAACTTGCCTTGACGGAACATTGCGATTTCACGAGCCTTACGCTCATCACGAACCACAATCATCTCGTCACCGGCATCCGGCGTACCGTCCAGCCCCAGAATCTCTACTGGAATGGAAGGACCCGCTACCTGAATTGGCTGACCGTTTTCGTCCAGCATGGCACGTACACGACCATACTGTTGACCAACCAGAATGTTATCACCCTGATTCAGCATACCAGCCTGTACAAGTACAGTAGCTACCGGACCACGTCCTTTATCCAGACGGGATTCAACAACAACGCCTCGTGCAGGGCCTTCGTCCGGAGCCGTCAGCTCAAGAACTTCAGCCTGAAGAACAACTGCTTCAAGCAGCGCTTCAACACCTTCGCCTGTCAGTGCGGACACTGGCATAAACTGAGTATCGCCACCCCACTCTTCAGGGATAACGTCACGGGCAGAAAGCTCGTTCTTCACGCGATCTGGATCAGCGTCTTCTTTATCCATCTTGTTGACTGCAACCACGATTGGCACACCAGCCGCTTTAGCGTGCTGCACGGCTTCTTCGGTCTGAGGCATTACGCCATCATCTGCAGCAACAACGAGGATAACGATATCCGTTGCTTTCGCACCACGGGCACGCATGGCAGTAAACGCCGCGTGTCCTGGTGTATCCAGGAAGGACACCATGCCGCGATCAGTTTCTACGTGGTATGCACCAATGTGCTGGGTAATACCACCGGCTTCACCAGCCTGCACACGACTCTTACGGATATAGTCGAGCAGCGAGGTTTTACCGTGGTCAACGTGACCCATAACTGTTACGACTGGCGCACGCGGTTTCGCTTCGTAAGACACATCTTCCAGCTGATCATGGGACAGCGTATCTTCAATCGCATCCGCTTTGGTCAGCTTGAACTTGTGGCCCATTTCTTCAACCACAATACTGGCGGTTTCCTGGTCGATCACTTGGTTGATCGTTACCATGGAGCCCATTTTGAACATCACTTTGATAACGTCAGCCGCTTTGACCGCCATTTTGCTGGCCAGTTCGGCAACCGTAATGGTTTCCGGGATAGAGACTTCTCTAAACACCGGAGCCGTTGGCTTAGTAAAGCCATGAGCCATGGATTCAGGCGCAATACTGCGAGTAAACTTACGGCTTCCACCACGACGCTCATCACGATCATTACGACCACGGCCACGACGTGGGCCATCGTCATTATCGCTACGACGATCTTTTCCTTTCGCTCCGCCACGCTTGTTACGCGTTTTGCGATCATCGGACGGCGGTGGCGGTGGTGCGTCACCAAAAGATGGAGCAGATGGAGCGCCACCCGGACGCGGGCCACGATCGCCACCAGGGCGCGGACCACGATCACCAGCGGGACGTGGACCCCGGTCACCAGCTGGGCGAGCACTGCGATCACCTTCTGGCCTTGGAGCACGATCACCCGCTGGGCGAGGACCACGATCCCCAGCCGGACGAGCAGCACGATCATCTCTACGAGGACCGCGATCCTCTCTTGGCTTATCAGAACGAGCGGAAGCGCCATCCGCCTTAGGTGCTTCTTCCGTCTCTTCGCGCTTAACATAAGTACGCTTTTTACGTACTTCAACGTTAACCACTTTGTTTTTACCAGCACTGCCACCAGCAACTTTCATTTTGCTGACAGTCTTACGCTTCAGCGTAATCTTGGTCGATTCAGAACCGGTTCCGGCGTCACCATGGGCTTGTTTCAGGTGGGCCAGCAGTTGCTGTTTTTCTTGATCAGAAACAGACTCTTTGCCGTTGGACTTTGTCAGTCCAGCGTCTTTCATCTGCTGCAACAACCGCTCCACTGGAGCACCGACCACTGCTGCGAGTTGCTCTACGGTTACATCTGCCATTCACACTTCTCCTCTCAGTGGCCCGCTCAGTTACCCGCTTCCTCAAACCACGGTTTCCGAGCTGTCATAATCAGCTCACCGGCGAGGTTTTCATCCATACCTTCAATATCCAGAAGGTCGTCAATTGACTGTTCAGCCAAATCTTCCATGGTGATCACGCCGCGGCTAGCCAGTTCGTAGGCCAGATCCTGATTCATACCTTCCATTGTCAGAAGGTCTTCTGCAGGCTGTGTACCATCAAGCTTTTCTTCCTGGGCGATCGCCTGAGTTAACAGCTGATCCTTCGCCCGTGTCCGCAATTGCTCAATAATGTCTTCGTCAAAGCCTTCAATGGCCAACATCTCTTCCTGAGGAACATAGGCAATTTCTTCCAGAGAAGTGAAGCCTTCAGAGACCAGCAGTTCTGCCAGGTCTTCATCAACACCCAGTTTCTCTACGAAGATCTGGCCGATACGCCCAGCTTCCTGTTCCTGTTTTTCAGCAGCCGCTTCTTCGGTCATCACATTCAGCGTCCAGCCGGTGAGTTCACTGGCAAGACGTACGTTCTGACCGCCACGACCAATGGCCTGAGCCAGATTGTCTTCGCTGACCGCAATATCCATGGTGCCTTTGTCTTCATCAACAATGATGGAAGCCACTTCGGCAGGCTGCATGGCATTAATCACGTACTGAACCGGGTTGTCATCGAAAAGTACGATATCAACACGCTCATTGCCCAGCTCGCCAGATACCGCCTGAACACGTGCACCACGCATACCGACACAAGCACCTACCGGGTCAATTCGGCCATCGTTTGTTTTAACGGCGATTTTTGCACGGGAACCCGGGTCACGGGCTGCACCTCTAATTTCGATCACTTCTTCAGAGATCTCTGGCACTTCGATGCGGAACAGTTCAACCAGCATCTCTGGCGCTGTTCTGGACATCATCAACTGAGGACCACGACCTTCCGTAGAAATTTCATTCAGCAACGCTCTTACGTGGGAACCCATTCGGAAGTTCTCACGAGGCAGCGTCTGATCTTTTCTCAGAACGGCTTCTGCGTTATTGCCCAGATCAACAATAATGCTGTCACGGGTTGTCTTTTTCACGGTACCGGAAATGAGAGAACCCATTTTATCGCGGTACTGTTCAACCATTTGAAGTCGCTCAGCTTCACGCACTTTCTGTACGATCACCTGTTTAGCGGTCTGGGCTGCGATACGGCCGAACCCGACGGATTCCACCGGCTCTTCCCACACACCGCCAATCTCCAGGGATTCATCTTGCTCTTTACCTTCGTCCAGAGTCAGATGCATGCCTGCGAATTCAAAATCTTCATCGGCGACCACGGTCCAGCAACGGAAAGTATCGTACTCTCCAGTAGCCCGGTTAATCGCTACGCGAATATCCACCTCGGTCTCATACCGCTTTTTGGTCGCTGTCGCCAGAGCGGTTTCCAACGCCTCAAAGATAACTTCAGGCGGTACTCCCTTCTCATTGGATACGGACTCTACGACCAACAGAATCTCTTTACTCATACTCTGCCTCGCCTATGCTGAACCAGTCCATGCCTATGCCCGTCGGTTTCAAAACTGCTACGACGTTGGCTGCCTTCACTCACCCCGATTATCTGGCGAACCTGAATTCCCGGAGTTTGCTCTCTTGCCGCCTTGCAGCAGCTTCAATCCCTTTGACCACCAGCCAACGTAACCCTGGCCGCTAACCGGGATTTCGCTCGACCCCGGAGGCCATCGCAAAGGGACTTCGGTTTGCCATTATCCGTTAAAAACTGTAAGCAACAAAAGCCGCTCAAGATATCCGTTAACCACCGTCAACCCTGAGCAGCTTCTACTACGACAGTTTCTGACTTTACTGTCTTGCTAATACCGTTAGTCTGACGCCCGGATCGGGCTCAGTCGAACTGCGGTATCACCTGTGCCTTTTCGATCGTCTCGATCGGCAACAGAAGTTCATGACCATCGGCCTCTATAACAACATCCTGGTCTTCTATTCCTTTAATGATGCCCCGGTACTTTCTACGCCCTTCAAAAGGTACCCGCAACCGGAGATTGACCACATAGCCAGTCATCATCTCGTACTGCTCAAGTCGAAACAGTGGTCTGTCCAACCCCGGAGACGATACCTCCAGCGTGTACTCATCTGCGATTGGGTCTTCAACGTCCATCACCGCACTTACCTGACGACTGACTTTTTCACAGTCTTCCAGAGAAATGCCGTTTTCAGCATCAATATAGACCCGAAGCAGAGAATTCCGACCACGGGAAACAAACTCAATACCCCAGAGGCGGCAATCAAGCGATTCCACAATCGGCTCAATAAGTGCCTCCAGCTGCGACTGCTTACCTGCCACGACTGAACACCTGCAAGAAAAATAAAAAAAGGGCTATAAAGCCCCATACAGTTTGTGCAATGACCAAAACAGTCATCACACATCAATGTCACTACCTAACAAAAAACCCCACATGGGGGTTTTCAGGGGTTTGGTAGCGGGGGCTGGATTCGAACCAACGACCTTCGGGTTATGAGCCCGACGAGCTACCAGGCTGCTCCACCCCGCATCAAAGTGCCTATCAGTATACTGATACAAATGCCAGCTGACAACCTTATTTAGCGCTTTAAATCAAGGGAACACCCGCTCTGTCTCTGGATCATTTCTCAATCAATCACAGCCTCATTTAATATCGATATTTATTTTGCTTAATTGGTTTTTAATTTGATCAATACATCACCCTCTCAAAAACAATCAAGCTCAATCATGATCATTTACGACCCTTTAAGCTATCGCATCAAATACACGAGCATCTTAACTCTTGACAGTCACAATATAAAATAAGCCAACACTCTTATTGATAATGGAAATATGACGATCACTCCCTATTTTTTCCATTTCCTCTTCAATACCGCCTTCAATTTTAATACCGCCCCACCGTATCGCTATCATTAATTAAGCAATGACATAAGTACCCGGCCATATGGAATCGAATATTTCTGGCTTGTTGATCAGGTTCTCTGCAAGGCGCAACGGCGGGAGCATAGCAAGCTATGTGACCAGAGGTGCAACGCAGTCAGAGGGGCTGACCAATGAGTCAGAAAATATGATTTCACATGGTTGGGTACTTAAGTACTCCACAATATGAAAACAGATACTGTACGGGCACCGACAACCGCTTTTATATTGCATTTTCATAGACCTATCAACTACCAAGCAATTAAACAACAAGGCCACCTATAAGACTGACATTATGGATGAGAATACCGGCGAGATTGTAGGGTATATCAGCGAAGCTGAAGGAATGGTGCTGATTGCCAATGAAGAAGGGGAAATTCGTACCGCCTCTGTCGGCGATCCACTATACATGAATGATACTGTTGTTAATCAGTCTGACACTAATATCGTAATAGAGTTGATTAATAACCAGCTGCTTTATTTGAACAGCAGCCAGCAAGTCTTCTTGAATCCCATTTTTTTCTCTGCATCTACTGAGCTCACAATTAATAACAGTGAACCCCTTGTTGACCAAGAAGCAACAAACACAACAATTGAGATACAAGAGCCGACTGGTGAAAGTGGAAACCAACAGCCTCAAAAAGAGACCGACAACCCGAATGAAAACCAGCCTCTGGCAGACGCTCATCTCGAAGAAGTCATCATCGATTACGAAGAAGAATCTATCAATAATGCAGATACTGATAACACATTAAAGGCTGAAAGCTACATCCCTGAAAATACTATGACAGATGGATACTCTACCCAAGCCGCAGAGCCCCAAGTAGCAACCGGAACTGAAATAACCTACAGCAGTAGTGGTCATAATGACACGCTCATCGGCGACTCTGATGACGATATATTCTTCGTCAGCCATGATAATACGACCATCACCGGCGACGGTGGTGCAGATACCTTTATATTCAGTGCTGATGGTACGTCTGATAATCCCGCCGAGCTCATCATCAATGATTTTAGTACCACAGAAGGCGATGTTCTTCAGCTAGAAGACATCATGATTGATGAAAGTAACAACCTTGACGACTACTTCCATTTTGAACGCAGTGGTGATGACACTATTATGGAAATTCGGTCAGATGCTGGCGGCGATGTCACGAAAACAGTCACCCTCAAAGATACCAACCTTTTCAGCCTCGGCGGTAACGATTCAGAAATTATCAACAGCCTGCTGGATAATGGTAATTTGACACACGACTAGTCAATCCGCTTTTTTCCTCAAAAGCGTCATAAGACAAATCCGGCCAACCATTGAACCACTATCATTAATTATGTGGAAAGTACCAGTTGAAAAGTGGGCGCTGCTCGCCTCTTCCTATTTTTAAACCAAGCATCTGTACCGTTTATCAAGCGGTCAATCGGTTGATACGTGCGCCTTGTTAATGGATATTATGGATAAAAACGCCGGCGACATTATTGGGTATATCAGCGAAGCCGAAGGAATGGTGCTGGTTGCCAATGAAGAAGGGGAAATTCGTACCGCCTATGTTGGCGATCCGTTGCACCTGAATGAAACCGTCATTAATCAATCCGATGCAAACGTAGTGATTGAACTGATTAATAATCAGATGCTTTATTTGACCAACAATCAAAAAGTCGTTTTAAGACAATCTCTATTAACTGCCCCCCCCTCCGAGCAACCCAGCTCTGAGATTGAAACAGCAACAAATCAAAGTGAGCCAGTACCGGAAGTTTCGAATAGGGAAAACAGCGAGCCCCAGGCTCAAAAAAAATCTCCCAGCCCTGATAATAATAAGCCTGCTGAAAACTCATACATTACAGAAGTCATTATCGATCACGAAGGGCTACCTGGAAATTTCAGTCAATCAGAAACTGCTACCGACCCTGAAAACCATATCCCCGAAATCGCTGAAGCTACCGACGCGACGATCGCGCTGAACCAGACGATAAAGATTCTGGATCAGTCATTCAATATTAACGAAAATAGCCTGACAGACGGCACCTTGACTGTGGGTACGGTATTCGCCAAAGATCCCGAGGGCACTCCCATCATCTACCGGATTATATCTGGCAACGAAGATGGAAAGTTTGAAATTGATCCAGCTACTGGTGCTCTCAACCTGGTCGGAGACCTGAACCACGAAGAACGATCAAATTACAACTTGGTTATTGAAGTTGAGGACTCAGGCGCACTGAAAGAAACGGCAAACATCACCATCTCCGTCAATGACATCAATGAAACTCCAGTGGCAGTCAATGACAGTGAAGACACCACTAAAAATGGGCAGCTGATCATTGATGTTTTAGCCAATGATCAAGATGAAGATATTACCGATACCTCCGACAACTTCAGCCTGGATGAAGCTTATATCATCGATAACAGTGGTTCCCCCACCACTGGCTTTGGTACCGTGTCTATCCAAAATAACCAACTATCCTTCGACCCTGGTAATGACTTTAATTACCTGCTTACTGGCGCAAGAGCCTCCATTGAAATCTACTACCAAATGAGTGACAGCCGAGGACTGCAATCCGAGGCAACCGTCACATTGAACATCATTGGTACCAATTCTGCGCCCATCGTTGAATCAGCAACCAAAGTCAACAGTACTCTTGAGGAGCTACTTGATAACGCGTCTGGAGAACTGACTTCCACGTTCTCTGACAACGGCAGCTTCACCATTTCCGACGTTGAGTTCTCGGATACTCAAAGCGTGTCCTTTGCAAGTGCCAGCAGTGACTATCTGGGCAGTTTCAGTGTCACTGTCGGGGACAACACCACTGGTGATGGCTCCGGTCGCATCGATTGGGATTTTGAGGTGTCTGATGGGGATATCGATTATCTGGCAGAAGGCCAGACATTAACGCAAACCTACACGGTCACCGTCTCCGACGGCGAAGGCGGGACCGTGGATCAGGACATTGTCATCACCCT
>NZ_CANMAO010000010.1 GCF_947495845.1 uncultured Endozoicomonas sp. | reverse complement strand
TTGTGCGGGCTGTGTTTTTCTACCTCCTCTGTACATCTTGCAGCTGTGAGGCTTCAGGAAAGAGCGGGAATTGCTGGTCGTATACCTTCTTTGGTTGGCTTTAAGGCTGTAATCTTACCGTTACCATTTTTCCAGATCTGCCGGATTGAACAGCGTCTCCTGTTCGCTAATGTATGCATCAATGACTTTTGGAGCGTGTATACAATCCAGCTTATTTTTGGCCTGTTGGCAGCGAAAGAGAAGTAGTTCAGGATTCCTCCCAAGACTGAGTTGTAGTACATGACTATTTCCCATTCCTGTTTCGGGATTAAATCTCTACGCGCTTTTCCCTTAAAAGACCCTTTCTGAGCAAATCCATCCTCAACCAGTTTGCCCATCAACTCCATGACCGGAGCTTCAAGCCTGATGCTTCCCGCGCCGGTACGCGCAAGTGTCGCCCGTTTCGCACGGCCGCTCTTATGTTTGGAGGTATGCCCCTTGGGGTCGGATTTAATATACGTCCCAAGGAACTTCACTTTTTCCTTGTCGGGTCTTGTGATCAGGGTTTTCTCGGGAGGCAGCTCCAGTTTCAATTCCAGCCTGATAAACTCTTCAGCCTGCTTTTTGACTTCCTTCGCCATCTCCTTAGGGCCATAGATTCCTATGAGCCAGTCATCCGCATATCGGACATACTTGACGGCACGGTAAGTATCGTCATAGTACTTCGTTTTACTCCGTTGCTTTCGAATATTTCTGATCTTCCTGATCGCTTCCTTATGCTCTTGACTGCCTCGTTCCATTTTTCCCACTTCAACCAGGTGATCAACCTTGCCAGACAACTTTCTCGCTCGATTGTATATCTGCTTATATTCGTGGGTTTCCTTGTTTGCGGTTTTGAGCGCCTTGGTTTTTTCTATCCATTCCTCAACCTTTCGGTCAAATTCGTGCAGATAGATATTCCCAAGGATTGGGCTGACGATTGACCCTTGGGGTGTACCTACCCTGGTTTGGAAATAGGTTCCAAGGTATCGGCCTCCACGGGTTTTCGGCTTGCCCTTGTGATCCGTCGGAACAACCAGCTTTCCGGCTCTCAGAGCCTTCCAGACTAACTTGATAAACCGCTCGTCCTCTATTCGTCTTCGCAAGATACCAATCAACACATGGTGATCTACATTGTCGAAAAATCCTTTAATATCACCCTCAACAATCCATTTGACACCTTTCCATTGGTTATAGACCTGCTTTAATGCTGTATGACAGCCTTTCGCTGGACGATATCCGTGACTCCTTTTACTGAAAGTCGGTTCATAAATCGCCTCAAGAATCATCCTCACGGCTTCTTGTATGACCTTTTCCGGCGGTGGAGCGATGCCCAGCTGACGAACCTTTCCGCTTTTCTTTGGAATCTCCTGAACTCTTACGGGAGAGAACTGAAAATCTTCAGTCTCAAGCTTTTGAATCACTGTCCTGATCATCTCAAGTGAGTACCCGTCAAGAGTCCTGTGATCGGAACCCTTTGTCATGTTACCGGCTTTGCTTTTAATATTTTCATAAGCGGTAATCAATACTGCTTCATCACATAGCAACCGGTAGAGTTTTCGGTTAACACTGTTTTTGTCTTTCCGGTTTACCTCTGCAAGTATCCGAATTTGAGCCAATCCATCGGCTGTCGTTTTGACGACTTCCATTGCGATTACCTCTCTTCCAGATGATTAATACCTGCGACCCTTCGCCATGTCCTGACCGTTATGTCAGGCATTTGACTACTACGATCGCTCCGTCACCATAGGGATTGCTCCCCTTAGGCGATCCCGCAGTTACGCGCTCATAGTTCCTGATGCCTTAGGCTGCCTTTCCGCAACGTATTACCTGTACTGCTATGCAGTTTGGCCAGCGGCTCCGAACTTCGGCCCTTGTTTCAACTACGCACATCTCAGTTGAGGGTCGGAGCCCACCCCGTTACCAGAAGTCTTTCGAGGGGGGCGACTTAGTTACCCACTGTTGTTGCTGGGCTTCAACCAGTATGGGCTTAGCCATAGCATCGTAGCTGACGTCAGTCTTGGGCTTTGACTTCTAGCCCTCAGAACGCCTTTTCCGACCATGCTACACTCAGCTCAGGGATTTCCCCTTTACCTAAGGTCGGTGCTTTGTACACGTCCGAAGTAGTGCAACTTCTCCTTTAAGAATCTATTAAACGCGCCACAACGGCGCACTATGCGCAAATCCATTGATGGTCTGGCCGCTCTGGTGGAACAGGAAACTGACCAGTCACCTTTCTCTGCGATGATTTTTGTCTTCTGTAATCGTCAGCGGGACAAGGTGAAGCTGCTTTACTGGGAGCGAAATGGCTTCGTGCTCTGGACAGATTAATGCTCCTGCATAATCTGCACTTCCACCATCCATGGTGGTCGTACAAGCGACTGGAAAAATTTCGTTTCAAATGGCCGGGTGTTGATGCATCGGAAGCCATTGTTGGCAGTGTACTCAACCAATTGCTGGATGGTTATGATATTCAACCCGCCAAACCCCATCCGCCCCTGGAATACACGACGTTAACCTGATGCACTGGCAATACTGGCCTGACCATCTACCTTGAATCGGCATGGAAGCCTTACCTGAACCGCTGCCCGATGATCCGGCCAGCCTGAAAGCACTCGTAAAAAACCTGATCAGTAAGAATGCATTACTGGAAGAGCGACTACGCATTCTCCTGCACAAACAGTTTGGTGCTTCCAGCGAAAAGTCTTCGCCGGATCAGCAAGACCTGTTTAATGAAGCGGAACAAGACCAGCCAGAACCCGAAAGTACTGAACCGGAAGAGACTGAAGAAGTTACCGTTCCGGAACACACCCGCAAAAAGCCGGGCAGAAAACCACTGCCCAAACATCTTCCGAGGGTTCGGGAAGAACATGACCTCAACGATGACGAAAAACAATGCAGCTGCTGTGGTGGTGAACTGCACCGGATCGGCGAAGAGGTCACCGAGCAACTGGACATTATCCCGGCAAAAATCCAGGTCATTGAAAACGTCCGGTTTAAATACGGTTGTCGTTCCTGTGAAAGCGGAGTGACCACATCCAAAATGCCAGCCCAACCCATTCCGGGCAGCATAGCGACACCGGGGTTACTGTCCTTTATTGCAACGAGTAAATACGTCGATGGCCTGCCGCTGTATCGTCAGGAAAAATTTATTCTGGCTCGCTTAGGTGTTGATATCGCCCGGGCAACCACCTCGGCATGGATGGTTCGTTGTGGCGACCTGGTGCAACCATTAATCAACCTGATGCGGGACAAACTGCTGGAAGCACCACTGGTGCACTGTGATGAAACCGTCACCCAGGTATTAAACGAAGAAGGCAAGCGAGCCCAGAGCCAGTCCTACATGTGGGTTCAGGTAGCAGAACCCGCAGCTGGGCAGAAAATCATCCTGTTCGATTACTCACCCAGCCGAAGTGGTTCAGTTCCCTTGAAACTGCTGGATGGCTACCAGGGATACCTGCAAACCGACGGGTATGAAGGCTACGCAGCTATCGGTCGCCTGCCGGGAATAATCAATCAAGGCTGCTGCACCCGAAGGGCATAAAGGCCCATGCAAGGCGCAAATTCGATGAAGCTATAAAAGGCCAAAAAGGCAAAAACAAAACAGGTAAGGCGGATATGGGCCTGGCCTACATCCGAAAACTGTATCGAATCGAACAAAGCATCAAGGAAAGCCCTCCGGAAGAGCGCAAGCAAATCCGACAGGAGCAAAGCCTGCCGATCCTACAACAACTACGACAATGGCTGGATAAATCACTACCCCAGGTGCCACCAAAAACCTTGTTGGGCAAAGCGCTGAATTACCTTCATAACCAATGGGGCAAACTCATTCGCTACTCGGTAACTGCTCCTGCGTTACTCTACCTCCAGCATCCATGCAGTCGAGCGAAGAGGGTTATCTGCGCATGGATAATAACCTGGCCGAGAATGCTATTCGGCCATTCGTTGTGGGTCGCAAAGCGTGGTTGTTCAGCAACAGTGTCGATGGTGCGAAAGCGAGTGCCAATCTCTATAGCCTTGTAGAAACAGCAAAAGCTTGTGGCCTGGAACCTTGCGGGTATCTGAAAACCGTTTTTACCTACCTGCCGAGAGCGGAATCAGTTGAAGATATAGAAAAGCTGCTTCCCTGGAATCAAAAACTCACCTGAAAACAGGTGGGTAATAATTACCGCTTACGTTGTTTTAGGGTTGAGGTTGATCAGTAACAAGGTTGTCTTTTTATCACAGGTCATTTTATTGCAATCACACATAAGTAGTTGTGCAAATGGAATCGAATATTTCTGGGTGAGTGGCCAGTTACTATGCAAGGCGCAACGCCGGGAGCATAGCCTTTACGCCCTGTGGGTGGTAGCTATGTGACCAGAGTTGTAACGCAGTACGACTGCATGGATGCAGGAGGTAGAGCAACGCAGGAGCAAGTTGCCGAGAGTGGTTGGCCACTTGCTCAGAAAATATGATTTCATTTGGTCAACTACTTAGAATATGTCGTTTATTATTCTGTGTAGGGTGTATCGTCAGAGGTTTTTTTGGCAGGTGCTGACTATGGAATCATGTCTGTACACCTATAGATTTATCTTCTGATAGGTTTGAGGGTACAAGCATAATAAAAAAAAATAGGATTTAGGTGTGCATTTCATCAAAAAAGTTGTCCAACCTATCAAGGTCATTAGATAAGGAGTCAGTAATGCCATCTGAAACTCGTATAACTGGTGCAGTTGGTGGGCATCATCGTGTGCATCAATCAAATAATCCTCATTCACAGGTGTCTAGATCCAACCAAAGAGCAGTTAAACCTGCAGAGATGGCAATGCCATGGATGAAGTCAAGAGCTGAAGGGGCCTCCCACTATATCCATGGGCCTTTGTTAAAACGGGGAACGTTTAAGCCGGATCTGCTTTTTGGTGATGCTGTTAAAGAAGCGGCAAAAAAGCTGGATACGGTACGTATGCAAGAAAAAAGTGCTATCAGCTTCATATTGCAGGTGACTCAGGAGATTAGAGAACTTAAAAAAAGATCGGAAGCAAAAAAAAATGAGAACTATGCCTTTTTAAAAAAACACATTGGTCCCCATTTTCTAAAGAGCTTACCGGGAGCGATTGACGAGATGTCCTCCAGTGTTCAGAAAGGCGAAGGGTGGGCTATTTATGAAGAGCTTGTCATTATGTGTCAGTATTTTAATTTTATCTCGGATAAGAATTCTGATAAAAAAAGCTTCATGTGCAATTGGAAAATCTTTGCCTTGCCTTAGTTGGTAATGAGCTTAAATATCATTCTTTTTTAAAGGATGAGCCTGTTGATCATTGCTTGAATTCGGTTGAGCATATTTTAGATTGGTTGCTTGGTGATACGTCAGCTCTTATTAAAATGGGGTTTATTGAAGATGATAAAGTGCGTAATTTTTTTGGAGTGTTGAATAAGATAAATAATTATTTTTCTAAAAATGAAGCTGAGATAATGACAATTGATGATGCTCTTTATCACAAGGGACTTGAGATTAGGCAGAAAGAGTTTTTGGCTGGTAAATTATCCTCTTTCCAGGAAAGACAATTGCAGGAATTGTTTCGAGCGGAGTTGAGTGAAATTATTTATATGAGTAAAACTAAGAAAAATCTCAGCTTGTGTCAGTACACGTCAATGCTAGAGGTGCTGTATAAATTTCAGGAAAAATATAAAGAATCGATTCTTTTAATGGTTTTTTTAAAAAAGGATTTAGAGGTTTTACTGCCTGCATTGGTGAAGAAAACATATTCATGCTTACCTGAACGAGGCACTTTTGGTCTTACTGAAAAATTACAAAAGTTGACTTATGATTTGGGGCGATCTCCATTTAAATGGCTTGGGCAGGACTGTCTCAGTCTATACAGGAGACATCATCCGTCAACGAAACACGCTGAGCAGGATTCAAGGAAGATCCGCAGTAAATTGGATCAGTTGGAGTGCGAGCGTCTGATTGGCCGTATGTATAATGCTTTAAATACAGAAACGAAGGAAGGCGCATTTGAAGCTGCTGGGGTTTGTAGTGAACTCATTACACGAACGGAAGAGATGTTAGATGAAATAAAAACATGGTCTCGAGGAAAGGAAAGGCTCGGGTCTATCAATAAAATGCGAGAGCTGCTTTATGCTGAACTCTTTTTGCCAGTTTTAAAAGAATATACTTCAGCTAAGGATCATCAATGTAGGGTGCAAAAAAGTAACTATGAAAAAAATGATGCTATCGCGAAAAAAATGAAGATGTGTCAACAAGTTTTTTTGGATCTAATGCCCTATATTAATATTTTGAAAAATAATGCTGCAACGGATAAATGGGCTAAAACGGCATGTATGGCTTTTAAGAACTCTATAGAGAGGGTTTCTAGTAAAAGACATAAAATCTGCCTTAATGACGTCGTTTTGCTGGTTAATTTTATCAAAATCGCACCCGGGATTCCAAACTCCGTGGTTGGGAGGTTGTATGAAAGAGCTCTACTGAATGTATTTAAACAGCATATAGGGAAAGTAGTTTCTTATCATGATAAACTGGAAATTCTATCGGAATGGGTGCATAAAAGAGAAAGTGGAAAACAGCTGAAGGTAGAAAATTTAAGCGATGTGACAGAGCAATGGAGTGAAGCTTACAAGCAAATTAAACAAGATAAGCAAAAGTCTTTTCAGTCCCCCGTATACAAGCCCACATCAATGACAGCTTCCAGAAACAACCAGATTGAAGGGGCGGGGGAGAATGTGGTTAGTTCAGCTTCTGTTGTCAAACCAGTCATTTCATTGGTTAACCATCGAAAAACGCCCCAGAGTAAAGTGCCTTCGACACCTTTAGTTCCTGTAGAAATAGCTGGATATAATGAGCCGTGCGAACAAGCGGATCTATTTAGATTCTGCTTTGAGGAAGTCGTTTCTGCTCCAAATTCAGCTGAGAGTGGGGGTATTCAATCCGAAAGTGGAGATGACAGGCGGGTTAATTCCGGTTTTAACGAACAGCCTCTACCTCAAGTTCTGCCTGAAGATGTGCCTATTACTAGAGTGGTTTATGGTGGTAAGAGCGATCATGCAGATGAATCCTTAGTCGAGGATGATAGAAAACAGGTTGAAAGCGGCTTGGCATTGCATGCAGAACAAGAGTCTATTGTACATCCTGAAAACATGATTAGGCAGTTGAGCGTTGCAGAACAGATCGCAGAACAAGTTGTACTTGATGGAGGTGAACCCGTCTCAATCGGAGACAGTGATTATCCTCGCTATGTTACTTCTACTTCGTATGATCCACCGAATTATCAGCAGAAACCAACGTTAAACTTCGGTGCAGAACCCTATATACCAGGCACTTATCATCAGAAATCAAGCATATCGACGGTTCCTTCGCAAGTTGAGTTTTCTGTTGACCCTGCAATAGCTCAAATAGGGCCTCTTTGTCAGATGCCAAACACAATACACCCAATGCAACGGCCGTATTTAAATGCAGTTCCATGTTCTGCTCCCCGACAACCATTACCGATACAACAGCCAGCAATCCGAATGCCCTTTCCAAGGGCTGTCCATCCGGCCATGATGCCGTTCTCTCAACCTTTGATCCCTTCTGCTCAGCGTGCTGCACCAATTCAGCCGCAGTCAGCCACATTGTCTGGAATCGCAAGTCATGTTGTGCCAGTACTTCCGGGTCCACCTATCCAGCAAATTTGGGAGCCCTTGTCCAAGCAGTTTATGGCTATTCAGTTTCAGGGTAATAATACCAACGAAAGAATGCGAGATGATGGTTTGAAAGCCATTTTTGAAGGGATAACAGGGTTGATTGTTCTTAGGGAGCGCGGAGGGAGCCTTCCCGTTATTGAGAATCAATTGCTCATGAATGGCTTCAATAGAATATGTGATGAAGGTATTAAGTTACTCTGTTCTTGGTTGGGTCAATTCCGACCAGCGCAGGGGGATTTTTATAATACTATCTCAGGAGCATTTGCATCGACAGATCCGACGGCTATTATTACGACGTTTGACGGCATGATCAACGAACAAATATGCAGAGGTAATATGAAAATTACTGCCAACTTATGCCTGACTCGAGACAGTTTGTTGTCGCTTCATCGCATGAATATACAACCTATTGCTGATTGGGCATAGGCTTATAAAAGGTTGTCGTATTTTCGATAGCTTTCAGTGCCAACGTGACTCAATATAGTATTGAGTCACGACTGAGCTAAATGAAAACGTAAAGTAAATGAATGGTATTTATCCCACTTCTTTGAGTCGGGCTGTGAAATGGCGAAGAACGGGAGGCTCGTAAGTAAACTCCAGACCTTTCACATAATGTGCGTTCTCTTTCACTTTTCCAAAGGCTTCGATCACAAAATCCATATGAGTTTGAGTGTAGGTAGCTCGAGGAATGGTCAGGCGCAATAATTCAGCCGGGCATGGATATTGTTCGCCGGTGGCTGGGTCGCGTCCCTGAAGCAAAGAGCCAATTTCAACGGCACGAATTCCCGCTACTTTATAGAGTTCACAAGCCAGAGCATGAGCCGGAAATTGTTCGGCAGGAATGTGAGGCAGCAGTTTACCTGCATCCACAAAGGCAGCATGACCACCAGCCTGTTGACAGGCAACGCCTGAAGCTTCAAGACCATTGACCAGATATTCAACCTGATTAATTCGGTAAGCCAACCAATCCTGACGCATACCGTCGTAAAGGCCAACTGCCAGACGTTCCATGGCACCGCCTTCCAAGCCACCATAGGTTGGGAAACCTTCTTGGACGACGCACAGCGTACGGCATTCGGTGTATACATCAAACAGGGTGTCGTCTTTAAAACAGAGCAGGCCGCCCATTTGAACCATGGCGTCTTTCTTGGCGGACATGGCCAGACCGTCTGCGTACTTATAAGCTTCACGGGTGATTGCTTCGATACTCCAATCTTGGTAACCCGGTTCGCGCTGCTGAACAAAGTAGGCGTTTTCAGCAAACCGGGCAGAGTCCATGATCACCGGAATGTCGTATTTTTGCGCGATGTCATACACCGCCTTCAGGTTGCCAATAGAAACTGGCTGACCACCGGCGGAGTTGCAGGTGATGGTGCTGACAATGTAAGGAACGTTGGCTGGACCTGCATCCAGAATTTCACCTTCCAGTTTGTCCAGATCAAAGTCACCTTTAAAGTCAGCGCGAACAGAAGTATCAAACGCTTCCTTAATATAGACGTTCTTTGCCATACAGCAGTTTACCTGCGTGTGACCCTGAGTGGTGTCAAAGAAGTAGTTGGAGAGAGCAACCATCTTGCTGCGATCCAGGCCTTTTTCGGTTTCACGTTTTTTAATCAGCACCGGGATGTAAATTTGCTCTGCGCCACGGCCCTGATGAGTCGGGATGGTGTACTCATAGCCGAAGATATCTTTCACAGCATTGGACAAGGCATAATAACTGCGGCTACCACTGTAGGCTTCATCGCCACGAAGCATGGCGGCTTGCATATTCTGCGTGATGGAGCCGGTACCGCTGTCGGTAAGCAAATCAATAAACACGTCATCACTGTCCAGCAGAAATGGGTTCATGCCTGCTTTGAGAATGGCTTCTTCGCGATACTCACGGGTAGTGCGTTTTACCGGCTCAACAACACGAATACGAAATGGTTCTGGAAGATGTTTAAAGTTTTCCATGACTGCACCTGTTATCTCTTAACTATTTATTTGTTATCGGTTTGAGCACGATGCTCGTAAATTAAATTCGTCGAAATGATCTATACCCAAAGGATTTCAAGTTGCTACGCGGCGGCAACCGAGTGAATCCCCATGAGCCTACGAGTAGTAGGTGATTGGGGTGAGTGAGGACAGCCAACAAAGTAGCAACTTGAAAGGCGACGGGTATAGAGGTATTCGCCAGAGGCTTTTTTAGTGGCCGAATGAAATCCTGCGAAACTGAATAAAGATCAGGCGCACGATGAAGCCACTTAAGACGGCACGAAGCTGTCTATAGCTGGAAAGCGAATAGAAAGGAATTAATGAGGGAACGAAAAAGCGGTTTTAAAGTCGAGTAATATCCAGGATCTGGAAGCGTTGAAATTGCCCATTGAATAGTTCGCCTGATTCCTATGCGTTTCTGGGATGGTTGGATATAGACATTAAGGGAATCAAATCTCAGGGTCAATAATGGAGCAGGCAGAAATGTTGGCGTATTAAGCAAAAAAGTGAGGAAGTTATGATGGATTTGATACCGGTCAATGTTTAGAAAACATCGTCTTAATGCGTCAAAATCAGCCAAATTAATATGTTTTTTTATGAATTTCATGCGTGAGCAGAGTTATGTCATATCTGAGGCTACAGTTTTCCCTGGAATTTTGTCATCCTACCGCTCATAAAATACATAATAAGAAGAGCGACTGATGGACACCTTAATTGATCGACGGGAACTGGCATTTCAGCTTTATGACATGCTCAATGTAGAACAACTGTGTACCCGCAGTGCATTTCAGGATCACGACCGGGAAACGTTTGAATCGGTCCTCGATGTCGCCGAAAAAATAGCCCGGGATTATCTGGTTGACCATAACCGTTTGGTGGATGAACAGGAGCCAGTGTTTGACGGTGAAAAGGTCACCATGCGACCGGAAGTGAAAGATGCTTTTGACGCAATCGCTGGCGCCGGATTTATTGCTGGGAGAGAGCTCTATGAAAATGGCGGCATGCAACTACCAGAGTCGGTGATGTCCGCTTGCATGGCAGTAATGAGTGCAGCCAATGTCTCCACTGTCGCTTATCCTTTTCTTACGACAGCCGCCGCTCGGGTGATCAAACATTTTGCGTCTGATGATCTAAAGCAACAATTTCTGCCGCCCATGTTTAAAGGTCGTTTTACCGGAACCATGGCACTGACGGAGCCTCAGGCAGGCTCTTCTCTGGCGGACATCGTCACCAAAGCGACGCCCTCGGATGATGGTTCCTATCGAATCAAAGGGCACAAAGTGTATATCTCCGCCGGAGATCATGAACTCAGCGATAACATCATTCATCTGGTTCTTGCCAAAATCGAAGGCGCACCTGCCGGGGTGAAAGGCATTTCGTTGTTTCTGGTGCCTAAATTTCTTCTGGATGAAAACGGTGAACCGGCTGAGCGTAACGATGTGGCGTTGGCAGGATTATTTCACAAGCTTGGGTACCGCGGGACAACCTCAACCGCCCTAAACTTTGGAGAACAGGGTAACTGTGTCGGCTACTTGATTGGCGAGCCGCATCAGGGGTTGAAGTACATGTTTCAGATGATGAATGAGGCGAGAATCATGGTGGGCATGGGCGCGACCTCTTTAGGTTACCGAGGTTATCAGCACTCATTAGAGTATGCCCGGACTCGGGAGCAGGGCAGGTCGCCATCCAACAGCCACCCGGATTCAAAACCACTGTCAATTATTGAACATGTCGATGTGAAACGTATGCTGTTGGCTCAGAAAGCCTACACAGAAGGCGGTTTGGCTCTTGGGTTATACGGCTGCAGTCTTGTGGATGATATCAACAGTGCAAGCAGCAGCAAGCGCGAAGAGGCTCAGCTGTTACTGGATCTCTTAACACCCATACTCAAGGCCTGGCCTTCGGAGTTTTGTCTAAAAGCCAATGATTTGGCAATTCAGGTGCTTGGCGGTGCCGGCTATACCCGTGAATACCCAGTAGAGCAGTGCTGGCGAGATAACCGTCTGAACCCGATTCATGAGGGAACCAACGGTATACAGTCTATCGATTTATTGGGTCGCAAAGTTTGGATGCAATCTGGTCAGGGGCTTAAATTACTGCATAGAGAAATGACGCTGACGATGGAGAACAGTCCTGAAGTATTTAACGACTGGGTGACTCAACTGCAATCCACTCTGGCAGCGATCACCGAAATCATGATGACGGTGGGTCGGCAGTTGCGTGAAAATCCCGATAAAGCGTTGGCCAATAGTCATGCATTTTTAACATTGATGGGGCATACCGTTGTCGCCTGGCAATGGTTAAAGCAAGCTGGTATTGCGCAGGCAAAGCTGGCCGGAGATTGTAGCGAACAAGAGCAGGCTTTCTATCGGGGTAAGGTGCAGGCGGCGCACTATTTCTTTGCCTGGGAACTGCCGACTGTTCAGCGTGACATTGCCGTTATGAAAGCAGCGGATCAGACCGTATTCGATATGCAGAGCAACTGGTTCTAATTGCGCTTTAATTGAATGGATGTGGTATGGGTTTACCCAAAACCGCATCCTCTTTATGCCTGGGTTAGATCAGAAAAGCTCATAGACTAATGTTGATCCAGATACTTCGTGGCCAATCACCAACAGTGGGTTGCCTGTTGGGCTGTCCGCTTTATCGATAAACACCATGCCTTCAGGCGACAGATCACCAGCCAGTTCTGGTTGATCAGATACATCAACAGAAAAATCACGATTATGAATATAGCGGACATATTCTGGCGCATCAGGTCGGGAGATGTCGTACATAAACAGGCCGCCGGTGCGCTCAAGGCCTATAAATGCATAATGTCGTCCATTCATTTCACCGATGGCAAGGGCTTCAGGTTCAGGGCCTTTGTCATCACTGCGATTATCACCTTTGGTTTCATCGTCATTGTTGTTGAAGTCGGATTTGAGAATGTCCGCCGTGATGCGCTCAAAATCATCACCAGAATCAAACACAAGATTTCCTGCTTCGTCCCAGATTGAAAACGACCGACCGCCATAAGCGTAGAGTTGTTCGAACTGGCCATCATTGTCTGTGTCGCCTAATGTATTGGTGATTTTTAACCGAGCCAGCCCGGCATTATCTTTAGCTTTTGACGCGTTAGGGTGGTTGTTGGACACCTTGATTTTCTTAACGCGAAATTCTTCGGTGAAGGCTAGGCAACCATCCTCTTCGTCGTATTTAAGGCCGCCGGAAGCAATGCAGTCACTTTTAGATGGGCTGTTATACCAATAGTCCCGGGCATCGCCTTCGTTGGCAGACACGACATAGGTTTTTCCATCCACTTGATAAGAGGCAATGGTGTCAGGCTGATACATGCCATATACGCCCGACCAGGTTTTCAGGTTGACACCACCATCTTTATTGCTGATATCTGCCGTATATTTTCCATAATCTTTATAACCCAGGGGAAAGATCTTGACGACCTCGGCCCGCTCGATATCAATAATGGCCTGTGCGTTGTTTTCCTGCAGGCTGACAAAAGCCATCTTTGAATCTTCGGAAACCGTAATGTATTCGGGCTCCAGATCTTGAGCGACCGTGGCATTACGCCCAAAAACACGGACTTGGTCGCTGAGTTCATGATGGCGGGAACCGTATTGATTAAAGTCTGAAAACCCTATCTGTGTAACGTTACCAACCGTGCCATTATTGAGGATCTCAATTCGGCTGATAGAACCTTCTGGATCTACTTTATAATCTTTGGAAGGCTCACCTTCATTAGCGACAAGCACATACTGTCCATTTGGCGTGAATGTCACCATATCGGGCAGGGCAGAGGTATGAACGTAGTCTTTGTAAGTGACAGTGCCCTGATGGTTGATAGTAAACAGAATCACAACCCCCAGTTCCTGTTTGTTGGCAGCCTCGACAGCTACCGCCAGTAAATTATCATGCACCGAAAGACTGTTGGCAGCACCGAGCTCGATGTTTGGTAGATAGCCTTGCAGATCAATACTGCCTCGTTTGGTCAGGTTTGAATCGGTCAGTGGGTTTGCCAGTGCTTCACTGGTTAAACGACTGGCATCCAGAATGTCGACACTTTTGTCTCCAGCATTGACGACAAAGATCGACTGACTTTCGTTGTGCCAGTCGACAATTTCTGCGGCGCCATCAAAGAATGTGCCTGATGCGAAACGACCGACCGGCTGAATTTCCGGGTGATCGATATTGGCTGATTGTCTATCAACTGCACAGCCCGATAGAGCGAGCGTAGTGACAAGAGGGATGGTTGCGAGTTGTTTTATGATCATTGGGCACCAGGTTTGGAATAATTAGATGAGAGACCTCTCTTGTTATAGCTTTCGAACATTAAGAAATTGTGACAAGTGTTGATGGTGTTCAGTGACCCGCCCACTATTCGTTGTTAGTATTTCACGCATAAAAAAAACAACGTTGGGAAGTAGAGATGTTCAGAACTGTATTGGTCAGTGGTGGTTCCAGTGGGATTGGTCTTGATCTGGCAAAAGCTTATGCTGCAAAAGGTTGCAACATTATTTTGCTGGCTCGAAACACAGAAAAACTCAGTTCAGCAAAAGATCAGTGTCGTCAGTTGGCGTTGAATGAGCAGCAAAAAATACTCACCTTCTCCGTTGATGTCGCTAATAAAGTACAATTGCAAAGCTGTGTTGACGCTATTCAGCAAGAAGGCATCATGCCTGATTTGTTAATCCTCAGTGCCGGAATTCTGCAAAGCATACGATTTCTGGATCAGAGCGATGAAGATTTTGAGCGTATTCTGAATACAAATGTTCTTGGCAGCAGAGCGGTTGCCAAAGCATTTCTACCGGAGATGGTTTCACAGAAGTCTGGTCATGTCTGCTTTGTCGGTTCGCTGGCCAGCACAGTGTCAACCTATGGTTACAGTGCCTATAGTGCGTCCAAGTTTGCGGTGCTGGGTATGGCTGGCGCTTTACGACAGGAGTTGCACGGTCACGGTATTGCGGTGTCAGTGCTTTGCCCGCCAGAAGTGGATACCCCAATGGTAGCCGCAGAGCGGGATCATGTGTTACCGGAAACCCGCTTTATCAAAGACATTGGTGGGACAATACCGGTAAGTACTGTGACCCGGGCAGCCATGAAGGGCATCAGACGCAAGCAGTATATGATTGTACCGGGCATTATGGGCAAGTTGACGTACATTCAGGCGCGCTTGATGCCAAGAACATTAAACTGGCTTCTACAGCAGATGGTGAAGCTGGCTCCCCGCTTTGGTAAGCGGTGATTCAAGTAAAACTACGGTACTGCATCCGGGTTGATGGTATGTCTGGTGGTAATGGCCGTAAAGAAGGTGCCTTTGTGAGTGCCTTCAACGATCAAGGCGTTGACAGAATTCTGTTTTCAGGTAGTATTTGCCTCGTCGCGGAGGGATGGCTGAGCGGTTGAAAGCACCGGTCTTGAAAACCGGCGTGGGTTAATAGCCCACCCAGGGTTCGAATCCCTGTCCCTCCGCCATTTCAGCATGTTTTATAACATAGTTTCTGATGCCATCTGCGGCAGAAAGATCATCCTTGGAGGGATGGCTGAGCGGTTGAAAGCACTGGTCTTGAAAACCAGCGTAGGTTAATAGCCTACCCAGGGTTCGAATCCCTGTCCCTCCGCCATATTTGTTTCTCATATCTATTCTTCTAATTGCACTGTTTGCTACCAGAGTTGTTAGCAGTGTTCAAAATGACTTTCTCATTCTTATACGATTATCCGCTGACCCTATCAACGCTAAACACTCATACTTAAGTACTAATTTTTCAGTATTCTTCTGATTTACCCCTCGACTGTTGGTTCACGATCGCCCCTTCTCCTTACCGCTCTATCAAAAGGTCGAATAGCATTCTATATCCAGATCATTGATGATATTTCCATGATTTCAGATACGGCCTTGATGCTCATGGACGAGCAGGTCAGCGACGGGGAAGCGATATGAACACATGGAAGGTAGCAGGATTAATCGCATTGTTATGGCTCATGCTGCCGCAACAAGTGCTGTCTGATGAAATGGGGCTTCTTTTGGTAATGAATAATGAAGCAGTAGGGCAGTCGGTAACGATTGGCTGCGAACCTCAAACCAGAGCAAAAGTCATTGTTGTTCAATCATCACAATTGCCTGATTCAAGCGCAAAGAGCGGTGCTGTCGAACTTAGTATTGATGATCAGGAGTCGCATAACTTTCATTCATTATCGACGAACCTGGAAGGGTTTAGCCAGTCTGTGATATTGAGAGATGAGCAAGAGTGGATGTTTGGTCAGATCATCCATCAACTGGCTAAAGGAAAAAACCTAAAAGTCAGATCCACCTCTAGCGATCGCATTATACAATTTGATCTGAAGCTAAATGGCTTTCGTACGACGGTGGCTGAATTTATTCAACGTTGTAGTATGATCATATAAGCAGAAAGTTGTTTGACCCGTCTAAATCCCTCGTAATTCCATCACTGCTAAATCACTTATTTCAATAATTTTACTTAAACTGGCGACTTGAGCGAGAAGACTTCTTTAACAATTTTATTAGGTGTTTATGTTAAAGTTAACTTTAAGTTATGATTAGCTTTGTCTGTATCCATTGAAAGCTGTGTTATGGCAAAAGCACCCAAATATCTAACCATTACGGAAGTTGCTAAACGTTGTGATGTAGCAGCCTCAGCTCTGCGATTCTATGAAACCCGAGGGCTGATTTCTTCAACACGTACGGCAGGCAATCAGCGCCGTTATCACAGCAGTATGATTCGTCGAATTGCCGTGATCAAAGTGGCACAGAACCTTGGCTTAACCCTTGAAGAGATCGGTGAAGCATTTCGCAGTTTGCCCGACAGTCGCACACCAACAAAAAGAGACTGGGAGCGTCTTTCACGACAGTGGGGTGATATTCTGGATGATAAAATTAATCAGATGCAGAACTTGAGGCATAATCTTTCAGGCTGCATTGGTTGCGGCTGTTTATCGCTGAAACGGTGTTCTTTGACTAATCCTAACGATAACGTTTCTGATCGTGGACCAGGTGCCCGGTATTTGATTGAATGACCAACGGTGATAGTGTCTATTGGTGACCAATAATAAAAAATATGTTCAGTACCAGCATCGTGAATCATTCAAACCGTTACCCAATTATCGACTGGCTCCGGGGTATTGCTATCATCTTGATGGTGGTTTTTCATTTTGTGTATGATCTTCGCGCTTTTGATCTGATTGCGTTCGACACAAAAGCGCTGTGGTGGCGACTGTACAACAATCTGATTATATTCCTGTTCCTCTTTTGTGCAGGGTTGGGGCTCTACGTTTGTCATCGTCAGGGAATCCGCTGGGAGGTGGTCAGGAGGCAGGTGATGAAATTGGGGGCAGCTGCTCTCTCAATCAGTGTGATCACCTGGTATCTTTTTCCCAATAGCTGGATCTACTTCGGGACACTGCACTGCATTCTGGCCAGCTATCTGCTGGGCTTACTCTTTGTGAAAAAGCCATTGCTTGCGCTAATGGTCGCAGCTGTAAACTACCTCAGTCTGCTATACACCTATGAAGCATCTATTGAGTTTCCTCGCTTTGGAGAGCAAGGCTCGTTGGACCATATTCCACTGTATCCGTTTGGAGCAGCTTTGTTTTTGGGGGTTTTTGCGGCTTCTATTGGGTTTCATCGGCTTTCTTTGCCCATAAAGTCTGGTAGTAATCTAATTCCTTTTCTAGGACGGCATTCATTGAAGATATATCTTGGACATCAGGTCATTCTATATCCACTGGTGATGGCATATGCCAACTGGGTTTTTTCTCTATTGCAATAGCCGGGTAATTCTCCTATTGTGCTCGAATACTAATAATAAAGCGTCGATTGTCGTTTTTTTCATAAGGCGCTAATAATGGAGTCTCAAAATGGAAAACACTCAGTGGGCCTGGGCCTGGTGGAGTTCTCTGGTTCTCATTAATATCATTAACCTTGCCATTGCTTTGGTATTCTTCCGTCGAAACAAGAACGATCCTGAAAGCAATTCTTATCTGAAACGGATGAAGCTGATGGGCGTTATCTTTATAGCGGTGGCTTTGTACCGCTCCATCTTTGTTTCCAGCTATTTAGAACAACTGGCATGGTTCGATACATTGGCAAACAGTTCTGTACTCATTCGCAGTATGGCGTTGTTTGCAGAGTTGTCTTTTGCGGGACTGTTTATGGGGGCTATGCTTAAGCTGAATGATGATTTGAGGTTGTATCGTTCTACTGAAAAGTCCTTTGTTGATACACTGGTGAGTCAGTCACCCAAGTTTCTTTTCCTTTGTATATTTATCGCTCAATTCTTTGCGACGACAGCACTGATTACTAAGTTTGAACTGCTTTTTGCAATTGAAGAGACCCTGTGGGGAATGGCGTTTATTTCAGTTGTTCCTTTGGCGATTAAACAACTGCGGGCAGTATCGGTGAGTAATCACTCGTCCTCCGAGCTAAGGCTGATAAAGCCTTTCGTTTGGATCAACATTACCTGGCTGGTGGGTTATTGCAGTTACTCTGTCTTCTATCACTTGCCTATTGAGTACTGGCCCCATGTGCTTGAAAACCTGAAGCAGGGTAACTATCAGATATTGACCGGGATTCAAGCCGTTAAAAATGCACTGTTGGTGGTGAATGAGACACGAGATTTGAGCCAGTGGGGTGGCGTTGGTTTTGTGATCTGGCATACAGGCTACTTCAGTATTTGTGCATGGATTGTGTTGCTGTTGATGAATGGTCCAAGACTGCTTCCTGCTCGGGTGAAGGAAGCAGCCTCCGTTGAAATTCAGGCTGCGTAAAAAACAACTCACACTTCAGCAGCCTCAGGCTTTCTCATTGTCTGACGACGAGACAGCCTGAGTTCTTTTTCCTGCTGATGGATCTGCTGGGGTGTTAGGCCTGCTCTTCGTCCTTTCAGGTAGCGTAGATAGGCTGGAATGTGGGTTTTGCCAAGGTATTCATCAAGATAGGGCAGAAAGCCCGCATAGTTTCCCTTGAACTTGGCATGATGAAAATCGTGATACACAGGCCCTTTATAAACCGGGAAAAGGTGTGCCGGATTCCAGGGGACATCATATCCAATATGCCCATCTGCACCTTCAACCTGGCGTATAGCGACCCATAACCAAACGACATAAATGTGAGCGCCTACCAGCATTGGGCCGACGAGTGTCAGGCCGGCAGTAAGAGTATACTCCAACCAGTTCATGTAATTTCCGTTAATACCACAAGTGTTGTGTATGCGATGGTGCACACTATGCACATGTTTCATCAGCCACTTGTTTTCGTGCATATAGCGGTGCATCCAGTAATAAAGGAAGTCATCCAGTAATAGGAAAAACATAAGCTGAGCAATGATGACGTACCAGGCGGGGAGTGCGCCATTATGAACGGCAGTCAGTTTCATTAATGGCCAGACGGCTACGAGAAGCGCCGCAAGAATGCTGTTGTTGATAATAATTCGAACAATGGACGGCCATAAATATTTGTCAAATTCGAAAGGCTTCTGCTGGATTTTGTATTTTCGTAGTGGCTCAGGGTCTAACCAGGCGACAATAGTCCAGGGTATGGCAACCAGTAAGAAAGAAGCCATGCTGATGGCCAGTGTTGCCATTGGATATTGCCAGAACCAGAGGTCTGCATAAAACCCCTGCCAGTGTTGCAGTACTTCCATGATGAAACCTTACTTATTGTTGTTTTTATGTCATCTTCTTTGAACCACAATATGTGTACTTTGACGTTAAATTGCAAACGCAAGCGTTGAATTTCTACAAGTGGATGCCGGTAACGAGAGCGTTCTGTTCTATTTGCTGTCTTAAAGCGTCCTCTGAAGTTCCTCCCTGTCGCCAGTCGACGCCAGTGAGTTCAATGGTGTCGGTCCATTGGTCAGGTTCAGAATTAGCGATGTTAAGGTAGGTATTGTTGTTCTCATAAGTCAGGTTCATGTAGTGATAAGGGTCTGCCACAGCATCTTTTGACAGGTAGCTGGCAATATCGATAACATCTTCATTGGGCTGAAAGCCGATGACTTTATTTTGATAAGGCGATTCTGCTGTGCCTGCATCACTGTTGACCCAAAACAGCGTATCTTTTGCATGAGCTTCGCCATCAAGTATGAGCTGGTTATTTCCGGGCCCCGCCTGAATTTTGCTGCCTTCACTGTTGGCATAGATCGTATCGTTACCGGCACCACCATACACGACACCGTCACCGATTAGCTCTGATGCTGGGGGTACGTGCAGGATATCAGTTCCGTCATGACCGTACTGGTTAGAGACCACCAGATTACCACTGCTGACGAGGGTGTTTAGATACTGTGCCGATGTCATGCCCGAACTGTTGGGTAGCAGAACATCCATGGGTACAGCATCCAGTAATATATTTTCTGATTCAACGGTAATCTGGGTGCTGTCCGCCACATCGGATATAACGACCTGTTCTGCAAGCGTGGTGCTGTCCCAAATGCCGGTTAGTTTCAACAATTTACTCAGGTCAATATGATCGACACCCGGATCGTAATTGTGGATGTTTGTACGGCCAGAGTTGCCTGTCTGAAACGCAAAAGTATCCTGATGATTATGTTCTGTGGAGCCATAGCTGCCGGCCCATATCTGATTATTGCCAGAGCCGGGGTAGATGATGGTTTTACCGGCACCTGCAGCAATTACATCGTTACCACTTCCGCCAGTAATCACTGGAACACTGCCATTGGCAATGAGGATGTTATCGCCAGAGACGCCCGTCAGGTTCTGATGGTCGGCAGATATCGTAACATTGACGGGTATTGCGCTACTGGTCTGACCGTCACCGTCGCCGACATCGGAGACTGCCTGAACGCTCAGGTTATAGCTGGATACCTGGCTGTCTATCAGATAGAGGTCATTTAACTCAGTGCTGGTTAGCGCCACTGAACCTGTGCTCAGAACCAGCCCAACCGGTTTTAACTGGCTGTCCACTAGGCTGGCATGTTCTGGCATGCCACTGATTTCAACATAAAGCTCGGTACCTACTGGTGTACTCACAGCCATGGCGGGGTTGATAACAGACGCATTTATATCCAGAGGGATAGCGGTGTTGGGTGTTGCAAAAATATGGTTACCAGTGACGTCCAGAGTGGGAAGGTCGCTTTTGGGTAGAATATGAATAGTACTTTCTCTGATGACTTCTGGACCATAGCTGGTGGTCATACCAGTCGTTTTATCAACGGACTGGAGAGTAATGGAAATGTTGGCTGTGCCATAACCATCACCGGCGTTAAAATTTACCTGGTTTATGACCGCGCTGCTGGTTTCCATTGACGCGAAATAGCCTGAATCCGTCGCGACAAATGACATCACAGGGCTACCGGGTATTTGCAGGGTGGGTTGTATCGCAGCACTCTCTTTAGGGAAAAGGGTGTTTGAGTCGCCGGAGATGGTAAAGGTCATCTTCAGCCCTTCGGCGAGATCTTTGCTGTCGGAGCTGGTGTCTGTTGTCCGGGCATTAAGATCGAACGACAATGGCGTGTTTTCCTGCCCGGTGTATTCTTTTTCGAGAGAGTTTGCGGTTATGTGGTCGGCTACTGGCTGGATATTAACGCTGAACGTTGCTTGATCCATGCAAATGGTAGTTATGGATTTTTCATGGCTGTAAGCATTCAGGGTCAGATTAATGATTCCGCTGAAATCTTTTGGTGGTTGTAAACTCAGGGGCTCGATTACACCGTTGGCCGAAATGAGTTCTGACGGAACTTGCCATTCTCCACGGCCATTAAAGGGCAATAGTTTCCCTGATTGTTCACTCAATACAGCACCGGCAGGTACGCCCGATAGGGTCACGGATAAAGTTTCGCTACCATCCGCATCGTTTAGGCGTGCTGAAAGACCGGAGATGGTTACCGTGTTGTCTTCCTGGCCAGCCTGATTCATCGTGGCGATATTGGTGCAGTGATTGATGGGAGTCACCGTCAGGTTAATCTTCTCGGGGAAGGATTGCCTGTCCGTTTTTCCTGTACCCGGTGCAGTATCCAGTACTTCTACAGTAAACGGCAATGTATAGACACCCGGCGTGGCTCCGCTTTCTGGTGTAAAGGTAAAGCTGCTAATACGTTGCTCAAAAGCAGCCTCACTTTCCCCGGCTTGCCGTACTGCGGTGTTATTTGTTAAGCCCGAGCCGTTGATATGAATTTGTTCTGGTGGTGTAAAAACGACACTTTCTAACGTTTCAGAACGGTCTTTGTCACTTGGTTGAATACGCAGGTTCAAAGGAGAAGGCTGGCTGTTACTACTCCACTCGGGTGCAATGGCATCGGGTGTGGTTGATACGGAGGGTGGATCCGCAATGGGTGCAATATCAAAATCAAGGTCAAAGGTGGTGGAGCTGACTTTGTCGGAAAGCTTATGTTGCTTCAACGTCTGATACTGAATGGTTGAGAGCCCGGAAAAATCGTCGGGTGGTCGAAATTTCAGGCTACTGAAATCCTCAGGGTTTATCAGATAGGAGATTATCTGACCATTATCTCCCCAGTAGTTTGAGGTGCTGCCTGCCAGTGTCCAGTTATTCAGATCATTAACATGTATCTGGAACGTCGTCTGTTCATCCTCTGTCGTATGAGCCAGACTCAGATCAATGCAGGCTTCAGGAATCGTTAACCAATGGTCTTCCTGTCCCTCAGTGGGCTCGCTGCAATGTACGATATTGTCAGGAGGAGTCGGTTCTTCCGAAGCGTGGCTGTTTATATGATCTACCGTCACGGCCCATCTGGCGTAACGGGCTTCCTGGTCTCCGATGTCTTTGACGATCCCCTTGATTTGAATTGAGTAATCACCGAGTTCAGTAAAATGGACGGACACACCTTTCAACCCGCCGCTTTGTACCAGCCAGGCTTCGTTATCGAAAATCAGTTGTTGTGATCCTGACGTGGCCAGGTTCCAGCCGCTGGTCACCTTATCGCCGCTGTGTTGGTCAAAGACATTAATTTCATACTGAGGTACTTTACTGGTCATCAGGGCTTCACTGCCATCGGAGTCCGTTGAGATCAGCTTGAGATTGTTTAAAGGGAAATCATTGCCGGTCATAGGCGGCGGATTACCAATAATGGCCACCTGAGTGTTTTCATTGGGATTAAAGGGTGAAGGCTCTGGTTGCTGGCCATCGACTTCCCCTTTCCAGTCGATGGTGGAGGAGACTTTAATCACTTTACTGCTGACCAGTCCGTTCTGGGCATCGCGGATCGTCAGGTCATAACTGAAGTGTGTAGTATGGTTATCCGGTGTTGGGTAGTCATGGTTGATCGTACCGTCGGGGTTGACGGGGACGATCACTATTTTCTCATGTTGTAATGCATTTTCCAGAGCCTGTTCACTTCCCAATAATTTCGCGAATGAACCCTCTGAATTACTCCTCAGCCTACCATCAATCATGACACCAAAGCCCTGAGGCAGATTGATGTGGTTGATGTCGGTGATGGACTCACTTCCATCGTCGTCTTTTAAGTGAATGCCCTGCAGGGAAAAAGGTGCGCCGCCGGATTGATAGCCACCTTGACGGTTAATGGAAACTTCAACGCCTTTCAAGGTGTCGCTGATTTGATTCGGTGTATCAATAACGGGCTGAAAAATACCTTCAAGTTGATAGGTGAAGGTCTGACTGGCACCATCCAATTCGGTGACAAGCACATCCATAGGCAACAGGACAGTCCCCGCAAAGTCATGGGGTGGTTTGATGGAATAGATGCCTTGTTTAAGGTCTTCAGGGCTTATTTGATACATGGGTTCACCCTTCACAACTCGTGCGATAGGGGGCGGGTTTCCATGATCATCCAGCAGCCGAAACTGCTTGTTCGGTAAAGAAATGACCGAATTCAGGTTTTCTGAATCATCAATATCGCCAGATATCAGAGCAAATTTCAGGGGTAAGGCGCTATCCTCAAAACCATGACCAATAATGAAATCTTGTTTGGTGTCGTTTAGTTGCCAAATTTCATTGGAGATGATTTCAGGGTGATCTGGCACACCGGCTATATCAATCTGAAGGTAGCCATTGTCTGAGATGGCCTCGCCAGCCCCGAAGGCAGGCTCTATTTCATCCTGACTAGACTCACGGCTAATGGCGTTGATTTGCAGTTTCAGGGTTGAAAAATTGGCAGAGCTTCGGTCTTCTGCAGGTTGATAAAATAGATGAGGAATAGCGTCTCCGGAGACTTCAAAGAACCCTTTACCGGGACGAATCTCATTCCATGTTCCATTGTTGTTTACCCAGAGAGAACCTATGGATTCACCCGCTTTAATCAAGGGCGTTATTCTTAAAAAGAGACTTTCCGAGTCATCTGCATCTGTCAGCGATGCTTTTATGTGATCACCAATGTCAATCTTCTGGTCTTCATACCCGTTAATAACGGCCAGATCTGATTGTCGCCCCGCTGGATAAACGGTCAGTATTGGTTTATCAGCGACAGGCACAACATTGACGATCAATACTTTTGGAGTGCTGGCGGTTTTGGTGGCGAAGTTGCCTTTTTCTGTTGCCGTCGCATTGACGTGTATTTCTGTGCTGCCTGCCCAGTGCTCTCTGGGAGTTATCGATAATGATGAAAACTGCTCAGGGGATAATTTTTCACCAGCAGTAACCGGGTTGCCATTAGGCAGTGAGAGGCTCAGATCGGGAGAGAGTTGTGTGATTTCATAGGTTAGCTTTTCAGAGGTGTCTGTATCCTGAAGCTCTGCCTTAATAGAGGGATTTTTGGGCTGCAGAGGAAACGTGCGGTCTTCCAGTCCTGTGATAACCGGTAATTGATCAGGCCAAATAGGCGCATCAGCTATGCCGTCAATATGAATGACCAGTTTACTGTTGATGCCTTGATCAGGGCCAGGGTCTGTATGAATGTTGGCGTGCAGTCTCAGAGTGATTTGGTGGTTTTTTAGCGTAAAGTCCGAGGCGTTTTCTGCGGGAAGGTAGCCTAGATCACTGGCAGTAAAGATTGCATTTTGATTCACTGAGGATTGATGCAGGGCATCGAGAGGAATGTAAATGGTACCTTTCGTCGCAGGCAGTACCTGATCATGCCACAACAGTTTTCCGCCCTGTAGGTCAACAGCTTTAACCGACAGTGTATTGATGGTTTCGTGACGGTCAATATCTCCCAGGTTGATGGAAAACTGAACGGGGATGGGGGTGGTCGTGTCTTCTTCTCCCCGGGCATTAACGATTTTTTCAAATCTTGCGGGTTGATCACGGATAGTGATTTGAAATGGCGCAGTACTGACGTCGCCATCACCATCCTGAATGATGCTGGTCATCTTCAGGGTGAAGTTTTCACCCTGAGCGTGGTCAATATGAGGTTTGGTTATCAGCCTCCACTGACCGTTACTGAGCACAGTCAGCCTGCCTGCATCGGTATTGAAGTCGACTTTGCCGGATTTTCCAATAGTATGGATAACGCCGTTGTAGACAATACCGCTGACGGATGCACCATCAATATCGGCGTGTAAGTCATCATTGGTAAGCAAATTGCGATGCTGGGCGAATCCTACAGTTTTACCTTCTATCGTAATAGGCTTGCCATCTTGACCAAAGAAATCACCATGTGCTTCAGGAACAGTATCCATCACTGTGTATTTAAACGTCATTGGATGGCTATTAACGCTTTTATCACTGTCGCTTAATATGACCGGGACATCAAAAGTGATCGATTCGGAATGGTTTCCAGAGGTAATTGGGTGATCCAGGTTGTCTAACTGTTCAAACTGAACGATAGCGGTCGTGGAGGTTGGATAGGACACTGAAAAACGAAAAACAGGGAAGTGATCATCTTCACGGCTAATGGTTAAGACCGAGTTGTCTTTACCTGACGAGGTGAAATCGACTAATGATTTGCCATCAGAACTGTACTCCAGAAATTCTTTTCTAATAGCTGGCACATCAAACCTGAGTACGGGGCGGTCTGAACCGGGCTGGAATTCAAAAGAGCCTTCAACCAGTGTGCTGTTACCTTTATTGATGTCGGTGGTACTGGGCGGTTGATGAATACTTTGGGTAACCGGGAGTGCGCCATCGAGAAGCCAGAGTTCAAGAGTGTCGTTCACTGTCGAGCCATCGGCATCTCTGGCTTGAAGTGTTAATGGCATTGATCTGCTGGCTGTGTGTTCTCCAGAAGGCGTGAGGTGATCAATGTAGTTTAACCACGTAACCCCAACTGAAGTATTAATGGTTTCTCCAGCAGGAACAATGATGCTTGACCCATCGGGCTGCACGGTAGACAAATCAAGGATATGAGTGCTTCTGTTTTCCCCATCCATAGACCAGGCTTCCCAGCGCTCATTGGGGTGACTGTTTGAGCCTGCTGGGAAGAATTTAATGGGGAGTCCATCCGATGTGATCCTGTTGCCAGTGTCGTCAATAACAAAGCCTGTAACATCACTGTCAGGTTTTAAAAAGAAAACATCGTTAATGATATCGCTATCAGCGCTTACCTGCAGAGGTACTCGCTCAGAAATTCCGTCGCTGAGATAGATGGGTTCTTTCAGCACTAGATCATGGAGATCCAGAGACAGATTTAGCTGGCTGTGGTCTGTAATTTCCACCTCAAGTTGCGCTTTGGTGGTATCTCCATCGCTATCAGATACTGCGACATTGATTATAAGAGGCCACTGACCTTTATCCTGATTCATACCTTGAGTCAGTGTGGCCGTGTAATGCAATGTTGACGGTGTGGATGCAAGTGGAGCGTCATCCAGAGTCAGGGTGAGTACTGGGTTATCCAGCTGTCCAGCTGTGTAGAGTGTTATCGTTTGGCCATTGTTGGCTATTTCCAGAGGCAAATCATTGGAAAATAAACCATTGAGGCCCGGTTGATCGGAAGTGAATTGCCAGCTGGCGGGGTTTATCGGATCGGCATTGGGAATGGCGCTAATAGTCCCTGTGGCTGTGGCTGGAAGATTGTCTTCTTCCATATGAAGCCGGGAAGATTGAATCAGTGCGGGAGGTGCGCCATCAATAATCGTGGTTGTAAGCAGACTTTCCTGTTTCGCCAATGTACCGTCAATATCCTGATAAGTGAAAGGCAGTTTTAGTACGATTTGTTGGTCACTTATGTTTATCAGGTTTGAACCACTGATGCCGTGTATGTGATCCAATGGTTGATCCAGCTCCCCGAGAACCCGCACAATCTGGTGATCAACGCCTTTACCAATTTCCTCCAGTGTCAATTTCAGTACAGGTTTAACGCCGTTGTGGTCATTGATAAAACCATCTATATGATTCTTGTTAATAGTGAAAGTGACAGGGTTTCCAAGAGAAGTCAGTACGCCGTTAAGCATGTCCGGGTCAGCCGTGAAGGTCAGTGTCATCGGATCTATGGCATCCGAACCATCACTGCTAAGGGCAACAGGTTGACTGGATTTATAGACTGGATATCCGGGAGAGCGACTCATGCTCTCTTCTTCCATAGTCAGGTATAACTGGTCTCCACCGGAGGCCGGCGCGCCATCAATAATAGAAACAATGGCCTTGGCTGATGCCGTGTCGCCACTGCTGTCAGTGGCGGTGTAGTCGAAGTTCAGTTTGATTGGGTCACGATTTTTCAGGCTTTTTTTCGCAGTGAATTGATAATCACCATTAGCTTGAACGACAAAATCACCGTACAGCGTTTTGATGGTCTGGTTTGGTAGGTAAGAAAATGTGTTGTTGTCGGGTGGGTTTTCAATCAGTGATTGAGGGGTTGGTTCGACGGCAGTGACGGTGAGAGTATCCAGGCAGTGTTGATCATTGGCCAGCAGATTGCCAGTGACGGTTTTTCCTTCAACCACTTGAATATTGTCATCATAAAGGGTGACTGTACCGTCTACCATGGTCAGGTCAATGGTATGCGTGGCACTGCTGATGTCCTGATCCGTGGCGGATATTACCATCGGAAGTACCGCAGGCGACGATGAGACAACATTAAGGTTGGCTATTTGCAGAATCTTAAGACTGGCCTGCAGGTTTCCAAGCGCATCGGCGTGAATATTTTGCAAGCTGATGTCCAGAACCGGATCACCGTAAACCGTCGACAATGTCAGGCTCTGATTGTTTGGGCCAGGGTGCAGGTTGGTTAGGTCCAGAGCGGCACCACCACTGTTGGGGAAGTCGTCGCCCAGTGATTGTTGTAAAGCGGCAGTGGTCGCATTTAGGTTGAATTGCAGCTTGGCCGGTAACAGAGGATCGGAACCTTTTATTACCTCAAGAGATCCATAATCTGGACTGGGCGCGGGTTGTTCGCACTCTTGATCAATGATCATGGACTTAACGGACGCAGGGGCGAAAACAGGGGCAGGGCCATCCAGTACATAAAAGGTAATGGGCGCTGTATCACTGTCTCCATCCTGATCGGTAACTGTGATATTGAACGTATCGGTTAAGGGTTTATCGGGCAAATGAATCTGTGCTGGTTTTGCTTGATAGTTCCAGCAGCCGTCTATAGACGCATAGAGGGTTCCGTACTGTCCGGTGAATGGATATAAGCCAGTAAATGGATCTGCGGTTGCTGGGGTGATGGCGTTAACAGGAATGTCATTAATAGCCGTCAGCTCACCACCATCCGCTCCCAACTGATTCGGAGTGAATAATTTACAACTGTCGTTTGGTGGGATCTGGCAGGCATTGTCGCCACAATATTTTACTTCACCTTCGATCACAGACACCGGTGGATGGTCAATGACTGCGGGGCTGTCATCGAAGATGGAAATTGAAAATCCGGCCTTCGAATGATGAGTTCTATTATATTTAGCTGAATACAGACTTTTCAGGTAAGGGATGTTGAGTATTATGGCTTCACCGTCGCCCATGATGGAATAATCCAGGGGCTTGTGAAGCGTGGCGATGGCATCCTGATCTCCCCGGGCAGGGAGCGTAATAGAAAAGGCGGTTTGAGTTTCATTCTTGTTCTGGTAGATGGCTTTTAGTATTTGTGAGTTCGCCTGTTCCTGAGTTTGCCAGGTTAAGGGGAAGGTATTATTGTCATCAATTACTTTAAGTTCTGCTGGTAAATCCCTTAAGTCTGCAGCTGAGAAACTGAGCTGTGTCGAATGGTTGGCGATTGGGTTAATTATTTTGGTAAGGGCACTGCCTTTGTTTTCTTGTAAGCTGGCTTCGTGAAAACTAATTGCTCCGGGATTACCAAGAGGCACCATCTGATCTCTGACAACAGTACATGCTCGGTCTTCTGCATAAGCTTCAAAATAGTCACTGGTATTGTTAAATGGAACATAAAGAGATGATGTCTCCCAACTGGCCTCTGTGACCAGTGCATCGTAGGATGCAAGGGGAGTGGGTTGATCGGACTTGGTGTAAAAATTCAGTTGAACCACTCGATTATTATTTATTCCTGTGGTCTCTCCAGTAATAGCTGAATAAAGGAAATCCGTTTGGTAGCTATCTATGTCATTGATCCAGACTTCCGCTTTTGTATCAATGGTTAATGGGAACTCAGCGGTTGACGTATTTCCGGCAATGTCTTTAGATTCTGCTTTTAACTGATAAATTCCATCTTTCAATGGCTCTGTAAGTTGCACTGACCATTGACCGGTGTTGTTTATTTTGAGCCCGCTTACTTCTATGTGGTCGTCAATTAACAGGCTGAGCGTTGCTCCAGGTTCGGCAGTGCCTACAATTAGAGGACGATTGTCGCTAGTTGGGTTACCGAAATAATACCCTGGGTGACCGTAGCAGGAGTCACTTTCGTGGGCGAGCGCCAGGGTCACTGGGGTGATTGTATCCAGGAGAAATGTGGTGGTGTCGGAGACATCCTGTTTGGAACCGTCACTGATCTGCGCCGTTATTTTAATGCTTCCATCATCCAGTTCTTTTGGTCGGTCAGACAGTGAAAGTATTGCTTTCCAGTGGATACCATCGTCATCAACCCGGGTTTCCTGTTTCAGCTGGTGACCATTGTGATCAGTCAGGGTGAGAATAATCGGGGTCATGGGTTCAACATTGATTACAGTACCCGAGACAGTGAGTGATGTGGATTCCTGACGATTAACAATGTTGTCTGCGGTGATGGGCGTATGAATAAAAATGGCTGGCAGGATAATGTCACCTCCCGAAAACGAGAGCTTGTTGAAATCCTCATAACCAGAACCCTGTTGAGATTGCCAGCTTGTGTGGAAGCCGGAGGTAGGACTTACCGCTAAAATAGCCAGTGGGATTATTTCTGGTGACGTAATACCCGACACATTACTGGCATGTTGAGTTTGAGAAATTGGATGTTGGTCTGCTGATGTTTGTCCACTGCTATCAGTGATGCTCTCATGCAATGGCGTTGAGTCCGGCTGCTCCCCTTTGATTAAGTTAATTGAGTTAATTTCAATCCTAGAATCATCATTCAACTCCAGAAGGGTGCCGGACTCCAATAGCTCTCCTTCATATACTCGTTCTCGTACATTGTCAGCCGTGACTTGCCAGACGACTCCACTGACAAGGGTGACGATGCCAGGACTGCTAACCAGAATGACTTTATTCATAAGGAACGACTTTATTGAAAGGCTGGGCCTGAAAAGCTCTGTGCAGACCACTTCTTGATGGATTTCTGGGGTTTAATCGAGAGTAGAAGTGTGGTTCTGCCGTCATGATTGCTGTCTTGCAGGTCATAGAGCTGTTGATGGTTGTGGTTACTGCTACACCCGAGAAGCAGCATAAGGGCAAGGAGTGGTAATTGGCTGACCTTGATAGCCAGGGATGATGAGGGCTGCATCACAACTCCCTGTTCGATGGTTGCCAGCTGGCGGGCAGGGTTATCTTAAACGCATCCAGCAATCGTCCAGAGATATGCAGCAGCCGGTAATCTGCCTCAAGGCTGGCAATCTGAGCCTGGCTCCAGTTCAGGGAAGCGCTTAAACTTTCGTTTTCTGCATTCAGGACATCCAGCAGTGAGCGTTCCCCCATAGAAAACTGACGTCTATAGGCGTTCACTGTTTCCATGCTATAAGTCACGTGTCGCTGCAATTGAGGAATCTGTCGATGAAGCTGGATGTGGGCTTCCCAGGCCAGATGGGTTTCTTCCTGAACTTCCAGCAGGGTTTGTTGGTAGATATCTTTTGATTCATACCAGCGGCTCATGGATGCTCTTTTTCTGGCGTCGTCTGCGCCTCCATTAAAGACATTAAGGCGAACGTGAAACATCAAGGTGTAGTCATCATCTCGACCGATGATGCCATTCAGATTTTTATTCCACGATCGCTCGGCAGAAAAATAGACATCAGGGTAGAATCGGCTTTTGCTGGCTTGATACTCACTGTTCGCTGCCAGACTGTCCTGTTTTGCAGATTTCAATAATGGGTATTCTGTAATAGCTATGTCCACAACCTGCGGTAGGGTGTTTGGTATAAGGCCACGGTCAGGTACGGGTTCAACCAGACGGTCTGGTTGGGTTCCGGTTAATGTATGAAATCGTAACTCTGCATCCTTCCTATTGTTTTGAGCCGCAATGGTATTTGCTTCTGCACTGGCCAGCCGGCCTGAAACCAGCGATAGGTCTGCAGAGCTTTGTATACCAGACTCTGATCGTTTGTATATTCGATAAAAAATATCCTGATGAACCTTCAGGTTTTGCTGAGCCAACTCAAGGGCTCTTTCAGTCATGATGACAGCAAGGTAAGCACGAGCGACGTTTAGCGCCATTTCTGAGGCAATGGTCAGCAGACGGAACTGTTCAGAATAGGTCGTGGCTTTGGTTCTTTTTGTGTCATGCCAGGTTGAAAAACCTGAGAAAATCTCCTGACGCAAGGCAACGGAGGATTCATATCGATGAAGGCGATCACTGGATGAAGCACTGCCCCCGCGTGTCGTCCCATTGGAAGTCCATTCATAACCCGTCCCGCCATGGAGGTTGATGCTGGGAAGATAGTTGGCTCTGGCAATGGACTCTTCGTCTATTTTGGTTTGAACCCGCTGGGTTTGCTGATGCATCTTTGGGTTGGTCATTAGAGCGATGGAAACTGCTTCCTCAAGGCTCTGCCCAGACGCCACTGTCGTGAAAGTGATGAATGCAAACAAAACGTAATGGCGATAAGAAAGGCGTGGGTGAAAATCAATGGTAGTCATATTGCTGAATGGCAAAGAAGATACTCTGGTATTGCAATACTAAGTTGACAAACAACCGGGTTGACAAACACCGGCTGCTAACAAAGCAAAGCGTTGCCCTGTCTGGCAGGGAAAAGGAAAACACTCTTTCAAAATAGTCGATCATCTCAAAGGTCGCAAAAGTCATTGTGCGTCTATCCTTTCATGGCGAAGAATTTCTGTTGATATTCCTTCTTCTCTACTGGACGACTATGACCGTAAGCCCGTTATTAGCCTGCCTGATCTGGCTGACCAGATATTTTGGTACACCAGCGACCGCTGAAAAAATACTGTCTGGGCTACCAGCCACCGCTTTCGATCTGGATTTCTCGCTGTTGGAAAGAGCCGCTTCAAATGTGCACATGGATGTTTGTCGTCAGTCGCTAACGGGGGATTGGCTGACGGATAAAAGCCCTTTGCCTTGCTTGGTGATAAGTAATGGAAAACCGTTGATCATCACCCATATCAACGCCAATGGGTTAGTAGTATCCACCTTGAAACCTTATGATCATGATGAAAGTAATGAGGTGGATTATGGTGTCTTGCTCAACAGTATTGAGAAGGATGTCTACTTTTTTAGTCCCAAACCCAACAGCCACAACACACTTTCAAGTACAGAACAGTATTTTGAACATCACTGGTTTTGGGGGGCGTTATGGTCCGGTTGGCGAATTTATCGCGAAGTATTACTGGTATCGCTTCTGGTCAATCTGTTTGCCCTTGCGGTTCCGTTATTTGTTCGTCTGATTTATGACCGTGTGATTCCCGGTATGGCAATGACGACACTGAATACCCTGGTTGCTGGGGTGCTTCTGGTTGTGACGTTTGAATTGTTTTGCCGGCAGCTGCGTATTCGATTTATTGATGTGGCGGCCAAAAAAACAGATCTCATTATGTCCAGTGAGTTATTCGCTAAGGTGATGAATGTTGATCTGTCATCGGTTCCTCCGGTTGCAGGGGCATTTGCCCGACAGGTTCAGGATTTTGAATCGATCCGGGAGTTTCTGACCTCAACCACGCTAACGGTGCTGGTGGAGATTCCCTTTGCCTTTATCTTTTTGTTAGTGATTATGGTGATGGGCGGGAGCATCGTTTGGATACCGATCATCGTTATTCTGGTCATGGTGGGGTTGAGTGTATTTGTTCAGCCATCGTTGCGTAGAAGTATTCAGGAAGGCGAAAAACTGTCCACACAGAAACATGGTGACTTGGTGGAAAGCATCTCTGGCTTGGAAAGCCTTCGTCTTGCGGGTGGTCAAAGTTATTTTCAGAAACGATGGGAGCAGGCTACCGGCTTGATGGCAACCTGTGGTTTGCGAACCCGGGCTATCACCGGAAATATGAGCGCCCTCTCGGTTTGGCTACAGCAGATGGCCACCATTGGTATTGTGTATTTTGGTGTTCGTTTTATCCATCAATCTCAGATGAATATGGGTGCGCTGATTGCCATTATGATGCTTTCTGGTCGAGCCATTGCACCCTTTATGCAGCTGTCTCTGCTGGGCGCGCGTTACTGGCAGGCGAAAACGGCTTACCGAAATATTGATGGTTTAATGCAGGCTCCGGAAGAAACATCGAGAAGTGAATCATATCGTCCGTTAACACCGATACAGCAGACCATTGTTTTTGATCAGGTGTCGTTTTCATACCCGGGTTGTTTGTCGCCGACTCTTAAAGATCTTTCATTTACGATCAAACGAGGCGAGCGAATCGCCATTGTTGGGCGATCCGGTTCGGGGAAGTCCACTCTGGCTCGTTTATTGGCAGCGCTTTATTTACCAGACAGTGGTCAGATTTATCTGGATGGCATAAGCCTAAAGGATATACATCCTGTTACGTTAAGAGAAAATATCGGTTTTCTGGCGCAGGAACCCTGGCTATTTAATGGGGCAGTGGCAGCCAATATGATGATGGGTGCCAAGGTGAAGAGTGAAGAGCACGTACTGAGTGTGGCGCAGCAGTCAGGGGTCACCATGTTTACCGGAGAGTCGATAGCCGGTTTGGAATATCCGGTTGGCGAAGGTGGTCGCAATATCTCTGGCGGTCAACGTCGAGCAGTGGCTTTGGCCAGAGCCTTGATTAACAACCCCGGGGTTGTGGTATTGGATGAACCCTCCGCGCACATGGACAGTATGATGGATGCCCGGGTGCAACAGACCCTGCAAGCGTTGCCAGAGCATGTCACCTTGGTGGTGATTACTCATCGAAGTTCACTCCTTTCTATTGTTGACCGTGTTCTGATGTTGGAAGGCGGACGTCTGGTTTCAGATCAGGCGGTTATTAAGAAGTCAGCCCATGGATAGTATCTGGCATCGCTGGCTGATTCGTACAGCGTCCAATCGACAGCAGGCGAAAGCACTGGACATTACGTCATCATCCCGCTGGCTTGTCTGGCTCTTGTCGGTGTTTGTCGTGGTGTTTTTACTGTGGAGCTGTTTTCTTGAACTGGACGACACAGTCTCAGGTTATGGCAAGGTAACGCCGTTTAGCAAAGTGCAAGAGGTGCAAAGTCTGGATGGTGGCAATTTAAAATCGGTATTTGTTGCAGAAGGCGATTTTGTTCGAGCTGGCGAGCCGCTTTTGCAGGTGGATGAGACTCGCTTTCAGTCATCTTTCCGAGTGAATGAGTCGGAGTTGGAATTTTTGAAGGGAACTGCTGTTCGGTTGGATGCTGAGCTTTCGCTTATGGTGCAACAGCAGGATGGCAGCTGGTTAATAAAAGGCAATGAGAGTGTAGTGATTCCGGAAACATTCCTGCATGAATTTCCTGCTCAGGCGCTTTCTGCGAAAAAAATGATTGAAGAGCGAGTGGGGGCGTTAAAAAGCCAGATGGCGGTATTGAGTCAGCAGTCCTTACAAAAACAACAAGAAATGAATGAGTTGAGAGCTCAGATAAAGATACTTGAAAAAAGCCTGACTCTCGCCAGAGAGGAGCTAGCGCTAAAAGCCCCGCTATCGGCCGATGGCGTCGTTACCCGGGTGGAGATTATTGCTCTTGAACGTCAGGTCAATGAGCTTCAGGGTGAAGTGGGTAATGCTGTATTGCGCACCAATCGATTACGATCTGCTCTGCAGGAGGCAGACAACCGCAGTCGTGAATTAGTGGCACGCTATCGGGCAGATATACAAAAAGAGCTGCAAGAGGTGCGGGAGCGATTGGGGAAGTTATCGGAGGGGCAGGCTGGTCTTGAAGACCGGGTGCAAAAAACCATTCTCTATGCGCCCGTGGATGGAATGATAAAACGTATTTCCGTACACACAGAAGGCAGTGTGATTCAGCCCGGTGCCACGTTGGTTGAGATTGTGCCAGCAAATGATCCGCTCATTATTGAGGCAAGAATTCAGCCTGCAGACATTGCTTTCCTGAAACCGGGTCAAACCGCCTGGGTTAAACTCAGTGCCTATGAATTCTCAATTTATGGGAGTATTCAGGGGCAGGTGGGTTCCATCAGTGCCGATACGCTGAACGATGAAAATGGTCAGCCTTATTATCGGGTGCGTCTGAATCTGCCGATGACCAGCCATATTGGGCTACTGCCTGGTATGACGGGGATGGTGGATATTGTCACTGGCACCCGAACCGTCATGAAGTATTTATTGATTCCTCTCGCCAGAGGATTTAAGCATTAAGGAGCTGTCAAAAAATAACTTTCACTTTTAAGCAGAACCCTTATCCGTAAAGCCTTACTGCTTATGCTTTTACGGAAAACGGAAAACACCTCTCTGAGTCGTGAAGTTATTAAGGGGCAGCTTCTAAGTGAGTCATTAACCCGCCTTAAAGCCCTCAGCTATTTCGCCTGAAATCATACCAGCCCATTGACGATAGCCTTCGGCACTGGGGTGGTAGCCGTCAGGGGCAATAAACTCTTTTCGGGTGTCTAACGTGTTTGCGAGATAATTCCAGCCCTGCTGCTGGCAGAGTGTTTTCAATTGCCAATCGAGCCATGCGGCTCTTACTCCCAAAAAATAGTTCAGTGGGCGGGGTAGCAATGGAAATTTTTCCATGGGAGGCACAGCCGTGAAATACACGTCGGTGTCAGCGTTGGCAAAGGTGTCAACACTCTGTTTGAGGTTTTTGCGCCAGGTTGAAGCGGATGTGAATCCCGTGGTGTCGTTCACACCGGTGGTTATTAATAACACGTCAGGTGATTTGATCGCTGTCTGGCAATGAAGCAGATCGGCAATTTTGGCGCCATTGATACCGAGCACTTGCCAGTCCATTGTTTTGTGGTGACGGCTGGCAAGGTCCTGGATGATCTGAACTGTTAATCCGTCGTTTATATGGTTCACACCGACACCGGCTACGGTGCTCTCTCCAATGTGAAGCAGGGTAGGGTTATTACCCGTTAGTTCTTCGCGACTGCCTGATGCTTCTGGCAACCGGATCGCTGTTTTTTTTGCCCACTTCCCCTGTAGGGCAATGATGAGAACGAGTGCTATCACAAGCGTTATTATTATGGTTAAAAACGTCATTCCGATCCTTTGTCGTTTGATTACATGCCCAGCGTTAGCTGAATATCATGAACCACGAGCTCATCGATGGTTTGCAGATTGAGGAGAGGGTCACCCAGATAGGTGTAGTCGGAAAGTGTAAATGCGATGGCTATCAACTTCCAGGCACAGAGTCTGGTCGCCAGAGTGGGTTTGAAAATGCCCTGTTCTTTTCCTTTGGTAATAACCTCTTCGATAAGATCCGTCAGGCTGTGCATCGCTTCACAATAGACCGCTTTCAACGCCTCGCTTCGCCACATTTCATCTGCAGCACTGTGCCATATCCGGGTTTCGAACTCGCGGTTCGCTGATTGAGAAGGGCGCAAAATCTTTAACAACGCCTCATAGGGTGGCAATGTTTTTACCGCTGCTACATCCGATTCCATGGTGGTCGAGACGGCGTGACGAATAACTTCACTTTTCAACTCATCTAATGAAGAAAAATGGTGATGTATTGTACCCGTTGCAGCACCCATTCTCGCAGCTACCTTACGTGCCGTAATGCCTGCAAAACCAGAGGATGCAACAAGGGATAGTGTGGCATCCAGAATCGCCTTACGCTTTTCATCTTTTGACAGGTAACTCATTGGCCTTGTTTGTCCGATACAAATACGAGTTGACTTATCATAAGAATAATTTGAACATATGTCCAATTTGAACGTGTGTTCATTTTATCAATCAATACACAAAGGAAGAGAAGCATTGCTTCTACGGATTATCTCTGTAGGCAATCAGGAAACCCTATGTCAGGCCATACTACTGATGAAAAGATGACGACCGGTAATACGACTGTCGACTTTTTCCGTTTTGTTATCCCCTCCATTCTTGGTCTGTTGGCCATATCATCAGCAGGCATTGTGGATGGCATCTTTGTGGGGAACTATGTGGGTGCAACCGCTCTGGCAGCGGTGAACCTGATTGTGCCACTCTATTCTGTCTTTTTTGGCATCTGTGTCATGATGCTGGTGGGTGGCGCTGTCATAGCCGGTAAAGCGCTGGGTGCTGGCGATATCCGAACAGCGTCTAATATCTTCACCAAGTCATTAACGGTGATTGTGATTTTTGCTGTCATCGTCGCCAGTCTTGCATTCATTTTTGCCGGCGATATTGCCGAATTCCTTGGCGCCAGAGGAGAGACCCTACCTCTTACGACAGGGTATATTCGAGTTATTTCTCCGTTTATGCTCTTTATGGGGCTGGCTTATGTATTGTCATACTTTGCACGGATTGATGATGCGCCAAACTTTGCTTTAGTGGGGTTGGTGATTACGGCGCTGACGAATATTGTACTGGATGCGTTGTTTATTAAGTGGTGGGGATTGGGCGTCAATGGCGCGGCGTTTGCCAGTGGCATTGCCTATACAGTGGGCACCGTGTTTCTGATGCTTCGTTATATTGGCAGCGGAGCACGCATAAGACTGATTAAACCCTATGGTTCCTGGTTTGAATTATTCCGAGCGGCCTACAATGGCTTTTCTGAGTTTATAAATGAAATGTCCGGTGGTCTGATCATATTCGTTATTAACTGGATATTAATTACTGAAATCGGTAACGCGGGTGTAGCAGCGTTTACCATCGTCAACTATATCTTGTGGCTCAGTATTATGGTGGGCTATGGAACTGCTGAAGCGCTGGGTCCTTTGGTCAGTGTCAATTTTGGTGCCAGAAAGCCAGAACGCATCGCACAATTTATGAAACTTGGCATTGGTCTCGCCATTGTGGTTGGTCTATTTTTTGCCGGGATTCTGCAAGTGTATCCAGAAGCACTGGCCAGTGTGTTTATCAGCAGTGACGAAACCGCAACATTGGGTTTGACTTTGTCAATTATTGCGGTGATCTGGCCTGCGTTTTTGTTTAACGGAATGAATATCACTTTGTCGGGTTATTTTACCGGCATGCATGCGGCAACCCAGTCAGCCATGATAGCCATTAGCAGGTCTTTGGTACTGCCATTGGTGTTAATCGTTGTTTTCTGGAAAGTCTTTGGACTTCAGGGGGCGTTTTTCGCTATTCCTGTTGCAGAAATGCTGACCTTTGCCTTGAGTGTCGTATTGTTTAATCGAGCAACTCCTCAGGTAATGGTGAATAGAGACGTAGCAATGGATAGCCCTGCAATGGGTAAGTTGAATATGTGTTAATCGCTTGTGAGTTGCACCCCCAACGTTTTTCGATGGGGGTTGTTTAGTGCTCGAAGCATATGAGATGCAAGAATCCCAAGGACTCAGAGCTTATCGCTGTGTTTTACAGTCTATAAATCTAATCAAATTTCTACACTTGATTCGTATGTCATCTAACCTTAAACGACTGGTTTAGGTTATTTGTTTAAGGGGTCGAATCAATGAAAAAAAGCCTGTTTTGTATGATCAGCACTTTTGCTTTGAGCATGAATCCTGCGAATTCTGCGCACGGAGGAATACCTGATGAAGATGGGTTCTCAGGGTTTGTAACCCTTGGTGTTAATGGAATTGACCTGAAAAGCAATACCGTAGCGGGCGACTCGGCGGAAACGTTTTCTAAAAAAAGAATTTCAAGCCTTACGACTTCCCCAAAATCAGAATCTAAAGGAGCCGGCTACATCACAGGAGAACTAAAATACACGTGGGCTGATAGTAAGACGCAGGTGTTTCTCGGAAACCGGTTGGAGGATTGGATACGATACGATTTTACCTCAGACCTTGGGATACGACATCAATACCGAGCGTTGGGTGAGTTTTCTGCATCCCTGTTGTTTTCTGCATTTCCCACCCGTGTTTGGGAAGACCCCTACCAGTTGAACAGTAATCGACGTGATACCGATCGAAAGTCCACCGGGGCAAGTTTCGGGTGGAATAATATCATGGGCAGCGATGCACAGATTACACTCTCCGCACGCAAAATCGAGATTGATAAAGAGCACAGCGGTGAGCATGGCCAGAACAGCAACTTATCCCCTGAAAAAAGGCATTTGCTTTCTAGAAAGGGAGACTCAAAAGCCATTGAGTTTCTTTATCACTATCAATTAAACGACAGCCAGACATTAATCCCCTCTCTCAAAGCGACCCACTACGATCTGGATGGTAAAGCGATGGCGTCTGATGAGTATTTGCTGCAGTTAAGCCATCTTTGGGGAGTGGAGCGTTGGAGGACAGTGAGTAATCTCGTCCTTGGAAGAAACAAACACGACAAAGCAAACCCGATTGAGGATTTCAAAGGAAAGACGCAAAAAGATGATATTTATGGCGCTTCGTTTACGCTTTTTTATAGCGAGCCTTTTGGCTGGAAAAACTGGAACGCTATGGGCAGTGTTGCAGTCATGAAATCAAGCTCAAATATTGATTTCTATGAAGCCGACATCTCAGCATTATCACTGGGTATGTTGTATCGGTTTTGATCTGCATTACTGCTCAGATAAAGCGGTATATCGCAAGCGCGATATCTAACAAGCTCGCATAATGCGTCGTGTGATAATTCAGGCGACAACATCATAAGTCACACGGCCATCCTGATGGACACGCCAGCCAATGATAGCATTGTTGTGATATCGCAAAGATCCGATTCCTCTAGCTTTTATCAGCATCGTCGCACTGGGTTGAATATATCCGGTTTCGTCTACTGCTCGGCTTAATAGCAACGTTTCCTTGCCATTCCATAGCCAGGGTAATGAAAAACGGGTATGAGTTTTCGCTAAAACGGGAGGATGAAGCTTGGCGGGCTGCCAGTGACCGCCGCCATCCACACTGACTTCGACCGCTTTAATTGCGCCACGCCCACTCCATGCCAGGCCACGAATATCATGCCAGCCTTTTTCAATCAATGAAGGGTAGGTTGGCGAAGTGATGATTGAACGGGCATCCATAACAAAGCTGAATTGTCGAGCGGTATTATCTGGCAATGGGTCTGTATATCGAGAAGTTTCTTCTCGGCTCATCCATGGTTGGTCTCCTACTTTCAATCGCCTAAGCCATTTTACCGAAGTGGATCCTTCCCAGCCGGGTAAAAATAATCGTATTGGATAGCCTTGCTCTGGGCGTATCGCTTCTCCGTTTTGGGCGTAGCAGATCATGGCATCATCCATGGCCTTTTCAATGGGGATACTTCGAGTCATAAGACAGGCGTCGCCACCTTCTGCCAGCAACCAGCGAGCTTTGGGTTTTAATCCCGTCTCTCTGAGTAAAGTGGCAAGGCTGACACCTACCCATTCACTTTGGCTGGTCAGTCCCGCGATATCCTGGGGGGATGACTGAGGGCTATTGGTAAAATAGTCATCACAGTTGCCCGAACATTCAAGAAAGGCGATACGGGAGACAGTAGGAAATCGTTTCAATTCTTGCAAGGTGAATTGCAGACTTTTATCCACCAGCCCGTGAATGAGTAAACGGTATTGGTCCGGGTTTATATCGGGCACTCCGGAATGGTGCCGTTGGTAGTGAAGATCTGCAGGCGTGATGGTGCCATGAAGTTGGTGAAGTGGTGTTAACGCTTCAGTCTGTAGAGGTGTGCGAATTTTCTTCTCAAGGTTCTCAAATGGAGAGTGAACACTTTTTGCTGTCGCAGTGGCTCCTGGATGACGAGAATCATCCGCAACGGTACTGCCTGCATACATAAAGGGTGAAAGCGCTGCTGTTTTTAGAAGTTTGCGACGAATAAGGGAAAATGCTTTTTTATTGCCATTCATATTATCTAAGAGCTTGGGTTTCAGTGCGGTTATCAGGAACGAAACGACGCTGTGAAGGCATTTCGATGGTTGGAAGGTTATGGGCAGTGAGCATCATGTCTTCAGGGATTATCTTGTTTTCATAAAGGATGTATGCAGTCAGAGAATAGACTTCATCATCGGACAAGCTGCCAGGCCGAGTGTAAGGCATTGCACGACGGATATAGTCAAACAAGGTTGTTGCCCAAGGCCAGTAGTTACCAATGGTGTTCACCGGTGGATGGTGTTCAGCAAACGGAAAGCTATCGTTTTCCAGTCTGCCAACCAATTGATCATAGGCTCCCCCCTGGCCTGCCAGTCCATGACAGAACTGGCAATGTTGTTGATAAAGGTTTTTTCCTTGAATAGCATTACCACCTTCTGTTGATGGTAATCCAGAGCCATCAGGACGGACATCAATATTCCATGCTGAGATCTCTTTTTCAGATGCTTCTTTGCCCAGTCCAAAGTGCATGTCTGCATCTGCCGAAAATGACAACATTAATAGAGCCGAAAAGAGCGGTTGATGAAATTGATTAATGATCACAGTGTCTCGGGGAACTGAAAAATAGTCGATCGATTATAGTCGATTATTTCGAGTGTCAATGTGTAAGCAGTTGACCAAATGAAATCGTATTTTCTGACCAAGTGGACATCCACTCTGCCGCGTTGCAGTGCCGGTCACATAGCTAAGGCTATGCTCCCTATGCTGCGCCTTGCATAGTAGATAACCACTCGGCCAGAAATATTCGATTCCATTTGCACAACTACTTCGCTATTGCAGCGGTAAGGGCGATGGCTGAAGATCAATGTCGAATTATCAAAGCTGAATGACTATTAGAAATGATGCCAAACTCATCGGATTCCCAGTTTTTTCATGCGCGATATTAATGTGGTTCGTGGTATGTCAAGAACACGAGCTACGGCGGAAAGATTGAATTCCTGTTGCTGAAGCGTGTTTTGTATCAAACTTGTTTCGTATTCAGACAGATGCTCTTTTAAGGAGCTTTGTTTATTCAAACGTGTCATTTCTTTAGTGGCGGTTTGTTTGGTCGGGGAGTTCGTTATCATTTCTATATTAATTAGGCTCGTATTGCCTTCGGAAAGTAACAGGCTTCGTCGTATAACATTTTCCAGCTCACGTACATTACCCGGCCAGTCATGCGCCTCTAATTGCTGTACTGCAGAATCGCCAAGGCAGGTAATTGAAGGGTTCAGTTCAGGGCCATACTTTACGGTGAATCGTCTGGCAATGGCGGCTATATCGCAGGCACGCTGTCGTAAAGGCGGTATTGCAATAAGGCCGACAGCAATTCGGTAATAAAGGTCTTCCCGTAGCTTGCCTTTTTCAATGGCATCAGAAGGCACTTCATTGATAGCTGCAATTAATCGAAAATTTGTGTTCTGATCACGATGGCTACCCAGTGGGCGATAGCTGCCATCCTGAAGCACTCGTAGCAGCTTACTTTGTAGCTCGACAGACATGGAGTTCAGTTCATCAAGAAACAGTGTTCCATTGTCGGCTAATGCCAATAATCCCTTGTGGTTTTCTGCTCCGGTATAAGCACCGCGTTTAGTACCAAATAGCGTACTTTCCAGTAATGTCTCTGGAATAGCTGCGCAATTAAGGCAAATCATAGGGTGTCGATTGCGGGAGCTGATGGCATGAGCTCTTCTGGCAAATAACTCTTTTCCAGTGCCGGTTTCACCGTAAATCAACAGCGGCAATTCGCTGGCGCCATAAATGTCAACTGCCCGGATTTGCCGATGCATTTCTGGGTCTTCAGTGATTATGTCTGGCAATTCGTTGGCGACATCACTGAAAGGTTTTTCTTTCAACGAGCGGCCAATTTCAATGGCGCCGATGATATTGCTGTTTTTTCCAAACAACGGCATAGAGCTGTGCATATAGTGCATTCGTAGCCCTGCTGAGCCAATGTATGCCTGATATTGATCCGTGAATTGTGCCGCTTCTGCAATGCAACGAAGCAATGAACTCTCTTCTGCGCTTAACCAGGGGCACACTTCCAGCACGTGTTTCCCCAGGATGCTTCCCGGGTCTGTGCCATCCATTCGGGCACTGGCTTGGTTGTAGTAGATGAAGTGTCCATCACGATCGACCATCGTGACTGGTTGCTCGAGAGTATCAAAGACATTTTTGACGCAGGATACCAACCAGTTCAGTTCTTCCATAAAACACCTATACCACTCTTCGACATTATTGTTAGAACACTTGATCACTACATACAGTTTAAGGGTGTTGATAAATCGTCGCCTGTCGAAATATCGTCGGTTCTTTATGTAGATGATTACTCAAAGTGCTCGGTAGATCTAGAGTTAAGCTTTATATAGGTAAAAAAGTGGGGGAAGAGTTCATCGATCAACTGGAAAAAGCACTCTGTATTTTGGCATGTATCTTGAATATACGACGATGTGAAAATGAAAGTGCAGTATCAAAAGTGCAGCATCATAATATCAATAAGGCAGAAACCATGTTTAAGCACGTTATCACTCGTACTCCCTGTCCTGCTTTAGTGGATGGACTCAGCGAAGCGGGCTTGGGACAACCTGATTACCAAAAAGCCATGGAGCAGCATAACCACTATATCCGGGCATTGCAGTCTTGTGGTGTTGAGATCACCATGTTACCGCCCGAGAATGATTACCCGGATTCTGTGTTTGTCGAGGATGCTGTTTTATGTACACCCCACTGCGCGATTATCACCCGCCCTGGTGCGGAGAGTCGCCGAAATGAAGCAGAGCTGATCGCGCCTGCTATCCAACGTTTTTATCAACAAGTTGAATGGATTAAGGCGCCGGGTACATTAGATGCTGGCGATGTGATGCAGGTAGGAAGCCATTATTACATCGGGCAATCGGCCAGAACCAATGAAGACGGTGCGCTGCAGCTAATAAATATTCTTGAAGCCCATGGCATGACCGGTACGATTGTGACCCTCGAAGAGGTTCTGCATTTGAAGACAGGGCTGGCCTATCTTGAAAATGACAATCTATTGGTCGCCGGCGAGTTTGTGACGAAGCCAGAGTTTCAAAAGTACAACTTGATCGTGGTGCCTGCTGAAGAGTCCTATGCTGCCAATTGTATTTGGGTAAACGGCAAAGTGATTATGCCATCAGGGTACCCTGTTACCCGGGAGAAAATTGCTGCACTTGGCTATGAAGTCATTGAAGTGAATACGTCTGAGTTTCAAAAAGTGGACGGTGGCGTTAGTTGTATGTCGCTGCGATTCTAACTGGCAAAGCGACAAGGTAGTAACAATCTCATCCCTCTGAATGACATATATCAAAAAGGGCAGGGGGATCGGTATAACAATAATAAAACAGGCGACAGCTTCTAAATACTGGCCGCCAAAAGGAGAGAAGATGAAAAAAATAACCGCCATGCTGGCATTTTTACTTGCCTTCAGTTCTTCACTGTTTGCGTCGTATAACGATATTTGGGAGCAGTCTACGCTGAATCAAGTTATTGATCGCGGTGTGCTTCGAGTGGGGTTGGATGCCGGTTACATGCCCTTTGAAATGACCAACAAACAAGGGAAAATAGTCGGCTTTGATGTGGATATTGCCCGTCAGATGGCGAAAGCCATGGGTGTTGAGTTGGAGATTGTCAACACAGCATGGGATGGCATTATTCCAGCGTTGGTAACGGATAAGTTCGATATCATTATGTCAGGCATGACGCTGACGTCTGAACGTAATCTGCAGATTAACTTTGCCAATCCGTACATTGTCGTTGGTCAGAGTGTGCTTTTGCGCAAAGGCCTAAAAGACAAGGTTAAGTCTTACAAGGATTTGAACGATCCAAAATACACGGTAGTTTCTCGTTTAGGTACCACCGGAGATATTGCAACTAAGCGTATGTTGAGCAAAGCCAAGCAGAGAATGTATGAAACGGAAGCGGACGGTGCCATTGAAGTGGCGAACAATAAGGTCGACGCATTTATCTACGATCTGCCGTTTAATGCCGTCTATGCCAGCCAGCACCCTGATCAGTTGATCCATCTTGATACACCATTTACCTATGAGCCTCTGGCTTGGGGTGTGCGTAAAGGTGATCCAGATTTTGTTAACTGGCTGAACAACTTCCTGACTCAGATTCAGGGGGATGGTACCTACGACAAAATCTATGGCAAGTGGTTTGAAAGCTCTGAGTGGCAGAAGACACTGAAGTGATTTTGAAACAATAGCCTCTGGTAGTGTCAGCTCTTTGATCTTGTATGGTTGTAAAACAATGGAGCTGGCACAGGTTGTTCAGTGCGTCCATGAGGGTTAGTGAAACCCTCCAGACTCAGGATTTATTTGATTTCTGAGCCAACCAGGCCGTACGTTGTTCATCATTTTTAAAACTCCACGCAACAAAACGGCTTGTTTTTTGTCCCTGGGTCATTTCAACGACAGTGATTGCTTTCGCGCCGACTTTATCAAGCTGCTTTCGAAGCCAGCGCACATTATCCTTTTTAGAAATTAACGTGGTAAACCACAGCACTTGATCAGAAAAAGTCTGGCTCTCATAGGCCATCGTTTTCACAAATTCTGCTTCCCCCCCGGGGCACCATAATTCTGCTTTCTGACCGCCAAAATTCAGCGGTGTACTATTGCCAGCTTTACCCGTTTTACTGGAGATAGAGCCATGCTTGGCTTTGTTGGCACTTAAATTTGCTAGCTTACGGCTAGTGCCTTTTTGTGCTTCCTCAAGTGAGCTGTGAAAGGGTGGATTACAGGAGGTCACATCATAATATTCGTTAGGCTGAATGATGCCCTTGAAAACATGCCGATTGTTCGACTGTAAACGACAGTGAACTTTCCCTCGTAAAACAGGGTTTGATTGGGCTATCAGGTTCGCATTCTCAACGGACACTGGGTCAACATCGCTACCAACACAGTGCCAGCCATATTGAGTTGCACCAATAATGGGGTAAATACAGTTGGCTCCGACACCGACATCTAAAGCTTTTATTAATTTGTGGTTCAGGTGCTTTGCTTCTTGAGTTAGCAAGTCGGCCAGATAGTGGACATAATCAGCACGGCCTGGGATGGGAGGGCACAAGTACCCTTCGGGAATGTCCCAATGTCTGACCTGATAATAGGCTGCGAGTAATGCTTTGTTTAATAGTTTGACTGCCACTGGGTCATCGAAGTATATAGTGGGCTCGCCAACTGGGTTTTTCATTGCGTGATTAGCAAGTTCAGGCAGTGCTTTCATTAAACGTGGGAAATCATATCGACCCTGATGAAGATTGCGACTATGCAGGCTGCTTTTCTCCTTCATGGTTTGGGCTGGCACGGAGTTTGTCCTGCCACTCGGTTTATTGAAATGTTTTGTTTTTTCAGTTCTATTCATGGCAGAGGGAAGTAGCAAAGATGGACGTTTTGTATGTTGATGAGAAGGCTTGCGATGTTGAAACATCCAGCAAGACCTTTGGCATTTTTCAAATGAATATACCGTGAGTTTGTCTATTTTACCTGATTTGCTAATTATAAAATATTCGGAAGTATTAAAGCGGCTTCCAAGTATGTACTTTTTAACTTATTCAATAAGCATCCGATACTAACCATAATTCGAATGAAGTATATAAATGGTAAAACCTCGTAACGTGTCGATTTTTTCGAGCTATGGGTTAGCTGTTCTGTTGCAAACGTAAAAATATGTAGTGATAACGGGTATTCCAAAGATTCAGGCAATTACTGGAAATTGCTGACATTGATAGGTATGCAAAAATTTACCCGAAACTTCGCATAATTATTTTATGCGTAAATTTGAGAGATATCACTTGAATAGCTTGATAAAACACTTGGCGTTACTCCTGTTAAGCATTGCGACATCAATGGCTTATGCAAATAGCATGTCGCTGATATCGGTTTTAAAACAAGCCCAGAATAACAATCCTAGAGTGTCAGAATATCAGCATCGTATTCAGTCATCCCAGGCTAATCTTAATGCCGCAAGATGGGAATATTTTCCTGAACTATCCGTGTCTTGGCAGGAAAATACTCGTGGGACTCAGGCAAGCACATTGAATATCACCCAAGTTGTCTGGGATGGTGGAAAAGTCTCAGGAAATATTGCTCAGGCAAAAGCTAGAAGGCAAACCAGCGAGGCAGAAGGTATCGAAGTACTGCAAACATTGCTTATGGATACGGCTGAAACGGTTTATCAGATCATGACGCTGAAGGCTCGTCTCAGTGCGTCCTATGATAATGAACGGCAGTATAAAGAATTGGCAAGGGTTATAAAGCGAAGGTCAGACACTGGCGTCAGCCCTGAAGTTGATAAAATACTCTCTGCTGCCCGACTGGAAATTGCAATATCTGAGAGGATTCGCCTGGAGCGTGACATTGCATCGGCTTACCAGAAGTTGCGGGAATATACGGGAAAAGACTATAGCAACTATAATTTTGCTACACTGTCACTCCCTTCAATACCTCCAGAAGATAAGCTTTATGCCATAGGATTTAATTACTCTCCGGTATTTAAGCGCCTTAACTCCGAGCTGGAATTGTCCAGCGAAAGAATTAATTACCAGAAAGCACTTCAATATCCAAATATAAGTCTTAATTATCGCAAAGACCTTGGCAGTACAAATGCAGGCGAACACTCGGATGAATTTCTATTGTCCGCATCTTTTGAGACGGGGCGTGGGTTTTCGAAATTATCAACGCTGAAAGCAAGATACAGTGAAAGAGAGGAATCTTACCAGCGAATAGAAACATTCAAACGTGAATATCGGCGGATATTGAATGATAAGGTGGATTACATTGAGAATCTTAAAAGGCTGCTTCCACCCCTACAGATTGCCAGTGACGGGGCGTTATCCGTGGTTGAATCTTATGTCCGGCAGTTTCAGGCAGGTAAAAAATCCTGGCTTGATGTTTTGAATGCCCAGCGTGAAAGAAATCAAACAATGGTCGACTATCTAGTATCTAAAGTGGATTTGGAGAAATCCCAAGTGGATTTGTTGCTATACACAGGCATATTGCAGACCTCTGGCATGTTGATGGATGAATCAACGGATACGATGGGCGGCCATCAATGACAGAGGGTAGAGCATTAAATATCTGTGGGAATCAGGTATGTCATGTCCTGCAAAAACTCCTTTCTATGAAAGGTGTTGCTGTTTCAACGGCTGCGATTTCAGAAGCTGTTGATGGAAATGAAACCGTCATCTCCTCCGAAAATGAGCTGATCACTTTTATTAATTCAGTGTGCTCTGGTGTTAAGTCAGGGCAAAAGGGAGAGGTTATTTATGAAGGTGATCTTTTAACGACTGAAGCACCCTATATTGTTTTTTCAGATTCAACCGGTTATCTGGTCACGGGTGTTAAGTCCAATGGTAGCTGGATTATTGAAGATATGGATGGTGAGGTTCATCCAGAGCTGGCCGGAGTATTAAAAGAGGTGGGCGTTGTTGTCCATTTTTTGGATACTGAAGATTTAAGCATCATCCCTCCGGGTAGTATTTCCGCCCATGATCTTTTCAAAGAGCAGGTACTGGCTAATCGTCGTGTTCTTCTTGAGGCGGTATTTACCACGCTGACTATTTGTATTCTCGGTTTGATCACTGCCATGTACACCATGCAGGTTTACGACAGAGTAGTGCCATCAAAAGGGTATTCTACGCTTTGGGTGTTAACCGTAGGAGTCGCGTTTACCATTGTGTTTGAGTTTTTGCTGAAGCAGGCAAGGGCTTTTATGGTGGATCATGCTGCGAAAAAGATTGATTTGAATTTAGGGAGCACCTTTTTCGCCAGGGCTCTCGATATCCGATTGGATGCCCGACCTGCAACCGTTGGCACCTTTGCATCCCAGATACGACATTTTGAGTCGGTGAGAGGGTTTATGACCTCATCGACATTGTTTGTACTGGCGGACTTGCCTTTCGCACTGATTTTTATTTTTGTTATTTTCCTTATTGCCGGGCCGGTGGCACTGGTGCCAATGTTTACCATTCCTCTGGCAATTACCGTGGGTTTGCTGTTTCGAAAACCCATTGAGAAAGCCAGCTCAACACATATGGAAGAGTCTAATGTTAAAAATGGCCTGATGATTGAAGCCATTGATGGCATTGAAACCCTCAAATCCGTAGGCAGCGAATGGGTTGCCAGTAAAAAATTTGAACGACTGAATAAAACCATCGCCAAGAGTGAATTGCACTTACGACTTCTGTCGACCAAAGCCACCAACCTCACTCAACTTATCCAGCAATGTAATTATATTGGTTTGATTTCCGTGGGAGCCTATCTCATCACAACGGGCGCTTTAACCATGGGAGGGTTAATTGCCTGCTCCATTATCTCCGGTCGGGCGTTGTCGCCATTAGCGCAGATTCCGAGCCTTATTGTGCAATGGAAGCAAGCAAAAATTGCACTGGATGCGTTGACTAACATCCTGAATTTACCCACGGATCATGTGGAAGGTGTGCGCAAAATCATACCGGGGTTTTGTCATGGAGACATTAAAGCTCAAGGGCTTGGCTTTACCTACAATCAGGAAACTCAGGCTATTAATATCCCGGAGCTTATTATTCCGGGGGGGCAGCGACTGGCGATTGTGGGGCCAGTGGGATCTGGTAAATCAACACTATTGAAAGTGCTGTCCGGTCTTTATAAGCCATCCGCTGGATTGGTGTGTCTCGATGGTATGGATATGTCGTTTATTGCACCGGAATTCCTTCGGGAGCAAGTCGTGTATCTCCCTCAGGATGTTCGACTTTTTAACGGCACATTGCGAGAGAATCTCCTGTTAGGTGTAGGTCACACGTCCGATGAACGAATTCTTGATGCGTCGCGCAAGACGGGGTTGGACACTGTCATCAGTGGAAGCTCCAAAGGTCTTGACCTGACCATCTCTGAAGGCGGTAAAGGATTGTCTGGTGGGCAGCGTCAGCTTGTGGGTTTGACCAGAGTGTTACTGATGACACCGTCGGTTATCTTATTGGATGAACCCACTGCGTCTATGGATTCTAATACGGAAAAGAAAGCCATCAACGCGATTCTTTCTGGTTTTCCGCCAGAAACATCCATTATTTTTGTCACCCACAAAACTGCATTGTTGCCCAAGGTTGATCGTATTGTCGTGATTGATAAAGGGCAGGTGGTTCTGGATGGTGACAGCCAGACCATCATGGCTGAGCTTTATCAACACAATCAAAGCCAGAAAAAACAGGCGCCAGGGAAGGGTTCTTAATGATTAATATTCTGGCGTTATTCAAAAGGAGGGCCAGTGAAGAGGCTTCGGATGATTCTCTGAATGATATCCTGGCGCCTTCCAGGCGCATTGTGTTGCTTATCTCTTCTTGTTTTATGATTCTCATTATCTGGGCGTCACTGGCTGAAATCGATGAAATCACCCGGGCGCCGGCGACAGTGGTCGCCAGTTCCCGGATTCAGTTAATTCAATCTCAGGATGGCGGCATTCTGGAAGGCATTATGGTGCAGGAAGGGGATCAGGTGGATGCTGGAGAGATATTGGTTCTAATTGATAAAACCCGGGCAGAAGCCGCCTACTTGGAAACCCGTGCTAAAGTCGCCTCATTGAGTGCACAGGTCAGCCGGTTGACTGCCGAGTTGTTGAATGAGCCACCAACCTATGAGGAGGTTTTAGTAGACTATAACGAATTTAAAATACGACAAGATGCTTTGCTCAAGATTCGTCAGAGCGCACTGCGTGAAGAGCTTGAATCTCTGGATGAAATTCGTGATCTCGCACAGCAGGAGCTGGATATGAACCTACCGTTGTATAGAAGCGGTGATGTCAGTAAATCGGATTTGCTTCGTATTGAACGACAAATGTCAGATCTTAGAGCGAAAATTGTTAAGCGGAAAAATGATTATCTACAGGAAGTACAGTCAGAGTTGGCTTCTGTCAGTGAGCAATTGGAAACAAATCAACAACTATTAACCCAGAGGCGCAGCTTGTTAGAGCAGACACAGCTAAAAGCGCCGGTGAAAGGGGTTGTTAAAAATGTACGGATTACCACGGTTGGTGGTGTTGTCAAGCCGGGGGAAGATATCATGCAGATTGTTCCCCTCGATGATGATTTGCTGGTGGAGGCTAAAGTTAGCCCTTCAGATATCGCCTTTATGCGTCTGGGTTTGCCCGCCGTAGTGAAGGTGGATGCTTACGATTACACGATTTTTGGTGATCTGGCAGGGGAGGTTGTGTTTATCAGTGCTGATACTATCAAGAAGGAACTGCAGCAAGGAGAAACGCCGTATTACCGGGCGCGAGTTAAAGCTTCAGGCGATCAGTTGGCGAGTAATTCCGGAGTGATTTTGGATATTCAACCGGGCATGACGGCGACAGTGGAAATCCAAACGGGAAAGAAAACGGTGTTGCAGTACATCACGAAGCCCATCATCAAAACTTTGGATGAATCGTTAGGGGAGCGCTGATTAACGCTCCCCATCTTGCAGTACTCAAGCACCATAAGAGGCGTCAATATCTCCCCGCAAAATACCCATCAAATTAACATCGCTATTGGCTCCAGCAATCGCTACAGCCGTTTCGAAAGCAACATTATCCAGTGATACTCCGGCAACGTCAGTGTCCACAAATAGCCAATCGGGTGCGGCGTTGGAGCCGGAACCAATGCCTTGTGAGTATTCATAGATTTCCAGAGCATCCTGCGAGTTAACCACACCATCACCGTTGAAGTCAGCTGCAATCAAATCATCACTGTCGGCGGTAGAGTCCTCGGTCACGCCATACCCCACGGCGAGGTTAAGGCAAGCCAAAGCGTCTTGCAGATCAATACTGCTGCTAATCAGCGCATCGCCTGCGGTATCAAGACTGGCGGTCACTGATGCTCCGGAAAGGTCGGTATCACCGTCAAGATCAAATTCAAAGGAGCCATCAGCAGCAGTAGTGACGGTTACATCGTCTGCACCGACCAAGTCACAAAGGACTTCGACACCGGTCAAAATGACGCCACCACGGGTTTGAATGGCGCTGCCACTCACAATCAGGCGAATACCATTTCCGGATTCAGATAAGTCCACACCATTGGTGTTGCCGCCGTATTCCAGGTTACCCCATCCGTAGACGTTGTTGTTTGCATCAATAGCTGCAAAGGCGGCATCGTTGGCAATCACTTTCACAACATCGATGTCACCATCCAGCGTATTTTGAATGTCTGTCATTTCCTGTTCTAGTAAGCCACCGCCCCATGAAACTAAGGAACCATCAGAGCGTATAGCAGAGAAACCGTTGCCAGAGGCGACAATGGAGGTGACATCAATCGTGCCATCGAGCGAGCTGGCAACGAAACTGCTGTCTCCACCGTAAGCATTTTGTCCCCAGGTGACGACAGACCCATCGCTAAGAATGGCAGCGAATGCAGCTTCATTGGCAATAACCGTTGAAACTTCCTTGCCATCAAGGGTATCTGGAAGAGCGCCACCGCCATAATCCGGATCACCCCAGGTCACCAGAGTGTTGTTTTCTGTCAGTGCAACAAATGCGTTGTTACTGGCATACACCTCTTTGATGTTGGTTGAGCCATCCAATAACTCAGCGACTGCCGAGCTGTCACCACCGGTGGTGGGGTCACCCCAGGTTTTGATGGCTCCGTTGTCAAGCAGTGCCGCGAAACTGGAGGCATTGGACCACACTTTCAGCACATCGTAGGCATCGCCATTCAGGCTGCTTTCGACTTCACTGGAGTCGCCGCCATCGTATTCGTTACCCCAGGTAATGACTTTACCGTCAGAGCGAACGGCTGCGAATGATGAGTGTGTGGATTCCACAGCCACTACATCAACGGTGCCATCAATGTCACTGGCAACACCGGAGCTGTCGCCACCAAAGGTACTGAAGCCCCAGGTGGTGAGAGAGCCATCCTGATGAACGGCGACAAAGGCTGAGCTGTTTGAATAAAGCTCAGTGACCGGGTTGTCCGTATCATTTAGCCGGGTTTCGACACTGGAGGAAATATTACCACCATTGGCGTTTTTACCCCACACGGTGACGGTGCCGTCTTCGTGACGAGCGGCAAATGCTGAGTGTGTGGAGGCGATGCTCACGACGGCATTGTTGCCGTTCAGGCGAGCAGCTACATCACTGCTGTCTCCACCATCATCTTCATCTCCCCAGGCGATTACAGAACCATCGGACTTGATGGCAGCGAAGGCACCGTGTGTGGCGCTGATGGATTGAACGTTAACCAGTTGACCCTGGATTGATTCAATATCGCCGCCTTTGTCGTTTTCGCCCCAGGCGACCACGCTGCCATCATCGCGAATTTCTGCAAAGGCGTATTTGTTGGTATATAAGGAGCCATCGTGTCCGGGGTGAGAAGCGGAGCCGTCACCGGTATCTGTCAGCGCGATATCGACATCACTGGCTGTACCTGTGCCCAAAGGTGGTGGCGTTGAGCCCGTTTCGGGTGGCGTGGCGCTTGAGGTTGGATCTGTAATATAACCTTTTGTACTGGTTAGGGCCTGATTAAAAACATTGTCTGAGAGTTCATATTCACGATCGAACAAGTACATAGTGAGTTCTTCCAGACCCTCAGGCCCAGGGTCTGAAAGAGTATTCACCGTTAATGTGGCGGTGGTGGCGTTGGCTGCAAAACTGACTTTCTGGAAACTTGGCTGAGGGTCAAAAGGCCACTCAATGTCTCCTTGATCAGCAATGCCTGGCTCTGGCCGTGCTTGTAATAGATCTGCCAGCAGGTAAATGTCAGAAGCCGTGCCAGTACCATCATTATTTGGGCCACCGGCACGAGTGACGGTAAAGGTCATCGTATCGCCTTCTACCGTTGGGTTTACGTTGGTTGAGTCCGCTGAGAGGGTAAACGTGAAGCCATCCTCAGTGGCCGTGACTTGATCTCTGATATGAGCGACATCTTTGGTAACATAGCTGTACTCATCAGAGATGTCGGCAAAATAGGCATCCCACCGATCACCAAACAGTAGCAGTTCAAAGGTTTCTATCCCTTCAACTTTGGTATCAACGATGGTGTCAACGGTGATGGTCTTCTCAGTTTCACCGTCTGCAAAAGTAACGACTCTGGGATCGGTGGTTGGCCAGCCCTCATCGTCGATAAAATCACCAAATTGACTGGGGTTATAGGCGCCAGAAAACCCTTGGTCTCCTTCCCAGTACGATTGACTGATCGTGCGTTCCGCAGACCCTTCGTAAAGGCGCAGATAAACCTCCTCTTCACCTTCGCTGCCATCACGGGTGATTGTGAACGTAATGGTGTCGCCTTCTTCCGCCGCGCCGCCATCGGTGTTGTTGGTTGAACTGGTGATGGTGTAGTCATTAGCTAACGCGACATTGTCGATATTAATGCGGGTATAATCGGTGAACTGGGCTCCCCAATAAGCATCGTCATAACTATTGTAGGTTTCAAACCAGAAATATTCTTCGGCCTCGGTGCTGTCACTGTCGCGGTAGACCTGAAATTCGACTTCAACTTCGCTCTGGCCAACCTCAAACCATATTTCCTGAGCGTTCAGCGCTTCATAGTCGTCCGATGTGGAATAGCCACCGGAAGTATTGACGTACATTCTTGCGCCAATGTCTTGCGAACCGATGGTTCTTTCTACGGTGAACTTGACAGTCTTACCCTCTTCCACTGCCAGAGTGCGATAAGAACTCTCACCACTTTGGATGATGGGAACATCACCAATTGCCGTTGGCGTATCAAAGTTCATGATGCTTTGGGTGATGTTTTGATCATTGTCATCCAGCACCGGGTTACCATCTTCATCAAGGACATCTTCTGTGGTCGCCGAGCTGGATAGGGCAACATTTTTGATTTTGAATTGATGATCCGTATTATCATCCTGAATAAAGGCTGTATCCCATACGTCAGTGATGGTGAACACCGCATCCGAATAAGTTTTGAAAACACCAATAGTCAATGTTTCGGGTACCAGCTCGACTTCAGAGTCTGAAAAGGTACGGATGTTAATGGTTTTTTCCTGCTCGTCAGCCGCAAAGTTGACTGCCATGTTGGTGATCGGATCAAAGTCGGTGGCGTCTGCAAAGCCTTCAATGGCCGAGAGATAGACGGTAGAGGCTACATCGGTACTGAGGTTTTCAGTATCTTGGGTTCTGCGAATGGTGACCGGAATGTCATAGCCTTCGTTAAAGAAATGAATGCCATTGGCGTCGGCGGGCATGATGATTTCGTAATTGTAGTGCTGTGCATTGTCATCCGTGTCACCAATGTAAACTTTGGTGGAATCCACTGCATTTTTGTCGGTTGCCTGTGTGTGATTATCGTAGCGGGCTATATAGAAATATTCGTCACCTTCCGAGTCATAATCGACAAATGTGTTGAGAGTAATGGTTTTACTCTCTACGTTAGGGGCAAACTCGATTTTGGTCAGTTCCAGTTCTTCGACATCCAGACCGTCGGCATTCCCAGTCATGGATTCCAGATAAATGGTGGAAGAGAGATTGAGATCAACACCCTTGCGTGTGATGGTCACTTCGATCTGCTGCCCTTCCGATAATTGATCCTCTGCCGCATTGGTGGTCATTTCATAGGTTAAGACATCAGTGTTTGTGTCGTCTTTGATGTAGCCTGCGGCGTATGCTTCATAGTTCTGGGTTTTTGCATCTGCTGCCGTGTCATATTGCATCAACCAGAATTCTTCGGTTTGCTCGGTGTTGGTATCCCTCAGTGTTTCAATGGTGATGACTTTTTCCGTTTCATTTTTACCAAAGACTATCTCGGTGGGGTCCATTGCCAGGTAATCAAGGCCTTCAATGGCTGAGCCCTCCCAGGTACCTATGTAAGTGGTTGATGCAGTATCTTCAAGGTAATCCACATCCCGCTCACGGCTTATGCGAAATGCGATAGAGTCTCCCTCCAGGGCCGCATTATCGCCATTATCGTTTTCCAGTGCTTCTATGGTGTAGCTGTAGGCTTGTGTAGGGTCAACGTGCTCGATACGCCCCTTGGCAACGTCAAGGGTTTTCTGGTTTAACCCATCAGCATAGGTTTCGTAAAGATTAAGCCAGAAGTACTCTTCTGTTTCTTGTGCTGTGTCGGTATTTAACTGAATGGTGACGCTTTTTTCATTGTCTTCTGCTGAGGCAAATTGAATTTCATTTAGCTCCAACCCTTCGTAGTCCAAACTGCCTGCCGTGCCATCCGTTGTGTTGATATAAATGCTTGATGGACCTTCATCAACGGCCTGATCATCATTCAGCAATTCACGTTTGATGTTAAAGGTGATCTCTGTGCCTTCATCCGCAGCGGTTGGGTCAGCTGCTTCTTCGGTGGGTTTGTCTTCGGTGGAGCTGGTGACGGTGTACTGATAGACCGGTGTTTCCAGTTTATCTTGAATATTGGCTCTGAAGCGGGCAATAGAGTTGTAGTTCTCCGCATCTGCTTTACTGGCGTAAACTTCAAACCAGAAACATTCTGTGCCTTCTATCTGGTTGTCATTGTAGGTTGCAACGCTGATGGTCTTTTGCTCTTCAACGGAACCAAAATTAACTTTGGTCAATGCCATGACATCGAAGTCACTGCTGTCTGAGTTACAGAAAGACGTTTTTACATAAACAGAACTGGGAGAACCGGTGGTGCCTCTTTCGATAGTGAATTGATAGTCTTCACCTTCCAGCACGGATTTTTCGGCTGATAATTCGTAGGTGTATTGGTTGGATGCTTGAGAACTATCGACCAGAGTGGCTTCTGCGGTTTGCAGGGCGTTGTTGTTTGCCGCATCGGATTCGGTTTTGAACAGTGATAGCTTAAAACTTTCCGATCCTTCTGTCCGGCTGTCTTCACGGGTTTCGACGGTGAACGTTTTGGTTGTCTCATGGGCGGCAAAAGTCAGTGCCACAGTATCGGCTGCGACATAATCGGCATCACCTGCGGTGACGCCAGTGGTGCTTAGATAAATTGTTGAGCTGGTGCCGCTGCCATTGCCAGAGTCACCGCCATCACGGGTGATGGTGTATTCAACCGTATCACCTTCAATAAATTCGTTTTCTGCGCTACCGCCACCGCCTGTTGTTGTCAATGTATAGCCGTAGTCTTCTATGGTTTTGTCGGCCAGGGTGATGTCCAGAGTTTCGGTGGCTTCATCGTCCGATGGGTTTCTCAGCAACTGCACCTGAAATGCTTCGTTGTCATCGCTGACGCTGTCAGTAAAGGTTTTGATATCGATGGTTTTCGATGCTTCGTGTTCAGCAAACTCAACGGCAAAGCGATCCATCTCTTTGAAGTCATCCCCTTGGGCGGAGCCTTCTGCCGTCCGAATATAGACCGTGGATGCATTACCAGTGCCGCTTCGGGTAATGGTGATCTTGGCGTTGTCGCCTTCAGTGACGGGTAGGTCGTCTCCATTATCATCAGTAGTGGTTGATAGTGTGTAGTTGTAATCATCGTAAGGTGTGTTTTCGATAAAGGCTGTGCTGGTGGCTACGGGCTCTTCATCGTTTTCGTTGTTGAATACTTCCAGAGCAAAATATTCGCTGGTTTCCAGCCATAGGTCTTTGTTTATCCAGACGCTGACAGTGGCTTCTTTCTGGTTAGGAGCAAATTCAACAGTTTTATTGATGCCTTCAAAATCTTCAGAACCGGCTGTTTTTGTGACCGTTTTAACAAAGACAGACGACGTAAAACCGGAAACACTGCGACTGATAGTGAAATCAACTCGCTGACCTTCTGCCACAGCACCCGATTCACTGGCCGCATCGGTAATCACAGAGTATTCAATGGAGGGGGCATCGTAGTCAGTAATGTGAGCGGTTTTGCTGGTAATAGTGCTACCGCCCCGGCTTTCGCGGAGTACCAAATCGAAGGTTTCTACACCTTCGTCAGAACTGTCGTTTGAGGATACGATATCTATGGTCTTTTCTGTTTCGCCGGCTTCAAACACCATGGCGTAATTATCGAGCTGTTCGAAGTCAGAATTGTCGGTTCCACCGTGAACGGTGCTGAGGTAAACCACCGAGCGCTCACTGTCACCATCTCGTGAGATCTTGAAACTGATGCTGTCACCTTCTGTCGCTGCATTGGCTTCTGTGTCGTTACTGGTGGTGATGGTGTAATTAAACTCAGCGGCAGTTTTATTGGCAATGGCGACGGTTTCTGACGTGGCAGGGGTTGTATCTTTCTCTTCTTCGTAAAGCGCGAGCTTAAAGGACTCGAGCGCTTCCCCCAGATTGTCTTCATAAGTATCCAGGGTAATGGTCATTGTGTTGCTGTCTTTTGCAAAGGTGACTTTCTTTTTGTCTATCTGTTCAAAGTCGTATTCATCTGCTGCATCGCCTGTGTCCGTCAACAGTGTTGACCAGTAAACCGATGATTCAATGTCGTATTGTCCGTTTGCAGCGTTGGTTTCGGTATTGGAGTCGCTCCTGCGAATTTCAAAGGTAACGGCGTCACCTTCTACCACGGGGGAATTCTGTACGACGATTTCGTATTGGTATGTCGGTTTTGGGGTCAGATCGGGCTTTTCGGATATGGCGATTACTGGTTTGACGTCTGCATTCCAGAAGTCTTCCAGTTTCAACCAGTAAGTGCCGATCCAGCTGCTTGACTCACCCGCACCCCAGGGGTTTTGCATCAGGAATGTATCGTCATCACTGTTGTAGTCCAGCAGCATTTGAGCATGACCACTGACCACGGTCTGCTTGCCATTAACTTTATGGTCTCCCCAAGCACCAATCCAACCGATGGAGTTATCAACCGTCAGCGCATTAATTATTTCAGTTTTGTAGGTGCTGAAGCTTTCATCATTTTGGGTGAATATTTTGGTTCCGCTTCCCATGTTGTAGGAGGCCGAATAATAGGTGAAATCCAGGCCGGTAATATGGGTCAGTGGATCTGCCATTCCACCCTCAACCGCTTGTATGCTGGCTTCCAGGTTATCACCTACTTTAACCTGAGAGTTCAGTTGCGCATAACCGCGCTCAAACAACGCAGCCCACAACTCACCATCCAATGCCTTGTCGGGGTTACCTGTGAGCACCATTTTTGTGCCACTGGTATTGGTGATGACCTGCTTATCTACCGTTGTATAGTAAGTTTCGCCGTCAACATACCATCGAATACCGTAGGTGCCATTTCCGTTGTCTGTTACTGCATCTGTGAGATAACTGGACGTATCATCATGAGCAATAGCGCCCATTGCTGCCAGAAGGTAGCATGTCCCTGCTTGCCCTTGATTAACATCATCTTCATCAATGAGATCGCCTTCACCCTGGCTGTTTGCCAGCGGCGTATTAGCTTCCCAGAAATCTCCGGTTGCCAAGCTGTAACTGTAGACACCGGAAGACGCTGAGTTATTTGCAGTGTCGCCTCCCACTACAGGCATTGGCGTGTCTGTGCCCAGAAACCATTTGCCGATGAGGTAGTCGCCTTTTTCCTCAGTCATGCCAGCGTCCATATTACCGAGATCGATACGGTCATCAATATCGGTAACTCCACCCCACCAGTAATCATTCCCTTTATTGCTGTAGATGGTGTTATAGGTGACGGTTTCCAGATAATCGTTTGCGAACTGGTTGTCGTTAGACGTTTTGGAGTAGAAGGTTTTCAGGTCGGCATGTTCTGATTCTGTAATCCCGCCATCAACGACTTGTTGAATCATGTCGAGAATTTCTGAATATACAAAGGAGTTGTCATCGTCGTAACTGGCGATTAAGTCGGAGAAATAGCTGTTTGTGATATCACCGAGCCAGCTCACATTCAGGTTGGTGGTCAGTTCAATATCGCTAACGGATTCCGTTGATAACTCTCCGGTGCTGAATTCCAGCTCCATATCGCCATCAATACCGGTCAGATCATCAGAGGCGGCAATATCGGCATCCAGCGTTGTGGCAAGGTTTTCCAGAAATAATTGACCGTTGTCTGTGGAGGCCACATCACAACCGTAAAGGTGAATATCAACACCGGGGGCAAAATGGCTTTTTAATTGGCTCAGGGATTCCGTGTTGTTATCCAGATAGGATTGATTAACGGAGGTTGAACCCAATTCAAAACTGCCGGCTTCACCGTGGGTAAATATATGAACATTGGAGAATTGATTGTTTTCTGTTAATTCAGGGAGCAGTTGATCAAAGCCGTCAGAATCCGGAGAAAGATAAATGATATGAGCATCACTGGAAAATTGATTGAGGATCTCATCTTTATCGTCGAGTGAAGAATCAATAATGACTAGCTTTGATTTATTCATAGAAAAGCTCATTTATAAAAAGTGGTTTTGGTTAGTGTTTTTAATTGGTTTTATAAGATTTTTAAATGATTTAATTGATTGGGTTTAAATTAAGGTTAGACTGCTACACTAAAGATTCAACCAAAGTATTAGATGAATATAAGAATTATTTTTGAGTCTGGCGTTTTGATTCAGTTTTTGTAAAAGTGTATTAATATCAGGGGCTTTTTTATGTCGTCGGGTTTTTTTCTGCTGGTGGTTCGCAAGAATGGTGAGGTTCTGCAGCTCGCTAAAAATGAGCTTGCAAACTTCAAGTTTTTAATGGGTGACCGAGTTACTATTGTTAGCTCTGATAAGAAATCAGGCGTCAAGCACACTCTTAATGAAAAGGATGGCGATTTAATTATTGAGTTGGGAAATGGTGATTCATTGCTGCTCAATGATTTTTTCAATAATGCTGCTTTTTATTCAAACCCTAACCCCGTTTTAGAACTGGCTGGGCATTATCTTGACGATAATGGCTCTGATCAATCTGAATCAACACCTTCCCACCATGACAGCACTACTTCATTATTTAGCGATGAAAACCAGCCAATAAACTTTGATTTTTTAACTGGCGATGAAATCTGGCAAGAGTTTTCCTCTCCGATTTGGGAGTATGCACCTTATATTCTGGGTGGCGTTGGGGCAATTGCTGCAGCTTCTGGTGGTGGTAGCAGCAGCGATGGTAGTGGTTCTGGCAGTAGCGATGGCAGTAGCGATGGTAGTAGTTCTGGTAGTGCAACTGTTCCTGATGCTGTGCCAGACATCACAGGCAGAGTCGCAGACGGTTATATAGAAGGTGCTCAGATCTATCTGGATCAGGACAATGATGGGCTTGCCGATGACAACGAACGTCTTGAAGGGGTGTTTACCGATGAAGACGGCTACTTCTCAATGGCTGCAGATGCCAACCCCAATAATTATGACATTATCGCCAAAGGTGGGGTCAACACGGATACCGGTGTTGTTAACACCATAAGCTTGAGAGGGGCGGCGGGCTCAGAAATCATCAATCCCATCACCACCCTGGCGGAAACGTTAATTGACAATGGTCAGGCAGCAAACCAGGAAGCAGCAGCGGAAATCGTCATTAAAGCACTGGGTTTGAAAGAAGGTATTGATCTTAAAACCTATGACCCTCTTGCTGATTTGGCTGCTGATTCAAATGACACAGAAGCCATGGAGGCTCAAAAGGCTGCAGTGCAAATTGTATCTCTGATTACTATGGCGTCTAAAGAGGCGCTTGAAAGCGGAGATGATGAAACGGTTCAAAGCAATGAAGCAGCGATTCTCAGCAATATTGCAGAAGTACTGGTTAATAATATTGCTAAGAATGAAGCTGATGGAACCAGCGACCCCGTTAATTTGATGAATGGCAGTGTTATTGATGACGCGATTGTTGGTCTGGAGATAGACACGATCGTTCGTGACGAAATTGTTGCCGCTGCTCGTGAGATAGAAGAGTCTGAAACTCCCGAAGCAATAGCAGACGTTCAGGAAAAATACCTTGATTACGTGGCACCAAGCGCAGCCATTAACATTGAAATTAACGAATTCGCCACAAACCCAGTGGTCGTCAAGGTTGAGCTGGATGTTGATAGTACTGATGGTTCTGCCGTATTTATTGATGACGTCATCAAAGTCTATGAAGTGGGTAGTGAAAGCACATCGCTGCACAGCGAATATAAAGTGGATGAAGACGATATAACCAATGGTTACGCTGAAATTATACTGAATAACTTAACCGACGAAAAAGAATATACCCTTACCGCCACCATCACCGACTCAGCAGGAAACACCGAAGGCGAATCCACGGCTCAAGATACATTTACCTTGGATACCACTCCGCCTGATGCGCCCACAATCACTCTGCCAACTGACACCGGTGCCGCTGATGGCGTTACTCAAAATCGTACGGTCACTGTCGTGCTTTCCGGTGGTGATGCAGATCAGGCCAGTTGGGAATACAGCCTGGATAGTGGCGCAAACTGGCAAACTGGCAGTGGCAATAGTTTTGATTTAGCGACAGATGTCGAGTATTCCACGAATGCTATTCAAGTGCGCCAAACCGATACAGCCGGTAATAACTCTTCCACAGCCAATAATACCGTTGCCATCACCACCGACAACACTGCACCAGAAGCGCCATCCGTCGAGTTACCAAGTGACACCGGAGCAGATGACAACATTACCCAGAACAGAACCGTCACGGTTACCATGTCCGATGGTGGTGTCAGCTGGCAGTATCGTTTGAACAGTAATGATGATAACGACTGGGTTAATGAAACTGGCAGCAGCTTTGAGCTGGCAGACAATACGGAATACCCCGCAGGCACTATAGAAGTTCGCCAGATTGATGGCGCCGGGAATGTATCTGCCATTGCCAGCAACAGCGACGCTCTGACCGTTGATAATATCGTACCCGAAGCACCTGCCGTGACTTTGCCTAGTGATACAGGCAACAGCAACACCGATGGCTTGACCAATGACACAACCGTTAATGTTGAATTGTCCGATGGCGGAGTAAGTTGGCAGTATCGTCTGAATAGCAGTGATGATAATGATTGGGTTAATGGCACTGGCAGCAGCTTTGAGCTGGAAGGCGGCGCAAATAGGGAATACACCGCTGGCTCAATTGAGGTTCGACAGCTTGATGGCGCCGGAAATGCTTCATCCATTTTCAACAACAGCGACGCGATAACTATTGACACTGTTGCTCTGGCCGCACCGGGTTTCTCATTACAAAACGATACCAGTAATACCGATAATAATAATAGCGATGGCATTACGACAGATGGTGTTGTAAACCTCGGTGATAACGAAGACAGAGTAAGCTGGGAGTTCAGCCTGAATGGGGGTTCAAGCTGGCAGACAGGCACCGGAACCAGCTTTAATCTGGCAGAAAATACTACCTATGCCCCAGAGCAGATTCAGGTTCGGCAAACCGATGCAGCGGGTAATGTGTCACTGGTTGGAAAAAATGACAGCGCCATCACAGTCGATAACACTGCTCCAGATGCACCTGAGCTGAATTTAAATACCGATACTGGTAGCAGTGATAGCGACAGCATCACCAGGGATTGGGTTGTAAACGTCAATGTTGACAGTGCCGATGTACGCTGGGAATACCGCTTAAAAAGCAATGATGAGGCTGATTGGGTAGATGATGAGACTGGTTGGCAGAATGGTGATGGCAGTAGCTTTGAGCTGGCAGCAAATGCAACTTATAACGCCAATGATATTGAGGTTCGCCAATTCGATGCGGCGGGTAATGTATCGGACGCTGGTAGTAATGAAAGCACATTCATTATTGATAACACACCTTTAACCGAGCCAACTCTGGCTCTGAATGCAGATACCGGCAGCAACACCAGTGACAACATCACCAGCAACCGTGCCGTGGATGTCACGTTGTCAGACGATCAGGTCAAATGGGAATACAGCCTGAATAATGGCAGTTCATGGACGGAAGGTTCTGGTGAAAGCTTTGACTTGGCAGTAGACACAACTTACGACGATGGTCATATACAGGTTCGACAGTACGATGCTGCTGGCAATGTGTCGACCGTTGGCACCATCAATACTGAAATTACTACCGACAACACTGGTCCAGATGCGCCGGGGCTGACTCTTAATGAGGACACCGGTAGCAACAGTAATGATGATGTGACTAACGACCTCACCATGAATGTGACCCTGGCCGACGATCAGGATCGTTGGGAATTCAGGCTTAATGGAGGCGACTGGACTGATGGGGGTAGCGGCACTTCTTTCGAGTTGGAGGCTGGGGTAGAGTATGCAGCCGGCGCCATTCAGGTTCGCCAATTCGATGCGGCTGGCAATGTTTCAGCCATCACCAGTAGCGAAACGGCCATCACCACCGACACAACTGCACCCGCAGCGCCAGAAGTTACTTTAAACGAAGATACCGGTAGCGATAACAGTGACGGTGTTACCAGCGACTTAACCATGAACGTGACCGTTGCTGACGATGCGGCCACTTGGGAGTACAGCCTGGATAATGGTGATAACTGGACTGAGGGCAGTGGCGACAGTTTTGAGCTGGCTGCCAATACCAGCTACGCAGCCAATGTAATTAAGGTCAGGCAGACCGATGCGGCTGGTAATACCTCCAATGTATTCCAATACCCCAACGCGATCACTACTGATACTACCGCACCTGCAGCCCCCAGCTTTTCACTGACAGAAGATACCGGAACCGCCACTGGCGCAAATAATGACAACATCACCAGCAACAAAAACATTACGGTGACATTGTCCGGTGGTAGTGACGATAAGGCCAGTTGGGAATACAGCGTTGATGGTGGTGATAGCTGGACGACAGGTGACAACAGTTTAAGTTTTGATCTGGCCGATAATACGACCTATGCCGTTGATGATATTCAGGTTCGCCAAACGGATACCGCAGGAAATGTTTCTGACATAGTAACTAACGACACAGTATATAGAACGGATAATACAGCGCCGGAAATCACCGAAGCTTCATTCTCATTTGGTTCGATTTTGAATGCTGCGGAAGATGATAGTCCTGCCAGCTTGAGCGTTGAAACCACGGGTGTGGAAAACGGTCAAACAGTTACACTGATGCTGAATAACCAAGCCTACAATGGCATTGTGAGTAATAATGTTGCCACCATCTCAGGAATTCCAGCGGCTGATTTACAAGCATTAGCCGATTTAACAACAGATGATACAGGAACAACTGTCAACTATACCGTAGACGTCAGTGATCTGGCTGGGAACACGGCAACTTCGTTTCCAGGCTCATTTGAATACAATACCAATCAGCCCACTATTTTATCTGACGGGTTTAATTTTGAATCAGAGTTAAATGCCAATGAAGACGACAATGACGGTACATTGGAAATCACTACAACCGGTGTTGAAGATACTCGAGAAGCTACGCTGACCCTGAATGGTGAAGAATATGTAGCTACGGTAACAGGCGGCTCAGCAACTTTCACTGTAGGCTCTACTGTGCTGCAGGATTTGGAACAAGGAGAATATGATTACACCGTTGAGGTAAGTAACGCTGCCGAGACTCCTGCAGATACACTGACTGGCAGTTTTACTAAAGATACAGTATCGCCTGAAATAATAGATGCAACATTTAACTTTGGCCCGGTACTCAATGCCACAGAAGACGACAATGATGCAGTACTGAGCGTCACCACCAGCGGTGTAGAAAATGGTGAAACAGTTACTCTTCTATTGAACGGACAGGGTTATACAGGTCAGGTTAACAATAACTTAGCAGAGATAACTGTGGGCGGAGTCCCTTTACGTCAAATCACTGAAGCTGACGAAGTTGATTATACGGTGACTGTCAGTGATGCTGCGGGCAATGCCGCTCAAGCCTATGAAGGTGATTTCAAGTACGATAAAAGCGCACCCACTTTCACAGCAGGCGCTTTTAACTTTGGCTCAGTGCTCAATGCCAGCGAAGACGACAATAACGGTACATTAACCATCACCACCACCAATGTGGAAGATGAAGAGCAGGCCACCTTAACTTTAAATGGCATCAATTATACGGCAACTGTGAATGATAACTCCGCGACCTTTACCGTGAGTTCAACCGTGTTGCAGGGTTTGAATCAAGGAGACCACACCTACACCATCAACGTCAGTGATGCTGCTGGCAATGCGGCAGCCGAGCAAAGTGGCAGTTTTAACAAAGACTCTTTGAAACCCGAAATTACCAGTGCCACCTTTAATTTTGATGACACCCTGAATGCCACATCCGACGACAATGACGCCACATTAACCGTGAGCACAACCGGGCTGGATGATGGTCGCCCTGTCACTTTAACGCTCAATGGAAAATCCTACACAGAAAACGTCAGTGGAGACACGGTTACTATTTCTGTGCCAGCCGCAGATTTGCAAGATATTCCAGAAAGTGATGCAGTGAGTTTTACCGTCACCGCCAGCGATGCCGCAGGTAATGCTGCAGATACGTTTAATGGCAGCTTTTCATACGACGCTGGCGTACCAGAGGTTACCAGTGCTTCCTTTGATTTCGGTGATACCCTGAACGCTGTGGGAGATGACAATGATGCCACTCTGACAGCCAGCACTACTGGCATTGAAGATGGTCAGACACTGACTCTTGGTCTGGGCGGAAACAATTACATCGGTGAGGTGAACAACAATTCTGTTGCAATTACAGTACCCGCTGGTGATCTGGATGATCTCACTGAAGGCACTGTCAATTACACGCTGACAGTCAGTGATGTCGCAGGCAATGCAGCTACCGTTCCAGCTGATACATCTTTCACCTATGATGCGACAGCGCCCGCTCAACCTACTCTACTCACACTTAATGCAGATACCGGAAACAGTAACAGCGACAACATCACCAATGATTTAACCATGAATGTGACGCTATCCGGTGATGCTGGTGATCAGGCCATCTGGCAGTACAAACTGAAAAATGCGGACTGGGTAACGGGCTCTGGTGACAGTTTTGAGCTGGATGCCAATACCACCTATGCAGTGGGTGAAATTCAGATTCGCCAAACGGACGATGCAGGCAATATCTCTGAAGTAACCAGCAATACGGCAGCCATTACCACCGACTCCATTGCACCGGATGCCCCCGGGCTTGCTTTGGCTACAGATACTGGCTCCAGTGATTCCGATAATTTGACCAATGATCAAACCATAAATGTCACGTTAACCGGTGCTGAGGGTGATCAGGCCAGCTGGGCATATCGGCTGAAAGACGGCAGCTGGATCACAGGTACGGCGAGTAATAGCTTTGAACTGGCAGCCAACGAAACCTACGCCGAGGGTGAGATAGAAGTTCGCCAGACTGACACCGCGGGTAATGAAAGTATCACTTCAAACAGTGAAGAAATCACAACCGATACCACAGCGACGGTGGCTCCGGGGCTTGAATTAATTCAGGATACCGGAGTTGATGGCGTGGATAATACCGATGGTGTTACCAGCTCGCTGACAATGAGAGTGTCTGTGACAGGCACTGCCGCTGATAATAACTGGCAATACCAGCTTAAAGGTGGCAGCTGGATAAATCACACAGGTACCAGTTTCACATTAGAAGAGAACACGACCTACGCCATTGGTGAGATCAAAGTTCGTCAGATTGATGCGGCAGGTAATGTATCAGCAGAAGCTCAGAATGAAGCCCAGATAGTCACGGACATCCAGGCACCGGATGCACCCACTTTCAGTCTTGCTGCGGATACAGGCTCTGAGAACGATGACAACGTTACCAATAATCGAATGATTAATGTCGTATTATCAGGTACGGCTGGAGCTGGCGATCAGGCAAAATGGGAGTACAAATTAAAGGATGGTAGCTGGACTAACGACGATGGAACCAGCTTTGAACTGGCTGCAAATACGGTCTATGCCATTGGTGAAATAAGCGTTCGACAAATCGACGCTGCCGGGAATATTTCTGACGAGCGCAGCAACACCCAGAGAATCACCACCGATAATCAGCTACCCGATGCCCCCACATTCGAGCTTGCGGACGACACAGGTTCAGATGGCGAGGATAACATCACAAATGAGCAGACGGTTTATGTTACGTTCAGCGGTGGTGCAGAGGATCGTGTTAGTTGGAAGTTCAGTGTAGATGGTGGCACAACCTGGGACACTGGCAATGGAAACAGCTTTGAGTTGCTTGAAGGGACGTATGCTGTAGATGCTATCCAAGTCACTCAACAGGACTCTGCAGGTAATGATTCCGCTGCTGCTACTAACGCTGAAGCAATTACCATTGATACAACGGCGTTTGCTGCACCGACTTTCGCGCTAGCGGAAGATACCAGTGACGATGGCACGAATACTGATAATGTCACCAGCGCTTCAACGGTGAATGTTACGCTGGACGCGGAGCAGGACAAATGGGAATACAGCCTGGATTCTGGTGCCAGCTGGACAGAAGGCAGTAGTAACAGTTTTGATCTGGCAGCGGATACTGTCTACGGGGAGAATCAGATTCAGGTCAGGCAATATGATGTTGCGGGTAACGTTTCTGATGCTGGTACGAACAACAATGCAATTACCACAGACAATACTGCTCCGGATGCACCGACTTTTAGAATCGCAGAAGCCAGTGATACAGGCTCAAGCAACAGCGATAACATCTCTCAAAACACGACCGTGACCGTTAGTCTCGCTGCCGATCAGGTGAAATGGCAGTACAAACTGAAGGATGCCGCGTGGGTGGACGGTACAAATACCAGCTTTGAACTGGCAGACAATACCACATACGAAGCAAACGAAATTCGGGTTCGCCAGATAGACGCCGCTGGTAATGTATCCGAAGAAGAAACCAATGAGAGTGTCTTCAAAACCGATAATACTGCGCCAACCATCACCGACGTAACGTTCTCATTCGGCACCACATTAAACGCAGCTGAGGCGGCCGCAGAGTCAAGTGCTCAGGTGACCACGAGTGGTGTCGAAAACGGCGAGAGCGTAACGCTCAATGTTAACGGCAACGGCTATACCGGTTCGGTTGAAAACAATGTGACAACAATCACGCTGCCAGCCAGCGCATGGGATAATCTGGCAGACGGATCAGTTGACTATACAGTAAATGTAAGTGATGTCGCAGGAAATGGGGCAGGAGTAAACACCGGAAGCTTTGAATTTAATACGACTACCCCGACGTTGACTTCTGATGGCTTTAATTTCGGTTCAGAATTGAATGCAACGGAAGATGACAGCCCGGCAACGTTGACCATTAATACCAATGTTGAAGATGGTCAGACGGTCACATTGAATATAAATGCAGATGAATATATAGATACAGCTCAGGTATCTGGTGGAACTGCAACGTTTACCGTAGCAAATAGTGTTCTTCAAACCCTGACTGAAGGAGTTAATAATTACACTGTTAATGTTTCCGATGCGAATGCTAATCCTGCTGATGAATTCACTGGCAGTTTTACTTATGACAAAACACCACCGGAAATCACTGAATCTACCTTCGACTTTGGCGCTGTACTCAATGGCATAGACGACGATACCGATAGAGTGCTGACAGTGACCACCAGCGGTGTTCAGGACGGTAATGATGTTACATTAACGTTGAACGATAAAACCTACACCGGGACAGTAAACGATAATTCAGCCACCATTAACGTCAACGCTACCGACCTGCAAAGTCTGGCTGAAGGCAATAATACCTACACATTGAAAGTGAAGGACAATGCAGGCAACGAAACCACCAACTCCGATGGCAGTTTTTCCTACGACAGCGTAGCACCAGCGGCTGAAGCCACTGTCACCGAAGTGCTGACAGCAAATACCTCACCTTCCATCAGCGGTACCTTTGATAATACTGAAACGACACTGACTTCTGTCACCGTGAACTCGGTCACCTATGAACTTTCTAATGGCGCTCTTAGCGTAGATGGTTCAAGCTGGACGCTGGTGATTCCAGCGAGTGATGCATTGGATTATGGTCACTACGATGTAGAAGTGGTGGTGAGCGATGCTGCCGGCAATCCCACCTCGCAAAACTTTGAAGATGTGCTGGAAGTTGAGGAGGGGTTAGTTGAAGGTACCAGCGGTGCTGACACATTTACCGCTAACGACACGGATCAGACATTTCATATAAAAGAAAACAACGATACGGTCTATCTGTCGGAGTTCCGTAATGTGGCCAGCGATGCATTGAGAATTGAATTGGTTAGTGAAAATAGCGGGGTTCAGACCTACGGTATCTTTGTGGTTGCCTCCCAAGTGGCCGATGCGGATGAGGGGTTAGGCTCTGTGGATATTGAGTTGAGTTTCTCCACCAGTGCTGTGACCTATGAGGCTGATTCTGCGAACAAGGCAAGTGATTTTACCCAGATCACTGCCAGTGATAGTGCTGATGATATTACCGACGGGGTCGTGACATTTTCTGGCTTCTCATCTCCTGGCTATACCGATTACGATACGGCTTTCGCAACATTTAATGTGACTCCAGCGAATGCTGATGCTCCAATTGAGTTTACATTCAACAAAATCACTCTTGATAATGCAGAGAAAGAAACCTTCACCACCGTCACCAATATCGGTACCGGGGGTGCTAATAAAGTGATTTTTGAAGGGGATCCTTCAGAAAACGGTGTGGATACGATTTACGGCTTTACCGTTGATAGAGGCGAAGCGGAAAACGACACTATCGAAATACATCATGTGGATATGGACTCCCTGCGAGGCAATGGCGATCAGGCGGAAAACCTGACGTCCGGTGCGACCATGGGCGCTAATACAGGCTTTGTAGTACTCAAAGATGCCTTGGATGATCTGGAGTCTGCCACCGTTCAAACGGCAGCTCTCGCCTTTGGGGGAGAAGCGGATGGTGATGTGATTTATCTGCTTTCTACCAATGGCACCGATTCTAAATTGGCGCGCATCACCTATGAAAATGACAGCGCCACCGTTGAGTTTATGGCCGAGTTTATTGGGTTGGGTGAGCTTTCCGGGTTTGATCAAAGCAATATTTATGAATTTACTCTCAATGATACGGTGGCTCCTATCATTGATTCTGTCTCTTTTAGTTTCGGGGATGTATTGACCGCCGAGGAAGACGACAACAACGCGGTAGTCACCATCAACACCACCGGCGTAGAAAGCGGTCAGGAAATCACATTCTCCATTGGTGTTAATAATTACACGGGAGATGTTTCTGATAATTCAGCGTCTATCACCATTCCTGCGGCTGACTTACAAGCGCTGACGGAAGGTGCAGTGACGTATACCGTGAATGTGAGTGATGCATCTGGCAATGCCGCTGAAGAATTTGAAGGCAACTTTACCTATGACGCCACAGTGCCCACCATTGAAAGTGCAATCTTCGATTTTGGTACAGAATTGAATGCCACGGAAGATAACGAAAGCCAGACGTTGACGGTTACCACAACCGGTGTAGAAGACGGAAGAGAAGTTACCTTGACTATTGGGGAAGATGATTTCACGGCAGAGGTAAGCGGTAATTCTGCCATCATCACATTAACGTCAGCTAATCTCACGGCGCTCTCGGAAGGCCCCGTGAACTATACAATCACGGTCAGTGACGTTGCAGGCAACGAGGCAGAAGATTTTGAAGGCACCTTTACTTACGATGTCAGTGTACCGACTCCCGGCGTGACATTAGCAGACGACACAGGTGCCGCCGACAACGACGGCATAACCAGCAACCTGACTGTCGATGTGGATCTGTCCAGCGATAACGCCAGTTGGGAATACAGCGTCGATGGTGGCACAACCTGGGAAGAGGGAGAGGGTACCAGCTTTGATCTGACCGAAAATACTGATTATGCAGCGAATGCTATTCAGGTTCGCCAGACTGATACTGCCGGTAATGTTTCTAGCGTTGGCAGTATCAGTAATGCCGTCAGTACAGATAATACGGCGCCATCGGTGGATTCCGTCGTGCTGGATGCGGACATTCAGCAAGTGACCATCACTTATGATGTGGATTTGGATGAGACGAATACTCCTTCAATCAGCGCATTTACGGTGAGTGTTGGTAATGATATTGCAACGGTTAATTCTGTCGCCGTATCTGGGCAGACTGTCGTATTAGAACTGGCTGATGGATCATTTTCCTCAGGATCATCAGTCACTGTCGCCTATGAAGACCCCAGCGATAATGATGATATCGCATCTATCCAAGATATCGCCGGTAACGATGCCAGTGATTTCTCTACCGTGAAAGTAATTGACGGTTATATTCGGGGCGCACAGATTTATCTGGACGCCGATGGCGACGGCATAGCCGATAATGATGAACTGCTGGAAGGCGTTGTCACCGATGCATTTGGCAGCTACGTGCTCGAAGCCGCGGATAATCCGAACAATTATGGCATTATCGCCAAGGGCGGTATTAACACCGACACCGGGATTGTGAATACCCTTACGTACAAGGCAACGTCAGGTTCAACGGTAGTGAATCCGTTAACTACCATTATTCAAGCTCTGATTGAAGGCGGTTCTGTCGCCGATGAGGCAGCCGCTAATACGCTGATTGCCAGTGCCCTTGGAACGTTCACAAATATTGATTTGACCACCTATGATCCTTTGGCAGAAGGCAACGATGCAACGGCTATAAGCGTGCAAAAAGTTGCCGTGCAAATAGTGTCATTATTGGCGATTGCCTTGCAGGGCAGGGATGTCAATAGCATTGAGTCTTTACAAAATGACATTATTTCAAATATTGCTTCAGCGATGAAAGATTTTGAACCAACCCCGTTCGCCCAAAGCTTTAATTTTGCAAACGATACATTTGTTAGCGTTTTCCTATCTGGTATGGGGCTGGGCACAGACACTATCGCTACCATTAATACGTTGATGGATGCGCTGCAGGATGTGGATTCAATAGAAGACATTCAGACGCTGCAATCGCAATACCTTGATACAGTAACTCCTGATAAACCCACCGAAGTGACCTTGGAATCTGACGAATACGACAGTACGCCAACACTGCGAGTTACGTTAAATGTCACCAGCGTCGATGGTCAGGCAGCCGTGGTAGGTGATGAGGTGACAATTGAAGAAAATGGTGCCGGTTTCCATACCTATATTCTGACAGCTGACGATATTGCCAGCGGCTATGCAGATGTAACTCTGCCTGAGTTATCCAGAACCGGCGACTTCACGTTAGATGTATTCGTCAAAGATAAATCCGAGAAAGTCAGCGCTACATCAGAAAGCATCACCTTTACCTATCAGAGTCTGGTGACGGGAACCACCGGAGCGGATAGCGAAGTGGCAAACGACACCTATCAGGCATTTGATCTCGGTGGAGGAAACGACAAAGTATATCTATCTGAGTATCGGAATGCAGGGAGTGATGCTTTCTCTATTGTGCTTGAGGGTACGTCTGGCAGCACTCAAACCTATGGAATCTATGTCAAAGAAGATCAGGTGGATCAGAGTACAAGAGTCGGACTCAACGCTGTAGATTTCACATTAACGTTTGATGATACGACTATTGACTATGTTGCAAGCTCCGCTACCAAGGCTGGCGGATTTGATAATATGACCATCAATGATGATGCCCCTGGCACTATTACGTTCTCGGGCTTTACAGCCCCTGGATTTGAGACCTACGATACGGCGCTGGTCACTTTTCAGGTAATACCCGCTGATACAACATTGCCCATCGACTTTAACCTGACTGGTATCTCTCTGGATAATATCAGCAAGGATGATCTCACCATTGCCACTAACATAGGCAGTGGCGGTGCAGACACAGTGATCTTTGAAGCTGATCCTGCAGATAATGGCGAAGACGAAATATACGGCTTTGCTATGGGTTTAACCGAAGCAGAAAACGACACGATCTCATTCGATAATTTGGACAACGCAACACTCCGGGGTAATGGTAACCAGGCTGAACTATTGACAAGTGGCAGCGCTCTTGGCAACGACACTGGCATAGTGATTATCAGTGATGCTCTCGATAATCTGGAATCCGCCACCTTTGAAACAGCCGCTTTAGGGTTGGAAGGCGAAGCGGGTGGCGATGTGATTTACTTCCTGGCCTCCGACGGCACCGATGCAAAACTGGCCGAGATCACCTACAACAACAATGCAACTGCCACCGTTCAATTTATGTCAACCTTTGTGGGGTTGGGCACCTTATCCCTTATTGATCAAAGCAATCTCTCCGATTTTACGATTATATAAGTGAGTTAAAGGAATAGGCAGGGGTGCAGATATTTCCTTACGCGTTCACTATATAATAAAGCAGGAGCAGGAAATGAGAGATCTTTACGTGGATCAATTGTTAGGAATCACCGTGATGCGCGGTGTGGCAAGATTGGATTTTGCCCGGGTTGAAGAAGTCGATACCGATGAAAACAAAATGAAACTCTCCAGCTCCTACCGTATCGCCATGCCCCTAGATGTTTTGATGCCATTGGCAGAACAAGCCGGTAAAGCTGCAGCTGACCTGAAGGAGCGTATGCAAAAGAAGCAGGCTGATGAGAAAGAGTAAGCCTGAAGCCGAGTGTGCTGAATAGGTAACTATCAGGTCTGTCACACTCTCCATCTAGACTATCGAATATTGCAAAGCACAGTGTTCCCACCATCCAGCTATCTCAGAAATAACCTGAGCAAGATGACTAAGTCGGCTCTGTCATTGCTGACATTCCTTAATCATCACTTTGTGAAAGCGTGACCGATGAGTTTTCTTTACTCCAACTGAAGCAGTTCAATAATATGTTTTTTTGAGTATTAAACAGCAAAAACACAATCAGGCAGTCAAGGCGCAATTTGGACGAAAAAGCAGAAGTTATCATTCAGCCCACTACTTCAAAACCGCCAGACCGGTTGTCGTTTCACCAGCGTCAGCCCTGCTTCATAGTCTCCACCAATCGCCTTAAGCGTCTTTGCCAACACATGCTCCGCAATCAACTCAAATTGTTGGGACAGCGATTGCACTTTGAAGGGCAGGAAGTCCAAAAAACGGTGATCACCAAAGGTAGCCAATTGCACTTTCTCGCCTAATTCAGGGTGGCTGCATATGCTATCCAGAACCCCTTCGCAAAGTGTGAACGATGCTGTAATGATGGTTTCGGGGATGGTTCCGGCAGAAATCCATTGCTCCATCATTTCACGACTGGTGTCCGGTGAAAACTGCCGACCATAGCAGACTTCGAAATCAATGGATGTTGTTTGCTTTTCGATGGCTTGCCTGAATCCGGCTTCCCTTGACTGTGACACACTCAGTTCTGGGCAGGCGCTGATGAGTGCAATGGATGCTGGTTTGTTTTCCAGCATTTTTGAAGTAAGCAACTCTGCTCCCTGCTCATCTTCGCTGGTGATAGAGGTAAAGTGTTCTGCAGGTAATGTACGGTCAACAGCAATGACCGGGGTGCCTTTGTTTTGAATGGTTTGATAAAAGTCAAAACTTTCAGTGAGGCACGATGCAGTAATCAGTGCATCCAGTTTGCGACTGAGCAGTAAACGAACCACGTCTTTTTCTGTGTCAGGATTGTCATCAGTACAGCTGATTAGTAGCTGGAATCCGTGCTTTCTGGCATTCCCTTCAAGCAGTTTGGCGAGCCGGGCATAACTTTTGTTCTCAAGATCGGGTATGACCAGTCCAATGGAGCGACTTTTTCCTCTACGAAGTGAGGAGGCGCCGTGATCGGGGTGGAATCCGTGTTCATTCACTATCGCCATTACTTTGTCACGGGTGCGCTGGCTGATCCGGTATTGATCCGCTTTGCCATTAATCACGTAGCTGGCAGTGGTTTTTGAAACACCAGCCAGTTGAGCAAGTTCATCCAGTTTCATTGATTCTGCTCTTTAGCCTGACATGGGTTTACTGATATTGATCAAAATAATGATGTCAGGTGTTAAATAGTGTTTGCATTATAAGCTGAAACGATTCAGCATTTGAAGCTGAATCGTTTCAGCCAATTTTTACAGCTTCATCGTCGTACGACAATGGCCGTAACTGATAAGCGGAAGAGCTATGTTAACAATCACTGAGCGGGACATTGTGACCGGGCAAAAAGCGCCGGATAAACAACAGGCGATCACCATGGTGGCCGAAGGGCTGGTGAGCCGTGGATTGGTGGCCGGTGGTTATGGTCAGGGGATGCAGCAGCGTGAGCTGCAGGCGGCGACCTATCTTGGAAATGGTATCGCTATCCCCCATGGCACGGTGGAAACTCGTGATCAAGTATTGAAAACCGGTGTTCAGGTGATGCAATTTCCAGACGGTGTCGTCTGGGGCGATAATGGGCAGAAGGCTTATGTGGTCATTGGAATCGCGGCAGGTTCCGATGAGCATCTCGGCATCTTAAAGCAGTTGACCCGTATCCTATCGGTTGCTGACCTTGAGAATCAGTTGAAGGCGGCTAGTACAGCAGAAGCCATTGCACTGATGCTGAACGGTCAGGAAAAAACGTTACACTTTAATGCAAACCTTATTGATCGGCGTTTCCCTGCTCGCTCCATGATTGAGGTTAAAGCCGCATCAGCGGGCTTACTCAGTTATCAGAAGCTGGTGGATAGTCAGTTTGTGAGCCTGATGATTGCTGAGGATCCTGTGTACCTTGGTGAAGGTTTTTGGCTGTTGTCGCCTATTTCCCATGCCCGGTCGTCCGCGATGACGTTTCTGACCGTCGCCGATGAGATCAGCTTCAACGGATTACCAGTCAAAGCGCTACTAACCATTGCAGTGGGTGATGACAGTTGTACCGCAGCAATGGAAAACCTCTCAACATTGATTGTCGAGAAAGATTTGGCAGCTCTGTTGAGTATGGACAGTGACGGCATTGTGGCAACGTTCACCGCAAAGCAGAACAAAGCTCTGGCTAATGCGCATCACTACACCATTTTGAATAGCCATGGTCTTCATGCTCGACCCAGTGCCATGTTCGTTCATGCCATTAAAGGATTGAATGCGACAGTGAAGGTTGCGAATGCAACAGAGGGGAACGGCGAATTTGTTGATGGTCGTGTAATGTCGAATGTCATGGGGCTGGGATTGGCGAAAGGTCATCAGCTCGCTGTGGTCGTAGATGGGCCTGACGGGGGTAAAGCACTGGCAGCAATCAAAGAGGCCATTGCTTCTGGGCTGGGTGAGGCAGTGGCATGAATCAATCCATTTTAACCGTGACCCTGAATCCCGCGCTGGATATGACGGCTAGCCTGCCAGCACTGAACGTTGGCAAGGTGAATGTGATCGAACAGGCGGGTGTGCATCCTGCTGGAAAAGGCATCAACGTTGCTCGAGTGTTAGCGGATCTGGGAGAACCAGTTAGGGTTGCCGGATTTCTTGGCGCTGAAAACGACAATGGTTTTAGAGAGTTGTTCCAGACTATTGGAGCAGACGATCAGTTTATCCGAGTACCGGGTGCCAGTCGTACCAATATAAAGTTGGTGGACAGTGGTAGCAATGTGACAGACCTGAACTTTCCGGGTATGGCAGTGTCTCCGTCAGACGTTGATCAGTTTGAACAGCGGCTGATAACACTGGCGAAAGAACACGAACTTATCGTGATCGCCGGCAGCTTGCCTTCCGGTGTCATGCCGGAGCAGTTGAATCGCTGGATTACGCTTCTAAACGGGCAGGGTAAAAAAGTCGTCGTAGATACCAGTCGTGATGCGCTTAAAGCAGCGCTTGGAGCCATTCCCTGGCTAGTTAAACCGAATGAAGATGAATTGGCTGAATGGCTGGGTGAAGCTCTGGTGACGGAAGAAGCCTTGATGGCCGCAGGGGAACAGCTTGCAGCAACGGGTATTGCTCATGTGGTGATTTCCCGGGGAGCAGAAGGCGTACTGTGGCTTCATGAAGGTCAGTGGTTGAAGTCAACGCCACCAAAGATGGCGGTTGTCAGTACTGTGGGTGCTGGCGACACATTGGTTGCGGGCCTGTGTCATGGACTGAATCAACGTAGCGATCGTGAAGCTGTACTTCGACAGGCGACGGCGTTATCTGCACTGGCTGTCAGCCAAGTGGGCGTTGGTGTGCCGGATCAAGACCAATTACAGAAAATAGTGCAACAGGTGTCTGTTAGCACCTTGAAATCTCAGACATTGTAATTACAGGATATGACAGCAATGAAAACCGTAATTGTAACTGCCTGTCCCTCCGGGATAGCCAATGCAGTGCTGGCACAAGGTGTACTGGCAAGGGCAGCTGAAACGCTGCAGTGGGCAGTGAACTTTGAAGTGCAAAGCACCTTCAGCCAATTTGACACACTGGGCGGAAACGATATTTCAGCCGCTGAACTGGTGATTCTGGTCGGGCCTGTCATGGATAAGGCGCGTTTCAACAATAAGCGTGTTTATCAGGCTGGTGTTGGTCAATGTTATGAGAATCCCGTAGCTTTTCTTGAAAAGGCTCAAGAGGAGGCAGTCGTCGTTTCCAGCCTGGAAGAGATCACTGAGCTTCCGGAAGGTGTTGTATCTGAGTGTCGTCGTATAGTGGGTATTACCGCCTGTCCAACGGGTGTCGCCCATACTTTCATGGCGGCAGAAGCGTTAGAGGAAGAAGCCCGTCGCCGTGGTGAGTGGATCAAAATTGAAACCCGGGGCTCCGTTGGTGCTAAAAACCAGTTAACTGCAGAAGAGATCGCCAGTGCTGATCTGGTGATGATTGCTGCGGATATTGATGTAGATCTTGCCCGCTTTGATGGCAAGAAACTCTATAAAACCAGTACCGGAGCGGCTCTGAAAAAAACCGCCCAGGAGTTGGATCGTGCTTTCGCAGAAGCGGAGATCTATCACCATACTGCTAAAGCGGCGTCTACTTCCTCAAACACAGAAGAGCGCATGGGTGTTTATAAGCACCTGATGACCGGTGTTTCACACATGCTGCCTCTGGTTGTGGCGGGTGGCCTTGCCGTTGCTTTGTCGTTTATTTTTGGTATCGAGGCATTCAAGGTAGAAGGATCGTTGGCCGCTGCACTGATGAATATAGGTGGTGGCAGTGCCTTTGCTCTGATGGTACCCGTGCTGGCCGGTTTTATTGCTTTTTCGATTGCAGATCGTCCGGGTCTGGCGCCGGGTCTGATTGGTGGCATGCTGGCCAGCTCGACGGGTGCCGGTTTTCTTGGTGGTATCATTGCCGGCTTTCTGGCGGGTTATTCTGCAAAACTGATCGCAGAAAAAGTGCCGGTGCCTACCTCAATGGCAGCATTGAAACCCATTCTGATTATTCCATTACTGGCAAGCTTGTTTACTGGCTTAGTCATGATTTATGTAGTGGGCGGCCCGGTCTCTGCACTAATGTCGGCATTGACGGACTTTCTGAATAACATGGGTGCTGCAAATGCGGTTCTGCTGGGTGCGTTACTTGGCGCCATGATGTGTTTTGATATGGGTGGTCCGGTCAATAAAGTGGCTTATACCTTTGGTGTTGGTCTGCTGGGTTCCGAAACCTATGGACCGATGGCTGCGGTGATGGCAGCGGGTATGATTCCGCCACTGGGTATGGGACTGGCGACGCTTATTGCCCGTCGTTACTTCACTGCACCGGAACAGGAAGCGGGTAAGGCAGCCATGGTATTGGGATTATGCTTTATTTCCGAAGGCGCAATTCCGTTTGCTGCGCGCGACCCAATGCGGGTTATCCCGTCCTGTGTTGCCGGTGGTGCTCTGGCTGGTGCGATTTCGATGTTGTTTAGCGTTGAGTTGATGGCACCCCATGGTGGTTTGTTTGTCTTGTTGATCCCTGGTGCAATCAGTCCGGTGTTGCCTTATCTGTTTGCCATTGTGGCGGGTACGTTTGTGACGGGTGTTGTCTATGCGGGTCTAAAAGTGATGGAGGGTAGAAGGCTGCTGAACGCCACTGCAGCATGATTCAGGCTGGCTTACATTAAATCTGGCTGTAGGTGAAAAAAGCCCTGTATTTCATGAGTACGGGGCTTTTTTAATCGTTTTGGCCATTTTATTTTGACCCATGCCAAAGCTTGTAACTTTTCTTACTATCACAGTTTTTTTGATGGTATTCACACTAAAAATATCAGCATAAATATCGTAAAAGTCCCCAGCATAAGGTTTGGTAAAGTTCAGAAAATAGCTGTTGATAGTGAAAGTTTACCAGCAAAAACTTGCCGAAAGTTCAAGATGACTGGAAGGGGGCACAATGAAGAAAAAATGTGGGGTTTTTTTGCTGGGAGTCACAGACACCAAAACCAGTAGTAGGTATTAGTATGAATGAAGAATATGGAAAAGATTAAAAAAGACAGTTGTCGTATTATTTTTCTAGAAGAAAGTTTAACTTATATTTGGTACCGGTGGGCGGACTCGAACCGCCACGCCCGTTAAGGCGGGGGATTTTGAATCCCCTATGTCTACCAATTCCATCACACCGGCATTGGGTTGAGATTATGATATCTTCTGATTGATTTCAAACTTTCTTTTAGTCTTCAATCTTTCCAGAAGAGGTGTCTCTCAAGTGCGGCGAAGTATATCAAAGACTTTATTCAGATCAAGCAGTTATTGCATATTTTATTGGTTAAGGTTTGCTGACTATGGGTAAGCTCGCCTGACACCGTTGCCGTTTTGCAGTATCCTTCGCAGCTTTTCTACGCTTTGTTTAATGCACAACTTATATACCCAAAGAATTTCAAGTTGCTACGCGGCGGCAAGCGAGTGAATCCCCATAAGCCTACAAGTAGTAGGTGATTGGGGTGAGCGAGCGCAGCCAACAAAGTAGCAGCTTGAAAGGCGAAGGGTATAAGCAGCATTTATAGATAATGGCGTGAGTGTTGTAGTGAGTACCTACCGGATTGTCCATGCAAGTCAGTGATTTTGATTTTGATCTGCCCGATGAGCAGATTGCCCGGTTTCCTGCGGAAGATCGTACCGGCAGCCGTATGCTGTGCCTGAATGGTAATAGCGGCATCATCAACCATCGACAGTTTGCAGATATCGAAAGCATGCTGGAGCCCGGCGATTTGCTGGTGTTGAACAATACCCGTGTTATTCCGGCACGAATGTACGGTCAGAAAGAAACTGGCGGCAAGATTGAAGTGCTGATTGAGCGCGTGGTGGAAGATAACCTGGCGCTTGCGCAGGTTCGAGCCAGTAAATCGCCTAAGCCTGGTTCGGTTTTGCTGTTGGGTAACGGTTCTGTTCGTGTTGTGGTGGAAGGGCGACAGGATTTTCTGTTTATTCTTCGGTTTGAAACCTCAATTTTTCCGATATTGCTGGAACATGGCCATATGCCACTTCCGCCGTATATTGATCGGGAAGACGGTGACAGTGATCGCCTGCGTTATCAAACGGTATTCGCCGAGAAAGACGGTGCCGTTGCAGCGCCAACGGCAGGGCTGCATTTTGATGAAGCGTTGCTGGCGCGGCTGGAGGCAAAAGGCGTTAATAAGGTGTTTGTGACGCTGCATGTGGGGTCGGGTACTTATCAGCCGGTGCGGGTGGATAAGATCGAAGATCATGTGATGCATGCGGAGTATATTGAAGTGTCCGAACAAGTTTGTCAGGCGGTTCGGGAAACCCGGGCGAGAGGCTGTCGAGTAGTTGCTGTGGGGACAACCTCTGTGCGGAGTTTGGAATCAGCGTCTGCTTCTGGCGAAATTCAGCCGTTTCAGGGGGATTCGACGATTTTTATTTACCCCGGTTATGCGTTTAAGAGTGTGGATTTGATGGTGACTAATTTTCATCTGCCTCAGTCTACCTTGTTGATGCTGGTTAGCGCGTTTGCTGGCCGTGATCATGTTTTGCGCGCATATGATGAAGCGGTGGCGCAGGGGTATCGCTTCTTTAGTTATGGCGATGCGATGTTGTTGGAACGTAAGACGGTTTGATGATGTTTCATTTCTATGCGCTGTGTCTGGGTTCGTTATGCATTCCCACGCGGAGCGAGGGAACGAGATGTTTGAAGTTTTGCGACAGTCTCGTAAGCATGAGAACGAGAGTTGTAGTTTTTGATTTTTGAAAGTGATTAAACGGTCATGAAAAGAGAAGAGTGTTTTATGCAGTTCGATCAGCTGGCTACCGACGGTAAAGCCCGTCGTGGTCGGCTGACGTTTCCTCGCGGTACAGTAGAAACGCCGTGTTTTATGCCGGTGGGCACCTATGGCACCGTTAAAGGTATGTTGCCGCGGGATATTAAAGAGATTGGTGCTGAAATCATTCTCGGTAACACCTTTCACCTGATGTTGCGCCCGGGCACGGAAATTATTCAGAAGCATGGTGATTTGCACGATTTCAATCAGTGGCAGGGGCCGATTCTCACGGACTCCGGCGGCTTCCAGGTGTTCAGTCTTGGCAAGTTGCGCAAGATTACCGAAGAGGGCGTTTCTTTTCAGTCACCGGTGGATGGTTCCAAGGTGTTTTTGAATCCGGAAGTCTCCATGCAGGTTCAAAAAGAACTGGGTTCTGACATCGTTATGATCTTTGACGAGTGCACACCGGGAGACGCCAGTGAAGAGCAGGCTCGTGTGTCTATGGAGCTTTCTCTGCGTTGGGCGGCACGTTCCAAAGCTGCTCATGGTGAAAGTCCTTCAGCGCTGTTCGGCATTATTCAGGGCGGCATGTTCGAAGAGTTGCGTGATGTGTCTTTACAGGGGCTGACTGAGATTGGCTTTGACGGTTACGCTATTGGTGGCTTGTCGGTTGGTGAAAGTAAAGAAGACATGATGCGTATTCTGTCTCATATTTCGCACAAGATTCCGGAAGATCATCCTCGTTACCTGATGGGCGTTGGTAAGCCAGAAGATATTGTGGAAGCGGTGCGTCGTGGCGTGGACATGTTTGATTGCGTGATGCCGACGCGCAATGCCCGTAATGGTCATCTGTTTGTGGACGAGGGTGTTATTAAAATTCGCAACTCCGCCCACAAAAAGGATGAGCGTCCACTGGAAGAACATTGCGACTGTTACACGTGCCAGAATTTTAGCCGTGCTTATTTGCACCATCTGGATAAGTGTGGCGAGATTCTCGGTTCCATGCTGAACACCATTCATAACCTTCGCTATTATCAGCGAGTGATGGAAGGGTTGCGTGGCGCCATAGAAAAAGGCGAGCTGGAAGCGTTTGTGGTGGAATTCTATCGCAAACGTGGTCAGGAAGTGCCGGACTGGGGTTGATATTTTTCAGTCAGTCCCAATAAAACGTTAGGTTATAAGACTTCCGGTAACGCTTTGTTACGCAGTATTGACGGCGCTGTCTTCCGGACTGTTTATTTTTCAGGTAAATTGCTGCATCAACAGTAAGAATGTTTTAGGAGTATTGGAATGATTCCTTTTATCAGTCAGGCTCAAGCTGCCGCCGAAGGCGCGGCGCCAGCAGTTGGCGGACCGGGAATGATTGGCCAGCTGGTGATGCTGGGCGGTTTTGTGCTGATTTTCTGGCTGCTGATCTGGCGTCCACAAAGCAAGCGTGCCAAAGAGCATAAAAACCTGATTGGTGGCCTTGCTAAGGGTGACGAAGTGGTCACCACTGGCGGCATCCTGGGTAAGGTGAACAATGTGACTGATGAGTTTGTCACTCTTCAGGTAGCTGACAATATGGAAATGAATTTCCAGAAAGGCTCAGTAGCAGCGACCTTGCCAAAAGGCACGATCAAGGCTATTAAATAAAAGCTTTGAAAAAGGCAGTCATCAGACTGCCTTTTTTACGACTGAATGGACTGCCCGCGCAATTCGATTTGCCCATGCAATAAACGTTTAAAGTCGCATAATACCAATAGCGCTTTTAAATTATGCAGCGAGCAAGTTATTTTGGGCGACTGGGCAAGGCGAAGAGACGAGTCATAGCCAAACTATGGCGAGGAACTTCAACGCAGATCCAGTTGGTAAAAATAACTGCGCAGCCATAATTTTAAAGCAAAATTGGTATAATACTTATTAAATCAGGAACCGGTGAGCCATGCTCAATCGCTATCCATTGTGGAAGTACCTGCTGATTCTGGTCGTGGTAGGTCTCGGGTTTATTTATGCCCTTCCCAATCTTTATCCCGCAGACCCTGCTGTTCAGGTCTCTGGTGCCAGTTCATCCAAAGTGATGGATGAACGGGTTCAGCGTCGTGTTGAGCAGGCATTGTCTGCCGCGGATGTTGACATTAAATCTGTAGAACTGGACGACGGTTCTTTGTTAGTTCGTCTTAATCATGCCGACCAGCAACAGCTTTCCAAGTCATTGGTAAAAGAAGCGCTGGGTGATGATTATGTGGTGGCTATTAACCTTGCTCAGACGACACCGGAATGGCTGACGTCCATCGGCGCTTACCCAATGAAATTGGGTTTGGATCTTTCTGGTGGTGTGCACTTCCTTTTAGAAGTGGATACAGCAAAAGCGGTGCAGTTGAAGTTAGATATTGCTAATTCGGAAATCCGTACCGCACTGCGTAAGGAAAAACTCCGTTACCGCACTATGCCAGAGCGTGCCGACGGTGCACGACAGATGGCATTTAATGATGTGGCTTCCCGCGATAAAGCGGCGAGACTCATCAGCAGAGATTTCCCAGATCTGACCGTTGAAAACACAGAAGTGAATAGTCGCCCGGTGGTGTCTTTCGGTTATTCAGAAACGGCGATTCGTGAAGTTGAAGATTATGCAGTACGGCAGAACCTGACAACCGTTCGTAATCGTGTGAATGAACTGGGTGTTTCTGAGCCATTGGTTCAGCGTCAGGGTCGTAACGGCATTGTTGTCGAGTTGCCAGGTGTTCAGGATACCGCAGAAGCCAAACGTATTCTCGGTAAGACGGCCAACCTGCAGTTCCGCTTAGAGGCATTGCCTGATGCTTCCCGTGTGAGTACCGAAACCTTCAGTTTCAGAAACTCCGCACGCCCTGCGGTAGCCCTGGAAAGAGACATCATTATTACTGGTGACCAGGTGTCCAGTGCGCAGTCCAACTTTGATACCCAAAGTGGACAGCCTCAGGTCAATATCAATTTGGACAGTCATGGCGGTACGGTGATGAATCGTGCAACACGTAATAACGTGGGGCGTGCCATGGCGGTGATTTTTATTGAGCAGAAGCCTGTTACCAAGGTAGTGGCCAAAACCGTTGATGGTGTAAAGGTTAAGGAAACGATTCAAAGTTTCCAGCAGGAAGAGAGTGTCATCAGCCTCGCAACCATTCAAAGTGCGTTGGGTAATCAGTTCCGTATTACTGGCCTGGACTCTTCTGGAGAGGCCTCTGAATTAGCATTGCTGCTTCGTGCCGGTTCTCTCGCTGCGCCTATGTACTTTGCTGAAGAGCGTACTGTTGGCCCAAGCCTGGGTGCTGAAAACATTCAGATGGGTGTTCATTCCACGGTGATTGGCCTGATTCTGCTGCTTATCTTTATGGTGGTGGTGTACCGTGTGTTTGGTTTGCTGGCGAACATTGCGCTGTCAATCAACCTGGTGTTGTTGATGGCGGTCATGAGTCTGTTTGGCGCGACGCTGACCATGCCGGGTATTGCGGGTATCGTTCTGACGTTGGGTATGGCGGTGGATGCGAACGTTCTGATTTTCTCCCGTATCCGGGAAGAAATTCGTAATGGACGACCGATTCAACGTGCTATTCATGATGGTTTTGACCGCGCGTTTGTTTCCATTTTTGACGGTAACATTACCACGTTGCTGGTGGGTATCATTCTGTTTGCGGTGGGTACCGGACCTATCAAAGGTTTTGCAGTGACCCTGTGTATCGGTATTCTGACGTCTATGTTTACGGCGATTGTGCTGACTCGCTCATTGGTGAATGTCACCCATGGCGGCCGCAATCTTAAGAAACTACATATTTGAGGTGGCAGTGATGGGTGATTTAAAAGTCATTAACTTCATGCGACTGCGCAGCCTCGCGTCGGTGCTGTCGCTGATACTGATGGTGGGTTCTTTAGCAACATTGTTGACTAAGGGCATCAATTGGGGGCTGGATTTTACCGGCGGAACCCTGATTGAGCTGGTGTACGATAAGCCGGTGAAAACGGCCGATATTCGTGAGCAGCTGGCTGCTGAAGGATACGATAACGTTGTCGTTCAGGAGTTTGGTTCCGCAGAAGATATTCTGGTGCGTATTCCCGGTGATGATCCGAAACTGGGTGCTACGGTCAGTAATCTTCTGGGGCAGAACTATGAAGGTAAGGTAGAGGCGGTTAGGGTCGAGTTTGTTGGCCCGCAGGTGGGGGATCGACTGAGAGATCAGGGCGGCTTAGGCATGTTGTTTGCCATGGTGCTGATTACGCTTTACATCGCTTTCCGCTTTCAGTTTAAATTCTCTGTGGGTGCCATACTTTCTTTGGCCCACGACGTGATTTTTACTCTGGGGCTGTTCTCTTTCCTTCAGTTGCAATTTGATCTGACGGTGTTAGCGGCATTGCTGGCGGTAATCGGTTACTCCTTGAACGATACCATTATCGTTTATGACCGAATCCGGGAAAATTTCCGCAAACTCCGTAAAGGCGATGCTATTGAGGTGATCAACGTTTCCCTGACTCAAACGTTGGGTCGTACGTTGGCAACCTCCGGAACCACCTTGATGGTTCTGCTGTCTTTGTTCTTGTTTGGTGGTGAGATGATCCACAATTTTGCGATGGCATTAATTGTGGGTGTGGGTATTGGTACCTACTCGTCCATCTATATTGCATCCAATATGTTGGTGTATATGAAGATCAGCCGAGAAGACCTGATAGTGCCTGTTAAGGAAAACGAAGAGCTGGATCAGATACCCTGATTCGCTCTAACATAAAAAAGCCGGCATTTGTGCCGGCTTTTTTGTAGGGAGTGTGCCTATGTTTATTTTTAAATGGATGAAATCTTTACCTTCGCCATTGTTGAAAACCGGTTTTTATTTGTTGCTGTTGGCTGTGTTAGTGATGGCATTGCTTCCTGTTGAAGAGGAGGGGCCAGCGACATTAGTGAATGACAAGGTAATGCATGGACTGGTGTTTCTAATGCTGGCGTTTGTGATGGAAGTGTTGGCTCATCCGGGCGGTGAGTTGAGGTATCTAAAGCCAGCTCTACTGTTATTGTATGGTGCGCTGATGGAGGTATTGCAGGGGCAGACGGGATATCGTGATCCTTCCATTGCGGATTTTATTGCTGATGGTGTTGGAATTGCGATGTTTTATGGGATTGCGAGTATCGTGAGGAAAATAGAAGCAAAGTGAGGCGGTTGCCTCACTTAACCCGTATTCAGGAGCGGAACATGCCTTCAGTCACGAAAGGACGAATTCGCTTAAGCATGTCTTTGAAGCAGCCACTGTTGCCAGCAACTACCTGATTGTTCTGCATGTAGGTGTGACCACCTTTAAAATCACCAACCAGACCACCGGCTTCCTGAATCATCAGAACGCCCGCTGCCATATCGTAATCCTGCAGGCCAATTTCCCAGAAAGCATCCAGGCGACCAGCAGCAACATAAGCGAGATCCAGAGAGGCAGCGCCGGCGCGACGAATACCTAAGGTATCGCCCAGCATGGCGCGCATCATGTTCAGGTAATTGTCGACGTGGTTGATACCTGGTGCCATAAATGGAATACCGGTACCAATAAGAGCGCCTTCAAGCGTTCTGCGGTTACCCACACGAATGCGTTTACTGTTCAGGGTGGCACCATGACCACGGCTGGCGCAGTATTCTTCTTCATTCATTGGGTCGAGAATAACGGCGTGTTCCAGGCGACCACGATACTGCACAGCGATAGACACTGCGAAGTGAGGAATACCTTTGATGAAGTTGGTAGTGCCGTCGAGAGGGTCGATGATCCAGAGGTAATCTTTGCCGTCGTCTTTGCCTTCACGAAGGCCACTTTCTTCACCATAGAAGCCATGGTTTGGATAGGTTTTGCTCAACGCAGCGATAATGGCTTTTTCAGCAGCCCTGTCCACTTCGGTGACAAAATCGTTACGACTTTTGATTTCGACGTCTACGTGGTCGAGATCCTTGTAGGCACGGGCAATAATATCACCGGCCTGGCGTGCTGCTCGCAGCGCCATACTCACCATAGGTTGCATAGGCTTGATTACATCTGAACTGTAAAAGATCGAATAGAGCTGGATTAATGAGAAAAAGTTGTTTCTCGTTAATCCTCAAAGTTGGTCGCGCATTCTGACAGGATGACCGCGAAGTTGCAATGGAGTGCTACGCAGGGTTTGTCAGTAATTTTACCGAGTGCTTGGAATCGCTGGTATTTTGGGTACACTGACGGGATATAAGCTTGGCTCGAATTATTGGTTGCTTTTGAACCTTTTGGTTCTTCTGAAAAACACACCCACGCAAGAGATTTCAGCGGTGCTCGACAACATCTCCATAGTATTAGTAAACCCCTCTCATCCGGGCAATATCGGTTCCACAGCCCGGGCTATGAAAACCATGGGGTTAAGTCAGTTGTGTCTTGTGGCTCCCGATGATTTTCCTTCTGGCACGGCAACCGCACTGGCTTCGGGGGCGGATGACATTTTGAGAAATGCCAAAGTGTGTGAAACCCTGGATGAAGCGTTGGCCGATTGCCAGTTTGTGGTGGGAACCAGCGCCCGGGTTCGTGGTGTTTCTCTGCCGTTGGTTGACCCGAGAAGCTGTGCTCAAAGCATTGTGCAAGAAGCTGCAAACAATAAGGTGGCCTTGATTTTTGGTCGGGAAGACAGTGGGCTTTCTAACGAACAACTGCGTCGTTGTCATTTGCAGGTGCATATTCCCACCAATGAAGACTTCAGTTCATTAAATTTGGGGGCGGCCGTGCAGGTTTTATCTTATGAAATACGGATGGCTGAACTGTTAAATAAAGATGCGTTGGATCTACCGATACCCAAAAGTAATGAGTTGGCCTCCATGGATGATATGGAGCGTTATTACGATCATCTTTATAGCGTACTGATGGAAATTGGTTTTCTTGATCACAGTAGCCATGAAAAAATTATGGCCAAAATGCGTCGTTTGTATGGCCGTGTTCGACCCGATCAGGTAGAGCTGGGTATTTTGCGCGGTATTCTTTCTGAAACTCAACGATGTCTGGCGTCGGGCGGCGGGACTCAAAAAACAACAGAATAATCTATTTAAAGGACAATTCAGGCGCTGACCATGTTTGAGAGATTGAAGGAAGACATAAAAACCGTCATGGAGCGGGACCCGGCGGCTCGGGGAACCTTTGAGGTGATCACAACGTATCCGGGACTGCATGCATTATTGTTGCATCGTGGTGCTCATCGACTCTGGAAGTCGGGGTTCCTCTGGTTGGGGCGAATGCTATCTACCTTCAGCCGGTGGCTGACGGGGATCGAGATTCATCCTGGCGCAACCATCGGTCGCCGCTTTTTTATTGATCACGGCATGGGTGTGGTGGTTGGTGAAACGGCAGTGATTCAGGATGATGTGACTATTTATCACGGGGTAACACTTGGGGGAACCTCTCCTAATAAAGGTAAAGGGCATCCATCTAATCAAGGAAAGCGTCACCCAACCCTCGCTAAGGGTGTTGTGGTGGGTGCTGGCGCAAAAGTTCTCGGTCCATTTGTGGTTGGAGAAGGTGCAAGAATAGGCTCCAATGCGGTGGTTGTACGCGAGGTGCCAGCAGGTGCAACGGTGGTGGGTATCCCAGGACGTATTGTCAAAAAGCCTGAAGTTTCAGAACAGGAAAAAAACCGTCACGCTAATGCTGGAAAAATGGCCGAAAAGATAGGGTTCGATTCTTATGCGGTTACGTCGGAAATGCCAGACCCTACTGCTCATGCTATCTCAGCCATGTTGGATCATCTTCATGAGGTGGATTCCCGCTTCGAACGGCTATGCAAACTTCTGGAAGATAATGGAATGAATTGCTGTGTCGGTCCAGCCCCGGAGTTGAAGGAAGAAGATTTTGAATCTGTGATAAAAGGCGCTTCTGAAGAGCGAGAAACGCCAGTTTGATCATTGAGTAGAGTGATTCTGTTAATCGGAGTTGCTCTCCTTTCCATAATGTATCTCTCCTTATATCTGCTTTTCTGACTGTCTTCGCAGGGGGGCTTTATGTAGCCATAACGTTGGGTTTTTATGGTGATGTTTCATCAGATTTTGAAAACCCTGGCAACATTCTATAGAATGCCGCCAGGCTTTAGGCTTTTTGTGAATTTAAACTAACAAAGATATTCCATCCTCATTCTGCTTTCTTCCGCAATAATCCCATCCGCTTAGCAATAATCCCATCCGCTTAATAGTTGACTAAAATACTCGGGTATTGCATACTTCATCTTATAGTTTGAGCTTTAAGATATTGAATTTGCTGCTTGGAGAGTCGCGGCTCAATACTCTGCTTAAAGTGTTTGGGGGTTTACGACACGTGGAAGCGCTGTCTGAATAGCAAGTGAGATGCTGTATGAGATTAACGACCAAAGGGCGTTACGCAGTCACTGCCATGTTGGATCTTGCTCTGCATATTGATCAGGGTCCGGTTTCACTGGCGGATATCTCAGAGCGTCAGGGAATATCATTGTCTTATCTTGAGCAGTTGTTTGCGAAGCTTCGCAGGGCTGATCTGGTATGCAGTGTGCGCGGTCCCGGTGGCGGATACCGGCTTAGTCGCGAAGGGCAAGACATCTATGTCGCCCAAGTGATTGATGCTGTCAATGAGTCGGTAGATGCGACCAAGTGCAAGGGCGCTGGTGGGTGTCAGCAGGGGGTTACCTGTCTTACTCATCATCTCTGGCAGGATTTGAGCGAACAGATTCATACCTTCCTTGACGGGATTAGCCTCGCTGATCTGGTTGCTCGCAGGGAAGTGCAAAATGTTGCTGATCGTCAGGATGGGCAACAAGATAACAAAATTGCTGTAGACACGATTTTATAAGACCTCTTGTGGCGCGCTAAAAGCAAAGTCAAAGAGAAACAGTGTGGCGGCATGATGATTTTCACCCTATGCGAATCAAGGGTTTTGAGCGTACTGACCGCCTGGAGATGTACCAGATGAAATTACCGATTTATCTCGATTATTCTGCAACAACGCCGGTAGACCCGCGTGTGGCTGATAAAATGATTCAGTGCCTCTCGCTTGAAGGTAATTTTGGCAATCCGGCATCCCGCTCCCATTTATTTGGTTGGCGTGCTGAGGAAGCTGTCGAAGACGCTCGTCGTCAGGTGGCTGACCTGATTCATGCAGACCCGAGAGAAATAGTCTGGACTTCTGGCGCGACAGAATCCGATAACCTGGCTATCAAAGGTGTTGCCCGCTTTTATAGCAAAAAGGGTAAGCATATTATTACTTCCAAAATTGAGCATAAGGCGGTTTTGGACACGTGTCGTCAGCTGGAAAGAGAAGGTTTTGAAATTACCTATCTTGAGCCGGGCAGTGATGGCTTGATTACACCGGTCATGGTGGAAAAGGCGCTGCGCGACGACACCATTCTGGTCAGCTTGATGCACGTCAATAATGAGATTGGCGTGATCAATGATATTGAAGCGATTGGCGAGCTTACCCGTGCTCGTAAAATTATCTTTCATGTGGACGCGGCACAAAGTGTTGGCAAAATTCCATTGAATATGGAAACCATGAAGGTTGATCTGCTTTCGATTTCTGCCCACAAACTTTATGGCCCTAAAGGCATTGGCGCCTTGTTTGTACGTCGTAAGCCGCGTATTCGCCTTGAGGCTCAAATGCACGGCGGTGGTCATGAGCGTGGTATGCGTTCGGGCACCCTGGCAACTCATCAGATTGTTGGCATGGGCGAAGCCTGTCGTCTTGCTGCAGAAGAGATGGATGCGGAAACGGTTCGTCTGACAGCGTTGAAAGAACGTGTTTTATCCCAGTTTTCCGATTTGGAAGAAGTACACCTTAATGGTTCTGCGGAGCAGCGGGTGCCAGGGATTCTGAATATCAGCTTTGCTTTTGTTGAAGGCGAGTCGTTGATGATGTCCTTGAAGGATCTGGCTATTTCTTCCGGTTCTGCCTGTACGTCGGCAAGCCTTGAGCCTTCCTATGTACTGCGAGCTCTTGGGTTAAGTGATGAATTGGCGCACAGTTCTCTCAGAATCAGTCTTGGTCGCTTTACTACCGAAGAAGAAGTAGATCATGCGGTGAAAGAGATTCATGTGGCGGTAGAAAAGCTGCGTGAGTTGTCGCCACTGTGGGATATGTTCAAAGACGGCGTTGACCTTAGCAAGGTTGAGTGGGTTGCACACTGAGGAATTATGAAGCGCTGTGCATAGCAGGGCTTCGGAGGAGAGAAAAATGGCATACAGCGAAAAGGTCATTGATCACTACGAAAACCCCCGTAATGTGGGCAAGCTGGATCAAGAAGCCGGAAATGTCGGCACAGGGATGGTGGGTGCGCCTGCCTGTGGTGACGTAATGCGTCTGCAGATTCAGGTGAACGACGATGGTGTCATTGAAGATGCCCGCTTCAAAACCTACGGCTGTGGTTCGGCTATTGCTTCCAGCTCTCTGGCGACAGAGTGGATGAAAGGCAAGACACTTGATGAAGCGGTCACAATTAAGAACACCGATATTGCCGAAGAGCTGGCACTGCCGCCGGTAAAAATTCATTGTTCCGTCCTGGCTGAAGATGCTATCAAGGCAGCGATTGATGATTATCGCGCTAAGCATGATGATCAGGAAGAGCAGGAGGGGCGGCAGCAGCCGTCTCAGGAAGAATCGCAGGAAGAGGAATAACCGGAATTTCCCCGATAGCAGGTCGGGGACGTGTTCCAGTTAGTAGCGGAGTATTTGATGGCAATTACCGTAACTGAAACGGCTGCCCGTCACATTCAAGGCCAGCTTACCCGTCGTGGTAAAGGGCTCGGTATTCGTCTGGGTGTGCGTACATCTGGATGCTCTGGCATGGCCTATGTTCTCGAGTTTGTCGATGTAGTTGACGACGGTGATCTTGTATTTGAAGATCATGAGGTCAAAGTATTTATTGACCCGAAAAGCCTGGTTTATCTGAATGGCACAGAACTGGATTTCGTAAAAGAAGGCTTGAATGAAGGATTGCAATTCAACAATCCTAATGCTGCCAGTGAATGTGGGTGTGGTGAAAGTTTTAATGTCGATGCTGGCTGATGCGTGACGCATTGTTGTTGGCATTGGTAAATGTGAAAATTGATGGTTCGAATGATGGCTCATCCCGCTGACGCAGGTTGAGCCATATTTTTAACCGGTCTGGTGGTGTTGCTGTGTTTGATTTGACCAAGAATTATTTTGAGCTCTTTGGGCTGCCGGTCTCCTGTCAGGTGGATCTGAAAGCGCTATCAGGTCAGTATCGTGTGTTGCAACGGGCAGTGCACCCGGATCGTTTTGCCAGTGATGATGAGCGACAGCAGTTGCTTGCTGTGCAATATGCATCCCATGTTAATGATGCGTTTCATACTTTGAAGCAGCCGTTAAATCGAGCGATTTATCTTCTCAAGCTCGCTGGTCGCGATGTGGATATGGAACGCAATACGGTCATGGATACGGCCTTTCTTATGGAGCAGATGGAACTTCGTGAGTCTGTTGATGAGGTTCGTTCCGATGCCCATCCGGAAAAAGCGCTTGAGTTACTGGTGGCTCGAGTGGATGGCGATATTGATGACTATCTACTGCATTTTGAACAGTGCTGGCAATCCGCTGGAAAAGAAGATCTTGATCAGGCAGAAGCGGTTGTCAAGAAGATGCAGTTCATGGTAAAGCTGGCGGCTGAATTGGAAGCGCTGGAATCTGACTTACTGGATTAAGCAGCGAACTAGGAATATAAGAGGCAGATATGGCGTTACTGCAGATTTCCGAGCCGGGACAGGCTCCTGAACCTCATCAGCAAAAACGTGCCGTGGGTATTGACTTGGGTACCACTAACTCCCTGGTGGCCACGGTCCGCTCAGGTTCCGCTGAAACGCTGGCTGATATTGAAAATCGGCATCTGTTGCCATCGGTCGTCCGGTATGCAGAGTCTGCCGTTCAGGTAGGTTACGATGCTCGTGCAATGGCATCGGAAGATCCGGAAAATACCATTATTTCTGTTAAGCGTATGATGGGTCGTGGTCTTGACGATCTGGATTCTCTTGGTTCGTCTTATCAGTTCGCTGATAACGATAATAAGGGTATGCCCTTTATTCAGACCCGCCGTGGTGATATCAGTCCGGTTGAGGTGTCTGCTGAAATTCTTCGCGTTCTGAGCAGCCGGGCAGAAGAAACCCTTGGCGGCTCTCTGGATGGAGCCGTCATCACTGTTCCTGCCTACTTTGATGATGCGCAGCGTCAGGCTACAAAAGATGCGGCTAAAATTGCCGGGTTAAACGTCTATCGTCTATTGAATGAACCCACTGCGGCAGCTGTCGCCTATGGTCTTGATCAGGGTGGCGAAGGTGTCATTGCTGTCTATGATCTGGGTGGTGGTACTTTTGATATCTCGATTCTCCGTTTGGAGAAAGGGGTGTTTGAAGTGATGGCTACCGGTGGCGATACGGCATTAGGTGGCGATGACTTCGATCGTGCCGTGGCTCGTTGGATCCTTGAGCAGGCAGGTGTTGATGAAACATCGATGACAGCCCGCCAGATGCGCGAGTCTATTGGTGAAGCCTGCCGGGTTAAAGAGGCGTTGAGTGGGCAGTCCGAAGTTGGCGTTCGCTTTGGTGATTGGGCGGGTGCATTATCTCGCCAGCAGTTTGATGATTTGATTGCCCCTCTGGTCGAGCAAACGTTGCGAGCATTTAAGCGTGCGTTGCGGGATGCGGGTCTGAAAGCAAAAGATATTGAAGAAGTGGTAATGGTGGGTGGTTCTACCCGGGTACCAATGGTTCGTGAGAAGGTGGAAGAATATACCGGACGTCCGCCGTTAACCTCTATTGATCCTGATCGGGTGGTTGCGGTGGGCGCAGCCCTGCAAGCGAATGTGCTGGCAGGTAACAAGTCAGCAGATGATATGTTGCTGCTGGATGTGATTCCATTGTCCCTTGGTTTGGAAACCATGGGTGGCTTGATGGAAAAAGTCATTCATCGCAATACGACCATTCCCGTCAGTAGAGCCCAGGAATTTACCACCTACAAAGATGGTCAAACGGCCATGGCGGTCCATGTTTTTCAGGGTGAGCGGGAATTGAGTCGTGATAATCGCTCCCTGGCCCAGTTTGAATTGCGAGGCATTCCACCCATGCCTGCTGGCGGAGCAAAGATTTGTGTGACCTTTCAGGTGGATGCGGATGGTTTGCTCAATGTTAGTGCAGAAGAGCTTTCCACTGGGGTGCAAAGCAGTATTCAGGTGAAGCCATCTTACGGTCTCAGTGATGGTGATATTTCCCGCATGTTGAAGGATTCTTTCGAATTTGCAGGCGATGATCGTGATGCCCGGGCGCTTCGCGAGCAGCAGGTAGAAGCGGATCGTGTCATTGATGCCTTGGATGTCGCGTTGGCAAAAGACGGTAAACTGCTGTTGAGTGCTTCTGAGTTTGAAGTGTTGCAGGCGGATCTTGTTGCTCTTAGAGAGCAGCGTGAAATCGGTGATGCGAAATCCATCACCCGTGAAATCGAACGTATTGGTAAGTCCAGTGAAGAATTTGCTGCCCGTCGAATGAATGAAGGAATTCGCAAGGCTCTTTCCGGACAAAAGTTAGATGATTTGGAGGAGTTCTGATTATGACTCGTATTGTGTTCCTTCCCCATGAAGAGCTGTGCCCGGAAGGTGCGGTGGTTGAAGTTGAACCGGGTATCACTGTTTGCGATGCCGCTCTGCAGAATGGCATCGAAATTGAGCATGCCTGTGAAAAATCCTGTGCCTGCACGACCTGTCACGTGATCGTTCGTGAGGGGTATGAGAGCATGGAGGAGGCCGATGAGTTGGAAGATGATATGCTCGACAAGGCTTGGGGGTTGGAGCATGAATCCCGTCTGAGTTGTCAGGCGGTGGTCGCGGATGAAGACCTTGTGGTTGAAATTCCACGCTACACCATTAACCAAGTTTCTGAACGCCATTGATTTTTGTGCGCTGTCTGAATAGGGTGTTCAGGCAGCGCAATATTAGGTAGAAGCCAGGAGCAGGTGTTATGTCTCTAACGTGGACAGATGTTTATGATATAGCCATAGACTTACACGAAGCGCATCCTGAGGTTGATCCAAAGTTTGTGAATTTTGTGGACTTGAGGAACTGGGTTATTTCTCTTGATGGTTTTGAGGATGATCCGGATCGTTGTGGAGAAAAAATCCTGGAGGCTATTCAAATGGCCTGGATGGAAGAGGCGGAAGGGTAAGCGGCGTTTTCTGCTTGTTGTTAAATGGTGTTTGCTGATAACAAATGGCAGAAAAAACTGACACTTGCGGCACGATTGTATAGAATGCTGCTCAACTCCAGCAAGGGACGCTGAGAGAGTCGTACGTTTTTTATAAGTAATAATAATCCCGAAAGGGCACGAAAATGACAATCTGGAGATCATAATGGCGGTAGAACGCACGTTATCCATTATAAAACCTGATGCAGTAGCCAAGAGTGTCATCGGTAAAATCATTGCACGTTTTGAAGATGCAGGCCTGAATATTGTTGCTACCAAAATGGTTCATCTTTCTGATGAGCAGGCTGGTGGTTTTTACGCTGAGCACAAAGAGCGCCCATTTTATAAAGATCTGGTGGCGTTTATGACGTCGGGCCCTGTGGTAGTGTCTGTGCTGGAAGGCGATAATGCCGTTGTCCTGAATCGTGACCTGATGGGTGCAACCAACCCTAAAGAAGCGGCGGTAGGTACTATTCGCGCGGACTTCGCTGAAACGATTGATGAGAATGCGGTTCACGGCTCTGACTCCGTTGCGTCGGCAGAACGTGAAGTTGCTTACTTTTTTGAAAGTGATGAAATTTGCCCAAGAACCCGCTAATCGAACTGAGCAGTCAGTTTACGGGTTTTAAAACCGGGTGTTAAATATTAGCCATCAGTGGGGAGACTTACTGGTGGCTTTGAGGTATTAAAATGTCTGAATTGATCGAGTCTTCTATCGATCAAGCCGTTGAACTGGCTGAATCTACTGCGAATGCAGAAAAAGTGAATTTGTTGGGGCTTTCCAGAGCAAAAATGGAAGCCTTCTTTCTGAGCATTGGCGAGAAAAAATTTCGCGCAGAGCAGGTGTTGAAGTGGGTTCATCATCATCGGGTAGATAACTTCGATGATATGAGCAACATCAGCAAATCCCTTCGTGAGCGTTTGAAAGAAACGGCTGAAATCCGTGGCCCGGAAGTGGTCAGCAGCCATTTTTCGGAAGACGGCACCTGCAAATGGGTGGTTCGGGTTGCCAGTGGAAGTTGTGTTGAAACCGTTTTTATCCCTGAAAATGGCCGCGGTACACTTTGTGTTTCCTCTCAGGCCGGTTGTTCTCTGGACTGCAGCTTTTGCTCTACCGGTAAGCAGGGCTTTAACTCTGATTTGACGGTGGCAGAGATTATCGGTCAGGTCTGGATCGCTGCCCGCCACTTTAACAATGTACCCGCAAAAATGGATCGTTCTATCACCAATGTGGTGATGATGGGCATGGGTGAACCATTGATGAATTTTGATAACGTCGTGGATTCCATGGACCTGATGATGGACGATCTGGGTTATGGCTTATCCAAGCGACGTGTGACGTTGAGTACCTCTGGTGTCGTTCCCGCATTGAGAAAGCTGTCTGAAGTTTCCAATGTATCTTTGGCGGTTTCCCTGCACGCGCCTAACGACGAACTGCGTAACTCATTGGTGCCGATTAACCGTAAATATCCCCTCGATCAGTTGCTGGATGCTATTCATCATTACATGAACAGTTTGACGGACAGCAAGCGTGTGGTTACGATCGAATATACACTGCTTGCCGGTGTGAATGATCAGCCTGAACATGCCGATCAGTTGGTCGCATTATTAAAAGATGTTCCTTGTAAGATAAACTTGATTCCTTTCAATCCATTTCCACATTCCGGGTATGAAAGACCAAGTAATAATGCCATCAGACGTTTTCAGGAGCGTGTTCAGCTGGCCGGGTACAACGTGACAGTGAGAAAAACCCGTGGCGATGATATTGATGCCGCTTGTGGTCAGCTGGTAGGCAACGTCATGGATAAAACCCGCCGAAGTGAACGACACATTGCTGCCAGACAGCTATAAAAATCCGATTTTTTTGGGGAAGACAATGGGGAGCCGATTAAGACTCCGTTTAAAGCTTGTTGTACTGTTGTGCGCTTCATCACAGATATTGACAGGCTGCGTGTCGACCAGTGCCCGCCCTCTTGATGGGGATCGGGCAGTGGTGGATTATATGAATCTTGCCAAAGGTTATCTTCAGGAGGGTTTCACTGAAAAAGCAGTGAAACCTTTAGAAAGAGCGTTGGAAATAGAGCCGAATTCGGCCAGTGTTTATGGTGTGCTCGGCGTGACATACCAGCGACAGGGTGAAGACCAACTGGCTGAAGAGTCCTTTAAAAGGGCATTGGCAATTGATTCGGGTGCATCAGATATACGCAACAATTACGGTGTATTTCTCTTTTCGAAAAATCGTTTGGAAGACGCTTATGAGCAGTTTGAACTGGCGTCACGAGATGTAGGTTATTCTGAGAGAAGCCGGATTTTCGAGAGCGCGGGTGTGGTGGCCTTGCAGCTGGGTAAAACCTCATTGGCTAAGAAGCACTTTCTGCGAGCGCTCAGGCTGAATAATGGTTCTTCCCGGGCAAATCTTGAATTGGCCGAAATCTACAAGGAAGAAGGGGATAATTATAAGGCCTGGCAATATTATCAGGCCTTTGATGAGTCAGCAGGGCAAAATGCCAGTTCGTTATTGCTGGGCATTCAGCTGGCGACAGTGAATGGAGTTCACGGCAAGGCGGCCAGCTATGCGTTGCGTTTAGAACGATTGTATCCCGGCTCGAAGGAGCTACAGCAATATCGGAGTCAATTGGGATATGAGTGATCAGGATTCTCTGCAAGAAGAATTAAACCGGGCATTGTTGCCCGGTACTCAACTGCTACAGGCTCGAGAAAGCCAGGGGATGAGCGTTATTGATGCTGCCCTGGCGTTAAAAATTACCGAAACCTATGTACGGGCTTTGGAAAATGACGATTATACTGAGCTTCCTCAGTCTACTTTTGTTCGTGGTTATCTTCGTAATTATGCCAAAATTTTGGGTTTGAATGGTGATGAGCTTGCTGCAGTTTATGACCAGCATATCTCTGGTCAAAGCGAAAAAGTGTTGAAGTTGGACGTTGAAAAAACCATCAAGCCCCTCAGGGCTCATTCAACACCTTCGCCAGCGAATGCCTTGATTTTGGTGCTTGTGGTATCCCTGGGAGGCTTGAGTTATTTTCTCTGGAATAACTGGTTAAAGCCTGAAGTTTCCAGTGCGGTTGTTTTAGAACAAAGCATAAATGCAGAGGATGCTTCTTTAGCCATCTCTGAGCCTGAAAACGCGCAGGCCTTACCTTCGGAAACGATAGTGACTGAAAAGCCTGAGTTGGTTGAGTCTTCTGAAGAAACGACAAATATTCTCCCTGAAACAGACCATATAACGCCAGCTGCGGAAGCGTCGAAAGCAGTTGAACCTGATGGGCTGATGAAAAGTCTGATGATCAGTTTCAAAGGAGAGTGCTGGGTCGAGGTGACAGATGCAACAGGCAAAATTATCGTTTCCAGTGTTCAGCAATCAGGTACTGCCATTGATCTTCAGGTTCTTCCCCCGGTGAATGTGCGTTTTGGTAACTCGCCAGCGGTTGATCAAATTGTTTTTGCTGGTGACACAGTATCAAACCCTCAATCTCGTTCCCGAGTGGCCAGTATTCAACTTAAGGTGAATGAGCAGGGCTGAGTGTCTGAAGCTCTTTTATTAGAAGATTGCCGGAGCTTGCTCCTTTCGGGATTGTCATTGTAAGGTGTCAGCGGGTATAGTTGCTCAATTTTTGCGATTTGTCAGTCTGGGTAGCCCTATCGTTGACCTTGATATCACCTCGATACCATGAATGGCTACCCTGACTGTTTCAGTTAAAGGATCTTCAGTTTGGGCAAACAGCTTCAAGCCATCCGGGGAATGAATGACATTCTTCCCGATCAGACACCAGCCTGGCAATATCTTGAGCAACAAGTGAGATCCGTGCTTGGAACCTACGGTTACCAGGAAATCCGGGTTCCTATTGCTGAAAGTTCTGCATTGTTCAGCCGCGGTATTGGCACGGGCACCGATATCGTCGAAAAAGAAATGTACACCTTTGAAGACCGTAACGGTGAAAAGCTCTCTCTTCGCCCTGAAGCAACAGCATCCATCGTTCGTGCGGGCATCCAGAATGGTCTTCTCTATAATCAGATTCAACGTCTTTGGACGTCTGGTCCAATGTTCCGTTATGAGCGTCCACAAAAAGGGCGCTACCGCCAATTTCATCAGATCAGTGTTGAAGCCTACGGAATGGTTGGTCCGGATATTGATGCTGAGTTGATTCTGATGACCGCTCGCCTTTGGCAGCAGTTGGGATTAAGTGAGCACGTTACTCTGGAACTAAATACGCTGGGTACCCAGGAATCCCGTCTGCGTTACCGTGAGGCGCTGGTTGCCTATTTGTCTCAGTATGAAGCGGATTTGGACGAAGACAGTCGTCGTCGTTTAACCATCAACCCATTAAGAATCCTTGATAGTAAAGATGCCGGTACACAGAAAATTGTGGCTGATGCCCCTGAATTGTTTGACTATCTTGATGAAGAATCCCGGAACCATTTTGAAGATTTAAAGAAAGTTCTGGATGAAGCTGGGGTTTCCTATCGGGTCAATACCAAGTTGGTGCGTGGGTTGGACTATTATGGACGCACGGTTTTTGAGTGGATAACAGAAAGTCTTGGCTCACAAGGTACGGTGTGTGCCGGTGGCCGGTACGATGCATTGGTTGAAATGCTGGGTGGTAAACCGACCGCAGGTGTTGGTTTTGCCATGGGTATGGAACGGCTTATCCTGATGCTGGAAACACTCCAGTTGCTGCCAGAAACTGTGAATAATCAGGTGGATGTTACCGTTGTTGCTGTTGGTGATGGCATTGGTAATAAAGCTTTGCCAGTGGTCGAACGTTTACGTGACGCACTTCCACAGTTTAAAATCCTTATGAATTGTGGCGGCGGTGGATTCAAGGCTCAAATGAAGCGCGCCGATCGCAGTGGTGCAAAGTATGCGCTGATTATAGGGGAAGATGAGTTGCAGGCCGGCACTGCAACGATTAAGTCCTTGAGAGCGGATGAAGCTCAGCAGCAACTGCCACTGTCTGAAGTTTCAGGATTTCTAAAAAGTATTTTGCAGTAAGGTGCTCTGAGTACCTTGGCTGTTTTGAGAAAAAGATCAGGAGTAAAGGGTGAGTTACCAATCTGATGACGAGCAGGTACAACTGCTTAAAAACCTATGGAAGGATTATGGCCAGCCCGTGATTCTGGGTGTTGCTATTACGCTGGCCTCTGTGTCTGGTTACAAATACTGGCAGAAAACCCAGAGCCAGCAGATTGCTGAAGCGTCATCGCTTTATCAGAGCCTGCTGGATACGGTTCAGGTGGATCAGCAAAACCAATTGGCGGCATTGTCTCTTCAGTCATTGACTGAAGAGCAGAAAGCCACCGTTAACCACTTGGTGACGACTCTGCAGAGTGACTTTGAAGACAGTCAGTATGCAGTCTTTGCCACACTGTTCCTTGCACAGCAGCAGGTTCAGGATGGTCAGCTTGAGGCAGCAAGAAGGTCTCTGGAATGGGTGCTTGCCCAGAAGCCTGCTCCGGAAGTGAACACCATGGCAACACTTCGTCTTGCGCGGGTTCTGCTGGCAGAGTCCGGTGAAAATGGCCAGAAAGCACTGGATTTGTTGGCGGGTCTAACATCTGAAAAAACTTATCAGGCGACGATTGAATCGGTCAAAGGTGATGCCTGGTTGGCGCAGGGCGACCGGGTCAAGGCGGAACAGGCTTATCAGACCGCGGTGGATGCAGCTCGCGAAAATGGTCAGAACCGACCGCTGCTGCAGCTGAAGCTGGACGATCTGGCAGCAATGGCGCCGATCCCGTCAAATGAACAGAAGTCTTCAGAACAAGAGGGATAATGTAATGGAGAAGTTGTTTAGGGGCAGTGTTGCACTTCTGGTTGTGCTGAGTCTCTCTGCATGCAGTATTTTTTCATCGGATGAAGAGGAGATCAGAGCTCCTAAACCTCTCCAGTCGATCAGTGATGAAAGGGTCGAGCTCACGGAAGTCTGGTCCCGAGGAGCCGGTAAAGGGGTTGGAAATCGTTTTGAAAATCTGAAGCCTGCCGTTGATGATGACAAGGTATTTGCTGCGGGTTCCAAAGGTTCCGTTTATGCCTTTGAGCGTGATACCGGTAAGCAGCTTTGGAAAACCGAGCTTGACGATATTCACGTCGGCGGTGGTGTCAGTGCTTATTACGGCAAGGTATTGTTGGGAACGCTGGATGGTGAAGTCATTGCCCTGGATCAGGAAAATGGTGCTGAGCTTTGGCGTTCACGGGTAAGCAGTGAAATTCTCAGTGCACCGGTCACCGATGGTATTTATGTGGCTGTTCAGAGTATTGATGATCGCTTAACCGTTCTGGATGCGGATACCGGTAAATATCTGTGGCGTCAGGAAGCTTTGCAGCCTGCTTTAACGCTGAGAGGTTCTTCTGAGCCGGTGATGTTCCGTGAAGCGGTGTTTGCCGGATTTGCCAGTGGTGAGGCGAAGGCCTTCCGTCTGGAAAACGGTGCGCCATTGTGGAGTTCCCGGGTTTCTGTCCCAAGAGGCAGTACCGAGCTGGAGCGCATGGTAGATATTAAAGGCGCACCTCTGATTTTGGATAATGTGATTTTCTTTGATAGCTATCAGGGTAATGTAGCGGCGATGGATCTTTACAGTGGCCGTGTGCGCTGGTCTAAAGAGCTGTCCAGCTATAAAGGTATGGCTGATGGTTATGGTGCCGTGTACCTGACCAGTGAAGAAAGCTATCTTAGTTCCATTGATCAAAAAAGTGGTGCTGTAAACTGGCGCCAGGAAGATTTTGAATATCGTCGCTTATCCGCCCCGGCTGCTTTTGGTAGTTATGTGGTGGTTGGTGACAGTGAAGGTTATCTGCACCTGATGTCTCAGCTGGACGGTAGTCAGGCTGGACGTTTTAAAACAGGTTCATCCGCCATCAAGGCTCAGCCACTGGTGGATAATGATCTGATGTTTGTTTTGACTGCAGAAGGTGAGCTGATGGCTCTGAAGGAAAAGTCTTCAGACTGATTCGGTCTTCTAGCTGGAAAAATGCGCTGTCGGGCTGAACCTTTAACGGGTTCAGCCCGTTTTACATTGTTGTGGTAAATAATATGGTTCCTGTAATTGCCCTGGTGGGTCGCCCTAACGTTGGCAAATCCACCCTCTTTAACCGTCTCACCCGATCCAGGGATGCTCTTGTTGCCAACGTGGCTGGGCTGACCCGGGATCGGAAGTATGGTGAGGGCAAAGTTGGCTCTCATCCCTATATCGTCATTGATACTGGTGGTATTTCCGGTGATGAGGAAGGTATTGACTCCGCGATGGCAGAGCAGTCCCTGACGGCAATCACTGAGGCTGATGTCGTCTTGTTTCTGGTGGATGCCAAGGCAGGGCTGACCGCTGCGGATGAAATGATTGCTCTGCATCTTCGTAAGCAGGGCAAAAAGTATCACCTGGTTCTTAACAAGGTGGATCGTGTGGATGCCGAGCAGGCAGAAACCGATTTCGCTTCTCTGGGTATTGGTTCTGCTTTTCATATTGCAGCGGTTCATGGTCGCGGCGTCAGCAATATGATTGAGGATGTGCTGTTTGATTGCACGGGTGTGGAAGAATATGTAGCGGATGAGAATGAACCCACCAAGGCCAGAGGCATCAAGATTGGTATTGTTGGTCGCCCGAATGTGGGTAAATCAACATTGGTTAATCGTCTGCTGGGCGAAGACCGAGTCGTTGTTTACGACGAAGCGGGAACCACTCGCGACAGTGTTTACATTCCTTACGAGCGCTTTGGTCAGGATTACACACTGATCGATACGGCGGGTGTGCGCCGTCGTGGCAAGGTGTCTGAATCCATTGAAAAATTCTCTGTGATCAAAACCCTCCAGGCCATTGAAGATGCTAATGTGGTGGTTCTGGTGCTGGATGCCCGGGAAGGCATTGTTGAACAGGATCTTCATCTGCTTGGCTTTGTTTTGGATGCCGGTCGAGCCGTGGTTATCGCGCTGAACAAATGGGACGGAATGCAGGAACAGCAGAGAGCGGATGTTAAAAAAGAGCTGAATCGTCGCCTTGGGTTTATTAATTATGCTCGTATTCATACCATTTCTGCGATGCATGGTACGGGTGTAGGCAATCTTTATGATTCCATTGAGGAGGCTTATGAAGCGGCGACTAGCAAGCTGTCTACTAACCGTCTGACCCGTATTCTGGAAGATGCGGTAAAAGAACACCAGCCGCCAATGGTGAACAATCGTCGTATAAAGCTGCGTTACTGCCATGCCGGTGCGATGAACCCGCCGACCATTATTATTCACGGTAATCAGACGGAGAAAGTGCCTTCCGCTTATCGTCGATACCTTGAAAACACCTTCCGCAAAGTGCTGAAGATTATGGGAACTCCGATCCGGATTGAATTCCGTTCCGGCGATAACCCGTATGCTGAAGTAAAAGAAGCGGATCAGCGTCAAGCCCATCGCAAGCGTCGCGTTGAAAAAACAGCGCAGTTTGCCAAGGAGAAGAGAAAAACCAAGCGTTAAGGTTGAGCTGTTTCTTAAAGGCAGTTGTTGGATGACATATCGGATGTATTGCCTGGTGAGCTGGAAGTGCTGATTAAAATACTTCAGAAGTCTGGAGTTGTTGCAATCGGGTTGCTTGCTTATCGGTCATGCCCCTCCGAAGGAGGGGAGGTATGATCAGGCTTGGTGACCATTTCTTCTTTCCTGTAGATCTAAAGCTTCAGGTATTCTCGACTGAGCCAGATGCTGGCAGTATTTGGCTCGCGATTCATTTTAAACTTCAGTCTGCAGAATTTAGTGTTCGAATCAACTAACGAGTTTTTCGATTTTACAAAGAGCTTCTCCTTTATGAAAACGCGTAGTGATGAGGTCTCCCTCCTTCAACTGTTGGCTGCTTCTAATAATAATACTGTCCCGTGACGTGATTGAGTAACCTCGGGAAAGAGTGGCCAGGGGGCTCACTGCATTTAATTCACCGGATGCTTTTTCCAGTTTGAAACTGCGTTTTTCAAGCTGGTTCAATGTCAACTGAATCAGTTTCTGTTCCAGTCGTTCATTTTTACCTTTCAGAGATTCCAGCTGAAAAATGGGGTTGCATCGTTCCGTGCGTTCCTGAAGGCGGCTTAATCGTGAATTCGATCTTTCCAGCTGAAGTGTCATTGCTTGCTTGAGCCGTATTTCCAAATCGTCCAGTCGCTGGGCGCTGTCTCTTAAACGTTCGCCAGGGTGGCGAAGCCGACCTTTAATGCTACCGAGCTCTTTGCTGCTCAGAATCAATTTGTGCTGAATCATTGTGTTTAGCTTGCGCTGAAATAGAAACAGCTGGTTCAGTATGGCCTGTCGATCAGGGCTCAGGATTTCAGCAGCCGCGGAGGGTGTGGCTGCCCGGAGGTCGGCAACGAAATCGGCAATGGTAAAGTCGATTTCATGGCCCACGGCGCTGACGATTGGAATACTGCATTCAGCGATGGCGCGGGCGACGATTTCTTCGTTAAATGGCCATAAATCTTCCAATGAACCGCCGCCACGACCTACGATCAGGACATCAAATTGATTGGCAGCTTCGGCCAGTTTGATGGCATTCACCAGTTCCTGTTTCGCGTAATCCCCCTGTACTGAGCTTGGGATCACGGTGACCGGAATGGATGGAAAACGTCGTTTCAGAACTGTGAGAATATCCCGAATGGCGGCGCCCGTAGGAGAGGTAATGACGCCAATATGCTTTGGGTGTTCGGGCAGTGGTTTTTTACGATCAATATCAAATAAGCCTTCAGCGGCCAGTTTGGCCTTCATCACTTCAAAGTCTTTTTGCAGGTCACCGGTGCCGGCGTGATCCATGTGTTCGACCAGCAGCTGATAATCACCACGGCCTTCGTACAGGCTAACCCGACCTCTGATCAGAAGCCGCATGCCTTCGGTGGGGGTGAATTTCAGAGCCTGGTTCCGGTTTTTGAACATGGCGCAGCGAATTTGGGACTGTTTGTCTTTTAAGGTGAAATACCAGTGCCCGGAGCTCGGGCGAGCCAAACCCGATATTTCCCCTTCTACCCGCACATTGTTGAAACTCATTTCCAGCAGTCGCCGGGCTTTACCGTTCAATTCCGAAACGGATAACGGTTTGGCGGGTGTTTCAACGTGAGAGGATGGGGCGTCGGTAAAGTGATGCATGAATAATGCTCGGCAAGCGGATCAGATTTTTACCATTTTGCCTGAAATAGTGGTTTAGCTGAAGGGAAGTTGTGAGATATACTTGTCCGAATTTTTTACCCGCTTTTACCACCAACTCTTGGAAACAGGCAATGCTGAGAATTGCACAAGATGCACTCACCTTCGACGATGTCCTCCTTCTGCCCGGCTACTCCGAAGTCCTCCCGAAAGATGTCCAGCTGAAAACAAAACTGACTCGAGATATTGAGCTGAATATTCCGCTGATCTCTGCGGCGATGGATACGGTAACCGAGGCGTCACTGGCAATCGCCATGGCGCAGGAAGGCGGTATTGGCATTATCCATAAAAACATGACGGCTGAACAGCAGGCCGTGGAAGTCCGTAAAGTTAAAAAGCATGAAAGTGGTGTGGTGAAAGACCCAATCACGATTGATGCCAGCGCGACGGTTCGCGAACTGTTAGAGCTGACGACCCATCATAATATTTCCGGTGTTCCGGTGCTTTCAGGTACTGATCTGGTCGGTATCGTAACGAGCAGGGATGTTCGGTTTGTTTTAAATCTGGATAAGCCCGTTTCTGACATCATGACCCAGAAAGATCGTCTGGTGACGGTGAAAGAAGGCACTGATGCGGAAGAAGTGAGAAAGCTGTTGCACAAGCACCGTATTGAAAAGGTGCTGGTGGTGGATGATCAGTTCAGCCTGACGGGCATGATGACGGTTAAAGACATCAAAAAAGCCCAGAAGTACCCTGATGCAGCAAAAGATGCCCAGGGGCAGCTTCTTGTCGGTGCAGCGGTTGGTACCGGCCCTGAAACACCGGAGCGTGTTGCAGCGTTGGTGGCTGCGGGCGTTGATGTGATTATTGTCGATACGGCTCATGGTCATTCCCGCGGCGTAATTGAGCGGGTTAAGTGGGTGAAAGAAACCTATCCGCAAGTTCAGGTTATTGGCGGCAATATTGCCACTGGTGCTGCTGGTAAAGCACTGGTGGAAGCCGGTGCTGACGGGGTTAAAGTGGGCATCGGCCCGGGTTCGATTTGTACTACCCGTATCGTGACCGGTATTGGTGTGCCGCAAATCAGTGCGGTGGCCAATGTGGTTGAAGCGCTGAAGGGAACCGGCGTGCCTGTCATTGCGGACGGTGGCATTCGTTTCTCCGGTGATTTGGCGAAAGCCATTGTGGCCGGTGCCAGCACAGTGATGTTGGGCAGCATGCTGGCCGGTACTGAAGAAGCGCCGGGTGAAGTGGAGCTTTATCAGGGTCGTAGTTACAAGGCTTATCGCGGAATGGGTTCTTTAGGCGCCATGTCTCAGGCGTCCGGTTCCAGTGATCGTTATTTTCAGAGCGCAGAAGAGGGCACTGAGAAGCTGGTTCCTGAGGGTATTGAAGGTCGTGTACCTTACAAAGGGCCTCTGCACGCCATTATCCATCAGATGGTGGGTGGCTTGCGTGCTGCTATGGGTTACACCGGTTCTGCGGATATGGATGCCATGCGAACCAAGCCTGAGTTTGTCCGCGTAACCAATGCGGGCATGGCGGAATCCCATGTGCACGATGTGACAATTACTAAAGAAGCACCGAACTATCGCGTTCGCTGAGTCGCACCGTAATTATTGTTGATACTTTCAGCCGGGCAGTTGACCCGGTTGTTTGTATCTAAAAAGCTCATATTCAGAATGCTCATGTGAGCCTCTGAACAAAGGATGACGATTTATCATGTCCCAGGACATCCATTCCGACCGTATTCTTATTCTTGATTTTGGTTCCCAATATACTCAGTTGATTGCCCGTCGGGTTCGTGAAATCGGGGTTTACTGTGAATTGCACCCTTGGGATATGTCCGATGAGGATATTCAGGCTTTTGCACCAAAGGCGGTGATTCTCTCCGGTGGCCCGGAATCTGTGACTGGCGAGGATTCTCCGAGAGCTTCTGAACTGGTATTGAATCTTGGGATTCCGGTGCTGGGCATCTGTTACGGCATGCAAACCATGGCTGAGCAGCTGGGTGGAAAGGTTAGCACTTCTGATTTGCGCGAATTTGGTTATGCCCGGGTGGATCTGGAAGGCAAAACCAGCCTGTTTAATGGCATTGAAGACCATGTCGGTGAAGGCGGAAAACTAAGCCTGGATGTTTGGATGAGCCATGGCGATAAAGTCAGTGCGCTTCCTGAAGGGTTTGTGGTAGCGGCCTCGACGCCTTCATGTCCTATTGCAGCGATGGCTTGCGAAGAGAAGCAGTTTTACGGTGTTCAGTTCCACCCGGAAGTGACCCACACTGCCCAGGGTTTACGAATCCTCGAGCGTTTTGTGGTGGACATTGCGGGCTGTCAAAAGCTGTGGACGCCGGGTCAGATTATTGATGACGCGATTGCACGAGTCCGTGAACAGGTGGGCGATCAGAAAGTGCTGCTTGGTCTTTCTGGTGGTGTTGATTCCAGCGTAGTTGCCGCACTGCTGCATAAGGCTATTGGTGATCAGCTGGTCTGCGTGTTTGTCGATAACGGCCTGCTGCGTCTGAACGAAGGTGATCAGGTGATGTCCATGTTTGCAGAAAACATGGGTGTGCGCGTGATTCGTGCGGATTCCGAAGAGCTGTTTCTTGGTCGCCTGAAAGGTGTTCAGGATCCGGAAGAAAAGCGCAAGATCATTGGTAATTCATTTATCGAAGTGTTTGATGAGCACTCCAGTCAGCTGGATAACATTGCGTTTCTGGCCCAGGGAACGATTTATCCGGACGTCATTGAGTCTGCTGGATCGAAAACGGGTAAGGCCCATGTGATCAAATCTCACCACAATGTGGGTGGTTTGCCAGAAGATATGAAGATGGAGCTGGTGGAGCCGCTTCGCGAACTGTTTAAGGACGAAGTTCGGAAGATCGGTCTTGAGCTTGGTCTGCCTTACGATATGGTCTATCGCCATCCATTCCCGGGTCCGGGTCTTGGTGTGCGCATTCTTGGCGAAGTGAAAAAAGAATACGCGGAAATCCTGCGTCGTGCGGATGCCATTTTCATTCATGAGCTTCGTGAAGCGGGTTGGTACCACAAAACCAGTCAGGCGTTTGCAGTATTTCTGCCAGTGAAGTCTGTTGGTGTTGTGGGCGATGGTCGTCGTTATGAGTATGTGATTGCACTGCGTGCTGTTGAAACCATTGATTTTATGACTGCTCGCTGGGCTCATCTGCCTTATGAGCTGTTGGAGAAAGTGTCCAACCGGATCATTAATGAGATCGATCGTGTCTCCCGAGTGACCTACGATGTTTCCAGTAAGCCGCCTGCGACCATTGAGTGGGAGTAGTTTTTAGCTTATAAACCCACGCCCTTATGGGCGTGGGCATTAATGATTGGTTCGGACTGCCGTGATGGGTTACCCATGCTGTAACTTCACACTGAAGGAAGGCGTGGATAATCTCCCGATCATAAGATCTTACTTCTACCGCTTATTCTTAAGCCCTATCTGTTACTCAGGCAGGCTTATATCCCTGATTGTGCGACGATCATGAGTTCAAAACGTGCTATTCATCCCTTTGACAAATATGTAGTATAAAATTGATGTTGCTTAAATCAGTATTTTTGATGGAATAAAAACTATAAGTACCCGATCATATGAAATCGAATATTTCTGGCTTAGTGATTGGTTACTATGCAAGGCACATCGGAGTGAGCATAGCCGTAGCTATGTGATCGTAGATGTAACGCCGCAGAGTGGCTAATCAATGAGTCAGAAAATATGATTTCATATGGTTGGGTACTTATGGCAAGCTGAATTGGAAATGACTCAATAGAAAATTATTAAAGCTATAAATAATAAAAGAACAAATACGATGGAAGGTTGGCTTGTGGCGGGGAGAAATGGATGATGACGCGTCATGTTATATCATTTTTGTATCATGAGGTAACTGATAACCCCAAAATAAGTGGTTTTCAGGTCGTTGGTGCGCTCCCATATATACACAAGGTTTCGCATTTTCTAAGTGATTTAGATTTAATATTGAAACATTTTAAGAAGTCTGAATCTGTAATAAATTTATCCTCATTAAAGGATATGTTGAACTTGATTTTAACCTTTGATGATGGCGGATCTTCTGCAGTTAGCATTGCAAAAATTCTCAGTGATAAGGGGTTGGTAGGACACTTTTTTATCACCACTTCAATGATCGGGGCAGATACCTTTCTCAATACAGATCAAATCAAAAATATTCGAAAAATGGGGCATGTAATTGGTACCCACAGTCATACGCACCCATCCATATTCAGAGATTTATCCTACGATCAGAAGATTGATGAGTGGGGAAAAAGTAAAAAAATACTCGAAGATATACTAGGTGAGAAAATATCAACAGCGTCAATTCCAGGCGGTGATATGGATGACGATACGATACGTGCTGCCGGAGATGTTGGCATTGAATTCCTTTTTACATCAGAACCAAGTTATAGACCGTACGAGAAGTTTGGTGTTCTGGTATTTGGGCGTGTTTGTCCAAAAAATACGACAGCCGCTAGTCAAATAAACCAATGGGCACAGGGGAAGGGGTTTTTGAAGTCTCTGCTAATCAGAAAAGCAAAGAACTTCATGCGAATTAGTCTAAAGCCTTTGTACAGTGTTTTTGTGAAAAAAGGTAAGAGCACGTTATGAGTTTACGTGAAATCAGAGATGTTCGTGTTGTCGCCCTTTTGGGTAATGACTCACAACATAGAAACACACTGGCAACTTTAATTAAAAATGATGTAAATGTGGTTGGTGTTTGCATTGCAGAATCAAAAAAAAGAGGGTTGCCACTGGATTATATCATTAGGTCATTTTCACGACGTGGCTTTTTGACGACCGTATCTCAAATGCTTGCGCGAATTGTATATTTAGCGGTTAATCAAAGGCTTGATAGAAAGCTGGAAGCTGAAATTTTTAATGACAAAGAAAATTGTAAAATCATAACAGACTTCAGCCCATTGATAGTCATTGATAAAAGTTTTTCGTTGCAGAAAGAATTTATCTCAAGGCTTGAACCAGAGATTTTAGTTGTACATACAGGTTCTTGGGTGGGTAGAGATGTAAGAGGAATCAATACCGTTAAATATGTTATCGGAGGTCATCCTGGTATAACGCCATTTTACCGAGGCGCCCATTCTCCTTTTTGGGCAATATTTAATGGCGATGAAATGAAAGTTGGTTGGACGTGTTTTTTACTTGATCAAGGTGTGGATACTGGGCCAGTCTTGGAGCAGGGGCTTCTTATACCGAATCATGAAGAAACCTATTTTTCTTTGAGTTGGAGAGGCGTAAAAGAAATTGCATTAAGTCAAGTTAATGCAATAAGAATGTTTGCTGTCAAAGGAAAAATAAATTCGACGGCGCACAAATTCATTCCTGAAAATAGCGAGTATTTTGTTCCAACCTTAAGTCAACAAATTCGCTACTGGCTTAAGCAGAGTAAAGTGAAATAAACGTGGGGCTGTAGTAGAACTAACAATGAAGTGGTCGATTCCATTTGCACTTATTGTATTACTTCAGCGTACGTCACTTGTGCAGCCCCGCCTTTTAGGCATCGATAATTTCCTGATAATAAATAAGAAAAGTTATTATTACTGCTGTTGTTGAATGTAAGTGATGTCGGTATGACTAAAGCTCATGAGTATCTTTATACCGTCAGTCAGGCTTTCGGTTTGTGATTTTTTGTCTCTGGTGCATAATGCATCTTTCAGGGTTTACGCAGATATTCTTTACTGCGCTTGAACCTGTGATCCTCTTCTTCCTGTTTAGAGGCGCGCTGTTTATCAGTACATTGGGTCAGGACGACATCCTTAGCCCAATCGAAAGGGAACAGTGCCGAAGTGAGTCGGTGTGTCGCGCCGGCTTGCTGGTAGTGCATTGAATAAGTGTATTACTGTCACAGTTTTTACTGTGGAGAGCTAACGGGTACTGTCGAAGAGTGCAGCGTTAGTCTGCACGTCCTTGATGTACACTTGCCTCCTGATCAAATGATAATTGTCCCGTCATTTTTTCCAATAATGGAATACACTGGCTGATGGGATCAGAAAACGAGATCAGTTGTATGGAATTGACCAGTTTCAGTGATTCGTCGTTATCGTTATTAGCGCCTGCTGTTGCGATTATTCTTGCGGTTATTACCCGAAAAGTGCTCTTGTCACTGGGAGCGGGTATTGTCACCGGCGCATTGCTGTTGACCGGGTTGAACCCTCTCATCACCCTTCATCGTATCTTTGATGGCTTTGTGGATGTGTTCTGGGATGGTGGCCTAAACCTAAGCAATATTTATATTCTGTTGTTTCTGGTGGTGCTGGGCGTCATTACCAGTTTAATCAGTATTTCCGGTGGTGCCAGAGCGTTTGGTGAGTGGGCTAGAAAGCGTGTGAAAACCCGTCAGGGCTCGCAGGTACTGACCGTCTTTCTGGGCATTATTATCTTTATTGATGATTATTTTAACAGTCTGGCGGTAGGTAGCATTAGTAAGCCTCTGACGGATCGTCATCGCGTGTCCAGAGCCAAGCTGGCATATCTCATTGATTCTACGGCGGCACCCATCTGTGTGATTATGCCGATCTCCAGCTGGGGAGCCTATATCATTGCTTTGATTGGTACCATTATGGCCACGCATGGGCTTTCTGATGGTAGTCCGGTGTTTTCCTTCCTCAGTATGGTGCCAATGAACCTGTATGCGGTTTTCGCTCTGGCCATGGTTATGTGCACAGCGGCGATGGACTTGAATGTAGGGCCAATGGCTAAGCATGAGAACGCGGCTCTGGCTGGTAAGCTTTTCGATACCAGTAAAGGAAACCCGCCTGGTGCGCCCCAGCTTGAGGAAGATGAGCATGGCCGGGTTTCGGATCTGGTTTCTCCTATCGTTGTACTGGTTATTTCAACACTGACAGCTATGATCTGGACGGGAGCATCTGCGCTTACTGAAAACAAGCTGGCTTTCTCTGTGTTAGGTGCTTTTGAAAACACCGATGTGACTCTATCGTTGATTTCTGGCGGTCTGATTGGCCTTGTGTATGCGGTAGTACGGTTACTAAGACGGAAGATTGACGGGGCTATTTGGCAGAAAGCCATCGTTGAAGGCAGTAAGTCGATGTTGCCTGCCATTTATATTCTGATCTTTGCCTGGGTGTTGACGGGGATTATCGGGCAGCTGGAAACCGGAAAGTATTTAGCCAGCCTCGTCAGTGGCAATATTTCACCCAGTTATCTGCCAGTGATTTTGTTCATTGTGTCTGGGATTATGGCATTTGCAACAGGCACAAGCTGGGGAACCTTTGGCATTATGCTGCCCATTGCCGGAGATATGGCTGCTGCTGCAGATATCGCCATGATGTTGCCAATGCTGGCATCTGTTCTCGCTGGCGCAGTCTTTGGTGACCATTGTTCGCCGATTTCGGATACCACGATTCTGTCATCCACCGGCGCATCATGTCACCATATGGATCATGTAAACACTCAGTTGCCGTACGCGCTGAGCATCGCCGTGGTCGCCATGATTGGCTATCTGGCCATGGGGATGACTGAGTCCTTAACCGTTGGTTTTTTTGCGGCGCTGATTGCTTTTCTGGTGCTTATTGCTGTTTTTAAGCGCATGGCGCTGAAATCCTGTGAGGTGAAAGCACAGCCAAGGCAGCTGGTGGAGTGATATTGGTCAACTATTCTTATTTAAGGATGGTCATTCAAACCGTAAAAAATGATCCGGACAGCAGGCAATCCAGCCTTCCGGATCATCAAACCACAGGAGCAGGGACGCTATGGGTTTTGATCAATTAATGAAAGACTTTGCTGCCCGGCAGCAGTTAGAAGAGTTGGAGCCGCAGAATAATCGTTACACTCTGACCATTGACAAGAATATGGAAGTTTCTTGCTTTCAGGCGAATGGTCGGGTTTATCTTTATGGCGCTCTGCAGGAACTTCCTCTGGACACTCAAAAGCGTGAAGAACTCATAAAAAAGTTGTTAGAACGCAACTTAATGCTGATGGCGTCTGAGCGTGTTTCTCTTTGTATTGATGACGAAATAAATGTCCTGGCTCTATATAGCTCGGCACCTGTCAATGGATTGAGTCTTGGTTTGCTCGAGGATCAATTCTCTGAATTTACAAATAATTTTGAGCTATACAAAAACGTTATTGGTGGTAACCGTCAACCTCCACCGTCCACAGCAATGATGCTTATGCCCTAATAGAACTTCCCTGAAGTTCGATAAAGAAGGTATATCTATCCTTGCAGGTTCCAGTGATATGCCTTCAAAAAAAACGCCAGCTCGCTCTGCTATTTTCGGCAGTATGGTTGGTAGTGCAGAAAATGCATATTTTAATGGGCTGTGTCGAGCAAATGATGAGTTTCTGAAGGCGATCATTCGCTACAGTCGCTTTACGGAAATTCATCTATTCACCCATTTGCAGCAAGTGCAAACGGTTAAGGCCAGTTGGGCTGATTACCTGAGTCGTTATGGCAGTGACAAAACGGTTCGTTTTCTTCCGGTTCATGATCTTCATAATTACTTCTCCAAGGTTAAGTATCAGGTGTTCCACCATGGGGACCCTTGGATAGGTCAGCTTTGTGCCTTGCGTGATGCCTATTGTATTGAGCCTTTTCCTATTACGGGTCGTGCTCACACCCTAAGCACGGATTCAGATCTGTCGAAAAGCAGGGATTTAATACTGTCACCTCTTAAGCCATCCGATGCAATTCTCTGCAGCAGCAAGTCGCAGAAAACGGTGATGCGACGATTGCTCTCTTCAGCCAGTTCGAGAATTTCTGACAGTCTTGGTGTGGCATTGCCTTATAAAGGCACATTGTTGGATCTGCCGTTAGGTGTTGAAAACAATGGCTGCAGCCTGGAAGGGCGAGATGATGTCAGAGAAGAGTTGGGTTATCAGGAAGATCAGTTTGTTATCCTGAGTCTGGGAAGAATATCGCCATCGGATAAGATGGATTTACACCCCATGTTATTGGTGATTAGCGAACTGGTTGAGTCCTATGGCCATAGGAATGTTCGTTGGGTGGTTGCGGGTTCAGGGGATGCGGCCAGTGTCGCCATTCAAAGCATTCTCAGTAAAGCCTATGAATTAAATATCGAGGATTGTTTACAATTCGAACTCTCTATCGATGACCAGAGAAAGCAAAAACTGTTTTTGGCTTGTGACGTGTTTCTTTCCCTATCAGACAATGTTCAAGAGAGTTTTGGTCTGGCTCCGTTGGAAGCCATGGCCTATGGACGTGTAACTGTACTGTCAAACTGGAACGGGTACAGCGAGCTAGTGGAAGATGGCGTAAGTGGTTTTCTGGTGGATGCTCGGTCGGCCAATCTGGATCATATATCACGACCGGCAGGTGTTTTTTCGATGGATCAGGCGCATTTGATTCAAGCACAAAGCACAGCCGTTGATACTGTTCAGTGCGCCAGCATTATTCATCAATTGATAGAACACCCAGGCATTCTGTCCGACATTGGTGAGGCTGGACGACAACGGGTGAATGCATTATTCGCATGGGAGTCCATTGTTCAACAATATCATGTACAGATTGAGCTATTAGGCAAACAGGCCGTTTCGGTTTCAAACCTTTCTCGCCGAAATGTAGGGTTTTCCTATCACGGGGTCTTTGAGCATTATCCAAATCAGCTGCTTTCTAATGACAGCCTGCTCAAAACCACAGAGCGGGGAATCAGAGTATTGCTGGGTGCTGAATCGCTATTTTTCTATGAAGATCTAAGCGCTTATCTAAATAAAGAGAGCGTGAAATGGGCCGCACAAACCTGTCTTGAAGGACAAACGCTGGCTGAATTACAACATCAGTCAAATGGCGAGAAAGATGTTTCGTTAGTGTTGTCGTGGATGTTGAAATACCAGCTTTTGGAGGTGGTGGATAAAAGGGCAGTAACAATTTCATTAAATCAGCATCGATGGTGGCCGGAAGAGTCCAAGTTGTTTTCTGGGGTTGCTGGTCACTTAGAGGTTGCTGAGCTCCATAGGTTTCACCTTCTTGAACCATTGCTTTGTTGGCTGGATGGCATAATGACGGCCTATCATGGGGAGACTGAGAATGGGAAGCTTCGAGCTGAACTGCTGGAGCCCATTTTTCACCATCTTGATAAACATCTACTGCAGGCGATTGGCTGGGCAGCGGAGGCTCAAGGTAATTATCAATATGCGGAAGTGCTGGATCACATCGATGAACGTGGAGGCATTCGCTATCTCAGTTCTGAATTTCCTCTATGGTATCGATTAAATCGCCTTAAGATTATTCATTATTTAAGAGAGGTGAAAACACTCTTTGAACGGCTGGGAAAGGATGTACCTGCCATTAAAAAATGTTTTGTTTCTGATGGTGGTGAGATGGGTCGCATAGAACGTATTGTGATTCCGGAGCGTGATGGCGCCGAACTGATCGCAATTCTTCATTTTAGTTGTGGATTAAAGTTGGTCTATAAGAATCGAGATATTTCGATGGATCAGATGATTGTGGGAAAGGTAAAGCAGGGGACTAATGTCGCTGCTCTTCTGAACCCGCTGCTGGGTGATGCCGCGATTGCTACTTTAAAAATGTTGCCTTGTCACGATGCTTTTCATTATGGCTATTGCGAATTTGTTCAGGCTGGTGTTGGTAATATTCTCAATAAAACTCAGACTCAAAAATATTATCGACAGTTGGGCGTGATCTCTGGTTTATCGTTGCTTCTTGGTTTGGGTGATCTGCATCATCGTAATGTCATCACCAGTGAAGGTGTGCCTTATATTGTGGATGCCAAAGCGGCTTTCAGTGCTGAAGTATTGAACGCCGTTCTTGCTGAAATTGACCGGCCATTAAGTGGGAGCGCCCGTGGGATTGGTAATTATGCGCTGGGTAAGACTCAGTTAATGTGTGTGTTAGAGCAGTTTCACAATGCCCGATACCGTCATTGCTCTTTCAAGCTTGACAACGGTGAGATCCGGCAGGCTGATCTGATGGAGCATGAGCTGGTCATAAATAATTATATAAAGGTTGGAAATCGTCATTCCCTGAGTATGGATAAACCGTTTCTTTGTGGAGAATATGCTGACTCTTTTGAAAAAGGTCTATTAACGCTGTTTCATGCGATTGAAGATCGAAGCAAGGAATGGTCAAAGCTGATTAAATATTTTGATGGGGTGAGAACGGTTTATTTGCCCAGAATGGATCGAGATATGTTGGCGATGCAGCACTACTCACTGCATACATTTGTGGGCTTCCAGAAATTAAGCAGCGTACAGGTATATGATTATTTTTATCATCTGTGTGGTCGGATTTGCCGTGGAGGAGAAGCGGTTCAGCGGTGGTTAGATAGCGAGCAAAGAGAGCCGGTGACGGTGCTTGCTGAGCATATGGCCAGAAATGTGGTGTCAGGAGAGCATAATCAGTTTATCAGGATTCTTGGTGAGTCATCTGTGTTGTCACCCATGTCGCGTAGAAAAAATAACAAATTGATTGCAGACAATTATTTCAGCCAAGATTCAATCAAGTTGGCGCTAGAGGTCTCAAAGAAAATAACATCGGGATCGGATGAGGCAAGGAAATACAGGAATCTACTCTCTGTCGTCTTAAAACAATGGTTGATGGAAGAAGTGGTTCCTGGAAGAAATATGCCTGAAGCAGTGAAGAATCAGCTGCCTGATTAACAGGCAGCTCTGGTTTTAATGAGATTAAGCTTTATCTGCCATGAATATGGCTTAAAAGTTCTTTAGCCATCACGTTTGGTTCGAGCTCGCTAGAATTCAGCAGGGGGGTCAGAAAGCCTTCGCTTTCTTTATTCCTGCCTTCAAACATGAGAGCCATTCCTAGAAATGCTTGTACTGAAGGGTCATCCGGGAACTTTTTTAAACCTTCTTTGTGAAGCAGGTCAATGGCTTCTTGATGACGCTTGCGGTTCATAAACTCCATCGCGATACCAATGGTGCTCAAAGGGCTGTCTGGGCGAGCGGCCTCAATACCGTTGAAAATACCAAATGCGTGTTTTGGCAGGCCGGTGGCGCTGGCCATGAAGCCGATATCTGCCAGAGTCTTTAAGAGTTTATCGTCGATCATGACCGGTTATCTCCATCCTGGAAAATGCTCAAAGCTTTTGAATAATGCTTTGCAGTGTGTCTTTAATGGATTTAACAATACTGGATCGTAAGCCTTCAACGATCATGTATTTATTAAATTCAACCTGAAACGATACCATGTCCTTGGTATTGTTCGGGTCCATATTCGCAACGCGATCTTTAAGTGCCTTGTCCAGAGCTTCGGCTTGATTACCAAATGTCTCTGTTACCCGGTCAAAGCTAAAATCGCTGCTGGTGGGCTGATTGTAATTTGAATTATACGTGTCCATGGCTGAATTCCTTTTCAGACTTAGGATTTATGATGTTGCTTCCAGTTTTTATCCACCACTTCCATGGCGGCGACGATAGAGGTGAGTAGAGAGTCGATTCTGACAAAGTTATCAGGGTCGGTTCCCCTATCTCTTAACTGCTTTAGCCTCGATGCCTCGCTAAAAAGGTTGGCTAATAATTGATCCCGATAGTGACCCTGAGGATCATTGATCAAGAGTTCTTCGGTATTCGATAGACCTGTGTAGTCATCACTTTTCATTGTTTCCGCCACGGTTCCCTCCAAGGCGATATTTAAATCTGCTAGTACCGTTGGTTAATAAAAGGTAGTCGAGGTTTATATCTTCAATTGTAAACCCATTAGCGAGTTTTGCCCCGATCAGATATTTGGTTCCGTCTATCAGTATGACATATGGCACCCGGCCCATACTGATTCCACGTATATTCAGGACCAATGGTGATGCATTGTCATTGATTAAGCCGCTAGAGAACTTGGTCGCCAACTGTATTGCTGGTTTATTGTCGTACCGCTGCTGAAACTTGGTGACGATGGTTTGAAGGTCATAAACTTGTCCTTCATCCAAAAGGTGTCCTTTTAGCAAAACAGTTTTACCCCGAACAAGGACTTGGAGCCTCGGGATTAAGGCCTTTTCCCTGAGCATAGATTTTAAGGTATTTACTCTACCTGCTTGATTTTCTACCTGATCCACGACAGAAGTAAGTCCGTGTACTTCTTGTTTAAGAATATTAATAATCTTATCAAGCTCATCAGAGGTGGCTACATAACCCGAAAGAACCAGGGATCCAGGCGTAATATCCAGTTCTAACTCCAGATTATTATATCCCCGGATTTTTAGTAAAGATTCGGCGTTATCGCGCATTTCATTCATTACAGCAATTTGTGACCGAAACGCGATATCCTGCTCTCTAAGCGTTTTTTGCAGCTTATTTTTGTCTTGCCGAGTCTGGGTGTACCCTATGATCATTATGGTTTGATCAGGCAATAGTTTGAAGGTGATGTCTTTAAGCCCAAGTGACTGTTTTACTCTCTTAACGGTCGCCAATGGATCTGGTAGCTCAACAGTCTGCTTTGTATCATTGCCAGTACTGGCTACCAATACCATCAACGATATAATGCCGATAAACAAAACTGCGGGAATGGCAAGCAACCATTTTTTATTGAAACTGCTTTCGTGATCTCCATCTGTGCTCTCGTCATAAAAACTGTCCAGAGCATCTTTACTGAAAGAGTTATCTGCAAAATCATTAGCGGATAGCTCAACTTCCTCGTGATGAACATCGTCCTCTTGTCCTGACGTCTCATTAGAAACTGTTTCTTGTGCTGGAGCTTGCGGTGTAGTGTTCGTGCTGGGTAGGTTTAGTTGGGGCCACTCGGTATTCGATGGACCCAGGGCGATATAAAGACTGTTGCATTGAATGACATCAAAAGTGCTGTATTGAATACTGTTGCCAGCGGGCTGACCATTGACTATCAGTGGCATGCCGCTGTTATTTGACTGTAACTTTACCTCACCACTGTCTGAGATTTCGATAGTCAGTTGTATGTCATCCAGCTGGTCATCGGTGAGTACCAGATCGCAGGTCTCGCCTTTACCCAGTGCATAGCGACCGGGCTCAAGAGGAATTTCTGCTCCAATATGGTTGCCCGACAGAATTTTTAAATAAAATTCAGTCATTTAGCATCTCCTGCCGTAAGTTGGCAGAAAGCAATGCGATTGAGGAATATATTTCCACTATGCCCAACTTCCTGTCGGTAATATCCATTGCTGTCGCTTAAGCCTTTGTCTGCCTGACGCACAGAAAGGCCATGGCTTAAAAATAGAGTAAATAAAATAGATCAACATTGCCAGAGGTTGATTTATATTCGTGTTGTAATGGCCTCAATTAATTGATGATGATCGGCAAATTGTTCGGTATCATCAGTCAAATACAGGAATGCCCTGATAAAAAATCAAAAACAACAATAAAAAGAAAAAGAGGCGTAGTCTTATGGATGCATCCTTCTGGAATGGTAAGAGACCTGCCGGTGTTGATAACACCATTGATCCAGACCAATACTCCAGTGTCCTTTCTGTCATTAATGGTTTTCTAACTGACAATGCAGCACGTCCCGCATTTACTGGTTTAGGTCTGACTCTGACCTTTGCGGACCTTGATCGATACAGTCGACAGTTTGCCACTTATCTTCAAACCCACACAGATCTACAGCCAGGTGATCGCATTGCGATTCAGATGCCTAATGTTCTGCAATATCCCATTGCCGTGTATGGTGCTTTGAGGGCAGGGTTGGTAGTGGTTAATACGAATCCACTTTATACCGCTAGAGAAATGCTTCACCAGTTTAAGGACTCTGGAGCCAAGGCGCTGGTATTTCTTGAGAACTTTGGTCATTTAGTTGAAGAGGTCGTAGGGCAGACTGAAATAAAACACCTTATTTCGACACAGCTTGCGGATATGTTGCCTTCACCTAAAAAGCAGATTTTGAATTTCCTGGTTAAACGTGTGAAGAAAATGGTGCCTGACTTTGATTTACCGTCAGCAACACCATTTCGTAGTGCCTTGGCTTTGGGCGATTTGGGAACGTATCAGGCGCCAACAGGTGCAAAACTGTCCGATCCTATTGTTTTGCAGTATACCGGTGGAACGACAGGTGTCGCTAAAGGTGCAATGCTGACTCACCGCAATTTGATTGCGAATATGCTTCAGTCGAAAGCAGCTCTGTCTCAGAAGGGGCCTGACGGACAAAAAATTGCTCAAGATGGCCATGAAATCGTGATAGCGCCTTTGCCGCTCTATCATATTTATGCGTTTACTGTGCATTTGCTGTGCATGCCACTCAATGGTAATCACAATATCCTGATTGCGAATCCAAGAGATACGGCCACTTTTATTAAGGCGATTAAACCATGGCGTTTCACCATGTTTATTGGTTTAAATACACTCTTTGTGAGTTTGTTGAATCACCCTAAGTTCAAAGAGTGTGATCTCACTGGGTTGAAAATGACATTGTCGGGAGGAACGGCACTTCAGGAGGCGACAGCTAAGCGCTGGCATCAGGAGGCGGGCTGTATTATTTCTGAAGCCTATGGTTTGACTGAATGTTCACCGGCCGTGACCATGAATCCTGCTGGCGAATTGGCTCAGCAGGGAACATCAGGACTGCCGGTGCCTTCTACCGAACTCAAAGTTATTAATGATGATGGTAAAGAACTGTCCATTGGTGAGTCTGGGGAACTCTGCGTTAGAGGGCCTCAGGTCATGCCTGGGTACTGGCAGCGGGAAGAGGCGACCCGAGAAGTTATTGATTCTGAAGGCTGGTTCAAAACTGGCGATGTTGCGCTGATTCAGGAAGATGGCTTTATTCGGATTGTCGATCGAATCAAGGATATGATCATCGTTTCAGGCTTCAATGTATATCCAAATGAAATTGAAGATGTCGTATCGGGTCATCCGAAAGTGGCAAACTGTGCGGCGATTGGTGTGCCTGATGACGTATCCGGTGAGAAGGTTAAGTTGTTCGTTGTGAAATCGGATGAGAGCTTAACGGAAGAAGAGTTGATCGGTTGGTCCAGACGGTACCTTACTGCTTATAAGGTGCCGAAATCCTGCGAGTTCCGTGAAGATCTGCCCATGACGCCTGTAGGTAAAATTTTACGCAAAGACCTGCGTGGGATGGTAGAAACGGCCTGATGCAAATTGCCCACTGTGAAGTGGGCAATTATTAAATGCTACTAAAAACGCTTCTGATCTGCTGGTTAAGCAGACTGTTGATCATGATTAGAAAAGTAGCGGTGCAGTATTTCAGGATCATCTTTCAGAGCATCGAAGGCTTCTTTCGAGTTTGATGGAGTAATGCTGATCTTGTCCAGCTTCATGCGGCGGATTGCTGCGTCAAACCAGAACCAGTGCTTGTCCTCTGTCAGGCAAAGGGCCTTTACCGAATACCCGGTAGACGGGATAAAAGGAATAGGCATGGCGCTGGTTACCTGCTTACGCACTACCGTTGAATCCTGACAAGAGTAAGTCACGTTCTGGTAGATGCGCTCAAACCGGTTAAACTCCACACCAAGCATCCAGTCGGCCATTTGATCCTGTTTCTGACTCAGATAGTAGAGAATGACAGTACCAGCCACAATCAGGATGAAACTTTCCATTTTGTTTACCTCGCGGGTGATCGCTAAGGGGGTTCCTGTGTATTCGGAAAACCCTTATGTCTATTTTATACGCATTTCTAGGTATGTGTTCCAAATTACTTCGAAGGATATGAAGGCTAAAGCGGTTATAACTATCCGGGCATATGGAAACGAAAATAGGATTTCATATGCTCAGGTACTTAGAAGCTGTTCACAATCTTTCTGCGAGCTGAAAACGACGATAAAACGCCCCTGTTTTTCAGTTTTCTTCGTTACGTAGCGCCACTATGCGCCTCAAAAAACTGAAAAACAGGAACATTTTCTCCTCGTTTTCGCTATTCGCAAAAGATCATGAACAGCTTCTTAACGCCCAGTGAGCCAGCATCTGTTTAGCTATCGGCCGAAAGGCATCTTTTCCGTAGAGGGCATCAATTAATTTGAAAGAAAAGGCCATTGCATTGCCTGGACCTTGAGCGGTGATAACGCGCTTTTTCTCATCAATGACAATCGGTTTTTCCGGATGAGCCAGAGCACCTTCCATTTGCTCCATAAATGTTGGATAGCATGTCGCATGGGTATTATCCAGCAAGCCATGGCTGGCCAGAACAACAGCAGGCGCGGCGCAGATAGCAGCATACCACTTGCCTGCACGTTGTTGGTTTTGGAGGAGTTCTATCAGTTCGGGGTTGTTTTTCAGGTTGTCTGCACCAGGCATGCCCCCCGGTACAGCGATCAAATGGTAGTGGGCATCAAAGCATTCTTTGATATGAATATCACTGGTGAGTCGGGTTTTTTGTGATGCAACTATCTCAAGGTTGCCGTCTATATTGCAGCTGGCTACTGTCACCTGAGCACCGGATCTTCTCAGTGTATTAATGACCGTCACTGCTTCAATTTCTTCTGAACCATTGGCGACGGGGACGAGAACCTGTCTTGGCATGATGTGCTCGCATTGACTAATACCAATTCTGTTTTTAAATTATGGCCTGCGCAGCTATTTTGACCGACTGGCTCTGCGTTGAAATTCCTCGCCATAGCTTTGGCTATGACTCGTCTCTTCGCCTTGCCCAGTCGCTCAAAATAACTTGCTCGCTCCAAAATTTAAAAACGCCATTGGTATAAAGGGTTTTAAGAAAAGAACCCTATGAATCTAGCAGACAGGATGCAGGTTTGATTAGAAAATTGAAGAGAGTGATTGTTCGGTACGCAGTTGTTCCGACAATGCGAATCCCATGGAATAGCCTTGATGATAATCCGCAACCAAATGGTTGCGTACTGTCGTCTTTCTTGAAGTCTGTAGAGGGCTCGGTGGTGCGATTTGCAGTATTTCTACGTTGTCTTCAATGGTTAGTTGTTCTATACACTCGGCGGAAAGGTTATATATTTGATCCTGGTCTTTTATTAGCTGGCCAATTGACGGTTTCTCACGGCTTTTCCACGCGTAGAAACGAGACTTCAGGGAGTTGCTTTTCCTGAAATTCAAAGGGCGAGTCCGTAGGATGACAATCTGATCAAACCCATCGGCAATCGCTTTCCGGTAAGGGATAGGATCCGATAGGCTACCGTCTGTCATTTCAAGATCATTGATTGTAACGGATGAGTTATACAGAACCGGTAGTGCGCTACTGGCTTTTAGTATGTCCAGAAATTCATCCGCTGTATGGTTTTGGTTGATCCCGTGATAGACCGGTTTTCCGGTTTCTACATCGGTGGTTACAACGCAAAAGTGACTGGTTTGAAGTTTTTTGAAAATAGCAGGAATATTAAAGCGGCTGGACTTTGCAAGACGCTGAAAAAACAGATCAAGATCCATTAAGTGACCACCCTTAAGGTGTCGTCGTACACTAATGAAATCAGGGTCGTTGCAAAGTGCCGTATACAGGTCCAGGCTTAATCCTTTTTGACCTGACAGGTAAGCGCTTAGGTTCAATGCTCCAGAAGAAACACCAAAGTAGCCATCGAATAAGGGAACTCGTTTATCGATAAAGGCGTCGAGAATGCCGGCAGTAAAGACACCCCGCATGCCACCACCTTCAACTATTAATGCCCGCTTGGCAGGAGAAGTGTTGTTCAACAAATGCATTGGGGAAATAATGATGAGTTAGGGTTTGAAAGTGGTTGCGGGAGCTGGATTCGAACCAACGACCTTCGGGTTATGAGCCCGACGAGCTACCAGACTGCTCCATCCCGCG
>NZ_CANMAO010000009.1 GCF_947495845.1 uncultured Endozoicomonas sp. | reverse complement strand
CTCGACTTGCATGTGTTAGGCCTGCCGCCAGCGTTCAATCTGAGCCATGATCAAACTCTTCAGTTTAAATCGTTTTGCCTCATACCACTCTCTATAAAAAAGAGCGTAATCAGCTGCTCAACATTCTCATGAACGTCACATTTTATTTAACTGTCTGTGAAGACAGCTGAATTAACGAGTGTTCACTTGATTGATCAAGCATTCAAAGTTTTTGAAAGAGACTCTTTATATAAGTACAAATTATACAAATACAAAAAGAAGCTTTCTTAACCGATGCAATCGCACAAGCGCCCACACGAATTGTCTGATATCTTGTTAAAGAACCTGATCAGTGCGTGCCGTGGCGCGTCTTATCTAATCTCCAATCGGCGACTTTCCTCTACAAGAGGGCCGATCAGCGAGGCCGCTATCATACCGAAGCGACTTTCGTTGTCAAGCGATCGTTTTCAGATGCCTTTCAACTCGCTAACGTTGTCGTTCAGACCGTGTCAGCGGAGGCGAATATTACCGCACCTCGTTGATTTGTCAATCGGTTGTTTTCATCGTTTGATTCAAGCAATCGTTTTCAAATCACTCTTCCTGTTAGTGATGAATCCTCATCAGCTCACGTTGGCTTTCTCGCTGGAGATCGTCCGTGGAAGAGGGGCGCATTTTACGCACATTGTCGTTTTTGGCAAGGGGTGTTTTGAAATTAATTTATGCCCGCTGAAAATCAAAAGCCAGAACATCAGCGATGTTATTGGTGCCTAATAAAAGCATCAGTAGTCGATCAATACCGAGCGCCACTCCAGCACAGTCTGGCATTCCATGTTTTAGTGCATCCACCATATGCTGATCATAAGGATAAAGATCATATCCTCTTTGCTGTCTTTTCATACGCTCGTCTTCAAAGCGCTTCTCCTGCTCATCACCATCAGTCAACTCGTGATAGCCATTCGCCAATTCGACTCCGTTAATAAAGAGCTCAAACCTCGAGGAAACAGGTTGCCCTTTTTTATTCAAGCTTTCTTTTGCCAGAGCGGACATCGTTACGGGGTAGTCATAGACAAAGCAACCCTCCAACCCATCTTCACTTATGCCGCCCAGCTCAGGCTCAATAAATTTGGAGAACAATAGATCCAGGCAGTCATTTCGTTCCAACCCCTGAAGTTTTGCGTCAATGCGTTCACCCACCATGCTGCCCAACTCTTCATCAGAAGCCAGATAAGGGTTAATGCCCAGGGCGCTCTCAAACAGCTCCCCGTAACTGACTCGTCTTACCTCTTTATAGTTGCAGATGCTGGATAACAACGATGACATGTCATCCATCAGGGTCTGATCTGTCATCCCCACTCGATACCACTCCAGCATGGTGAACTCCGGGTTATGACGGCCACCAGCTTCACCGTTGCGAAATACACGCCCAAGCGAATAAATATCACCACTGCCAGAGGCCAGCAGTCGCTTCATGGAAAATTCAGGCGAGGTGCGCAAATAACAGAGCTGGTTCTGATCATGACCAATGGGTGTGAATTCGGAGGTAAAGCTATCTATATAAACATCCACTGTTGCACTGCTAGACAGAATAGGCGTTTCGACTTCCATAACACCCTGCCCATCAAAATATGCTCTTATCTTTCGCAAAAGATGCGCTCTTTCACGCAGAGCCATCATCGATCCCGATGGGCGCCAGAGTTGTTCTGTCACAGCGTTTCTCCAATAGTGCGACTAGTCATAATTTTGATACAGGTCGTAGGGTAGCACTCAATCAGCGTTGTTTCAGGCGCGTTTTTTTAATAGAAGAAGCAACGCCTTTTGCGACGACGGCTTCGGCAAAATTATCAGGTAGCTCACGCCAAGGAACAAAAGTAATAGCTGGGATATTGCTTATATTGACGTTCTTTTGTGCTTGTCCATTCATCAATGCATCGAGAGCATTCTGATTCGCTGCACCGTCCCCATGAGGATCAAATAATAAAACGCCTTCAACTTTCTGGCCGTCATTATTCTCGTAATACGCTTCTCTGATCACTGCTACCGCGTGGTTTGAAGGAATCCCACTGGTTACAGCAAACGTCTTATCAATATCTCTTGCTGATTTGCTACCTAGAATTACGGGGACTTTCTGCTGAACATTGGCGCGCACCAGTTCCACCATGTCTGGATCAAGCAGCATCTGAACAGGTTCACTGGAAGGACTCTCAAAGGCTGACGGTACGAAAGGCAAACTCTCCAGTGCATGACGCAAAGTACACCAGTCTAACACTGAAAGATCTTGCGGGATTTGAACCGCTTTTTTCCTTCCCGGTTGCAAACCACTTTTCGACGCTTGAGTAACTGCGTTGATGGCATAGAAGGCCTTTTCGAATGAGGCCACCCATAAACTGCCGTTTTTTGAATAGGAGAATGTCTTCTCGTCTCGTTCGAGAGGGGTTTCAATGCTGACATCACTCTTTGAATCAGGGTGATAAAGAGAAATACACAGTGACTTCTCATTAGCCGTCATGGTGTTTTTAAGAATTTCCACGCTATCTTTATTGGCTAAGTATGCGGCCAGAGAGGCGTTTAAATAACAGGTTTTACGTCTTACATTCTGCCTGATATCAGAGAAAACTGGCTCACCTCTCATAAATATTGCCGCTTCACGCTCCCTATCGCGGTGTTCGGGTAAGACAATGACATTTGGAGTAGTTAGATTATCAGCACCCTCTTTTCCAACCGTCTGCCACTTTGAGTCTTCTACTATGCACCAATCACCTGCAATCGAGCTTTGCCCATTGGCGTCATCAACATAAATGCACGCAAACTCCCCTAAATCAATATCCGAAACAGGACTGGCAATGCTGGTACCAACAGATTGCTTATTGTCGGATCGATCACCCCATCCTGGCAGGGTCAAAGGAGGGACTTTATTAAGTTTTGAGACAACTTTTGAAACTGCCTGTAATGCACGCACTTTTCTATCAAACAGATGATGAAACCCTGATTTTTGCACTTCCCTCGGTATTGCCACCGAAATAGGCCCTTGCTTAAACCGTTCTGCCAACCATGATTTTGCTGCTGATCTCGGCTGAGGCTAGGCGGCGTTATCCCCTCTAATATACGCCTGTGACCCGCCCCCAATTTTTCCTGAGGGACCCATAATTACTCTCCATTCAACGTTGTCATTTCATTGGTACGGATACACAAACTCTCAGACGAGGCTCAACCCAGTTATCAGATAAAAGGTAACAACCTAAGCCGTTAAGGCTTGATAAAGAATATGGCAGAATGAGAGAGGGGTTGAATGGTTAATACCAATTCTGTTTTTAAATTATGGGCTGCGCAGTCATTTTGTGCGACTGGATCTGCGTTGAAGTTCCTCGCCATAGCTACTACCCAAGGGCATAAAGGCTATGACTCGTCGCTTCGCCTTTATGCCCTCGGGTATTGCCCAGTATTACAAAATAACTTGCTCACTCCACAATTTAAAAACGACATTGGTATAATTTGTAGATAGGGACATTGCAATGAGCCACCTTTATTGATGGCTCATTGCAAATCATCGGCTTGCATGAAGGCAAACCGTCTGCAGGGTGCAGCTTACTTCACACGTCCAACGTACTCACCAGTACGCGTATCGATTTTCAGCATTTCACCTTCCACGATGAACAGAGGCACCTTAACAGTAGCACCGGTGCTGAGCTTGGCCGGTTTAGAACCACCCTGGGCAGTGTCACCCTTCAGGCCAGGATCGGTTTCCACCACTTGCAACTCAACGAAGTTCGGAGCGGTGACAGACAGCGGATTACCATTATAAAGAGTGACAGAGTAAACTCCCTGTTCTTTGAGCCAGTCGATGGTGTCGCCAACCGCTTCTTTGGTAGCAGCATGCTGCTCGTAAGAACCATCGGTCATCATGAAATGCCAGAATTCACCGTCGGTGTAGAGGTATTCCATATCGAGGTCCATGACGTCTGCGCCTTCCAGGCTTTCACCGGATTTGAACGTGCGCTCCCAGACTCGACCGGACATCAGGTTACGGAATTTTACCCGGTTAAAGGCCTGACCTTTACCCGGCTTAACAAATTCGTTCTCAATGATTGAGCATGGATCACCCTCAAGCATTACTTTGAGACCTGAACGAAACTCATTGGTACTATAAATAGCCATTGGACCTTACCAGGAGATCAAAAACCCCTATGATAACCCGTTCCGAGCTCGTTGTGCAGATGAGTGAGCAGATCAGTGCACAGACCATTGATGATTTCAGTAGCTGGCAGGAACAACTGGCGAATACGGTCAACTCTCCAGAACAGCTGTTATCGATGATGGGATTGAGTCAGGAATTACTGCCTGCCGCCTTGCAAGCCAGCGACCACTTTGCACTGCGGGTGCCACATTCTTATGTTCACCGGATGGAATACGGTAACCTTGACGACCCTCTGTTAAAGCAGGTTCTTCCTCTTGGCGCCGAGTGTGATGAGGTTGAAGGCTTTGGTTTAGACCCGCTGGCAGAACAAACTCAAAATCCGGTGGATGGCGTTATCCATAAATACCACGGACGGATGTTATTAATTGTGGGGAGCGCCTGTGCGGTGAATTGCCGGTTCTGTTTTCGCCGCCATTTCCCGTACCAGGATAATCGTCTGGATCGCGAAAGCTGGTCAAGGGCAATGGATTACATACGCTCCGACTCAACAATAAAAGAAGTGATTCTCAGTGGTGGCGACCCGCTGGCCACCAGCGATCGTCGACTGCAGAAATTAGCGCTGGAGTTGAACGGCATTCCTCACGTTGAGACCCTGAGAATTCATTCGCGATTACCGGTTGTGATTCCTGAGCGTATAACCGATGAGATGATTGGCTGGTTTACTGGTCACCGGATTAAACCCGTTATGGTTATTCATGCCAATCATGCCAACGAGATTGATGATGCCGTCGCTGACGCAATGAACAAGCTTCGACAGGCGGGCGTAACTCTGTTGAATCAGTCTGTTCTGTTAAGGGGTATCAATGACAGCGTTAGCGCTCTGACTGAGTTGAGTAACGTATTATTTAACGCCGGTGTGCTCCCTTATTATTTGCACGTTTTGGATCCGGTAAAAGGCGCCGCACATTTTGATGTGCCTGATGCAGCTGCAAGAGAACTGATCCAAGGCGTTATGGCGGAATGCCCAGGATACCTCGTTCCAAAGCTGGTTCGTGAAATACCGGGAAAGCCGGGGAAAACCTGGATCAACTAGCTGAATGCGTTAAAACGCCGATACAGGTTCGACAAGGCTGGCATATTATGAACATCAAATTTATTATATAACGTGTTCGCCACAGGATTTCGCAAAAGATAACACCGCTGATCAGGATGTTCAGCCCCATGGATTTGGGATTAAAGAATGGATTCTACAGACTCACTGCGGTTGGAGCTGCCTGCTCGCAACCTCGCTTCGCTGGAATTTTTCTCAGCCAATGCAGACTCTAACGCCAGTAATGTAGAGCATTGGCTTTCCAGCTTATCGGCAACTGACCATTTCAAGAATGGTGAGCGACTGGTTCAAGCGCTGGACAATTTGGTTCGATTAGATTCCGATCCTGATGAGCTATACAAGCTTGTTGAGATGCTGCGAACGCCAGCACTGTCAACCACTACAACTCTTTACCAGCGCCACCTGAAAAGGAACATATTTCTCGACGACAAACAGCAGGCTCGCTTCAACATCTGCCACTTACTTCATCGCGGTCTGGCTACAGCCTATCAAGCCGTTGTCCAATGTTACATCGACAAGAATAATACCGGAGAGCGCTTGGCAACAGCACTCCATCGAGCCATGTCTGACTCAGCTCTCACATACCTTTTCCAGTGCCTGCTCTACCGACCGGCAACTTCGGGGTTATGGCTCCAACTCCACAAGCTCTATCAAATTGCCAAGCAGCATAATTTTTTGCAAACACAGCAAGCAGACCCTTTTGACAGCCAGTCAAAAATCATGTCGACCGAAAACCATTACAAACGGGCGCTTTTGCTATCCCGTACAGACACCAACAAACTCTCTAACCAGCAAATCCAGAAAGTCTGGCAAATCCTCAGCCTGTGGAGTGGACATGGGAAAATTGACCCCAAAAGTGGACTCTCTATTTACTACGCCGCCAACCTAATGCAAGACGATGGCCTGCAATATGCGCTACCAAAACCAGATCAACAGCAAGAGGGTGTCATTGGTCTGGATGTAAGAGTGCTTACTGCACACTTGCAAAAGTTAAAAACTGAAAACAAAGCAACTGAAGCCATGCCCGCAGACCTGATTGACCACCTGCTACTCAGCTGGGGGCATATTCAGAAAAGATCATCCCCACGACAAAAGTCGTTCGAGCAATGCGAAGTTTGCATTGGGTTTACGGGCTTACACTACTTTTTATCCGGCAAACGCCATTTCGACGACATCGTAGCCGTTTACTCAAAAAATACAGGAAAAAGCAACTTCGAAGATGATAACAAAGATGTATGGTCATCAGCCCATGATACCGATTTAACAGAAGATGAACGGGTCGGTAATATTGTTTCGGACAAGGTAGTTGACTTTCAAGCTAACAGCGGTGCCGATGGAAAGCAGCAGACCTCTATGAAAGTCGAAATATCCAACACCAGCAATAAAGGCTTTTGCCTGAAAATCAAAAATAAGCTACCACAACAAATCCATCCCAGCGAACTGATTGGCATCCGTCAAACCTCGGGAACACCCTGGACACTTTATGATGTGCGCTGGCTTGGCGTATTTAATGACAACGAGCTCACCCTTGGTACCGGATTACTGACGTCGGCTGTAGAAGCGGGCGCCATATCCTTAACCCAGAAAGCTCAGGATACTACCCACTTCCAACGATGCCTGATATTACCAGACCCCAATGAACTGTCCTTAATCATGCCAAACCTGGCAGCAAAGGAGGGGCTCAAATTTGATCTAATTCATAATAATCTTCTAAAAAAAGGAAAGTTGGTCAAATGTATCGCCAGCCACGGCATATGGAATCAATATCAAATTCAGCTATTTGGCTAGGAGCCTGACCGAGAATAGGTTGCCCTTATAAAGCATACGCCAGACTCTGAAACATAAGTTTGTCTCTTACACAAAGTAACTACTGATTTAGGTCGATGCGTTTTGAATCCCCATCACGTATGATGTAGATACGTTACGACTTTATCAAAGCAGTGATTTACCCGAATGGATTATCGCAAACAAACTATACGCCTGCTTGCCCTGGAAGACTCACCGAATGATGTTGAACGATGGGTAAAATTACTCCGCGCCGCAGGCATGCCCCCCCGTGTACAACATATTTCGTCTATTGAAACGATGGAGAACGCACTGAAAGACCAGCAATGGGATCTGATACTCAGTGCGGAGGAAACGCCAAGGCTGAACGCCCAGCACGTTCTAAATATTGTGGCAAAATATCAGCAAGACATTCCAGTGATTGTCACACTGCCTGAATACAATCCGGAGAAGACATCCACCTGGCTTTCTGCCGGTGCCCGGGACGCCATACCCAACACCAATGAAAAACATATTCTCCATGCAGTGTTAAGGGAGCTGAACAGTCTGGATGATCGGCGAAAGTTGGATACCACCCTAAAAAGTCTGGAAGAGTCCAATAAGCGCTGTCAGTTACTGCTCGCAAGCGCTACAGAAGCCATTGCCTATATACACGACGGAGTGCATGTAGACGCCAATGCCGCCTATCTTGAGCTGGTCGGCTACGAAGATATTGATGATCTCGCAGGCACAACGATTATTGACCTGGTTGATCAACAGCATCAGGCAGAAATCAAGCAGCGACTAAAGAAATTTAATGCCAACGCTTCTCAACCAGCTATCGAGTGCCAGCTAGCTCATGTTGATGGCAACTACACCTTTGTTAGTCTGCAACTTTCTGAAGCTGAGTATGATGATGAACCCTGCATACAATTGACCCTACTGCCTATTCCGGTTCTGGATCAACCTGCAGAAAAGAAATCAGAAATCAAAGAAGCTCCAAAAAACGTAGTAACACCAAAACAAAAAGCAAATACAAAAGCAGCACCGGCAAAACCCGCACAAAAGCCTCAGAAGCCGCTAGCTCTTGACACGAAAGAAACCTTCCATAAAAAAGTCGATACGGCACTGCAGAAAACTGAGCAGGCCACTCTGATTTTTATCCAACTGGATGATTTCGAGACACTCAAAAATGATTACAGCGATGACGGTATTCGCTCCCTTCAGAGCGCAGCTGGTGAGCTTATTCTAAAGAAATTTTCCAACGGTATTGGTTGCCAATATGCAGAGGATACTTTCCTGCTACTGGCTCCTGGCAATCCAGATAAGATTTACGATCAGCTAGTCAATCTGCAAGAAACCATTGAAAACCACTTATTTGGTAGCGCTGATGAAACCATCACAACAACCGCTACCATCGGCTATGCCGTGAAAGCCGGTGATCAAGATCTGGCCGCCTTACTCGTTGATGCCAAAAACGCTTATAAAATGGCGCTCAAAAAAGAGAACCCACGAATAGAGCAGTATTCAAAAGAAAAACTGCTGCAAGAAAAAGCCGACGATGGTGATGTACAGGCCATGATTCGTCAGGCTCTGTCTCAGGACTCTTTCCATCTGCTGTATCAGCCCGTGATCAATATTACCGGTGCTGAAGAAGAGCAGTATGAAGTGCTCCTACGACTTCACTCTCCTAAGGGTGAGGTGATTGAAGCCAGTGAGTTTATGGCCGCGGCAGAATCATCAAGCCTGATGCCTCATATTGATCGCTGGGTCATTCGCCAATGTATACGACAGCTTACACCTCTTTATAAAGCAGGTAAGAAAGTAAAACTGTTGATCCATTTGAGCCCACTGTCCATTCAGGATGCCGAATTGGTAGGTTTCCTTACTGGCCTGTTAAAAGCCAGCAGTATTCCTGCTGATAGCATCATATTGCAAATGCCAGAAAGCGTTGTATTACAGCAATTGAAACGGGTGGTTGAATTTTCCAAATCCATTGAGAGCATTGGTTGCCAGTTAGCCATCACCCGGTTCCAGAGCGATTCCCGTTCTATGAAAGCGCTGAAGCATCTGAATGTTCAATTTGTTCGATTCGATGGTAGCTTTACCAGTGAATTGAGTGATGATCGGGATGAAGAAATTACAGAAATGCTGGGGCAGCTGAGAGAGCAAAATGTGCGCTGTATTGTGCCAATGGTAGAAAGCTCTCCAACGCTGGCGCACCTGTGGAGGCTCGGTGTGGATTACGCCCAAGGGTATTACATTTCCGGACCGATGGATGCCATGGACTTTGATTTCGGCTAAAGCCTGATCACTTTCTCATTATCCGGAATATCCTGCTCATCATGGGTCACCATGAGAGCAGGGATTTTACGCTCTTCGATCTGCTCAAACACAAAACGTCTGAACGCACCTCGCAGCCCGGCATCCAGCTTGGAAAATGGCTCATCCAACAACAACAGTTTTGGCTCTGCCAGCAACGTTCGCATTAAACTGATTCTGGCTTTTTGACCACCTGACAGAGTGGCAGGGTCTCGATCAAAATAACCTTTCAGACCACAGTCTAATAAAGCTTGCTCCACCCTTTTCCTTCGCTCTTTTCGGAGGTATTTACGAGGTAAGGCAAACGTCAGGTTTTCTCCAACTGTCATGTGAGGGAATAGAAGATGATCCTGAAGCTGCAGCCCAACCCCACGCTGATGAGAAGGAATATCATTAATCACTCTGCCAGCCAGAATGATCTCACCGGAACAAGAAAATTCAGACGACAGTATTCCACAGATGTAGTTCAACAAACTGCTCTTACCACACCCACTGGAGCCAAGCACAGAAAGTACTTCTCCAGCCTCAGCAGTACAACTCAACTGTGAGAACAGTTGCCTGCCATCAAGGCAAATATCCACACCTTTCAGGATTAAATTCAACGGTTCATTCTCCCTGCAATTCGTCCATTCTTCACAGTCCAGTTGCTCAATAGAAACGCCACTGCGTAGGCAAGGAATGGCAAAATCATCTGAACCAGCCCATAAACACCGATTAAACGACGATTCCCCCCAGAAACCAGACCAACCGCTTCAGTGGTTACCGTTTCAATTCTTCCGGCACTGGCAAACAATGTTGGTAGATACTGGGCAATGCTCACGGCAAAACCCAGTGCAATAGATGCCATCAATGGACGCCACAGCATCATCAGTTTTATCTGAAAAAATGTTTTCAGCCGCGACTGAGAAAGCAGCAACCCCTGAAGACTCTGCCGTTGATCATAATAACGCCATGGGCCAGAAAGGCTGAGAAAACAATAAGGCAATACAAACAACAGATGCACACCAACGACAGTAGACCAGTATCCTTCCAGCTGATATTCAAGCAGTAAAATCTGGATACCAAACAAGAACGTCATCTGCGGTAACAACAACGGCGCATACATGGCAAGGCTGGAAAATAGTGTCAGCCTTTTCCCCAGCCCCTGGTGTTTTCTCCTTTGCAGATTAATCAGTTCCAACAGCACAACAGCGAACACGGTAGCCAGCACAGACGCTGCCAGCCCAACTTTCAGGGAGTTCACAACGGGCTCAATCAAACCATTCCACGCTCTTTCCCAACTCCTTAATGACCAATCAGGCCAAAGAGAAGGAAAACGCCATCGCCAGACAAATGACCATATCAGTAAGGTGATCGCACTTAGAGAAAATACAAGCAGAACACTCTTCCAGATAGCTCTGAATAGTGTCATTGATACACCAGAAAACCGCCCACGATCACCATTCGTCAGCCAGTGTCGTGAACTTCGTTTCGCGATGATTTCAATCAAATAGAATGCGCCAATACAAAGCGCCACCAGCATCAGAAGCAGTAAGCTTCCAGCCGCAGCCAGCAGCCGGCTGGAGAGATCAGGATCTTGAATCCACTGAAGAATTTGCACAGCAAAGGTTGGAGGATTTGTTGGGCCAAGAATCAACGCAATATCCACAACCGAAATAGAGAATGCCAGAACGGTATACACGGGCAAGCGAATCATTGGATACAACTGAGGCCAGATCAACTTCACCCAAACGGTCATTGGCTGAAAACCAAGGCTGGCTCCTAGCTTCAGGGTTCCGGAAACCGGCACCTGCACCAACGCCGTTAGCAACATCAGAATCAAGAAGGGCGTTTCCTTGATAACCAGAAGCAAGATCATGCTCAGCCCAAAAGCATCATTCACTGTTTGCCAATCTGGCGGTAACTCCCAATCAGCCAATAGCGCAATCAGTCGGGTAAACAAGCCACTGGGCATTAAGATAAAGGCAATGCCAAATGCAAGCGCAACGTGGGGAACCGCCATGACCGGCGATAACCAGTGCTGAAGCCTACGCCAGAGCGGCGTTCCCCATAACGCGCTGACTGCACCCAAAGCCAGCAACAAAGACAAGAGCGTAGAAAAGACAGAAGTGCCAAGGGTCAGAAACAGCATTTCTGATAACTTTGGTGTCACTAGAAGGTTTAGCCAAGGGGCGACACTGAAGTTTGTAAACCCAAGAGCCGGCATAATATTAAATGCCGGCAAAACAACACTGACGACACCCGACAACACTGGCAAAAGAAAAAGAACCGTTAATCCCACTGCCAGAAACGCAGATGGAGATAAACGGCTCGAGAAGTATTTAACGACGGTCACTACCGGTATCTTTTAACCCACTCTTTCTCAAGCGCTGACACCCATGAACTGTGCGGCTCAGGCAGTGTAGCTCCCAAGCCTTCAGCAGACAGTGTTGCAGGCCCAAGCGGCAGTTCTGCAAATCGTTTCTGGTCCATACTGTTCAAGCTGGACATGGTTAATACTGTTGGGTCTCCCCAGACATCCGGATTGGCTTTATGAGCCTGAGCTTCCGGTGACATCAGGAAATTGATCACTACCTGAGCCCCTTCACTGGCACTGCTGTTAAAGGGAATGGCCAGAAAATGGGTATTCCCCAGAGTTCCGGTTTTGTGAACATACGTTCTTACCGTTTCCGGCAGTTCACCACTGGCAATAGCAGAGCTTGCATAAGAAGGATTAAACGTCATCGACAGGAGAATTTCACCGTCGTCCAGCAACGGTGTTAATGCAAGGTTGTTTGCCGGGAAGGTTTCACCTTTACGCCACAGCAAAGGATGAATCTCATCCAGATAACGCCACAATGGCTCAGTAACTTTATCGAAGTCAGCGTTTTCCACTGGTTTCTGCAGAACGTCCGATTGTGTGGATAACTCACTCAGTAACTGCTTGAGAAAAGTGGTACCAATAAAATCCGGTAGCAGAGGGTACGTCACACGACCTTGATGCTTCCGAGCAAAAGCCAGAAGTTCTTCGGCATTCGCTGGCGGCGCATCTAAACGATCAGTGTCATACATAAAGACCAGCTGCGCCATTCCCCATGGTGCTTCCAGTCCATCCACCGGTTCTCCAAAATCCACCACCGTGGTTGGTTTCTTAACAGGGTCAATACCGTTAAACGACGGCAAATCAGTGACAAAAGGACCGTAAAGCAAACCATTGTGCTTCATCGAACGGAAGTTTTCTCCATTGATCCAAACCAGATCAACAGTCCCTTTATCCGTACGGCCTGCAGATTTTTCCGCCAGAACCCGACTAACCACATTGGCAGTATCCGTCACTTTGACGTGTTTCAGCATTACGCCATATCGCTTTTCTACTTCTTTGGCCGCCCAATCGATATAGTCATTGATCTGTTCGCTACCACCCCAGGCATTGAAATAAACCGTCTGCCCGCGGGCTTTATCAGTCACCTGTTGCCACTGTGTACTGTCAGCCAAAGAAAGGGCTGGTGCCAAAGCAACCATGGCAGCCAGCGCCACCTTATTAATCCATCGTTGTATTCTTATCATTTTTCTTCTCGTCTCATGTTAACGATTGAAGATCCTTTTCACTGAAACCCAGCAGGTACAAAATACTATCCAGTCCCAGAGTAGAAATCGATTGTCGTGCACTCTGTTTCACCAGCGGTTTGGCTCTGAATGCCACACCAAGACCGGCAACACTCAACATTGGCAGATCGTTAGCCCCATCACCCACGGCAATGGTCTGATTTAAAGAAATGCCTTGTTCAGAGGCAATTTGCTTTAACAGCTCCGCTTTTCTATCACCATTAACTATCTGTCCCATCACCTGGCCGGTCACTTTACCATCGCGGATTTCCAGTTCATTAGCATGAACAAAATCGATGCCCAGCTTGTTCTGAAGATAACGGGCAAAATAAGTAAAGCCACCAGAAAGAATGGCAGTGCGATAGCCCAGTGAACGCAAAGTTGATATCAGTTCTGCGGCACCTTCTGTCAGTTTTAACTCGTTGGCAATGCCTTCGAGTACGGACTCATCCAGCCCTTTCAGCATGGCAAGGCGTTCACGGAAGCTCTCATTAAAATCCAGTTCACCCTGCATGGCGCGCTCGGTAATTTCCGCGACTTTATCGCCGACGCCCGCCGCTTCTGCTAACAGATCGATCACTTCAGCTTCTATTAGGGTTGAATCCATATCAAACACAACAAGTCGTCTATTTCGACGAAAGATGCTGTCTTCCTGAAACGCAACATCGGCATCCAAGTCCGCCGTCAGGTTCAAAAAATCTGATCGCAGTTTATCCAGATCCGGTGAAGTGCCTCGAACAGAAAATTCCAGACAAGATGTGCGACCAGTCTCGTTTTCACCTTCCAACAATGAGCGACGACCAGACAGGCGGGAGATATGATCAATATTGAGACCGTGAGCAGACGTAATACCGGATACTCGGGCAATTTGCTCTGCCGTCACATTTCGGGATAGCAACGTCAGGATATATCGGTTCTTGCCCTGTTCGGACACCCAGTGTTCGTAGTCGTTCTGGGAGACGGGCTGATAACTGAACTGCAAATCGCGCTCATGAAAATGAAACAGCAAATCTTTTAGAACCGCCGCGGAGTTCTGCCCTGAATCTGGTAGGCGAACCAAGGTTCCCCAAGTCAGGGTGTCGTGGATAACCGACTGGCCTATATCCAAAATCTCAAGACCATAATCCGCCATGATGGATGTAATGGATGAGGTAAGCCCCGGCTTATCCCGGCCAGTTACATTAATTAAGATTATTTCACTCACTGGACAGTCCAACTCTCAGGTCGATTCAGGCGCACAGTCTAACATACCGATGTGGATCAAACTGAAGTTTTGATAGGATAAGCAGTTGACCATTTGCTCAGGAGCTTTCTGTTGAAAAAGCGCACTCTCACGCCCGGACTGATTTCGCACTTTTCGTCCCGGTTTTCCATCCGTACTCAACTGATGGTGATTTTTGGCGTGATGCTGACCCTTCTGGCGCTGGGCATGTCATTGGTCATCAACAACGAGGTTGATTCGGCCAGCCGTCATCAAGCCGATAGCATCGGTCAATTACTCAGCGCTCAAACCGCCAGCGCTGCAACCGATATGCTGGTCACCGGTGATCGGCTGAGCCTGAATGTTTTACTCCGGCAGCTGGTGCAAAACCCTTATGTAACGGATGCCAGCATCTACAGTATTGATAATCAGCGAATTGCCAGCGCCAGCTCCAACAGCGGGGAGACAGATAGTGACAATCCGTCGTATTCGTCACCCATTCATTATCAGGATGTGATTGCCGGTTATGCTCGCCTGTCTCTGAACAACGAACTATTAAGCCAGAAACCGAAAGATGCACTGTTAATTATTGCCGCCATTAGTTTACTGGTCTTGATGGTTGGCCTGATTGTACTTCACCTTTACGGTTCCGGCATGGCTACAGAGCTTGGCATTATCGAGCGACAGCTGAGATCCATGATGCCAGGTGATGCCACCACGCCTGAAGTAAAGGGTGAGATTGCCCGATTATCTGCCTTTGTAGAACAAAAACTGCTGGAGAAGAGAACCGTTGAGCCAGAGGAAACTGAAGACGCCCCGGAAACCTCTGTAATCGTTGCCATCAAAGTAAAAAACCTTGGTCGCTTACAACAACTGCTGGCCCCCAGAGAACTTCAGGGTATTCTGTGGAGCTATAGTGAAATTATCCGCGAGTCGGCAAAACTGTACGGGGGTGAAGTTACTTACACACCAGAAGGCAACGCCTACCTAAGGTTTTCCAGCAATCAAAGCCCAAAATTCACCTCTGACGCTTTGTTTTGCAGTTTGATGATTGAAGCCCTGGTAGAGATCGCGGGCAAAGTGAATATCGCCAGCACACAACTGGGTATAGGTATCAGCATCAGTGAGCAACAATCGGAGTTTCCGGAAGAGCAGCATCCGGCGCTTGAAGAGAGTGCAGCAAGTGAAGCATTAACTCTGGCGAACCAACCAGAGATGAACGGTATTTATATGGTGCGCTCAGTAGTCAGTTGGTTACCCTCAGAGCTGCCAGATTTTGAAGCACTGGATAACGAAGTTGTTCGTATTAAAGGAATTAAAAGCGATGATATTGATGTACTTCGTAATCGTATTCACGAAATAGCCAGAACGCTGCAGCTTTCATAATCGAGAAACTATTCTCACATTACCAACAAAACGAAGATAAATGGTCTAGAGTCACTTCTCTGAATAGTTGAGGGATTACTCTGTGGACAATCCAAGCTCAGTAAACACTTTTGGCTCAACCTACGCCCTGCTCGGGAGTGACAATAATGCGCAAAAGAAAGCCGTAAAAGTATCTTGTTGCGGATTCGAGGTATCTATTCCGAGCTGTCTAACTGCTTGTCTTGGTTTAAGAACCAAGACTGAAGATCACCAGTTCACAGCACTGCCTACAAACGATACGAACCCAATAGTCAGAAAGATAGAGGAACGCGCTGCTGAAAGAGTCGGCGGCAATTAATACAATCGCTACGCCTGCTTCGAGTGGCTTTAATCAGTCCCAGAATATGTCAGTAAATTGATCTCACTATTATAATCTCATTTCAATTCCACATGACGCCATATATTGCTTAGCCTCCGGAATAGAATACTGCCCAAAATGAAAAATACTGGCCGCAAGAACCGCGTCGGCCTTTCCTTCTTTAACGCCGGCGACCAGGTGATCCAGGTTTCCGGCACCCCCTGAAGCAATTACCGGAATTCCCGTCGCTTCTGAAATGGCCCGGGTCACTCCAAGATCATAGCCGTTTTTAACACCATCCTGATCCATGCTGGTCAGTAAAAGTTCACCTGCACCAAAGGCTTCCATCTTCATGGCCCATTCAACGGCATCAAGCCCGGTTGGTTTTCTGCCACCGTGGGTAAAGATTTCCCAGCGATCTTTTTCTCCGGGCTGGCTGACTTTCTTGGCGTCAATGGCGACAACGATGCATTGAGAACCAAAACGATCCGCAGCTTCTTTAACAAAGTCCGGATTAAACACTGCGGCAGTGTTAATGCCGACTTTATCGGCTCCAGCATTCAGCATGGTGCGAATATCTTCGACTTTGCGAATACCTCCGCCTACTGTGAGAGGGATAAATACTTCGCTGGCCATTCGTTCTACCGTATGAACCGTGGTATCTCTTCCTTCGTGGCTGGCAGTAATATCCAGAAAGGTGATTTCGTCCGCCCCTTCATCATTATAACGACGGGCGACTTCTACCGGATCACCGGCATCACGAATATCCAGAAACTGAACGCCTTTGACGACTCGCCCATTTTCGACATCGAGACAGGGAATTATTCTTTTAGCCAGTCCCATTACAGCACCTTCTTTTAATTAACCAACCGCAGCGTCATCGGGTAGCGATAAAATTCGCCATTGCCCGCCTTCATGGCAGCTCGCACCATAAATATCAACACTACAATGGCGATAATCGGAACTAATGGCAGCAGTAATAACCCCACCAACATTAGTTTGAGCGCAACCCAAACGGCAATCAGTAAAGCAAGAGTAATCTGAAAATTCAGAGATTCCCGGGCATGGTGTTCAATGTATGGGGATGAATCCCTTTTCCAAAGCCAGATAAGCAGGGGAATAACAATACTGAGTCCAGGCACCATAAAGCCAAACAATGGCAGAAGGTGCGATAGCACCGCCATGTTTTTATCATCCCGATTGATGCTCGGACTATTAACTGGTGGAAATTCTGAATCTTTCATCATGTGGTCTCTATACCCAAAGGATTTCAAGTTGCTACGCGGCGGCAACCGAGTGAATCCCCATGAGCCTACGAATAGTAGGTGATTGGGGTGAGCGAGCGAAGCCAACAAAGTAGCAACTTGAAAGGCGACGGGTATAAATCGTTACTGAAGACAATAACGCTGAGCTTCTCCAAGATCCAGAGAACCTTCATAGATTGCACGGCCAGTAATGGCGCCTTCAATGCCTTCATGGGATACAGCTTTCAGAGCACGAATATCATCCATATTAGTGATACCACCAGAAGCGATAACGGGTATGGACATACTGTTCGCCAATTGTCGTGTAGCTTCCACATTCACACCCTGCATCATGCCATCACGGGCAATATCGGTGTAAACAATGGCGGATACACCATCCTGTTCAAACTGTTTCGCTAAAGAAACAGCCTCAACATCGGTGACTTTTGCCCAACCATCGGTAGCGACCAAACCATTCTTTGCATCGATGCCCACAATCACATGACCAGCAAACTGTCGGCAGGCCTCCTTGACAAAATCCGGATCTGTCACTGCTTTAGTTCCAATAATTACCCAGGAAACACCAGACTCCAGATAAGCTTCTATTGTCGTCAGATCGCGAATACCGCCGCCAATCTGCACAGGCAAATCAGGGTATTTTTTGGTAATGCCACGGACTGCTTCTGCATTGACTGGCTTGCCGGCAAACGCACCGTTCAAATCAACCAGGTGCAATCGACGACATCCAGCGTCTACCCAACGACTTGCCATGGCCACAGGGTCATCGCCAAATACCGTAGCATCGTCCATCTCACCCTGACGCAGACGGACACAGGCACCATCTTTCAAATCAATAGCTGGAATGATTAACATCTTATTATGGTTTCCACTTCAAATAATTTTCGAGAAGCTTGAGTCCGCTGTCGGCACTTTTCTCTGGATGAAACTGGACGGCAAATACATTCTCATGGCTTAGAGCCACATCAAATTCAAGGCCATACTCTGTTTTCCCAACCACCATCGAGGCATCAGCAACATGAGCGTGATAGCTGTGGACAAAGTAAAAACGGCTATTGTCTTCAATCCCTTGCCAGAGTGGGTGGGAAGGATTTGTCTGTTGAATCCGGCTCCAGCCCATATGAGGGACTTTCAGGCGATTGCCATCGTCATCCTGAAGCGGGTTAGCAAAACGCTTCACATCGCCAGGCAGTATTCCAAGACACTCAACACCACCATTCTCTTCACTGTGGTCCAACAACACCTGCATGCCTACGCAGATACCCAGCAATGGTCGGGTATTAATAATTTCCCGGACAATATCATCAACCCCGTGCCGGATAATTTCTGCCATGCAGTCACGGATTGCACCGACGCCGGGCAAGACAACACGATCCGCCGCAAGGATGTCTTCTGGTTTAGAGGTGATAATGATTCGGGTGTCAGTATCGGCAACATGTTCCAGCGCCTTACTGACGGAATGGAGATTACCCATTCCATAATCAATGACAGCCACCGTTTGCATGCTAGAGCGTTCCCTTGGTGGATGGCATTTGTCCGGCCATTCGTGGATCCGGAGTCAGTGCCATGCGCAGGGCTCGACCAAAAGCCTTGAAGACGGTTTCTATCTGATGATGGGCGTTGCGGCCTTTAAGGTTATCAATGTGCAGGGTGATACCCGCATGATTCACAAAGCCCTGAAAGAACTCATAAAACAGATCGACATCGAAACGACCGATCATGGCTCGGGTGAAGTCGATGTTGTATTCCAATCCTGGTCGGCCAGAAAAATCGATCACCACTCGTGACAATGCTTCATCGAGGGGAATATAGGCGTGACCGTACCGGTAGATACCTTTTTTATCCCCCACCGCTTTAGCAAATGCCTGCCCAAGGGTAATACCGATATCTTCTACGGTGTGGTGGTCATCGATCTCGTTATCACCCACTGCCTTGATATCCAGATCAATCAAACCATGACGGGCAATCTGATCCATCATATGGTCCAGAAAGGGTACGCCCGTATCGAAGGTGGCTTTACCCGTGCCATCCAGATTGATGGCAACACGAATTTGTGTTTCCAGAGTGTTTCTTTCAACACTGGCCTTGCGCTGAGCCATGCAAATCTCCGGTTGGATTATTCATATATTCTGTTTCCGGGAGCTTGCATTATACCCAAAGGATTTCAAGTTGCTACGCGACGGGTATATATGGAGCGCCGGATTTAATCAGCTCTGACTTGCCCAAATATATCACCCTCCAGACTCTCCAGCAGTTTATTGACTGCTTTACGATCAACCTGTGCAGGCTTTGGCTTCAAAGGTTGGGGACGATCATTTACCCAGTGGGATGACCAGAACCAGGTAGTTGCCACACATTCCTCAGGATAACTCTTTAGCTGAAACTGCTTTGCAATCCTTATACAGCCTGTTAAAAATTCATCCACTGCAGATATACGAATCGGGTAATCAGACGATGGTTTTTCATAGAATTTAGCGCGAGTCTGATAAATCCAGAACTGCCCTTGCTCTGGAATACGGCTGTTGGTCATGGCAGCCAATTGGTCGGGGCGTATCTGAATCCGACAGGTTTGTATCTGCTGACGGTCTGTATATCGAATCTCTGAAGGCGTAATAGGAAACAGTATGCCGTTAAACACACTTCCTACTGATTGCATGACGCCAAGGTCGGTTTTTTTAAGCGTATCACCAGCACCGCTTTTAGTAAGCCAACCTCTCTTATAGCCATCAACCTTTACAGGTATGGCATGCTGATAGTTTCTGTTTTCTGATTGACCATAAAGCAAATCACCATACCCGATCATATATTGCGGACTATTTTGATCGACTACCGGATAGCATTCACTTGCGCGGACAATAAAAGGATATAAGAAAAGTAAAATGCCAAATAAAACTCCCGTTATTCTTTTTCGAAATATATAGAAGACAGTGCACTTTAAATTTAACATTTCAAACACCTTGAATATAGAAATCAGTAGAATAAGAAAAACAAAAAATCAAATCCCAAAAAAAAACCTGTAAAGAAAATCATAATTCACCCGAGTAACCCTGAAGGATGAGTATTAAGTTTAGCTATTAATCAGACGCTGATTAATATTGGAGACCTGAATAAATAAAAGCGGTGACTATTAAAGGTTGATTTTAGTCACTTGTCAGGTATCGTGTAATTTACAGAGAAGGATTTGATTACCATGCCCGGTCGAGTGTTTAAGGAAAAACAACTCCGGCTTTGTGTCGTGGCCGCCTTGACTTCACTCTCTGCACCCGTTGCAGAAAGTCTGCTGTTGCCGCCAAAACCATTGGCCTCCAATATATCTTGGCGATGCGATTCTGGCTTAGCCCAACAAAGGCTGTGTAATAATTTGGTGGATCCGAATTATCGTTATGCCCGCAACACTCACAACACTAACAAGTCAAAATCAATTCAGGCACCGCCGAACTCTTCACCAGCTTCACAGCAGCCAGAATTAAATAAACCTGTTTATTCACAAAACAATTTACAACCTGATTTTTCAGAACCATATATCAATATTGCCCCTGAAAACCGTTTATTAAATCTCTCGGGCAATCAATACGTGCTCCAATGGATGGCCGCAAAAGAACGCGGACAACTAGAAGCATTAAAACAGCGGTACCCTGTCCTTAAAGACGCACTGATTGCAAAATATGAACGTTCCGGAAATACCTGGTTCGTGCTTCTCGACGGTCCATTTAAAAGTCGCACCGATGCCATGGTGGAATTGGAGTCACCACCACGATCGGCAATGGCAAGAGAGCTTTATCCCTGGACTCGGTCTCTGGCCAGCATTCAAAAGCTGAACCCTGTTGTTTCAAATCCCAGCTACCGAGTTGCAAAGAACAACTGGCAAGACCCGACTCAAGAGCGAGTTTCTTACTCTACGCCATTGTTGGTAACCACAGAACAAACAGCACCCTATATAAATCAGCAATACATTGACCCACCGACTTATAATGATAACTACTCATCGCAACAAGTTGAGGTCGTTGCGAATCGCCAGAGTAACTCTCATTATGAGCGTGGCTATGAGAACGGCCGCGAGATGGTTCTACCCTACGGGGCTGAATTCGACGAAGTAACTAACTCGGGCAATAATAGCAGTACTCAACAACAGAGCTACCAGAACGCAGACAACTCACAGTCTAAATCACAGTCTAATCACACCAGCGTTTCGGCCTATATAAACCCAAAAGTCGATCAGCAATCGTCACACGAAGTGGATTATAACCTGCAAAACACCCAACCAGTTTCTTACAACAAACCGGCTCAACAACCAAAGCTTCGCAGAGAACCGTCCTACCATCCGCAGCTGCAGTATGCGATGAATGTTCTAACAGCAAACCCCAGAAGTTATACCATAGAGTGGATGAGCTCCAACCGAAAAGCCTCTCTGGAACGAGCACAGCTGCGTTACAGCGAACTACAGAACACTCAGATAGTTCGTTACAATAGAAACAACCGAAAACGTTATATGCTGGTGAGCATGTTGTTTGTTAATCGTGCAGCAGCTTTGGATGCTTTACTGACCCCATCCCTTGCACGCATCTCTACCCGTTTCTCGCCAAAAGTGAGGCGCGTGGCTGATCTGCAGACAATGGTCGGCAACACGGTTCAGGATAACCATGCATGGGTTGGTCCGGCACTGGAGCCATCTATCCAGAAACGACACTGGATCGGCACTGATGATCCGGGTAATCGTGAGTACATTGTCCATAGCCGCTCAGAACGCTCACGGGCAAAACCAGTCGCCAGCAACTATTCGACATTGCCACAAACAGTGACACAAAGAATGCCTGAACCAAAGTCTATGCCGATTATAAATAATGACCAGCAACAACTCAGCTCATTACTGAACACGCCAGGTGATGCATACACTATTCAGTGGTTCTCATCGTCCAATGAGCAATCAATAGAACAGCTTAAGCAGCGCTTCCCACAGCTGCAGGATGCTATGACCGTGCGGGTGCAAAAAGGTAGCAGACAGTGGTTTGTTCTTGTGCAAGGACAATACAGAAATAGCCAGGAAGCCATTCGTGCATTAAAAACACCGTCAATGCAAACCATTGCCACCGTATTACACCCATGGACCCGCCCTGTGGATTCCCTGAGAAAACTGAGCGTAGCCACGCTGTAACGCTCTGGCTTAAGCACTTCCTTTTCGAGGCTGCTTTTCGCATCCGCCTGCCATATAAATTTACCTACACGACAATAGTGTTAAGATAGATTTAAATATCTAAAACCCATTCCCAGACATTCCCTGAGGCTATCCATGAACCGCGCTATTAAGTTCATTGCCGTTTTGCTGGCGGCATTGGTTCTGCTGGTTGTCATTGCTGCAGCACTCCTTCCACGATTTATTGACCCGAACCAGTTTCGTGGCGACATCACCCAAACGATTTATGACCAGTCTGGCCTGAAGGTAAACATCAATGGCGATATCGGCTGGTCGATTTTTCCCTGGGTTGGCCTTTCTCTTTCCGATGTTGCGGTTGAGGGCAAGCACAACTCAAAACTCGCAAAGCTGGGTTCTGCTGATGTCAGTGTTAAAGTCATTCCGTTATTGAGCAAACGGATTGAAATGCAAACCCTTGAGCTGAAAGGCCTTGAATTAACATTGGTAAAAAATAAATCCGGGATTGGCAACTGGGAAGTCTCAGCGCCGGTCACGACCAAACAACAACCTGCAACAACCTCTGACCCCGCTGACACAACAACTGACACAACAACTGACACAAAAAGCACGGAATCCAGCACCAGCGCATCCGCAATCAAGCTCAACATTGCCAGTGTAAACGTCAGTGATCTGTTAATTAGTTATGACGATCAACAAGCTGGCCAGAAATACATTATTGATAACGCCAGCCTGACTACCGGCGCTATTCGCAGCCAACAGCCTTTCGATTTTCATTTGAAAGCCCATGTAGAAATGCCCGATCTGGCACTGAATACATCCATCATGGGCAATATGACGTTTAATCTGGCGGCGGGCACCTACCGGCTTGAAAAGCTCAATATCAGCGCCAGCCCGGATACGGCCAAAGCAGAAACCGTCAGCATTGTCGGCAACCTTCTTTACCAGCAGGAACCGATGTTGGTTCAAGGCAACCTTGGGGTGAATGCATTTAATGCTGCCAATCTTGCAAAGCAAATCAAACTTCAGCTCCCCCCTATGGCTGATCCGAAGGCACTGACCAAAGTCGCTTTTGACAGTCATTTCAATACGAATGGTCAAAGCCTGAATGCAGAAAAGCTGACATTCCAATTAGACGACTTTTCCCTGAACGGGAACTTCAAGATGTCCAGCATTGAACGAGGTGATATGAAATTTGCTTTCAAAGGCAATCACCTGAATGTGGATAAATATCTGCCACCAGCCGCCAGTTCAGAGCCAGCAGCTGCTGAAAACAGCCCTAATAATAACGACAGAGAAACAACAAATCAGACACAATCCTCACCGCCCAAAGAACACCCGTTGATTCCTGAAGCCATGCTCCGCGGGTTGAACCTGGATGGCTCTTTGACGCTGGAATCCCTCACGGTCGCCAAACTTCTATTCGAGAAACCATCAGTGGGCATTAAAGCGGCTAATGGCACGCAGGAAATCAAAATTGGCTCAGCCTTTTATCAGGGTACTATTGATCTGACGTCTACTCTTGATGTGCGTAAGGCTGGCAATCCAAAAATGGCAGCTAATGGCAAGCTGAAAGGCATCAACCTACACGCCCTGGCCAAACCATTGCCTGATCTAAAACCTGTGGAAGGTGACGTCAATGCCACTATGAAATTAAACACTCATGGTCAGTACGCCAGCACCCTCACTAAAAACCTCAATGGCGATATCGCCTTCCAGATCAATAAAGGCGCATTCACAGAAGCCAATTTCGACAAAATGGTCTGCGAAACCGTGGCTTTTGTGCGCAAGAAAGAGCTGCAAACAAAGGACTGGGGAAGCACTACACACTTTACCGACTTGAGCGGCACCTTTGTTATCACCAATGGCGTTGCCGAAAACAAGAACCTCATTGCCGCACTCGCTAACATGAACCTGAAAGGGGATGGATACGTAAATCTTGTGGACCGGAAAATGGACTATCATATTGGCCTGAATATCCGTGGCGAAGAATCGCCAGACAGTGATCCGGCCTGCCAGATCAACAAGGATTATGTAAACGTCACCTGGCCAGTACGTTGCCACGGCTATTTGGACGCGCCTAAGTGTGGAGTGGACACCAAACGTATTGGTGACGTTATTTCCAGCGTAGCGAGTAATAAGCTGCAACAGAAAATCGAAGAAAAGGTACAGGGGCCGGTTAAGGATCTGCTGAAAGGCCTTTTTAAATAGTAAACAACTTCTGACCGCTATTTATCTAAAGCGGTCAGAAGTTTCACATCAAATTCTAAATGACCATAAAAGACGAAGTAAGCACCCAAGTTTTTAGCCAGAAAATTCTTCGCTGGTTCGACCACCATGGCCGTAAAAACCTACCATGGCAGCAGAATAAAACCCCTTACCGGGTCTGGATCAGCGAGATTATGCTCCAGCAGACTCAGGTCACGACAGTGATTCCCTACTATCAAAAATTCATGGCTCGTTTTCCAGATGTGTTCACCCTTGCGGCAGCCCATGAAGATGAAGTGCTCCACCACTGGAGTGGTTTAGGCTACTACAGCCGTGCCAGGAATCTTCATAAAGCCGCTAAAGCGGTGGTTGCGCAATTTGATGGCGAGTTTCCCAAATCGGTTGAACAGCTGATGGAACTGTCCGGCATTGGTCGCTCAACTGCTGGCGCGATTGCTTCCATCAGCATGGGAATCCGGGCGCCTATTATGGATGGCAATGTGAAACGAGTGCTTACCCGTTACTTTGCCATTCCCGGCTGGCCCGGTCAGACGACCATTAGCAACCAGCTTTGGGAGCTGGCGGATCAGTTAACACCTGATCACAGAACCGGTGATTACACTCAGGTTATGATGGATCTGGGTGCCACAGTCTGTAAACGAAGCAAACCTACCTGCGACATCTGCCCAGTATCTGATGATTGCGTTGCTCACCGACTAGGACAGGAAAAACTCTACCCCGAATCCAAACCAAAAAAAGCCAAACCCGAAAAGTCCACCATCATGCTTATGGTGGTCAACCAGTTTGGTGAGATTCTTCTGGAAAAACGTCCACCTTCGGGTATCTGGGGCGGCCTTTGGGGATTTCCAGAGGTATTAGGTCTTGATCAGGTTAAGGAGCAGGCAAAAGAAAAAACGGGTCTGCAACTGGGTGATTGTGATTTCTGGCAACCTTTCCGACACACTTTTAGTCATTATCATCTGGATATTACGCCAGCTCTGTCATTTATTGAGTACCCTGATAGTGATACTGATTATTCCATCAAGGATGGCGACTCGCTCAAATGGTTCCCATTGGCAACACTTCCAGAACTGGGGCTTGCAGCACCAGTCAGTAAACTGCTTGGCAAGTTGCAAAAGGCTTTATAAGACCTGATCGGAGTGGCTTCATAAAAAAACGGAATATAAGTTTTTCGTCGTTCAATTTTTACGTGAGGTGCTACCCTTATAAGCAGTATAAATTTGCAGATAACGGAGAGCACAATGAAGTATGCAGTTTCTCTTCTCGTTGCAGGGTTACTCTCTATAAGCCTTTCTACTTGGGGAGCGGAAAAACAAACGGTTACGATGAACCTGAAAAGCCCTCAGGTAACCAATGGTCAATCGTTTCACAACCAGCAGATTTTCAACCATTGGGGATGTACCGGTAAAAATGTCTCACCTGAGCTTCAGTGGGATAAAGTACCTAAGGGAACAAAAAGCTTTGCCGTAACGATGTATGATCCCGATGCCCCGACCGGCAGTGGTTGGTGGCATTGGGTTGTCATTAACATTGCAGGTGATGTTCACAGCCTTACTGAAAATGCAGGGAAAGAAGGCGGTAAACAATTGCCCAAAGGGGCTCGCATGCTGCGTAATGACTTCGGTTTTGAAGGCTATGGTGGCGCCTGCCCTCCTCCTGATGCCAAACCTCATCAATACCACATTACCGTCTATGCACTGGACATTGCTAATCTGGATGTTGATAGCAATGCCTCTCCGGCAATGGCTGGCTACTACATCCTCCAGCATATGTTAGCAAAGGCTGTCCTGACGGCACCAACAAACAAACGTTAATCCATACACACTTCCGGAGTTGAATATCTGTCTGAGGTAACCGTTCATACGAGCAAACCTGCTCTACACTTCCAGAGAGATTTTATATTGGATATTTATCGTATTGGTTTGCTTTCTGAAAACATATGGGCTGATCTTAGTCTTGTGTCTCCCAGTTTCTTTGGTCAACGCCTTAGAGCCATCACCGGAATACTGGCAACTCGCAACGACTGACAACAAACTTGGTTTTGCATCAAACCTATGGGTTCAATATTCCCATAGCCATGCAAATCAGGCGTATCAACAACAGATGCCTGGTTTCAAAATGAAAACTCACGGCTATTCCTTGGGCTGGAACACAGCGCTGGGAAAAGAGCAGGAAATAACAACCGGCGTTTTTTATACCGCAGCTCGAGGAGATATCCACAGTAAAGACGACAACAGCCAGTTAGACACAAAAGATCATATCGTTGGCATTAATACATCGTGGTACGAGGATAATTTCTTTTTCCATGGCCAGCTGCAATATGCCAGAGGTGAAAACCGTGGCAATCAAGATCAGCATAAACTTCGGTATGACAACCAGCATCGAGGATTCAGCCTGAACGCTGGCTACACGTATGCTCTTGGGCAACACTGGCAATGGCAGCCTTGGGCATCTTTCAATCGCTATACCATCGAAACGGATAATGTTCACAGCCAAACCAGACTTCCGCTGAATAGGCCTTTTTGGAACCACCCCATCAATAAAAAATACCACATCAAAGAAGCGGGCGGAGGTTTAAGGCTCATGGGAAGTCTAAATACAGGCACGCTTCTCTTTAAACCCGAAATGGGCATTAAGGGTTTTCATAATTTCAAAGATGATCCCATTGATGTCGTTGCCAGTTTCGATAAAGCGGGCACTCTTTTCATGATTGATGCCACCAGCACAGATCGCCGCCGTTATCAGTTTGATCTTGGCCTCGCGCTGGAACATGCAAATCAAACATTTCTCACCCTGAAATACGCCCACCAATGGTTAGATAACTTCAAAGTCGACGGGTTTATAGCCATAATGCGCTATGAATTTTAATAATACCTTTTCCCGTTTACCCGATATTTTCTTCACCAAGCTGAACCCGGCACCGCTGGATAACCCACAACTGGTGGTTATCAGCCCATCTGCAGCGGGCCTCATCGGATTTGAATCGTCTTCTCAAAACCTGGATACGCTCACAAAAATGTGTGGCGGCCATGAGCTTTTCTCCGGTTCAGCCCCTCTTGCCATGGTTTACTCAGGGCATCAGTTCGGTGGTTATAGCCCTCAACTGGGCGATGGTCGTGGATTATTGCTGGGCGAAGTGGTCAATGATCAAGGCGAAAAGTGGGATCTACACCTGAAAGGCTCGGGCCCGACGCCTTACTCTCGCTCTGGCGATGGTCGAGCGGTATTGCGCTCCTGCATCCGTGAATTTCTGGCATCAGAAGCATTGCACCATCTTGGTATTCCAACCACCCGGGCACTCTGTGTGGTCACCAGCGATACACCGGTTTATCGGGAAACCACCGAAGCAGGCTCAACCCTTCTGCGATTGGCGAAAAGCCATATCCGCTTTGGTCACTTCGAATACTTCTACTACACCAGAAATCACGAAGCTCTGAAGACCCTGGCGGACTACACCATTGAAAATAACTTTTCTGATCTCGAAGGCATGCAAGAGCATGCCGGCACCGATGAAGGTTACCGGTTGTTTTTCGCAGAAGTCGTCCGTCGCACAGCAAAATTGATTGCCAAATGGCAGGCTGCCGGTTTTGCCCACGGTGTTATGAATACCGATAACATGAGCATCATTGGCGACACCTTTGACTACGGCCCCTATGGTTTTATGGATGACTTCAACTGGCATTACATCTGTAACCATTCCGACCATCAGGGTCGCTATGCCTTCAGTCAACAGCCGGAGATCGGTCACTGGAATCTTGGCAGGCTTGGGCAGGCATTGGTGCCCTTGTTTGATAATGCCGAGCTGATTCAAACGGCACTGGATGAATACCCAAAAATCTACACTGACACTTATATGGAGCTGATGCTCACCAAGCTTGGCATTTCGAATAAGCAAGAAGGCGATGATCAACTGGTTACCGATTTACTCCAACTGCTTCATGACAGTCGTTGCGATTACACGATCTTCTTTCGTACGCTCTGTGACTTGCCCTCAGATAATGCCAAACACGCTCTGACCGAGCGGGTGAATCACCCATCATTAGCGCCTTGGCTAACTGCATACCACCTCCGGTTAGCAACGGGCACCACTGACCATCAAGCACGCCAAACTCAGATGATGCAGGTGAATCCAAAGTTTATTCTCCGGAACTATCTTGCCCAGCAAGCGATCGAAAAAGCGGAGAAAGGCGATTATCAGGAAATGGAAAGCCTGATGGCGGTACTCACTGCACCCTATGATGATCACCCTGATTTGGAACATTATGCCGATGCGCCACCGGACTGGGGCAAAAAGCTGGAAATCAGCTGCTCTTCTTAGTCATCCGTTTTACAGTTAAGATAACGCCAACAGCTCAGCTCAACAAAACAGTACAGCGAGATAACAATATGACCAGAATGGTTCACTGCGTAAGACTTAAGAAAGAGGCAGAAGGCCTGATGGTTCCACCTCTGCCGGGCCCAAAAGGCCAGTGGGTTTTTGAAAATGTCTCCCAGGAAGCCTGGACCGAATGGCAAATTCACCAAACCCGGCTGATCAACGAGAAGCACCTGAATCTTATGCAGCCCGAGGCTCGTCAGTATCTCACCGAACAGATGGATAAGTACTTCAAAGGTGAAGCGGTGGATGCGGCTGATGGTTACGTTCCTGAAACAAAATAATCCCTTCACATAAGTACCCAATCTGATAAAGCCAAATGGGAATTGCATTTTCATTTGGCGCGCAATCTTGACACCGCTAAGATCAAAAGATAAGTTGCGGATAAGTTACGAGTCGCCGGCTAATTCAAACAATAAAAAGAGTGCCTTTATGAGCCAACAGTATCTGGATCAGTGGCATAACGTTGTGTTCAAACGAGATATGAAACAACTGAGTGCCATATTGCATGACGATGTAGAGTTTCATTCGCCAACTCTCTGGAAGCCCAAGGTCGGGCGCCCGGTAACCCAATACATTTTACAAATGGTGATTGAGATCTTTAAAGATTTTCAATATCACCGGCAATGGGTTGAGAGAGATGGCCACGAAACAAACATGGCACTGGAGTTTTCCGCTACAGTGGATGGGAAAAATATAAAAGGTATCGACCTTATTCGCTGGAATGAAAAGGGTCAGATCGTGCATTTTGAAGTCATGCTTCGCCCGATGAATGGGTTACAGCTCATGTTTAATAAAATGACTGAGCACCTTCAGGAAGCAGGCTTTATTCCAACTGCCTGACGGTAGTGGGTCAAAAGCGTGAATAGCGGATGACTCTGAAGATAATCTATCCACTCATTTGGCCCGCCACCCACTCTTTTAAGGGCATACAGACTTCGATTCTGAAAAATTTGCCAAGCAGTTATTCCCTTAAATAGCACTGGGAATAGCTGTTCACTTATTCTTCCCTACTCTCATGGTATTTATCACCAGAGGTCTTGCTATTGCACCGCCATAAATCCTATTCTTTCCAGCCCTTTGAGACCATTACCCTGAGCAACACATTGTGGATCGTAAGACTTACCGACAGCGCCGTGATTTTCTGGTAGCGCTGGGACAGGCTCTGCATAAATTCGGGACGCCGGCTTTCCGCCTTGAAAGCCATATGCTGAACGTCTGCCATACTCTTGGGCTGGAAGGTTACTTTATTGTCTCGCCGACCTTGCTCACCGTTGTGTTGTGGATTCCCGAGATTTCATCAAAACGACACAATTATCATATCCGCGTAAAGCCCGGCGATTTGGATCTTGGCTCTCTTGCCAAAACAGACCAGTTGGTTGATGACGTTGTCAGTGAAACTATTTCTGTGGCTGAAGCGTCTGTTCAGCTGAAAGAAATTCTATCAGCGCCTGCCCCTTACAGCCTGGCGACCACCTACTTTGCCTTTGGTATAACCAGCGCAGCTTTCGCGATGCTGATTGGTTTCAATTGGGCAGAAGTCTGGATTTCTTTTCTGGCTGGCATAGTTGTGTTCAGTATGATTTGCCTGTTAGAACGATTTTCTTCCAGCAATGAAGCACTAGACCCTCTGGTCGCGTTAGCCGCTGCACTGTTTTCAGGGATGGCCAGCTATTGGTTTCCGCAGATAAACGTCCATCTTGTGGTTTTATCGGGCATCATTGTTTTTATCCCGGGGCTTTCTATCACACTTGCATTAAAGGATCTGGCTGCAAGGCATTTGATTTCCGGCACCAGTCGTTTAATGGACAGCCTGCTCTGCCTTTGCAAACTCTATTTTGGTTCTGCTCTTGGTAATGCATTGGTTAAGTTGTTCTGGGAGCAACCTGCCACATTGCCAATCTCCAATATTCCAGCATGGATGGACTGGATCGCGATTCCATTACTGTCACTTTCGCTGGTCATTGTTTTCAAAAACCGATTGCGAGATATCCCCTGGAGTTTGCTTTGCTGCTTTATTGCATTCGGGGGAGCACGTTTTGGTGCAGAGTATCTTGGAGAAGGTATGGGGCCATTTGTTGGCGCTTTGCTTGTGGGGATCTACAGTAATATCTGGTCACGCATTACTAACAAATCGTCGCTGATTATTTTGTTGCACGGTGTCGTATTACTGGTACCGGGAAGTAAGGCGTATATCGGATTGGACAGTGCCATCAACGGTGTCGCTTTTATCGACCTGCCACAGATTGGTGTGCACACATTTATGATGTTTATGTCGATTCTGGCAGGGTTAATCTTTGCTCGCTTACTTTTTCCGGCGAGAAAACTGCTTTAAGAGCAAGGAGGCAAAACCTCCCAGCTCATTTAGTTTAAATATCCAAATGAACGCCGGCAGTGAAGCCTTTGATCTTATCGGACTGGGCATGGCTGCCGTCAGTTTCAACGGTGTACTGACGATAACCAGCCTGCAGATAAACCGCAGGAAACAGTTCTACACGAGCACCTGCAGCAACATCTTTGACAGTATCATCGGAGCCTCTGCCATAACTTGCCCTGGCATAAAAAGACAGATCATTGTTAGGCAACAACTCAAGATCTGCAATCACCATGGGTAATGTTGCATCATAGTGATCACTGCCATCAATTCGATGAAGCCCTGCTCCCAGGTCTACGGATACAAGGCTATTGTCCAGTATTTCGTAATAGCCATAGGCGTCTGCAGTATTGAATCCATCCTTATCACCTTCGAAGCCAGTCGCTCTCAATGCAACGTTTGGGAGTAGAGGTACAGGGTGTTCAATCTGAGCATAAATTGATCCAGCGGTGCCATGGTCTTTGGTTTCCCACACATCACCGCCGAATTTGGCACCCACTATATCGCCATAGCCGTAAGTGCTTGAGAGTAACAGCAGGGAAAGGCTAATTGCTTTCTTCATTATCGCAGTCTTATTTGAGTAAACATGGCATCTTACCTGATAATCAGCAGGCCTTTTATCACGTCCTCAAAATTTGTGACGGCTCCGGGGTTATCTGTTATCAGAGCTCCCCGGAAGCTACCTGCGTTATTAATGCAGCTCTGTCACAATATTCTTACTGAACGATTTCTCGCAGTAATGGCACTTCATCATCACATCTATCTTTCCCTGCTTCAGAGAAAACTGACTCTGAACCGGCTCGTTGTGGCTAATGCAGTTTGAATTCGGGCAGGCCAGCACGCCGGTCATGGTTTCCGGCATGGACATTTTAAACTTACCCACCACCTTATAATCTTCAATAACATTGATAGTGGCGGACGAAGCAAACAACATCAGTTCATTGGCTTCCTGCTCGGTAAACTGACGACCCTCTACCTTGATGATGTCTTTTGCGCCAAGTTCGTCGCTGGGCAAATTAAAACCTACCGTAATGCGAGCGTCGCTGTTTAATACCTGCAAACGGTCAAGTACTTTCACACCGTGGCCAGCAGGAATGTGGTCAATCACAGTACCTGTGCCAATGGCTTCTACCTGAAGTTTCTTGTTCATGATAAATCTCCCCCAGATAGTCGTTTAAAATACAGCTTCGTTAAGAATGAGAGCCAGCAACGCCTGACGTGCATAAACACCATTACGCGCTTGTTCAAAGTAATAAGCATGGGGTGTTGAATCCACCTCAACCGCAATTTCATCCACGCGCGGCAGTGGGTGCAACACTTTCAAATGTTCTGGCGCTTCTTTCAACGCCGCTTTTGTCAGTACATAGTTGGAGGCAATGTGTTTGAATTCGGTTTCATCAAAGCGCTCTTTCTGAACCCGGGTCATATAGATGATGTCCGTCTTATGAGCCACTTCTTCGATGCTTTCTGCGCAGCTGTATTTGATACCCTTCTCATCCAGCTCCTGCAAAATGTAGTCCGGCATCGCCAGAGCATCTGGAGCAATAAAGGTAAATTCCGCGTTAAAGTGTGTGAGAGCCTGAGCCAGAGAGTGAACGGTGCGTCCGTATTTTAAATCACCAACAAAAGCAACTTTCAGATTATCCAGCGTGCCCTGACATTCTTTGATGCTGAAAAGATCCAGCAATGTCTGGGTCGGATGCTGATTAGAACCATCACCACCGTTGATCACCGGTACGCTGGAAAACTCTGCAGCCAGCCGAGCCGCACCTTCCTGTGGATGACGCATCACCACGGCATCGGTGTAAGAACTAATAACCTTGATAGAATCGGCCAGCGTTTCCCCTTTCTTGGCCGACGTATTGCCACCGTCGGCAAAACCGATCAGGCTGCCGCCCAATCGCTGAACCGCCGTTTCAAAGGATAAGCGGGTACGAGTGGATGCTTCAAAAAAACAGCTGGCAACGACCCGGCCTTTTAACAGATCCGACCGTGGATTCTTTTTCAGCTCTGCCGCAACGTCCAGTACTTGCTCCATGTCTTCCCTGTCCAAGTCGGCTATGGAGATTATACTTCTGTTTAGAAACCGATTTTCCATTGGTCTTTCACCTACTGCTTTCATTTTTCTGGCCCAAAAAAAAGCCCCTGATCAAGGGGCTTTTTTACCAACAGAGAAGAAACGGCAAATAAGGTCAATAGAATTGACTGATTCATAACCAGCTCTTTCCATTAAATCCTTAATTTGCATAAAATTTCGCCTTTCTCCGCTGCTTCTTCCTCAAAATTGCTGAAAAATACAGCAACTTAAAGAATCAAATTTGTGCGCCATTTTACGCACACTGCTTGTAAGGTCAAGGGAGAGAAGCGCTGCCATTTTTTGTTTTCTCTAATGATTGTGACTCAAGTCAATCCACCTTCCCACATAACAACCAACAATGTTTATCAACACTTTAATGTAATAAAAAAGGGATCTTCAATGGCTGTAGAACATCACCTTAATAGCACATCTGCTGCTCCGCTCTGGTCTCACTTCCAGAACATTGCCAGCATTCCACACCCATCCGGGCATGAAGAAGCACTGGTTAGACATATTTCGGATTTTGCTGAACGCCTTCAACTGAAGCATGTGCGTGATACTGCAGGGAATCTGATTGTTTATAAGCCAGCGTCAGAAGGGTTTGAGGGCAAGCCCGCTATCATCTTACAAAGCCATCTGGACATGGTGCCCGAAAAATCAGAAGACAGTGGTCATGATTTTCTGAAAGACCCTATTGCCTTACAGCTGGATGGCGAATGGCTCACTGCCACTCACACCACTCTAGGTGCTGACAACGGTGTGGGTGTTGCAGCCATCATGGCCATTCTTGAAGACAACACGCTCTGCCATGCCCCAATTGAAGCGCTGTTTACCGTTACCGAAGAAACAACCATGGCTGGTGCCCAGGGTCTTGATGCCAGCCTGTTGAGCGGTAACACTCTGCTTAACCTGGATACAGAAGAAGACGGTTCACTTTATATAGGCTGCGCCGGCGGTGTAAACGTCGAAGTTCGTCAGAAGTGTTCAATGGTCTCTGCACCAAGAGAATATCATTGGTTTGATCTGAAAATTTCTGGTTTAAAAGGGGGGCATTCTGGCTGTGATATCCACCATCAACGAGCGAATGCCATTCAAACCATGGCAAGACTATTAAAAGCACTGAAACCCTGTGGTTTGAGTCTTGCCAGCTTCCATGGTGGCGTGCTGGATAATGCGATTCCAAGAGACTCAAAAGCATTAGTGGGCGTTCGATTGGATCAGGTCGAAAATGCCTATGCCATTATTGACCAACTGAGCCAAACCATACGACAAGAGCTCGCTCACATTGATCCTGACTTTCATCTTGCCTGCTCTACTGCAGAAGCACCTGCCACCGTTTTCAGAGAATCCGACTTGGCAATATGGCTCAATGCCTTACATAGTTGCCATCATGGTATCAAACGATACAGCGATCAGTTCAGCGGCGTCGTTGAAACCTCAAACAATCTTGGCGTCCTGACAATGGACAATGGCAGTATATCCATTGACTGTTTCACCCGAAGCCTTGTGGACAGCGCTACACAGGAGCTGGCAGGCAACATCACCGGTCTTTTTCAGCTCACCGGAGCCGAGGTGAAACAAACAGGCCTGTTCCCGGGCTGGCAACCTCATGCTGATTCCAATGTGCTTTCTCTAGCGACAGCACAATTCAGGAAGCTGTTCCATAAAGAACCTGAGATCAAAATCATTCACGCAGCTCTCGAATGCGGTATTCTCAGTGCTGCTATGCCCGCTACGGATATGATCTCCTTTGGACCTCAGATTGAGAATGCCCACACACCATGGGAACGGGTTCATATTGCCAGTGTTGATCGGTTCTGGTCTCTACTGAAAGCCACCATTGAGAGCATTCCATGATCGACCTTCATGGGTTTATTTCAGAATACGGCGCTGACTGGATAAAGGTGTTTCACCCGCCAGTCACCAGCTGTGATGAGTTCAATAACTTGTTCCCCGAATTGCCTGGTTCCAGAGCCAAAAATCTCTTTCTCTGTGACCGAAAGGCCAGACAGTTTTATCTGTTGGTGATAGAAGACCACAAATATCTCGATTGGAAGCACATCAGTAAACTGGCAGGGAAACGGCTTCAGATGGCATCTGTCGATAATTTGAAAGAACAGCTGAATCTGGATCGAGGTGCGCTGTCCATTTTCGCCCTGATAAACGACCCGGAACGAAAGGTAACATTGATGGTGGATGAAGATGTGTGGTCGTCAGAAGCGGTGCAATGCCATACTCTCAACAACACCAATACGGCAGTGGTTCCCATTGATGGGATCAAACATTTTTTAACACTGACAGGGCACGAAGCGCTTATCATTTCACTGCCTGCCTAAAATTACAGCACTAAATTGATACTCGGGTTACTCCATGGATAACCCGAGCTCTCTTCGGACTTTCTTCGTTAACCCCTGGGCTACCATGCGATAAGATTCCATGATGTAGTATTCCAGCTCCTCTTTATCGGCGATGACTTCGTCGAACTGCTGTATCCACTTCATACCCCGAGATGCAAAATACGGCGCTGGTTGGTAACCCTCCTTTTCCCGCAAAAAGTAATAGTTATTTTCAGACGCTTTAAAGGTAAAAGCTGGGCTTCTGTCTTTTCTGGCAAAGCCTATGGCAAAAACCTTACCGCCAATTTTCCAGACATGGGAACCACCCCACTGCATTACATACGTTGTATGGGGCAAGTTGCTGCAAAATGCATTGAATTGTTTGTGCGTCATTGACAAAAGTAGTCTCGATACGCCTCGTGGCTTAGATAAATACAGTCACCATCCTCAGAAAAGTGAAACATCTGAGTATCCTTATCGAACAGAGCGATTTCATATGAAATCAAGATAGAAGTCTCATCTTCAACAAGCACTTCAAATTCTATCTCATCATAGGCAATACTCGGATCGGATAAAAATGACGCACTCATCCTGCTATCAGTAAAATTAAACTTGAGATCTCCAAGAATGTTGGAAAATAGGGCTACTCTCTCATCAGATATCTTGCCAATTTCCTTCATACTCTGAATGGTTCTTTCTGGATTAGAAATCCATTTTCCATCCAACCGTCCGGCTTGTGCATTAGACGACACAAATATTAGCACTGCGATGAAAAAGGCGATCGACGTATGATTTTGTGAAGACATCATTGGTACTTCCTCCCTGCAAGCTGAAATGTCGATAGCCTCATGATTTCCAATCTGACGATCGTTATTAAAACCTAGCTACCCCTCGGGTTGATTATTTAACCCTGACCTACCAATAACGCGAGACGATAGAATACTTGCAAAAATAGCTACAGCGACAACAACCACAAGATAAAAGGCAATAATATCGATAGCTGGCACTGAAAAGTTCAAGGTTTTACTTACTCCAAGGATAACCGGGAATATCCATGACATGAATGAAACAACACCAATGACGGTCAGTTTTTTTATCTCAGCTTCAGATAGAGAGTCAGCCAATGACCGACCAATTGAATCGTTGACTCTCGGCAATACAACACGATGCACCAAGAAACCATTCAACGTCAGAACCACAACAATAAATAGCTTTCCCCATACCTTCTGATTGACTAGAAACTCCGGTGTATAAAGGTAGTAATAACCAATAAACGAAAAACCTGATAGCCACAATATAACAAGCCCAGCCAGAACGAACTTGGATACGAATTCGATAGTAAAATATTTATCTTTGGATATCGGGTTATGCAGGTGCTTAACAATAAAAGCATCCAGAACCCATGCCCCTCCTAACCCAATAGCCAGTCCGGCCAAATGAACGAACGTGATCAGCGACTTAAGATTGGTAATATTGAATAGAACTTCCATGATTCACATCCATATCTGTGTTGAGGTTATTGAAAACATCTCACACAAGGACATAACATCTCGCCTTGCCATTGTGTACGGACAGAGTAAAAGAGAATGAATGTTGGGTTATGATCAGGAGGAGACAACAGCAGAATCGTCTTCTTATGACCTGCTGATTCAGCAGCTCAAAAATCCATTTCCAACAGTCATAAACCGAACAGCCATCCAGACTCTTCAATTAAAAAGCATAATGTATGCCAGTTAGTGTTTATGCTGCGCCAAGCTTTTATTAAAATTTCCTGAATATTTATACGTCAGTTGTAATATAGATTCCAGATAAAGCAGTTCGATAATTGATCAGAATATGAATTATTGAGAACTAGTATACATTTGTCGTTTATAACGAATAGACAGAAGCGTGATGAAATATCGCTCAATATTTCATCACGCTTCTGGGCTGATCAATAAGCCAGTACACCACTGATGGTTTCATAAAGACGTGAAATAGAAGTATTACGGGTGGGTGTTACAAAAATGGTGTCATCTCCACCAACACAACCAAGAATGCCATCCCCCTTACCTAAGGAATCCAGCAATCGCGCAACAACCTGGGCACCACCCGGTGTGGTTTTAATAACAACTAACTGATCATTGTAATCTATATCTGTCACCAAACTGGCCAACGGGGCATCAATGGCCGGCACAATCATTTCATCGGGAACACAGTAAACGGTTTCTTTCTTTGCATTCCGAGTGCGAACAGCACCAATGTTATTGAGGATGCGAGACACTTTTGACTGGCTGATGTCGTGGAATCCTTCCGCCTTGAGAGCATCCACCATTTCCTGCTGGTTGTGAAAATGGTGTTCACACAGCATCACCTTAAAGGTTTTTATCAGTTCAGAGTCCTGGGTACGCATAACAATCTCCCTACTTTCTTCGGGGCTGAAGCAGAGAGCTTGCACTCTCTGCTTCGCCTTTTACTACATCGCGGCTACGCTCAGGCAGACCATGGCAATGACTGCAAGAACCAGCAGCAGAGGAGCCATAAACTTAAACCACCGTACTATAGATATACGACCAATTGCCAATGCGGCAATTACTACTCCAGAGGTAGGTGTGACCAGATTCACAAGGCCAGAAGCAGACTGATAAGCAGTAACAGCAAGGTCTCGACCTACACCGGCAAAGTCAGCCAGTGGTGCAATGATGGGCATAGAGAACACAGCCAAACCAGAGGTAGATGGAATCAGGAAAGACAATACGACGTGAATCCAGTACATCAGGTTGATAAAGACGACAGATGGCGCATCAGCCAGGGCGCCTTCACCCCAGTTCAGAATCGTGCCGGAAATCATGCCGTTGTCCATGATGGTGCCGATACCACGGGCAATACCCAGCACCAGCACGACACCCAGCAGATCTTTTGCACCTTCCAGAAACTTGTCGACAAACACTTCTTCGCTCATGCGATCAATGATGGCAACCAGGATGGAAGCAGACAGGAACAGGACAGACATTTCATTCATCCACCAGCCACCATAGGCAACACCCCAAACCATCACGGCAAAGGTCAGGCCGAAAATGCTCAGAATCAGTTTGTGTCTACCAGTAAACTCTTCTTCGCCAGCCTTTTGACCACCTTTTTCAAGGAAGTGCTTTTCGTTGCTTTCTTTCATGTCAGCTACGATTGAAAGCTCTGGGTTGTTGCGGATTTTTTTGGCGTAGCGCATCACATAGAAGCAACCTGCCAGGAAACTCAGAGCCAGAATCAACAGACGCAACCCCATGCCTTGAGTAAACGGAATACCTGAAGCATCAGAAGCAATAACAGTTGCGAACGGGTTGATGGTGGAACCCAACACCCCGACACCAGAACCCACCAACACAATGGCTACGGCCACTGTCGCATCATAGCCAGCAGCAATAATCACTGGGAGCAGCAGGATATAGAACGGAATCGTCTCTTCCGCCATGCCATAGATAGTGCCGCCTGCAGCAAAGCACAGCATCAGCGCTGGAATCATCAGATGCTCTTTGCCTTTCATGCGCACCACGGCACGGGCAATACCGCTATCAATGGCGCCGGTAGCAGTGATGACCATCAGATAACCACCAATAAACAGAATGAAAAGACCTAAGTCGATGGTCTTCTGTATTCCGGTAATGGGTGCTTCGATGATGTCCATAATGCCCTGTGGGTTGGCTTCAGCCGGTGCATAAGTACCGGCAACGGCCACCTCCCGGCCAAGGGTTTCATTCATCGCCATATCGTATTGACCAGCAGGAACAATCCACGTCATAGCCGCCATAAAAGCGATAATCATGAACAGAATTGTATAGGCTGAGGGTAGCTTTATTTCACTTATTGCCTTCATCACTCATTCCCCTTTTACTGAAAGAAAAGAACGAGACCCAGGCATTTCATTTGTTGATCTTTGTTTCTAAACCCGGGTTCGAGTTCCTCTGAGTGCAGTCTCCTTAATTGATGAAGGATTTTTGTTGATCTATATCAGGGTTATACCCGTCAGGTTTTAATGCATAAAAACCTGAAATACACCCACTAAATATTTCCCATAGTGCATATTCACCCTGAATAGACCCGTAATTACTTATTATTGCGGATATTCCGCCCACTCTATTCGTTATCAATATTGACTCACATCAATATTATTCAATTTGCAAAACGTACACTGAATTCCAACGACAGGTTAATTACAACATTCAAAAGCATATCAATTCATTAATTCGTTATTGATTGATGTTGTTTCTCTAGAAAGCAAGACCTTGTTTGGGAGTGTAAGATGGATAGGTTTTATGTAGGCTCTGAAGTCGGCAAGCTTCGTAAAGTACTTCTGCATCGTCCACAATTGAGTCTAAAACATTTAACGCCAGGAAACTGTGAATCACTTCTTTTTGATGACGTGCTTCGCATTGAAAAAGCGGGCGAAGAACACGATGCATTTCAAAAAGTTTTAACAGACAACGGTGTTCAGGTTTATTTGTTGACCCAGATGCTGGCGGAAACATTAAGCATGAGCAATGCCAAAAAATGGATTCTTGATCGCCAGATCAATAACTTCCGTTTTGGCGAAACCCTTGCCATGGAAGTTCGCTCTTATCTGGAATCTCTGGATAATTTGACCCTTGCCAAGCACCTTTCCGGTGGCTTGACTCTCGCTGAAATGGGCGCCACCAGCAAGAGTATGACTCTGGGCAGAATGACCGAAACAGACTTCCTGATCGAGCCAATTCCTAACCATCTGTTCACCCGTGATACCTCCTGCTGGATATACGGCGGTGTCTCCATGAACCCAATGGCGAAAGACGCCCGTAAGCGCGAAACCGTTCATCTTCGCGCTATTTACAAGTTCCACCCCATGTTCAAGAACTCCGAGTTCATTACCTACATGGGTGATGAAGACCTCAACTACGACAACGCCACCATTGAAGGCGGCGATGTACTAGTACTGGGCCGTGGCAATGTATTGATCGGTATGTCTGAACGCACTACGCCACAAGGTGTCGAGCAACTTTCCAGAGCACTGTTAAAAACAGGACAGGCTAAGAAAGTCATTGCTCTCGAACTGCCAAAAGCTCGTAGCTGCATGCACCTGGATACCGTGTTTACGCACATGGATATCGATTGCTTCACTTACTACCCAGACATCATGCGTGCCGATACGGATTGCTGGGAACTGACCATGAACGACCATGAACAGGTAGAAGCCAATCGCGTGAAAGATGGATTTACTAATGCCATTGCCCGTGCGCTGGATGTACCTGAACTTCGTTTGATTCCAACCGGCGGTGATGCATTTGAAGCAGAACGCGAACAATGGAACGACGCAAATAACGTCCTCACCATTGAACCCGGTGTTGTTGTCACCTATGAGCGAAATGTAAACACCATTCGCAACATGGAAGAAGCCGGCATCAAGGTATTGACCATTCCAGGTGAAGAATTAGGCCGTGGTCGTGGTGGTGCTCGCTGCATGAGCTGCCCAATACTGCGTGATGACATTTAATTAAACAGAACTTTCAATTAATTTTAATTAACGTGCAAAACATTTTTTCAAAGGTGTTCAAAAGAACAGCGCTATTGCTTTGCACTTTTTTCAGGAAATCGTTATGTCTTTTAATCTGAGAAACCGCAACTTTCTTAAACTGCTCGACTTTGAACCAAAAGAAATCCAGCATCTGTTGACCTTGAGTCTTGAATTAAAAAAGGCCAAGTACGGCGGTTATGAACAGCAGCGTCTGAAAAACAAAAACATCGCACTGATCTTTGAAAAAGATTCAACTCGTACTCGCTGTGCATTTGAAGTAGCTGCCTTCGATCAAGGTGCCAATGTGACTTACATTGGCAGTGGCTCCCAAATGGGTCACAAAGAAACTGTAAAAGACACCGCTCGTGTACTGGGTCGATTCTATGACGGCATCGAATTCCGTGGTTTCTCCCAGGATGCGGTTGAAGATCTAGGAAAATACTCTGGTGTTCCTGTGTGGAACGGCCTGACAGATCAGTGGCACCCAACCCAGATTCTGGCCGATTTCATGACCATGATTGAACACGGCGAAGGTCGTCAGTTGAATCAAATGTCCTTCGCTTATCTGGGCGATGCCCGCAACAACATGGGTAACTCTCTGCTGGTTGGCGCCGCCAAGATGGGAATGGACATTCGTCTGGTGGCTCCAAAAGCCTTTTGGCCAGAAGAAAAATTGGTAGACGAGTGCAGCCGTATTGCTGAAGAAACCGGCGCTCGCATCACCCTGACTGAAGACGTTGCTGCCGGCGTGAAAGGTGTGGACTTCCTGTACACCGACGTTTGGGTCTCCATGGGTGAAAGCAAAGATGCCTGGGATGAGCGCGTAGCCATGATGACCCCTTATCAGGTGAACATGGAACTGATCGGCAAGACGGGCAACCCACAGGTTAAATTCATGCACTGCCTGCCTGCATTCCATAACGAAGACACCAAGATCGGTAAGGATGTGGCAGAAAAATACGGAATGAAAGGACTGGAAGTGACTGAGGATGTGTTTGAATCCAAGCACTCCATCGTCTTTGACGAAGCCGAAAACCGCATGCACACCATCAAGGCGGTGATGGTTGCCACGCTGGGTGACTAATCAGAGCAATTAATTATACCAATGGCGTTTTTTAATTTTGGAACGAGCAAGTTATTTTGGGCGACTGGGCAATACCCACAGGGCATAAAGGCGAAGAGACGAGTCATAGCCTTTATGCCCTCGGGTATTAGCTATGGCGAGGAACTTCAACGCAGATCCAGTCAGTCAAAATAGCTGCGCAGCCCATAATTTAAAAACAGAATTGGTATTACACAACGCCTGTCGGGAAAGGGTTCTCCTCTTTCCCAACCTCAAAGAATTCATGACTTGGAAAAAAACCCATGAGAATTGTAATCGCTCTTGGTGGCAACGCTATTCTTCAGCGCGGCCAGCCTATGGAATGCCATGTTCAACGGGAAAACATCGCCAAAGCTGCTGCGGCTATTGCTCGTATCGCTAAAGATCATCAGGTGATTCTGACTCACGGCAATGGCCCGCAGGTTGGCCTGCTGTCTCTGATGAATGACGCTTATAAAAAGGTGACACCGTACCCGCTGGACGCTCTGGGCGCCCAAACGCAAGGCATGATTGGTTTTATGTTTGAGCAGGAATTACGGAACCATCTGCCCGGTAGAGAAGTGTGCACCATTGCAACGCAGACTCTGGTCGATCCGCAAGACCCAGCGTTTAAAAATCCGGACAAATTTGTTGGCCCTGTTTACAGCAAAGAAGAAGCCGATGCGTTATTAGCCGCAAATCCTGACTGGACTGTTCGACAGGATGGCGAATACTACCGTCGTGTCGTTCCATCACCTCAACCTGCAGCCATCCTTGAACTGGAATCCCTGAAAACCATCGCTGCTTCTGAAAACATCACCATGATCTGTGGCGGTGGCGGCGGTGTGCCGGTTTATCGAGCAGAAAATGGCATGCTCGAAGGCGTAGAAGCCGTTATTGATAAAGATCGCGCATCTCGATTACTGGCTGAAGGGCTGGAAGCGGATGCCTTTTTGATTCTCACCGATGTTGCAGCCGTTGCTACCAACTTTGGTCAGCCAGACTCCAAAGACATTCGTCGTGCAACACCGGAGGCAATGGACGCTCTGAACTTTGCTGCTGGCTCCATGGGCCCAAAAGTTGAATCTGTCGTACAGTTTGTACGCAATGGTGGCAAGATGGCTGCGATTGGCTCATTGGAGCAAGCTGCTGACATTCTGACCTCTGACTCTGGCACGGTTATCTCTAACGATTTACTGGAAGGCATCTCTTATTATTAAACTCTGACCGGTTATCTTTATTTTTCAAGATAGCCGGCATTATTATTTCAATTCCTCAGCAGGAGTATCGCTGGACGATTACTTTTAAATTTGGTCACTTGCTCCAATACATATAATCTTCAGCAGCGCTTACTGCACTTAACTTTGCTCTACGAAAGTCATTATAATCTATATGACAGCAGGAATACTCACTATGCCCGGTGTTAGACAGCTCAGCCGGAACATGATATCTATAACACTTACTAGTTAATTGTTCAGATCCAAGATAAACAGAAGCAAACATAGTATCGGGGTGTTTTTCTTTAAACAAATCACGATCCATCTCTGAATTAAAAACTTGAACCTCTACCAACATTTTTTCATTTTCAGGAGAAGGTCGTAAATAAGTCAAAGCAAGCTCATTTTTTTGGCTTCCTCTGTTATATTCCCCTCAGCGATATTGACTGCCAACAACCTTCCTATTTCCTTTGCCTTATCAAAATCATTGTTTTCGATTGCAGTTTGCTTTTTTTCATGGAGGGTTTCTATGCTGCAAGTGGTCAGTTTTGATTTTTTTCGAAACCACGCTTCGATTTTGTGTACAGCACATGAACTCTGATTTATTGAATTTTCTAAGCCTTGGTTGAGTTGTTCCTGGCTTAAGACAGACCCACCGCAAAGTTCAACGTTAAAACCATTAAATTCAAAGACATCATCGCACATACCATTCTCTAATAATTTGTTTTGTTTTTCTTGTACTAGTTTTTTAAATTCTGGTGTGCTGGTTGCGCCTGCCTTAATCAAACTCCAAAAATCACTACGCCAAAATAGTTCTTCCTTTTCTATTACGCTATAAAGCTTACTGTTTAAAGCATCCTGAATTAGAATATATTCCATGGCTCTTGTATTTGGGAGTATCAAATCCCGATCTTTAAAAGATTCTGTTAGGATTTCATTAATAGCCCTGCCCGTAAGTTCGAACGTGTTATGAAGATCATTACAGAGTGCGTCAATACAATATTCATCAAGCCTCTTGACAGTTCTTCCATCTTCAGCTTTCTTCTCGGCTAAATATCTTTTAAGTTGGAAAAGATCGTTATCATTTATCATTCCCGTAGCGCTCTCATAGAGAGGAAAATGGTTTAAGGAGACGACTGGTGTTATCATGATGTTAATATCATGTAGCTTCTCAAAAAATGCTGGGGAACCAAAGTGCCATATATTCGGAGACCTTGGTAGACGTGAAATATGTACTAAGGTTTAGTATTAATTTACGTCACTCACAGCACTTTTTGAGAAGTTACAACCTCATTAATTAAAAAAAATTTCCCACAATTATATTGTAATTAAATAGGCAGGCCAGTAACAAAATAGTTAGCAATACTAACACAAAAATTCAGACGTGAGAGAGCGACTTTTCCCGCGCGATAAACATGTTTGTTTTTTTGGAGTGTAGGTGCCTTTGTAATCATGACGATAGTCATCGTGGTAATACTGGTTCTTAGGGTGGACATTAAGGATTTTACTGTGTGGCGCAAGCGCTTCAGAGGTCTCTATCCATTGGAATCAATTGATTTAACAGACGAAAAGCGTCTCTTGTGTCCTGCATCTGATTTTAAACTAGCTGCCTTCACCTGATCTGACTTTCGGTAGCCCTTGGAAACAGAGGGCGAACCCTTAATGTCTACCTTAAGAGGCGTCTCTGCAACAGGAGAAACTAAGCAGCCATTAAAAGAGCCTGTCTTTAATAACTCCGATGACCCATTATTATTTAAAGGACTGATAACCGAATTAACACCTAAACTCGAAACACCATTATTATTCATTTTTAATCTCAATTTATTGTACTTTTTAAAACCGCGTAATTGTAAGCACAATAATATAACTCAAAAAAAAACAAAACAGAGCTGTTAGGCATGCTAACCAAAACGATTCACGGGCTTAAAATCATAATTTTTTACATTCTGTCTGTAACCTTTATAATGCCAATCCATTGAATCTAAGGAATGCCTGAAGGGATGAAATACCTGATCGTCGGTCCTTCATGGGTAGGGGACATGGTGATGGCACAGACGCTGTTCATCGCCCTTAAACAACAACATCCTGAAGCGATTATTGATGTGCTTGCTCCCGCCTGGAGCCTTCCAATCATCGAGCGTATGCCAGAAGTCCGTAAAGGTATTGATATGCCTCTCGGCCACGGCAAGCTTGGTCTGAAAGAACGCTACGCTCTCGGAAAAAGCTTGAGAAGTGAACAATACACTCACGCTATTTCTCTGCCAAATTCATTAAAATCAGCGCTGGTTCCCCTCTGGGCAAAAGCCAAACAACGCATCGGCTGGCGTGGTGAAATGCGTTATGGGCTGCTGAACGATCTGCGTATTCTGGATAAAGTAAAATACCCATTAATGGTGGAAAGGTTTGTTGCCCTTGGTTATCCGAAAGATGCCAAGCTGCCAGACCCACTGCCCATTCCGGCATTGCAGGTGGATGACCAAACGGCCGCGAAAGCGCTGCAGCGTTATAACCTGAATACAGCCATGCCGATTCTGGCGCTTTGCCCGGGAGCGGAGTTTGGCCCATCCAAACAGTGGCCGGCGGGGTATTATGCAGAAGTGGCAAGAACCCTGTGCGAACAAGGCTGGCAGGTTTGGTTGTTTGGTTCCGGGAAAGATCGTGGGATCACCAGCGAAATCAAACACTGCCTACCGGATAACCTGCAAAAATATTGCCATAATCTGGCCGGTGAAACCACGCTGGCGGATGCCATCGACCTGCTCTCTTTTGCCAACGCTGTCGTCAGTAATGATTCAGGTTTGATGCACATTGCAGCAGCACTGAGCCGACCTCTGGTTGCCGTTTATGGCTCCACCTCGGCAGAACATACACCGCCCATGAACAGTAACAGTGAAACCCTGTCCATGAATCTGGAGTGCAGCCCCTGCTTTCAGCGGGAGTGTCCGTTGACTCCTCAGGATCACATGAACTGCATGAAGCTGTTGTCACCAGAGTTGGTTCTGGCTGCTATTTCTCGTCTGACGAATGATCAGGCAGTAGCGGTGGAGGTTATCTCTTGAATCAACCTACCCGTGTTCTGATTGTTAAAACCTCTTCCATGGGCGATGTGATCCATACGCTGCCGGCGTTAACAGATGCCGCCAATGCCATACCCGGCATTCGCTTCGATTGGGTGGTGGAAGAAGGGTTTGCCGAAATCCCGACCTGGCACCCTGCTGTGGATAAAGTAATCCCCGTAGCCATTCGCCGCTGGCGAAAGTCGCTGCTGCAAACCTGGAAATCCGGCGAGTGGAAACAGTTCAAACGCATCATCGGTGCACAAAAGTACGACGCCATTATTGATGCCCAGGGGTTACTGAAAAGCGCTTTGCTGCTGCGTTATGCACAAGGGCCCCGCTACGGGCTGGACAAAGATTCTGCCCGCGAGCCAATGGCGAGTCGGTTGTATCAGTTTCCACAAAAAGTTGAGTGGAATCAGCATGCGGTAGAACGAGTCAGGCAGCTTTTTGCCAAATCTCTGGGTTACGCGGTTCCGGAAACACCGGGGCAGTTTCTGCTGAACAAAGAGCAGTTTCCGTCCGAAATCGTGCAACAGAAACCGTATGCAGTGTTTCTCCATGGCACAACGTGGGCAACCAAGCACTGGCCTGAAAATTACTGGTGTTCGCTGGCTCAGAAGGTTAACCAGGCGGGTTTACACGTTGTACTGCCCTGGGGCTCGGAAAAGGAACGAATCCGAGCGGAGCTCATCGCATCATCCTGCGATAATGCAACGGTGTTGCCAAAACTGAAGCTGGCAGAAGTGGCCGGGGTCATCTGTGAAGCCAAAGCAGCTGTAGCAGTGGACACGGGCCTCGGGCACCTGACTGCAGCACTTGAAACTCCGGCGGTTTCTCTTTACGGGCCAACCAGCCCGGTAAAAGTTGGTGCCTATGGTACCGGACAAAAACACCTGACTCTCGAGCAGTGCCCTGCCGGGGAGTTCCCGGCAACAGAACCAGAAATATTCGCACCAATGACACCGGAAGTTGTGTGGCGCGCTTTTGAGCCACTTATTGAGACTCATTGAACAGTTGCGCTATTCACAGAAAGTACCTAAAGTTGCCGCTTTTATAATCTGATCGTTGGAATAGAGAATGTCCAAACTGGAGCAACTTAATACCATTTTGGCGGAACTGCTCAAACTGGATACCAGTGAATTTGATGAGTCTACCGAACTTCTGGGCGCTCTCCCGGAGTTTGACTCAATGGCGGTTGTTGGGCTGATTACCGCTATGGAAGAAACCTTTGGCATCGCTGTCAATGATGATGATCTGGATGCAGAATTGTTTTCTACTGTTGGATCGGTACTTGCTTACATTGAGAGAGCCTCTGCATAACGAGGCTCCACGCTAAAATTTATATTTCCAAAAACAAAAAAGGAATAGCTTTAAGCAATGCGTCCAACTCCAACGTCGCTTTTCAAACGAGATGGCAAATGTGTTGATATTTTCAAGTAGGAGCCCTCATCTTACCAACATCAAATATTGCTTGAACTTGAAGCAACACTGGATCAACAGATATTCAGTCTATCTGCTCTCTGCTTAATTTAACGGATGAAGATATAGAGCAAAAAGTCACCGACTACTTCATTATCGCTTAGAGAAATAACTCAACTACTTCCGGGTGACCTAAAAAACGCTGAGGGCTGGCGGTAGCACCATAAGCACCAGACTGCAGCACAACAATAAAATCACCAATATCTGCTTTAGGTAACGGCAATTTTGCACCAACGATATCCAGAGGCGTGCACAATGGCCCTACCACTTCAACTGTCTCAAGCTCTTCACTTTCCAGACAATGAGCTAGTACCACAGGGTAATTTTTCCGAATCACTTGCCCAAAGTTTCCAGAGTTCGACAAATGATGATGTAACCCCCCATTGGTCATTAAAAAAGTCTGTCCGCGGGATACTTTTTTATCCGTCACCTGACAAATGTAATAACCAGCCTCACCCACCAACCAGCGGCCAAGCTCCATAACAAACTCGGTAGATACTAACGACGATGGGAGAGCATCTATCAGAGATTGCAGGTTTTCAGCAATACCGGCTAAATCCAGAGCCTGCTCTCCCGGAAAATACGGAATTCCCAGGCCACCACCTATATTTACATGCTTTACCGGTGCAGAAGCTAACTCTGCGAGGCGGGCAGCCAGCTCAAAGGTTTTCTGATGACACTCAATCAGTGACTCAGATCGAAGGTTCTGTGAGCCAGAAAAAATGTGGAAGCCCTGAAAATCCACTTTCTCTGTATCAAGTGTGGCCAAAATAGAAGGCATCTGTTCTGCGTCAATACCAAACTGTTTTGGGCCGCCAGCCATCTTCATGCCGGAAGATTTCAATTCGAAGTCCGGATTTACCCGGAACGCGACTCGGGCACGAATACTCAGATCATCATAACATTCATAGAGACGCTGCAACTCAAGGGGAGATTCAACGTTAACGGTGATCCCTGCAGCAACAGCCGCTTTCAGTTCGAGCATGCCTTTAGCTGGCCCCGCAAAACTAATGTCAGCAGCAGCCATGCCACTACCCAGAGCAATCAGCATCTCCTGGTGAGAAGCCACATCAAGACCATCCACATGCTGAGCCATATGGCTGACTAACGCCGGCATAGGATTGGCCTTAATGGCGTAGTGCAACTTTAATGCTGCCGGCATCAGCTCTCTGAACTGAACCACTTTTGCACTTAAAACGGATCGATCATAGATATAACAAGGCGAAGAGCCCGCTATAGCCACCAGTTCATTTGCTGTGCGGCCGGCAATTATCAGACGATTATCGTTAGATTGAAGCGTTTGCAGGCGATGATGAGTCTTACTCATGCCTTGCTCTCCTGAAATAGCCTACGATACTCATCCAGCAAAGGCTTTCGATCTATCTTCCCGTTAGGATTTCGAGACAGCGAAACGTGCTGAACCACCCGTTTTGGCACCATATAGGCAGGCAGACATTGTTGACAGTGACGAATCACTGAAGCTTCATCCGACACACCGCCTTCACTGCATACGACAACCGCCACAATGGCCTGCTCAAGCCTTGGATGAGGTACACCAATCGCAGCCACTTCAGCAACCAGGCCAGAAGCGTAAATCACTTCCTCAACTTCTGAAGGACTGACCCGGTAACCAGACGTTTTGATCATGTCGTCTCGTCGGCCAATAAAATACAAATAACCTTCGTCGTCTTTTCTGACAATATCACCGGACCAAACCGCTAGTTCTTTATTGGGAATCTCGGGAAGCCCATTAGGTGCAGGTCGAAACCGTTCAGCGGTGCGTTCAGGATCATTCCAGTAACCCATCGTGACCAATGCACCTCGATGCACCAGTTCGCCAGGTTCATTAGGTGCACTGGCTTCGCCCAGCTCATTAATCACCATGACATCCGCATTGGGAATGGCTTTACCAATGGAACCAGGGCGAATATCCACTTGTTCAGGAGGGAGATAACAGGAGCGGAATGCTTCCGTAAGGCCATACATTAAAAAGGGTCTGGCATTTCGGAAACGGCGACGCAGGATATCCAGAGTGGAAGTGGGCATTGAGCCACCGGTATTGGTGAAGTAGCGGAGGCTGTCTGCAGCGCCTTCTGCCCAGTTCAATTCGGCCAGTTGAATCCAAAGCGGCGGAACCAGACCGAGGCCAGTAATCTGCTGCTGCTCAATGGCTTTAATCACATCTTGAGGTAACAAGTATTCCAACAGGTAGCAACTGGCACCCACCAGAAATGCCGTGGTTAATTGGCTGAACCCATAATCGAAACTGAAGGGTAAAACACACAACAGGCGATCTTCAGATGTGTTACCAATGTATTCAGCAACACTGGTCGCACCCGTCACCATGTTGCGGTGAGAGAGAATAACGCCTTTCGGCTTCCCGGTACTTCCTGAGGTGTAGAGTATCGCCGCCATATCAGCATCAATGGCGTGTATGGGTTCCCACATTCCGTAAGGCTGAAGAAAGCGCGCCCAATTTGTTGTACCACGGACGTCTGCATCCACCAGCACTACGTGTAAAAGGTCGTGACACTGACTGATCTCGGCTTCCAGTTGCTGATAGCGAGCTTTGTTAGTGATTAATACACGAACATTGCAGTCTTTCAGAATGTGGAAAACCTGCGCAGCCTTTAACACCAGATTCACCGGAACCATGACACCGCCCGCAGCAGTAGCGCCAAAATAACTGAACACAGCTTCCGGTGTTTTCGGCAGATAAATACCCACTCGTTCATTGGTAGATAGCCCCAGTTTTTGCAAACCGGCAGCCACTGACCGAATCTGTCGGGCGAGTGTTTGGTAATCAAGCCACTGATTTTTGCAGCCGAGGGCCTCTGAGGCTGGCGTACGTTCTGCCTGCCTCAAAGGGATCTGGTGTAACAACAAGCTCATGGAGGTAATTACTACTCAGGAATTTTCAACAGTTACAGCGCTTCACGCGCATTTTTTACTGCCTTCCGAACCTGCTCCGGTGCAGTGCCTCCAAGATGATTTCGGGCACTGACGGAACCTTCCAGAGTCAGAACATCAAATACGTCCTGCTCAATGGTGTCGGAGAAGGCTTTCAATTCATCCAGGGTCATTTCAGACAGATCACGACTCTCCTGAAGACCAAACGCGACGGCTTTACCCACCACTTCATGGGCATTTCTAAAAGGCATACCCTGTCGTACAAGATAGTCTGCCAGATCTGTTGCCGTACTAAAGCCTCTGCGGGCTGCTTCCAGCATGCTCTCTTTTTTTGCCTGAATATGAGGAACCATATCTGCAAAAGCTCTCAGGCAATCCCGCAGTGTATCTACAGTATCAAACAGTGGTTCTTTATCTTCCTGATTGTCTTTGTTGTACGCCAATGGTTGAGACTTCATCAACGTTAACAAGGACACCAGATGGCCATTCACCCGGCCAGTTTTGCCTCGCACCAGTTCCGGCACATCGGGGTTTTTCTTCTGGGGCATGATGGAAGAGCCGGTGCAGAAACGATCAGGCAATTCAATAAAGTTAAACTGTGCAGATGTCCAGAGCACCAACTCTTCAGACATCCGCGACAGGTGCGTCATGATCAAGGCGCCAGCAGCACAAAACTCAATGGCAAAATCCCGATCACTGACGGAATCCAGCGAGTTATTGGTCGGGCGATCAAAGCCCAAGGCTGATGCCGTCATTTCACGATTAATTGGATAGGTTGTTCCAGCCAGTGCTGCGGCGCCCAGTGGGCTGACATTGACCCGCTTTCGGCAATCCTGCAGCCGTTCAAAATCACGCACCAGCATTTCGTACCACGCCATCAGATGATGACCAAATGTCACCGGCTGAGCTGTCTGCAAATGGGTAAAGCCCGGCATGATGGTGTCGGCTTCGCGTTCGGCAACATCCAGCAGGCCTGCCTGCAACCGTTTCAGCTCAACGCTGATGTTATCGATTTCATCACGTAGCCAAAGCCTGATATCCGTCGCGACCTGATCATTCCGTGACCGACCAGTGTGCAGCTTCTTACCCGCATCGCCAATGCGATCGGTCAGTCGTGCCTCAATATTCATATGAATATCTTCAAGCTCGATGGACCAGTCAATGCGATCCTGCTCGATATCTTCCAGAATGCCTTCCAGACCAGAAATAATGGCTTTCAGTTCCACCTCGGTGAGGAGGCCAGCTTGATGCAGCATATTCGCGTGAGCCATAGAGCCCTGAATATCGTGACGATACAGACGTCGATCAAAATCGATAGAGGCAGTAAAGCGAGCCACAAAGGCATCCACACCTTCACTGAAACGACCACCCCACTGCTGGTTACTGCTTTTATCACCGTCACCTGCTGACATCGATTTCTCCTTCGTCTGGCGTCGTTTCAAACCGACTCACATCAATATTGAATGAAACAAAAACGCCAACTGGTTCTCATTTTTAGAAGACGAACGTACAATCTCATCAAAATCCGTCATCAACGAACTTTTAAGTATCTGACCATATGAAATCCCAGATTTCTGGCTTAATGGGTAGTTACTATGTAAGGCGCAGCGGCGTGAGCATAGCCTTAGCTATGTGATCAGAGCTGCAACGCAACAGAGTGACTGACCAGTAAGTCAGAAAATAGGATTTTATATGATCAGATACTTCAGGCGGCATTATATCGGTGTCACGTATTGATTGCATCGCTCTTTGAGAGAATAGATCTATCACCGATAACTAATAAATTGAATTTGCCAAGACCAGAATTTTCCCTAATGACAGATCACCACGAACATCTTAAGGATGATTTTTTTCTACCGGACCTGGGCTCTGTCAGATCCGTATTTCTGTTGGTACTGATATCGGAGTTATTTGTGTTGGTGCAGGTGCTCGCCCTGCCCGGGACGATGGATTTCAGCTGGTCGCGTTTGGCGATGATGTCGCTGTTCGTACAATGGATCGTTCTGTCCAGTAGCGCTTTCCTCTATCTGGCCAGGCCATACCTCAAGAAATTACCGACCTGGCAGTCTGTGACCATTGCCATGGCTGGCGTTCAGGTCATCACTCTGATACTTACCTTGCTGGCTCAGAAATTTATCCTGCCACTCAGTGGCCCCATGCCTGACTGGTTGCAGATTCTGCGAAACATGCTGGCGGCACTGCTGATATCAGGCATGTTGTTCCGATATTTTTATATCCAGTATGAAGTTCAGATGCAACAGCAGGTTATCCACAACGCTCGACTGGATTCACTGCAGGCTAACATTCGCCCGCACTTTCTGTTCAACAGCATGAACATCATTGCCAGTCTGATCCAGATAAATCCGGATAAGGCAGAACAGGCGGTGGAAGATCTTTCCGACCTCTTCAGAGCAAGCCTGCAAAATCGCAGCGCCGTGGTGCCAATTCATAAAGAGATTCAGATCAGTAAAAGCTACTTGAGAATTGAGCAGCACCGACTGGGTGACCGCCTTCGGGTAAATTGGCAACAGGGCGACTTACCTGCAAATATCACCATTCCCCCATTTACTCTGCAGCCCCTTGCAGAGAACGCGGTTTACCACGGAATTCAACGGCTTGAGCAAGGTGGCAGTATCACTATTCAGATATCTGCTGACCATCAAATGGTTCAGATTTCCGTAGAAAATCCGATGCCCTATACAGAGACCATTTCAACAGGCAACCAGATTGCTTTGAGCAATATCCGCTCCCGGTTGGAAATGCTGTATGGGAATAAAGCAAGAATGACAACGGATATCAAAGAACAGGATGGTTCAAAATGGTTCACCGTACGGATTCAATATCCCAATAAAATCGATAATCTACTACAGGAATAGACGACTGGAACAATGAATGTACTGATCGTTGATGATGAGCCCCTGGCCCGGGAACGACTGCGACACCTGATCGCCCGGATTGATAACTTTATGGTACTGGAGCACGAAGCCAGTAATGGCCGTGATGCCATTGATTTGTGCACCAAGCTGCAGCCGGATATTGTCCTGATGGACATTCGTATGCCGGTTATGGGCGGCCTGGAAGCCGCAAAGTACATCAGTAATATGGAAAGGCCGCCGGCCATTATTTTCTGTACCGCCTACGACAGTCATGCCCTTGAGGCGTTTGATGCTCAGGCTGTCGGCTATCTATTAAAACCTATTCGCCTTGAAGATTTGACCATGGCGCTGCAAAGAGCCAGCCGGCTCAATCGTTTGCAAATGGCCTGGTTGGATGTGCAACTGCCGGAACAGCATCATGAAAAAGAGCATATTGCCGCAAAAACCCTTCGTGGTATCGAGCTGGTTCCGTTAAACGATGTTCTCTATTTCATGGCGGATAATAAGTACGTCACGGTTCATCATCGTCATGGGGAAGTATTGATTGATGATCCACTGAAAGTGCTGGAAGAAGATCACACTCACGACTTTGTGCGGATCCACCGTAACGCCCTGGTACGTCGTGATGCTATTGAGAGTTTGTCACGTAATGATAAGGGTCACTGTTTTCTTCATTTGAAAGAAGTGCCTGAGCCGTTGTCCATAAGCCGTCGTCATGTGCCGTTGATCAAAAAGATCATGCAATCTCTATAAGTAACCGTATTCAGGCTCCGGTAGTGGAGCCTGAACTGTCTCTTCCCCCAAGTCTGTCGTATTATCTTCCCTAATAAGCCCCATTGACTGAATAAGAAGTTATCAACCCCGTGAAAGCCATCCGCATTGCCACCCGAAAAAGCGCGCTTGCCCTCTGGCAAGCTGAATACGTCAAACAGCAGCTGGAACTGCATCACCCGGGCATTCGGGTCGAATTGGTGAAGATGAGCAGTCAGGGCGACCGCATTCTTGACGCGCCTCTGGCCAAAATTGGCGGCAAAGGCTTGTTTGTCAAAGAACTGGAAAATGCGCTGCTGGAAGACCGTGCAGATATTGCCGTGCATTCCATGAAGGATGTGCCTATGGAATTTCCTGAAGGGCTTGGTCTTGGGGTTATCTGCCCACGGGAAGATCCCAGAGATGCGTTTGTCTCCAACCACTATGTAAACCTTCATGAACTGCCCCAGGGCGCCGTGGTGGGCACATCCAGTCTGCGCCGACAGTGCCAGATTCTGGCTGCCCGGCCGGATCTGACCATCAACTTCCTCCGGGGCAATGTGAACACCCGTCTGGCAAAACTGGATGACGGCCAGTACGACGCCATTATTCTTGCCGCTGCGGGTTTAATTCGTCTGGAAATGAAAGATCGCATCCGCTCGTATCTGGATACAACCACCAGCCTGCCAGCAGCCGGCCAAGGCGCTGTTGGTATTGAATTACGTATGAATGATGAAGAGACCCGTCAGCTGATTGCACCACTCCATCATGAAGAAACCGCGATTCGGGTTGGTGCTGAGCGCGCCATGAATCGTCGATTGAACGGCGGTTGTCAGGTACCTATTGGCGGTTTTGCAGAACTGGAAGGCGATCAACTCTATATGAGAGGTCTGGTTGGCGATCCGGATGGCACCACCATTTATCGCAGCGAAGTTCGCTGTGCTATCAGTGATTTTGAAGCCGCTGGGATTCAGGTGGCTGATGCGCTTCTGGCACAGGGAGCGGATAAAATCCTGTCAGCGCTCTCGCACCCATAACTGCAGGTACATAATCCAATGAACCTGTCTCACATCCGAGCATTGGTCACCCGCCCTGAGCCTCAAGCTCAGGCGCTGGCGGACAGTATTATCAAAGCCAGTGGCAACGCCTGGACAATGCCGATGCTACACATCAAGGCTTTGCCAGAAACACAGACTATGAGAGATTGTGTTTTGTCCCTTGAACAGTTTGATAAAATCATCGTCACCAGTCGCCCCGCCGCCAATCTGGGGCTTGAGTTGATAGAACAGTACTGGCCACAATTGCCTATTCATTGCCAATGGTTCGCCATCGGTGGCAGTACTGCTGCAGAGCTGGAACATTACAACATCAAGGCTGCATTCTCAGACGTCGGTGTGGATAGCGAAGCACTGCTCAATCTTGATGCCTTTAGTCACATCCAGAATGAGAAAATACTCATCATCAAAGGTGTCGATGGTCGAGGTTTGCTGGAAGAACATTTGCATCAGGCTGGTGCAATAACCCAGACGCTGGACGTCTACCAACGCGCATGCCCCCAGTACGAAGATGATGAATTGGTAAAAAAGTTGGAAAGCCATTCAATCAATGTCATCCTCTGTGGTAGCGGTGAAACCCTCTCTAACCTTGGGCGTTATCTTCCGACCTCCCGTCGAACCGGCTTCCAACTGCTGGTTCCCAGTGAACGCGTCGCCCAACAAGCCAGGGATCTGGGTTTCCAACAAGTTTTGAATGCCTGTGGCGCCAGCAACGATGCCATGCTGCAGGCTTTAGCCCAAATCTGATTTGGGCAAACAACCCGGACGACCCAAACGTGAGTAATACTGACCAAAGTAATGTAAATCCACCCGGTGCTGACGAGAAAAGCACTGACCGTTTGCCAGAAAACAAAACGAAAGACACCTCTCAGAAAGCACAAAAAAAACCGGTAAAAACAAACGCATCTTCTGGCCGGAGTTTGGCAGGTCTGTCGCTGATACTTGCCCTGGGTGCCATCGGCCTTTCCGGTTATATAGCCTGGCGAGCCATGCCCATCGAGCAAAATCAGCCTCTGCTGCAAGAGTCCATGAACCTGCTGCAGGCTCAGGTGGCAAGGCAACAGGCAAGGCTAACAACCGTGGATGAAACCACCACGAGCCTTCTGGAAAGACTGCAAAATCAGACCACCGACCTAGAGGAACGGGAAGAGCGACTGTTATCTCGAGTCGATAGCCTCTCTGGAAAAGTGACGAATCTGGAAGGCTCCACTCGGAACCAATGGCATATTGGTGAAGTTGAGTTTTTACTGCGCTTGGCAAACCAACGACTTCTGACCACGAACGATACTGCTTCAGCCCTCAGCTTAATGGAAAGTGCCGATCAGATTCTGGATCAGATGAATGAGTTTTCCGTATTTCAACTCCGGGAAGCACTGGCTGAAGACATCGCTGTATTGAAATCTGTCGATGTACTGGATCAGGAAAATGTCTGGTTGCGCATACACGCTCTGACGGATCTGATTCCACAGCTGATCACCCTCGATGATAATCAGCTCACTGAAAGTGCGACAGCACCTCTGGCAGAATCAAACTCTGCAGAAACAACTGACGAAAGCACAACCTGGCAACAAACCATTCAAGTCATCCTCGCTGACACCTGGCAACGATTTACCAGCTTGTTTCGGGTTAATACCGATCGAGCCAAACCCATTGAAGTGTTGCTGGATGCAGAACAGGATTTGTTAATTCGACAGAAACTGATTCTCTTGATTGAACAAAGCAAGCTGGCTCTAATGACCGGGCAGTCGGTGATTTATCAAAACAGTCTGCAACAAACCATTGATTGGATTAACCAATACTTTACCCTTGGCGGTGAAACCACCCGTCGTCTATTAACAGAGCTGGAAGCACTGAAAGCCCAGCCTGTCACCCCAGAAACCCCTGAAATCTATCGTTCATTGGAAGCGCTGAAAGATTATCAGAATACTGAACTGGAAAATGATCTCGAACCAGAAACTGAAAGCCCCAAGCCACCAGCCGTACAGGATGAACCCATAGAAGATGATATCGAGACCAATCCTCAGGGAGCGGTCATTTCATGAAAGGTTTTGCACTGTTTCTTCTATTAGTCTCAGCCTGCTTCCTGCTGGCCAATATCATGGTAAACGACCATGGATACATTCTTGTCGCCTACGACAATATGACCTTTGAGAGCAGCCTATGGGGCATGATGCTGCTGGTTGTCATTTCAGCGGGCGTACTCTGGCTGGCATTAATTGCACTCAAAATCTTATTGAGCATGCTGAGTATTGTTTATCCGGTATCGTCCCATGCCAAAAAAATAAAATCCCGCAAATTGTTTGACCGTGGTCTGGCAGAATTTACAAAAGGCAACTGGCGCAGAGCAGAAAAACTGCTCGGCCACGCGGCAAGTATTGGTGATCCGTCGCTTATTAATTATTTGGCGGCAGCAAAGGCATCCCATGAAGCAGGTAATTTTGAAGCCAGTGCCACCTGGCTGCGTCTGGCTGACACCAAAACACCTGGCGCAGAAATGGCGATTGGGATTACTCAGGCTCAGCTGCAACTTTCCAGTAATCATCTGGAACAAGCTTTGGCTACGCTGCAAAGTCTGCACAAAAAATACCCGCGCCATGCTTATATTCTGAAGATGCTAAAACAAGTTTATGTGCGCCTACATGACTGGCAGTCCCTTGAAACACTGCTGCCAAAACTGCGCAAGCTCAAGGTGATCAATGAAGACGAACATCACCAACTGGAAACCAAAGCATTTCAGGAGCTCTTTGCCCAAGCCTGTAATTATGGCCGTAACCGCAGCGCTCTGGAAGATCGGGTGCAACCTGCCAATGATCTCTGGGCCAAGCTAAGCCACAGCCAGAAAAAAGATCCAGAGATACTCTTTCGGTATGCTGAGTGTCTGGTTCGACTGGGAGTAGAAGACAAAGCGGAATCCGTACTAAGAACGCACCTCAACCAGTGCTTTAGTGAAAATCTGATTCGCCTCTATGGCAAAATTTCTGGTATTGACCTGAAAAAACAATTGCTCTTTGGGGAGTCGTTATTAAATAAACGCCCCAACGATCCCGAACTACTGCTCGCACTTGGTCGGCTGGCCCTGAAGAATGAACTCTGGGGCAAAGCCAGAGAATATCTCGAGACCAGTTTGAAACTAAGAAGGTGTGTCGATGTTTATAACGAACTTGGGCACCTCCTGACTCACCTGGATGAGTTTGAAGCCAGTGCACGCTACTTTCAGGAAGGTTTAAAGCTGGCAGCAGAGAGCGCTACTCAACTGCCTCTGAGCGCACGCCTATGAATGCGCTGTTTATTGGTGCCACCGGTGGCATGTTAGCCGTTGCCTTAAGCGCGTTTGGCGCTCACGCCCTGCAAAGCTCTTTTGCCGAAAGAGCAATGGAAGTGTATCAGACAGCGGCTGACTATCAGTTTTACCACAGTCTGGCACTGGTATTTGTCGCTCTGCTCGGTAAATTTTACCCTGCTACTAAGAAGCTAAACTGGTCTGCGGGCTTTTTCACTGTGGGAATGCTGCTGTTCTGCGGCAGCCTCTATCTTTTGAGTTTCACAGGTATCCGGTGGCTTGGAATGATTACCCCGCTGGGGGGCGTGTCGTTTATTCTTGGCTGGCTGATGCTGGTCATTTTTAGTGTGACTCATTATTCCAATGACTAATACAAACGGCGCTTTTAAATTTTGTGCGAACAAGTTATTTTGGACAACAGGGCAATACCCACAGGGCATAAAAGGCGAAGAGACGAGTCATAACCATAGTTATGGCGAGGAACTTCAACACAGATCCCGTTAGCTAAAATGGCTGCACAGCCCATAATTTAAAAGCAGAGTTGGTTATAAGACAGCCCTTTCAGAGCTGCCTTAATTCCGGTTTAGCTGTCATACCGTGAATGGTCAGATCATGGGCGTTCCAGATCTCAAATAGTTTGCCAGAATGCTCTACTAATACGGGCATCATACTCACAGTGAGGTCTTCTGCGTAGCGACAACCCGCTTCTGAATATATGTTCAAGGCTGTTACATTGGGAACCGTCATCGTATCGACCTGATAACTGTTTACTGCCAGTAGTTCACTTTGCCCAGTTGCCGGATTGGTGACACTGGCCATTCCTCTTTGTGGCATGGTAGTTGTTACCTGTTTGGTACCACCTTCATGTAAATAGGCGGTACATGTCTTCCCAAAGACTAACCCCCAACGGGATACATGAATAAACTGACCTGACTTTTGCCCCGCTTCATAAGAACCTCTTTGCTCACCTGAAGGGTCATCAAACCTGTAACCATATTGACGGTAAGACTCTGTTTGCTCAAAAGGCTGGCCAGCCAATTGAACTGAGGTAACAAAGTACTTGGACTCTGTCAGATGAAATGGGTTGAATGGATAAGGATGCACATAACCCAGCACCACAGGCTGATCGAATGGCACAGATTGAAGTTGGTCGTAAACAGACTGGTCATAAGTTGAGACTTTTAACGTTTCAGAAGGATAGTGTTTACCATTAGCACTATGATTTGCTCCAACCTGAATCGTCATTTCTTTTGTGGAAAAGAGTAGCCCTCGGGTAACCACGTCCCCTTTATGGCCAACTAGCACGCCGCTTCCCCAATACCCATGAGGAGTCGACGATACCGGAGCTCCGAACACTGTTTGTGTCATCAAACCTGAGTAGATAATTGTGCTGGCAGCCACTCGAATCAATAAACCTGGATTTAAACTACTGAACATAACCTTCGCCTTATTTATGAAATTTCGAGACTCGCTCGAAGACAGTCATTGCTCTGACAGTTTTTAATCTTGAAAATTCAAAAAAATATTGCCTTTTTTGGGAGGAAAACCCTACGGGCACAGCTTTCACAACCGCTCCCACAATGAACAACAGCGACTTTTACCCGTTAAGAAATTTGCATTTTGAAGAGTGGGCAGTATCTTACGCGGTTATTTCCACAGATTCAGAACCCCAATGAACGATATCACTAAGTCAGTTGATGATGCTGAGAACCCACATGATACCAACCCCCATCAACGCCGGATAAAAAGCTTTGTCTTACGCGCAGGTCGTATGACTACAGGTCAACAACGTGGCTGGGATGAGTGTTGGCCTAACTGGGGTCTGTCTCTGGAAAGCGGTACTGAAGGTTTCCTGAATGCTTTTCCGGAACAGGCACCACGGGTTCTGGAAATCGGTTATGGCATGGGCCACTCTCTGGTGACCATGGCTTCTCAGGAGAGCGATAAACACTTTATTGGTATTGAAGTGCATCGCCCAGGTGTTGGCAGCCTCCTAAATGAAGCGCGACTGGCAGGCATTAGCAACCTGCGCAGCTATTGTGATGATGCCGTTGAAGTGCTTAAGCAATGCGTACCCGATGGCAGCCTGTCTCGAGTGCAGATTTACTTCCCGGACCCATGGCACAAAAAGCGTCATAACAAGCGTCGTCTGATTCAGCCGGAGTTTATCCAGATGATTCGTCCAAAACTGGCGATTGGTGGCGTTGTTCATCTAGCGACAGATTGGGAAAATTACGCCGAGCAAATGCTGGAGGTAATGAACGCTGCAGAAGGCTATGACAATCAGGATAAAGAAAATGGCTATTCACCACGTCCGGATTTCCGCCCACTGACCAAGTTTGAAAAACGTGGTCAGCGTTTGGGGCATGGTGTTTGGGATTTGCTGTTCACTCGCCTTAGCTAGGGGGCGTTACCAACTGGTCATACAACCAGCCACCCATGGTTTGCGCCAGGCAAGGCACGAGCTGCGCTGTGTGGTTATTCCACATAAGCAGCGAGTAACGCTGTATGGCGCAAATCATGGGTGGCCCTTCGGGTTGGTTATACAAACACTCATGCTGCGTTGAACGATTTGAACATAGAGCCACCATGTCCTGCATCGTTCGCCTTGCCTGAGTGTTTGTATAACCAACTGGCTGGATGACCAGTTGGTAACGCCCCCTAAGTGCAGAGTTAAGTAAATAGCTCCAAAAGGTCGTTCAGAAACAACCTGCCCGTTGGGGTGGGTTGCAGGCGACCTTGCTCAAGCGGCTCTAACAAACCTTTTTGCTGAGCCAGTGCTAACGACGCTTTGATACTGTCCAGACTGTCACCGGTTCTTGCACTGTACAAACCCTTTTCAACACCATGATTCAACCGCAGCACATTCATCATAAACTCGATAGGCAACTCATCAACCGCCAATGTTCGCCGCCCTGTTTCAAAGGCTTTCTGCTCATCATTTGCCGCTAAGTAATCTGCTGGCATTCGGGTTTTCCAGTTACGAATGATCTGGCCTGTGGATAAATCAGTCAGCTTGCCATGGGCACCGGCACCAATCCCCATGTAATCCCCAAACTGCCAATAGTTCAGGTTGTGCCTTGAGCGTTTGTCAGCCTGACTGTATGCCGAAATCTCATACTGTTCAAAACCCGCTGACGCCAGTAGTTTCTGGCCTGCCTCCTGAATATCCCATAATGTGTCGTCTGGTGGGAGCACAGGTGTTTTTGAGTAGAAGACTGTGTTTGGTTCGATGGTCAGCTGATACCAGGAGATATGCGCAGGTTTCAGGTCAATGGCCCGTTGAAGATCATGGAGCGCGTCATCAAGAGATTGATTGGGCAAACCATGCATCAAATCAATATTGATATTGGTGAAGCCGCTTTCAATGATGGACTTGATGGCCTGATACGCTTCTGCAGCACTGTGGATTCGGCCAAGCTTTTGCAGTTTTTCATCCTGAAAGCTTTGAACACCGAGAGAGATTCGGTTCGCTCCCGCCTCGATATACGACTGGAAACGATCATGTTCATAGGTGCCAGGGTTGGCTTCCATGGTGATTTCAATGTCATCAGTAAAGGTGACATGCGCCTGAAGACCATCAAACAGCCTCTGGTACGCTTTTCCTGATAATAGGCTAGGCGTTCCACCCCCAATAAAAATCGAGTGTATAGCGCGTCCCTGAACCTGTGGCAGCTCACTCTGGAAATCATGCAACAGTGCACTGATATACGCGTCCTCCGGAATGTCGCCATTCAAACGGTGGGAGTTGAAGTCACAATAAGGGCATTTCTTCACGCACCAGGGCACGTGAATATAAAGACTGAGGGGAGGAAGGGTTAACATAAAGTCCATCACCGAGGCGTTTGCAGCCTCAGTTATTCAGCTCCTTCAGGCTACTGATCAGCTTTTGCAAAGCCTGAGCGCGGTGGCTTAATTGATTTTTAACTTCTGATGGTAATTCAGCGGCCGTTTTGTGTTCTGTGGGCACCATAAACAAAGGATCATAACCAAATCCGTGATCACCCAGCGCTTCTTCAATAACAAAACCTTCCCACTTGCCGTGAGCAATGATGGGCGTTGGGTCATGCTCGTGACGAAGGTAAACCAGCACACAATGGAAACGCGCTGTTCGCTCTGCAAACTTAACACCGGCAAGCTTTTGCAGCAGCTTTTGGTTGTTGTCTGCATCAGAAGCTTCTGATCCTGCATAGCGTGCAGAGTAAATGCCAGGCTCGCCATTCAGGTAATCCACCTCAAGCCCGGAATCATCAGCAATCACTGGCAGGCCGGAGATCTTTGCTGCATAGCGGGCTTTCAGGATGGCATTTTCCACGAATGTCAGCCCAGTTTCTTCTGCTTCAGGCAATGTAACCCCAATACCAAACTCGCTTTGAGGCTGCATCTGGATATAAAGCGGCTCCAGAAGTCGCTGGAATTCTGCCAGCTTGCCCTTGTTACCACTGGCAAGCACGACCTGGCGAATATCCCTGGCCATAATATCTCTCTATTCTAAAAATCTTTACTGATAAAACGTCTGCTCAAAGCGCAATGTCTCGCTTTTCAGACTGTCTTGGGGCTTAACATCAATGACGAATTTTAGCAGTTCTTTATCGGAGAATTTGAAGTCAGCCAGATAATAAATAGCGCCGCCTTCTTTCACTTCGGAAAATTCCAACCCCTTTTTCTGGGTCAGTAAATTCATTGAGTGCCCAGCAATGGTTCCGGTCACGGCTTTACCAAGTTCGCCTTCTGACACGTCACGAATGGCAATATTCACAATGCCATAACGCTCACCACGGCGGAGATTATACTGATCCGCCACATCCGGGGTAATAAACGTGCTATTAAACGCACTGAAGTACACTTCATAGTTGCCGAACCTTTCCGGCTCGTTATCCAGAGCCCGAGCGGCTGGAATGTTATCATTTGCCTTTGCAAGGCTGGTCAGTAATACAAAGACAATAAATATCCCTGCTTGCTTCAATTGTTTGGTTAATGCCATTACGATTCCCCCTCCGCCATCGTCAAATGATAAATGGCTACTTCTCCCATCAGGTTTGGCCAGACATTGGCAAACACGCCATTTTGATATGACTGATCCACGACCATTCGGTTCAATACCCGATAATTCTTTTCCCGACACAACGCTTCAAAGTCCCGAAAGGTACAAAAGTGTATATTGGGTGTGTCGTACCAAGTGTAAGGCATGTACTTGGATACTGGCATCCGACCGTTGGCGGCCAAGTGTACACGACAGCGCCAGTGACCAAAGTTCGGAAAGGTAACAATACATTGCCGTCCAACTCTCAGCATTTCTTCCAGAACAAGATGCGGAAAGTGCATCACCTGCAGCGCCTGAGTCATAATCACAGTATCGAAACTGCCTGTTTTGAAATTCCCCAGCCCGCGATCCAGGTTCTGCTCTACAACGTTTACCCCTTTATCAATACAGGCCTCAATGTCCTGCGAATTGATTTCAAGGCCGTAACCCGTCACCTGCTTTTCTTTTTGCAATTCATACAACAACTGACCGTCACCGCAGGCCAAATCAAGCACCCGACTTGTTGGTGCCACCCATTTGCGGATGATGTCCAGATCTCCACGAGTCGTCATTGGCAATCCTCCGCCACGCGATTCATATAAGCCGCTAACCCTCGGGTGTATCTTGGAATATCCATCAAGAAAGCATCGTGTCCCTGTGGCGCATCCACTTCCAGATAAGTGACGCATCTGTCCGCTTCCATCAGCGCATCGACAATTTCCCTCGAACGCTCCGGTGAAAAACGCCAGTCGGTGGAAAACGACGCCAGAAAAAATTTAGCGGTTGCATTGCCAAGCGCCTTTGGAAGACTGTCGCCAAACTCTGCAGCAGGATCAAAATAGTCCAGCGCCCGGGTCATTAACAGGTAAGTATTGGCATCAAACATTTCTGAAAAACTTTCACCCTGATAACGAAGATAACTCTCTATCTGGAAATCCACGTTGTAGTCATAGCTCAGGCTGTCGTTTTTCATTTCCCGCCCAAACTTGGCACCCATGGAATCGTCAGACAGATAGGTGATGTGCCCGACCATCCGAGCCAGGCCAAGCCCCTTGCGGGGAATCGTGTTTTCTTCGAGGTAACGTCCATTTAAAAACTGTTCATCAGACATAATCGCCTGACGAGCCACTTCGTTAAAAGCAATATTTTGGGCTGACAGCCGAGCCGCTGACGCAATGATAACGGCGTGGCGTAATCTTTCTGGATAGGTAATAGACCATTGCAGCGCCTGCATACCACCAAGGCTGCCACCGACGACAGCCGCCCACTGACCAATACCTAAATAGTCTGCCAGCATCGCCTGACTGCTCACCCAGTCACTCACCGTGACTACCGGAAAATCAGGGCCGTAGGCTTTACCCGTTTTCGGGTTCTCACTGGTGGGCCCGGTACTGCCATGACACCCACCCAGATTATTCAGAGCAACCACAAAAAATCGATTGGTATCGATGGGTTTTCCCGGGCCAATGCAGTTATCCCACCAGCCGGGCTTGCGCTCTTCCATGGAGTGGTAGCCCGCGGCGTGATGATGGCCGCTCAGCGCATGGCAAATCAGAATCGCATTGGAGTGGGACTCATTCAGCTGACCATAGGTTTCGATCATTAGCTGGAATCCGTCCAGCACTTCACCGCAATTTAGAGCCAGAGGTTGATCAAACCAGATTGCTTTCGGCTCGACCAACCCAACTGAGTCAGAAGGGATTACTTCAGGCATTGCTTTATCAGGCTTTTTATTAGTGACCAAAACGCTCCCTCTAGCGCCAAAAGCGGCAGAGGAAACTGAAAGAAAGCAATGGGAGTGTATCCGCTAATTGATTGATTGTCAGCTCGATTGAGCTACCTGATTGTTGGCGCTTCTAATGCCAGCTCTGTAAGCGCCAGAACATGATTCAGAAAACAACCTTCAACTTGCCGCGAACAAAAATGCAGGTGTTGTGTATGAATATAATCATCCACACTCTGCCGATTCATCAGGGATACATAAAATGCTCTCAGTGCTTCATCTTCTACATTCAGATCAGAAATAATTCTGGCACAGGGCTGTGTATTTTCGTTCATTTAAAACTCCCGAAGCCTGATGCTTCTGGGTACTGCTTTGTTCCTTACAGAGGGCTCGGAATACGATATCCAAAATTCTCAAAAGCAGGCTCGAAATAGATACAAGACGCTGACTAACTATTTGAAGCCATTCAGCGTTGAACTTTCAGACAGTGTACTTATCCATTTACGGATAAATACATAAAACAAATAGAGTATAGTCAGGCTTTTCTGAGTTATTCTTATTTAAACTACTTTCGGACAGCCACACTGATACAATCAGTGCTATCGTAACTATCCGCAATAGTGCAAACTATTCAATCATCTTTCACTGTTTTTCGGTGTCATTGTCGCTATGTCTATTGAATCTCTTGGTCAGCTGGAATCAAGGCTGCAAAACCTGATAGATAAATTGGAACTGTCCAGAATGGAAGTCGAAGACCTCCGCTCTGCCAATTCCCGTCTTGAGGAAGAAAACACTCAGCTGAAACAGGAACTGTCCGCTTGGGCCGATCGTGTTTCTGCGCTGCTTGGCAAGCTTGATGTGGTTTCTGAAGAAGAAACAAGTCAGGAAGAAGAAGCAGTCGCCTGATATCAGGGGCATTCAGCCCCTGAAACTCTTTTCTTAAGAAATGATTCAACCCATTTCGGCAGATTCCAATTCTTCCAGCGCTTCCATCCAGGCTTCTTCTATCTCGACCATCTGACACTTGATATCAGCTTGTCGACCCAGCAAACCTTTTAACTGATCTTTGGCGGATTCCTCATACAACGATGAATCTGATAATGATGCTTCAACTTCCTCCAATGAAACCTGAAGACCTTCAAGCTGTTTTTCCAGATTTTCCGCTTTTTGCCTTAGCGGACGTAAAGCCTGACGTCTTTCAGCCTCCTGTCGTTTAGCATCTTTTCTTTGCTGAGCAGAACTGGACGACACACCCTTTTCTTCGGTTCTGGCTGCACGGGATTCGTTCTTTTCCCGAGTTCGTAGCTGAACTAGCCACTGGCTGTAATCTTCCAGATCACCTTCGTAACTTTCCATGCGACCATCATGTACAAGATAGAGTTCATCCGTCGTACTGCGAATCAGGTTTCTGTCGTGAGACACCAGAATCATTGCGCCTTCGAAAGACTGCAACGCCATAGTCAGTGCCAAACGCATATCCAGATCAAGATGGTTGGTGGGTTCGTCCAGCAACAACAAATTAGGTTTCTGCCAACCAATAATAGCCAATGCAAGACGGGCTTTTTCTCCACCCGAAAACCCTTGGATCACTTCAACGGCTTTATCACCGTGGAAACCAAAACCTCCCAGGAAGTTTCGTAATTCCTGCTCCCGGGCATTAGGCGACAATCGTTGCAAATGCAGAAGAGGAGTTGCCTGAAAATCGAGGCTTTCTAACTGATGCTGGGCAAAGTAACCAACACTTAAATGTTCTCCCTGATGCACTTCACCCGCGAGCAGAGGCAACTCTCCTGCCAGAGAGCGAATCAAAGTGGACTTACCCGCACCATTTGCCCCAAGCAAACCAATGCGACTACCGGGCTGGATATTCATACTCAACTGCAGCAGTGTCTTTTCGCCGTACCCCAATTCAGCCTTATCCAGAACCAGCAATGGAGACGACATTTTGTCCGACTCAGGGAACGAGAAAGAAAACGGTGAATCAACATGAGCGGCTGAGATATCTTCCAATCTTGAAAGTGCTTTCAATCGGCTTTGGGCTTGCTTGGCTTTGGATGCCTTGGCACGAAAACGCTCAACAAACTTCTCCATATGAGCACGCACTTTTTGCTGTTTCTCGAAAACGGCTTGCTGCTGTTCCAGCCTTTGAGCTCGCAGCGTTTCAAATGCAGAATAATTGCCTCGATATTGGTTCAGCGTCTTCTGTTCAATATGCAAGGTGTGATCTGTTGTCTCATCCAGAAAATCACGGTCGTGTGAAATAATCAGTAAGGTGCCTGGGTAGCGCTTTAAAAAGCTTTCCAGCCAGACAATCGCATCGAGATCCAAGTGGTTAGTCGGCTCATCCAACAACATAATATCGGATGGACTCATCAGGGTTTTTGCCAGATTCAGGCGCATTCGCCAGCCACCGGAAAAATCACTGACGCTTTTATTCAACACATCATGATTGAACCCAAGTCCATGCAATAGCTGCTCGGCACGTGATCGCGCTGTATAGCCATCGGCTCTCAATAACTGCTCATGCAAATCGGCCAGTTTGTCGTGGGCACCGGATGTTTCGGCATCGGCTATTTTCTGCTCGATTCGACGCAATTCTGTGTCACCATCAAGAACATAGTCTACCGCATTTCTACCCAGGGCTTCTATTTCCTGAGCCATATGAGCCAATCCCCGACCTTTATCAAAGTGGAGATCGCCTTTATCCGGCTGCAAATCGCCCGTCAGCAATGCGAGCAGACTGGATTTTCCACACCCATTCGCTCCAACCAGCCCAACATGCTGGCCAGAATGGATGGTAACGGAAGCATCCTCCAGCAGGAGTTTGCCGGATCTTAATAGGCTGATTGAGTTTAATGTGATCATGCCGGGCATTATATTGGGGAAGAGAGAGATTACGAACTGTTTTGGCGGGGTTTATTTCAGATATTAAAAAAGGGGGATCAAAATCCCCCTTTAGCGTAGAACATCCAACTTGATTACTTCTTCTTGGCAACTCTTCTGGCCGGAGCCTTTCTCTTAGGAGCTGCTTTACGAGCTGGCGCCTTTTTCTTAGCTGCAGGCTTTTTCTTAGCGGTTGCCTTACGAGCCGGAGCCTTCTTAGCAGCCGCCTTACGAGCAGGTGCTTTTTTCTTGGCTGCAGGCTTTCTCTTAGCCGCTACTTTTTTCTTGGCAACTTTCTTTTTAGCTACTGGCTTTTTCTTAACTACTTTTTTCTTAGCCGTAGCCTTCTTCTTGGTAGCTACCTTCTTTTTAGCAGCAGTCTTTCTTTTAGACGCTGTTTTTTTGACAGCAGCTTTTTTAGCAGTGGTTTTCTTTTTAGCAGTGGCTTTTTTCTTGGCAGCAGCTTTTTTCTTAGCTTCTGCTTTCTTTGCCGCATCTGCTTTCTTTTTAGCACTGGCTTTTGCTTTCTTCAGCGCTTCACGCGCTTTTTCCAGCTTTTTCTTCAGTGCATCAACTTCTTTTTCCCACTTCTTAACCATGTCGACTTTTCTAACAGTCTTCTTGGCTGTGGTCTTTTTCTTTGCTGTTGCCTTTTTAGCAGGTGCCTTCCTGGCAGTGCTTTTTTTGGCTGCAGTCTTCCTTGTTGCAGGCATGGGTCGTCCCTCGTTCTGAATTATCCAATCTACTAGTAGTTAGAACATCGTTATAAAAACCGAGCAATTTATACCCAGCTTTAATTCCAACATAGAGTGCTTATTCGTCATCTGCAAATTTTTTTTTAGTAATTAAAGTGTTTTTTTTACGCAAAATGATTAATTCAGGAAGTAGTCAGATGACATCCGTATTCATTGTTAATAGAAAAACACTTTATTTAAAGTATATTCTTAACAGAGATAGAAGAAGCAGTAGAAAAAGCTCAACAAAAAAAATATTCACCGAAAAATCAAAAAAATAAAAAAAGCCACAGGCATTTATACCATGCAGCTTGTTAAAAAATACGCTTAAAGCACTTTAACCAGACAGTTTTTCTCTGTGCGGTTCATGCAATATCTCTATCATTTTATCTTCCAGGCTGAACCGCTCTTCCAATGCTTCTCCAAGTTCTGAAACGGATTCCTGAAGTCTTTGAAGGGAACTGATAGACTCGCAGCTATCATTAAAGCTCAAACACTTCGAGGTATTTTCTTCTAACCTGGGAATGATATCGAGAACAAACTCGCCACTTTTATCTTTATGCTCCAGCGCTTCCTGAATTAGCTGCTCATACACTTCAAAGTGCCCTGCAGAAACATAATCCACCAGAATCTGACACAGTTCTTTTAATTTGTTCGCTACCGGGCGGTTGTCATCATCAAATTGATCCATTCCATTTATGGAACAGTAGAGCACAATCAACTCCTGTCGTTCGCTGAGCCAGCGATCAATAATTTCTGATACTCCTCCCCAGCGTTCTTTTGCCGTTTGGCAACCCTTCAGCATGATAAACAGTTCCTCTTAACAGTTAGATCTCTTCTGCGTGAACGGGACCACTTAAGTACCTTTAGTAGGTATTTAAAGTGCTAGGTTATGACACTGGATTTTTTGCGGCAAGGGTTTATTTTTCTCACCATATAAAAAAAACAATTGCAAGTTTTGCGAAATCTGCATGTTTGCTAAGGAATAGGGCTTATTAGTCTCTGGTAAATTATATTTAATTATTAAAACAGCAGACTTTAATGATAAAACAGTATTTTAATAGACTGGAAATCCTTTTCCTGATCTAAAAATAAGCCATTACCACTTACGTTCAATTCAATGAACGTTAAACTTCCGAAGCCATATATCCCTTAAGGAATTCATCAAAGCTTCTGTCATCACTACTTTCTCTGACTAATTGATCTTCAATGGATCGCCCTGCAACCTCTTCAAAATAGCTGGTACGTTCAGCGCTCAATTTTTCACTGTAGGTGATATCGGCGTGCTGTTTAGATAAAGAGAGCATGAATTCCAGATACCCCATACCCCCAGACTGTAATGCACTCAGCACCTTTGCAGATGGCGTTAAGGATACATCCTCAAGCTTCGCCTGTTCTCCATGGATACTGTCTGCAAACAATGAGCGCTCATTGGCTTCATCCAGCAATTGAGCGATAGGCAACATTTCTTCCAGTAGCTGGGTTCCCCATTTTTTCATGGAGAGCATCTGACCTGCATTTTGAAGTTCCAAATCTGGACGACGACCTTCCAGCACAACGCGCTTAAAGTTACCCGTAATTTCCATGCATTCCGCTTCAAGAATCGGCTTACTAGGTTGGAGCGCACAATAAAGAAGGAAGACATCAAGAAAGTGCGCGTCTTGCTCACTCAATCCAAGAGGTTCAAACGGATTGATGTCCAGACAACGCACTTCAATATACTCAACACCTTCATTACGAAGAGCGGTAACCGGCTTTTCACCGGAACGAGTAACCCGTTTAGGACGAATATTGCTGTAATACTCGTTTTCAATCTGCAACACATTAGTGTTCAGTTGTAGATACTTATCACCCGACTTCAAGCCAATCGCTTCATAAGGCGGATAAGGCGTGCGAATGGCTTTGGTCAGACAATCAACGTATTCATCCAGCGTGTTATAGCAAATGCTTAAGGATGACTGCGCATCATTGCTATAACCCATATCACTCATACGGAGTGAGGTTGCGTACGGAAGATACAGAGCGTCATCGTCCAGTGCTTCCAGCCCGGACTTTTCACCGCCCTCAGCATCATCAGCAAAAAAGCTTCTGTGCACGACAGGTGAGGCACCAAACAGATACATTAATAGCCAAGAGTAACGGCGGAAGTTTCGAATCATGCCGAAATAACCAACGGACACACGATCCGCGTCTTCAACATCTTCGCCTATCACGTCCCAAAACGCTTCAGGCAGTGAAAAGTTATAGTGTATGCCCGCGATAGTCTGCATCGGCTTACCATAGCGATGCCACAAACCTTCCCGGTACACGCTTTTCATGGTGCCAATATTGGAGCTGCCATATTGGGCGATAGGAATATTTTCATCACCTTCCAACAAGGGCGGCATACTGCCAGGCCAAAGCAACTCACCATCAATATTTTGCCAGGTGAATTGATGCAATTGCTGCAAGAAAGTCAGAGTATCATCTACGCGACAATGTACAGGGGTTATAAACTCAAGCAGTGCTTCGGAGTAATCGGTGGTGATGTAAGGGTGGGTCAGCGCCCTGCCAAGGGATTCATTATGAGAGGTTTTGGCAAGACGTCCATCAGACGTGACTCTGAGACATTCCCGTTCAATCCCGTGACAAATACCACGAAGCATCGAGTTATTAGCATGGGACCGGAGCAGCTCCAGACGATCCTGATAATCAGTAGCCAATGTAAAAATCCAATAATTAGGTCAAGTATCAGTGCGATAATTCCGGGGAGGAGCACGACACCTGAAAGCAGTAATCAGTTTAGTCTTTGATCACGTTCTTTAAAGAAGTAATGATAACAGCGCCACCCTATAAAATCTTTTACTTCCTGCGGTCCAATACAAAGAGCCTGTTTAGCAGAAAGCCAGACACATCATGCATCTGGCTTTCTGTTATTGGTAGCAACTGTCGTTTATATGGCCTTCAAGCCATCACTTACGCAACTGCTTTGCATTTGCGAAGATATCCGCAAGAGTTCCACCGGCGTTTTGCTGTTTCTTACTTCGGCTTGCAGGCTGACTTGCCCCTTGCGGTTTACGACCTGCAGGTTTGTCTGACTGGGTTTTACGAGGTTGCTGACGAGCTTCTGCAACCTGCTCAGCTTTATCAGACATTCTCATGGTCAGACCAATACGCTTACGCGGCACATCCACTTCCATCACTTTTACTTTGACAATGTCGCCTGCTTTCACCACCTCAGCAGGGTCTTTGACAAAGTTTTCAGACAGCGCAGAGATGTGTACCAGACCATCTTGATGCACGCCCACATCAACAAACGCACCAAAATTAGTGACGTTGGTCACGACACCTTCCAGCTCCATGTTCAACTTAAGATCACGGATATCTTCGACGCCATCTTTAAACTCTGCGGCTTTAAAGTCAGGGCGTGGGTCACGGCCTGGTTTGTCCAGTTCAGCAATGATGTCAGTAACCGTTGGCACACCGAAGGTTTCATCGGTGAAGTCAGCAGCGTTCAACGTTCTCAGGAAAGCTGAGTCACCAATCAAGCCACGAACGTCACGTTGTGAATTTCCGGCGATTCGTTCAACCAGCGGATACGCTTCCGGGTGAACGGAAGAACTGTCCAGTGGGTTTTCGCCATTCATCACCCGCAGGAAACCCGCAGCCTGTTCGAAGGTTTTCTCACCGAAGCGGGTCACTTTCTTCAGATCTTTACGGCTTTTGAACGTACCGTTTGCATCACGATACGCAACAATGTTGTCAGCCAGCGTGCGGTTCAAACCGGATACTCGAGCCAGCAATGGGCTGGAGGCGGTATTCAAATCAACACCAACGGCGTTTACACAATCCTCTACCACCGCTTCCAGAGAGCGCGATAGATTTGTCTGGCTAACATCGTGCTGATACTGACCAACACCAATGGCTTTCGGTTCAATCTTCACCAGCTCCGCCAATGGATCTTGCAGACGACGGGCGATGGATACTGCGCCACGGATAGAAACATCCAAATCCGGGAATTCACGGGCAGCCAATTCAGAAGCGGAATAAACCGATGCGCCTGCTTCGCTGACCACAATTTTGGTCAGATTCAGTTTTGGATAGCTGCGCATCAGTTCAGCCGCCAGACGATCTGTCTCACGGGAAGCAGTGCCATTACCAATACTTACCAGCTCTACCTGATGAGTGAGGCACAATGTTGCCAGAGTACCCAGCGCTTCTTTCCACTTCTTCTGTGGTGCGTGTGGATAAATTGTCGTGTATTCCACCAATTTGCCGGTGCCATCCACAACGGCAACTTTTACGCCGGTTCTCAAACCTGGGTCTAAACCAAGTGTTGGACGCAAACCAGCCGGTGCCGCCAACATCAAGTCTTTCAGGTTTTTAGCGAAGACTTTGATGGCTTCTTCTTCAGAGTTTTCGCGAATGCGGGTCATCAGCTCGGTTTCCAGCTGAGACAGTAACTTCACCCGCCATGTCCAACGAACCACATCTTTCAGCCAATCGTCACCCGCACGGCCTTTGTGTTCCACTTTCCAGAAATCAGCAACCAACTTTTCACAAGGATGAGTAGCGCGACGGTCTTCCGGCTCATCAGCCAGTTTAATGCTGGCCTGAAGCACACCTTCGTTGCGACCACGGAAAATCGCCAGAGCACGGTGAGAAGGCACACGTTTCAGTGCTTCGTCGTGCTCAAAGTAATCTCGGAATTTTGCGCCTTCTTCTTCCTTACCTTCCACACCACGGCTGCTAAGAATGCCATCGTTCCAAAGCAGGTCACGGAGCTTGCCAAGCAGCTCAGCGTTTTCGCTGAAGCGTTCCATCAGAATGTAGCGAGCGCCTTCCAGTGCTGCCTTCACATCGGCAACGCCTTTCTCTGCATCAACAAATGCAGCAGCTTCTGCTTCAGGATCTTTTTCAGGCGTATCGAACAACATATCTGCCAGAGGTTCCAAACCTGCCTCACGGGCAATCTGAGCCTTGGTCCGACGCTTAGGCTTGTAAGGCAGATAAAGATCTTCAAGACGGGTTTTGGTGTCAGCGGAACGAATGTCCTTTTCTAACTCAGGGGTGAGCTTTTCCTGCTCAATAATACTTTTAAGAATGGTTTCGCGACGGTCTTCAAGCTCACGAAGATAACGAAGACGTTCTTCCAGCGTTCTCAGCTGAGTATCGTCCAGACCGCCAGTGACCTCTTTACGATAACGGGCAATAAAAGGAACCGTGGACCCATCATCCAAAAGTTGTACCGCACTGGTGACCTGTTCAGGTCTCGCACCTAACTCTTCCGCAATACGCTGAGAGATACTCTCCATCAAATCACACTCATTACCAGTGAAAACGGTCAATTATAACGAAGCCTGCACACCTTGGAAGCATAAAAAAAGGGAAGACAGTGCTTCCCTTTCATCCGGCATCACAATTGTGATGTCAGTCCAGTGACGGACCTGCGGCTACCAGCGCCTTACCTTCGTCATTGTCTGTGAACTTCACGAAGTTGGTAATGAAGCGATCAGCCAGATCTCGAGCCTTGCGTTCCCACTCAGCTGGATCTTCGTAGGTGTCCTGAGGGTTCAGGATACCATCGTCCACACCTTCTACCTGTTGCGGCACGTGCAAACCAAAGAATGGCAGAGCGTTGGTTTCCGCTTTATCGATAGAGCCATCGAGGATTGCATCAATAATTGCGCGAGTCGCTTTGATGGAGATGCGTTTGCCAGAACCGTTCCAGCCAGTGTTCACCAGATACGCAGTGGCACCGTTGGCTTCCATCTTCTTCACCAACTCCTGCGCGTAGCGGGTTGGGTGAAGTGACAGGAACGCCGCACCAAAGCAGGATGAAAACGTTGGTGTTGGCTCAGTAATACCACGCTCGGTTCCCGCCAGTTTGGCAGTGAAGCCTGAGAGGAAGTGGTATTTGGTTTGCTCTGGCGTCAGGCAAGAAACCGGAGGCAAAACACCAAAGGCATCAGCAGTCAGGAAGATCACCTTCTGAGCATGACCAGCTTTGGAAACGGGCTTAACAATGTTTTCAATGTGATAAAGCGGGTAAGAAACCCGGGTATTCTCGGTTTTGGAGTTATCGTCAAAATCGATTTTACCATCGGCGCTCACAGAAACGTTTTCCAACAAGGCATCACGGCGGATGGCGTGGAAAATCTCCGGCTCATTTTCTTCTCTGAGGTTGATGGTTTTGGCGTAGCAGCCACCTTCAAAGTTGAAGATACCATCGTCGTCCCAGCCGTGCTCATCATCACCAATCAATGCGCGTTTTGGATCTGCGGACAGTGTCGTCTTACCGGTACCAGAAAGACCGAAGAAAATAGCAGTATCACCATCTTCACCAACGTTGGCAGAGCAATGCATGGAGGCGATGCCGCGCAGTGGCAACAGGTAGTTCATAATCGAGAACATACCTTTTTTCATTTCGCCGCCGTACCAGGTTCCACCGATTACCTGAATCCGTTCAGTCAGGTTAAAGGCGACAAAGTTCTCAGAGTTCAGCCCCTGTTTTTCCCAATTCGGATTGGTGCACTTGGCGCCGTTCATCACGATGAAGTCTGGCTCAAAGCTTTCCAGATCAGCAGCATCTGGGCGAATAAACATATTCTTCACAAAGTGCGCCTGCCAGGCCACTTCAGTGACAAAGCGAACACTCAGGCGCGTTTCCGGGTTGGCTCCGCAGAAACCATCAATGACGAATAAGCGTTTACCAGACAGTTGATTGGTTACCAGACCTTTGAGATCGGCCCAGATTGCTTCGGTAATGGGTTTGTTATCGTTTTTACCTTGATCCGACCACCAGATAGTGTCACGTGTGGTGTCGTCTTTTACGATGAACTTATCTTTAGGAGATCGACCGGTGAAAATACCGGTGTCCACTGAGACCGCCCCCATTTCGGTGACAATGCCTTTTTCATACCCCTCCAGCTCTGGCCGGGTTTCTTCCTGAAACAGTATTTCATAGGAGGGGTTATAGACAACTTCCGGGACATCCGTAATCCCAACTGCAGCCAGGGCTTCCTTTACGTTTACATGGGTCATGCAAAGTTCTCCTAAGGCAATACTCAACTTAACGTTTTATGATGTTAAATTATGATAATTCTTGTGGCGCAGATAATAGGGCATTCGGCTAGTTATTGAAATATAAGTACCAGTGTTTCTGGAGGAAAATCGCCCTTTATTTTGCGCCGATTGTTAATCGAGCACTAATGACAGTAATCCTTTATAAGGATCGATATTTTGCTGCAGATCAATTTTTCGAAGAACGGTAGAGAGAAATCCACCCGGAATAATGGCAAAGAGGCAGGAGCCACAGTGGCATCCTGACTCTCCCATTATAAACTGTCAGTGCAGAGGTGTTTTATGGCTGAAGATCGCATCAATATCGTCTTTACCAAAAGCATATTGCTGATTACAGAACTGGCAATCCATAGCAACCTGCCCTTCTTCTTCAACAATCGTTTCGACTTCTTTACGGTCCAAAGTACTGATGATTTTCGCGCTGCGCTCCCAGGAACAAGTGCAGGCAAACTTAACCGGCTCGCTATCGAATACCCGAACGGTTTCTTCATGGAAAAGACGAACTAATAAAGTCTCATGATCCAAATCCAGTAACTCTTCAGCCTGAGTGGTTTCTGCCAGAGCCGTCATGCGATTCCAGGATTCAGAGCGGTCTTCTTCAGAAAGCTCAGCACTGGCGGGCAGAGCCTGCAGTAAAAAGCCTGCAGCCGTTTTGCCATCACAGGCCAGCCAAAGGCGCGTTTTTAACTGAACGGACTGGGTAAAATAATCCTCAAGGCTGGCGGCCAGACTCTCTTTTTCCAGAGGCACAATCCCTTGATATCGTTGACCTTTTACCGGATCGACCGTAATCAGCAGGCTCGCCCTGCCCAGCAAATCCTGCATGGACGATTCGGTGATACCTTCTTTAAACTGAGCCACTGCACGGAAGGACTTTTGATCTGTACACTCCACCATCAAAAGGGATAGCGCGCCTTCGCCACGAGCCTGAAGCGTCAAAAGCCCGTCAAATTTCAGAGTTGTACTCAACAATACTGCGGAGGCAATCAACTCTCCCAGAAGCTTACGAATTACTTCCGGATAGTCATGGGAGGCCAGCGCAGCCACATAACTTTCATTCAGAGAAACCACTTCTCCACGAATATCCGTGTTTTCAAAAAGGAAACGCTGAACTGCGTTATCACTTCTACTCATCAGTCAAATTCCAAAATCGCCACCGTCTCTGCTCCAATATTATGATGCTGTTTGACCATTCATAATGGCAGAAAAAACGATAAATATTCAATAAAAACAATTGATTATATAACAACCAAAGATCTAAATCTTCCTGCTACTTATAGCTTATATATATCAAAATTCACTCAGCTATACTCAGATAATGTAAAAACAAGCGACTATAGAGAGCACAAGGATGGCAACTAAACCAACAAATGCAGGTGGGGTTAATCCATTACAAAGGGTTCATCACGACGAGCTAACCGAGCAAGAGCCTTCGAAACAGCCTGCTCACCAAAAACCTGTATCAAACTTTATACCACCAGCCGAGCATGACATAGAGGGCACAGGTCTTCATGAGCGGCTCGTAGAGAATCAATCAAACTCACCAGAAGCACTGGAAAACTTGCTCCGAACGGAAAAAGATTATCTGGCGACGCTTGAAGAAAAAAGTGATTTATTAAAATCACTAGAAAGAATAAAACCGCTTGTTGGCGACTTAGGCAGTCTTAAAAATAATCTATCACGCTTAAACAAAGATTTTGGCTTCTCGATTTCTTATCAATACGAGGGTATCAATGGAGAAGATGTGTCTATCATTCCTCCTGATAGTAAACTCAATGAGGCAGAGCTTTTCAGATTACTCGGCGAGCTTGGCATTCAAATCAAAAAAATGGATGATGCGTTCAAAGACGAAAAACTTACAACACTATCAAAAAAGATAAAGAACGATATAGAAAATACAACGGCCGAACTTCTCGAGCTCAAACCTGAATCTGAAGAAATCACATACAAACCTAAGAGCAAAGAAGTAATAGATATCACCCCATACTTGCCTGATTACCCAACAAGATCGAATCTTGAAATGAGAGCACCTAATGCTAGCGATAATAATTCTGGCGGGCATTTCAAACTCTACAACCTGAATAAACAACAGCATAAACCTTCTGACCGAGAAGCCAAACTGCCAAGTCGCCCTAAAGAAGCAACGAGTGCAAAAACACCAAAAACGTTACCACATTCTTTACCAGACCCTGTATTGAGAGATCTGGCAGACACGGGTGAAACAATACCTAAAGAAATACCAGCATTAACAGCGCCATCTTTCGCGACTCCCCCGAGAGCAACACCCCCTTCAGATTACTTCTCTCGTGATGAAGCCGACATTATTTTTGCAAAAAATAAAGTTGACTTCCAGGATACAAAATTTGAATTACTGAGTAATCCTGAACGTGTCGGTAACATTCAATCTATCGCCTGGGTAGTTCTTGACAAAGACCAGGAGAGTGAATCAGATTTTTTTGCCGGACAAATTAATAGCCAACTCAACAAAGATTCATCAACTGCTCTTTTAAAAAATCTTAAAGATATAATGTTTAAAGAAATACAACTTAAGCGAGAGCAAAAAAACCCTCTGGATAAGTATGATGTTTTAGAAATAGTACACAAAGCCTTTGCAAGCAGTGGGCTTTCATCAGAAAGCAACAGTAAAGAGCATTTCAACATCTATTTAATGCTTGACAAAAAAAACTACTTAATCAATCGTGGTGACATTGAACTATGCTGTATCCCTCATTATTTCCCCGATGAAGTTAAAAACATCCACCTTGGCAATACTGATTCAGAAATACAATCTATTCTCAGACAAAAAAACTTTTGCCAACAGCTTAAAGAACCAAACCTTTTACCTGCGATTACAGAGCTTCCAGATGATGACGACACAGAGGACAAAGATAAACGCACACACTATTACTGCTTCCAAAAGAACCGAAACTCTCAATTCTTAAATGACACATCTCCTCTTAGTAATTATGTCAAAAAGGCTAAATGTGACGGTGCCACCACTTCAGAGAAAATCACTGATGGACTTGTACCGATAATCGAAGAATTAAATGGGGGGGAGTCTGTCAGCAATACGCCTCTGGTTTTGTTCAACTTCAATATAGATCCTACTCATGATGAAGGTTTCCGTACTCCTTCACCATCGGACGATGACTTCAGCAGTGATGACGATACTGCTGACAAAACACCTGCAGCCTCTTCAGATTCATCAGAGTTCTCTTCTGAAACATATTCCTTGAGTGCTTCAGAAGGTTCTGATGATCAACTAGTTTCTTTGACAACACACTTAGACCCAATAAAAGCTGCAAAGGTATCGCAAACAATACCTCCAAGTCTGGCTGATAAGAATCACACTGAAGATGAAGACGTTTTCGAAAATGACAGTAGATACCCTGCCGATGAAGGGCTGCCGAAGACCTTTCCGCCACCAGAACAGACGATACCGTTTAAGAGTGACGCCACCAGCTCTTTTGACCACTTGGTCAACGCAGAAGATGAAAATAACTGGAAAACAAGAGTCTCTAAAAGAAGCAGAGCTCCTAGACCTGAACAGGTACCAGCATCAGATCGCAAAACATTTAAAGAACAGCAAGCAGAGTACCTCAATGCAGAGATGGAACAAAGTAAGGGTAAACTATCTGGGACAGCTTTAAGGCGACAACAAAAGCTTGCCTTCATAGCGAATTTAAATAAAACAGCAGAAGAAACGGAAAAACACACTCTACCAGACAATGAAGCTGGCCATGCTGTTGTAGATATAAAAGAACCTGAAAGTGATGGCGAGTCACCTTCAGGGCAATTCAATGCGGTAGCAAGCTTTAACGCAGATGCACCCTTATCATCACTCACTAGTTCGGATGATTCATTATTAAGATCCTATGGTGGTGAAACCTCAGATGCTAGTTACAATGTCGATCAGCCTAATGACGATTATTATACGGATACAAACTCTTCTGCCCCCGAGAACATAAACTCAAGTAACACTTCGTTAGATGAAACTCCACCTTTAGCCAAAACCAATAGTTTCATGAATGAAGAGCATATTACAGGATTAGAGAACTGGAAAAATCGACGTAAAGAGTTACCCAGTTATAAAGACAGAAAAGAGAGCACTGCTGGCACGACAATGTATTCACAACCAACATTGCCTAACGATAGAGCTAATAATAGCTCAGCATCCTTGGTCGCAGGGCATGGGGTTGCGTATAGAAACACCCCATTTACTAATACTACAGAGGCCTCCCCTACTGATTTAACACCTGCAACAAGTAATCGATTAGGCATTCCTGTCGAACAGGGCTCCTCATCGTTCTCTGACATAAAAGGTAGCTCTGATTTAACTGATCAAGCCCCTAATGGCAATACCGTTACTGGAGCAACAGGTAACACTCAACCTTGGAATCGACTTACTGGTCAGGTTCCACCTTTCGGTGCGACAAACGACGTCTCTGAACCTTCCCCTATTCCTTTAAAAAATCGCTACCCTGCCCCATCAATAAAAAACAGGACCGGCTCGACTTTAACAACGATAGTCGAAGAGGAAGGGGAAGGGGAAGGGGAAAATAAGACCGACGGATTAGAAACCAGCAATAACGAGCAGTTTTCTGATAAAAATTCTTCCACAGAAACACTTACAAAGAAGAACTCCAATTTAGAAAAAAGAGAGGTAGAAATCAGAAACATATCAACACAAACAATAGATGAACTGACACAGGATGAAGAACAAGATGTGATCAATGAAGATTCTAAGCCAGCTCCACCTCCACCTCCACCTCCTCCACCACCGCCACCGCCACCGCCACCAAAAGCATCCGGAAATGAATCATCCAAAGATGATGCACAGCTTGCAGAACAGATAAAAATCAAAAATATTGGTGCCGATATATTGAGCCCTGATATTATAGAAAAAATATCAGAAATAGCATTAGACCTTGCCAATCAAAAAACAAAAGCTGCCAAACCTAACACCAGCGTTGACAAAAAAACCAACACGATTATTGCCACACAAAAGCTTCAAAATGCAACAATCGCAATTAGCAAACTCCAAAAAGCAAGTCTCACTTTAGAAAAAATTGAAGCGGCAGCTGAAGAATTGGATTTAGACTCATTGAATGATGAAAAAGCAGACATGATTTTACAACTATTTAGCTTATCTAGCAAAGACATGGAAGATTACAACACAGCTATAAATGAAAGCTACACACCAACGGAAGACGAAGAATTCCTGTATGCGGTAAACTCAAACCAGAAACTAAAAGACAGAATGCAGCTTATTAAAGACATACATGAAAACGCAAACATTAAAACAACTGATGATAAAGTAACACAAAACACAATGAAACTCTCCTCTGTATTACAGGCAATAGCAGAAAGAACAGATTCAAAAACATTTATCGCAATGTCACAAAGACTATTAACCACATCAATTGAAAGATATCAAAAAAACTTAATAACCATTGAATCTGTAAAAACTGGGCTTGAAACAAGGACTGGATTAACAGCAACAGATAATGGAAAAAAATACATCAGATACTTAATAGAACTAATAGAAGAAAAGGACAGCATTAAAGATTTATTAAAATTACCAGAAATCCTACCCCTAATAAAAGGAACCTATGAAATAGAATTTTCAAGCACAACCACAAGAATCAAAGAACTTACAGGAATAATAAAAAGGCTGAACAGCATAGTTGACAGTAAAGACCAAAACACAAACATAGAGACAGCAAAAAAATTAATAACTAGAGCCAACAGATCTATCGAAAATTTAGAAGCACAGATAGTATCAATCAACAAATACTATAAAGAACTAATCAAACTATTCAATCCAGCAAAAAAAGAAAAACTACTGAAAGACTTGGAGAAAAAACCGAAAGAATATGACTTCAAGATGCTAAAATCATTTGAAGACATTTTGATTTTAATGAAATCTGAAATTGAACAAAAAACAAGAGAAGAAAACATAAAAGCCACACAAGAAAAGACCAAAGAAAGGAAGGCGCAAATAAAAGAATCAAAAGCTAAAAATGAGAGCCTGGCCAAAGAAAGCCTAATCAAAGAAGCCAATAACCTTAACTTACATCTTGACTTTCTTTCAAAATCCAAGAGACGCAGAGGAGCAAAAAGTCGAGGACCACGCACAGAACCTGATACTAAAAGAGAACGTTAATAGCTAATAGACGAAATTAAAAAGTCATGAGCTGAGCAACTGACAACATACAAAAACTCTATTACTCAGCTCAGCCCCAAGACTATTCGCCGCCAACCTGCCAACTCTCAGGAAGCACAAACCCCATGCTATCCAGCAATGAACCCATAGAGGCCAAAATCCGATAGCGAGCCTGAGTCTCCTGATAAATAGCCGATATCAGGCTATTACTTGACTGAAAAAGTTCATTCTCACTGTCCAGCAAATCCAGCAGAGTACGCTTACCAATATTAAACTGTCCTTTGTAAGCGATAACCGTTTCCCGGCTCGCCTTTTCATGGGCTAACAAATATACCCGCTGTTCGCCGGCAAACTTGTAAGCAGCCCACGCAATACGAACGCGCTCTTCAAGATCTCGCATGACCCGGTCTTTCTGGGAATGGCGTTCTTCCACCTGATAGGCACTTTCCATTAACCGGGCTTTATCACCACCACCACTGAATAAATTGTACCGAAACCGCAGCATCACTTGAGTATCGACGTTCGAACCTGGTTGGCCATCGGCGTCTTTTTTCCAGCTCTTATCAAGCTCTATATTCAATGAGGGTAAATAGGCGCTCTTCCGTGATTCGAACGCATGCTCAAATGAACCGATATCTGAGTCAGCTGCTTTTAAACTGGGGTTGCCTTGGCCGCTTTGTTGGATTACCGCGTCAATATCGTCAGGTATTTCTAAGTGCTCAAAACTTGGAAAAGCCAGTTCAGCGGGGCTATGTCCAACGAGCGAACGGTATTCACTTTCCGCATCCGATAAATTGTTATAGGCATTAATCAAGTTGGCATTAGCTCTTGCAAGGCGACCTTCAACCTGAATTAAATCTGAGTTTCTTGCTACGCCCTGTTTGGCGCGCTGCTCAATCTGAGCATAAATCTCGTTATGAATGTCCAGATTATCTTTCGCCAGCTCAACCAGCTCACGCTGCTCCATCACTCTCAAGTACACCGAGGTAATCTTCAGCGAAATCTCTTCAAGGGTTGACACCAAACGCCACTGCTCAGCTTCCGTACTTTTTTTGGCACCGGCAACACGATTTTTGGTATTAAACCCGGCAAAAAGACTTTGCTTTATGGAGATCGCTGCCTCCTGTTTCGTGAACTTAATACCATCCACTTCATCATTCTGACTTTCATCTGATAGATCTTTCCGCTGTTTACCGTACCCTGCAGATATATCCAACGATGGGAAATAATCAGCTCTGGCAGCACCAATGGTTTTCTCTTCAGCTCTGAGACGGTTAACGGCTACTTTAACCTCCGGGTGGGATAACAGCGCTTTGGTTAGCACTTCCTCCAATGCTTCCGCAGAAGCCTGTGAGTTCCAGAGTATCAAGCCTAAAGCAAGGCTACACACCAAAAAGGGAAAGCGGCTCATAAGGTTCCCTGTATCATTCCTGACAAAATTTATTATGAAATTACATCGCCACCGAGGCGCAGGACTTTAAGTAATACTCAAAATCGACCTTTCCTGAGTGCGTGACTTCTAGTCAGCACCCGCCCACTTGTGATAAAAATGCAGAACTAACGATCTGGATTGATGGTACTTAAATAACAAACTGAGAACGGATCGAGAAAATCAAAAAGCGACAGTAAAAAGTTTTGGTGCTTGTGTGGGGCATCGGGGGCAAAACATGCAAGGCAGCGAAAAAGACCTCAAGGTCATGATTATTGATGACAGCAAGACAATACGTCGTACTGCTGAAACTCTGTTAAGCAAGGCGGGCTGTGCGGTAGTGACAGCAACCGACGGTTTTGATGCTCTGGCAAAAATTGCCGAGTCTGAGCCGGATATCATTTTTGTTGATATTATGATGCCTCGTCTGGACGGTTATCAGACTTGTGCATTGATCAAGAACAACAGTGCCTACCAACGAATTCCTGTTATCATGCTCTCCAGCAAGGATGGTCTGTTTGACCGAGCTCGTGGTCGAATCTCTGGGTCTGATTATTATTTAACCAAACCTTTCAGTCGTGATGAACTGTTTGGTACGATTCGAGACCACTGCCCAGATTACGCTCTGGCGGTATAACATCGAATAAAGAGTGGGCAGCATTAGCCTACATACGTTTTAACGATTCATTTGCCTGATGATGGCCTTCCAACAATAAAAGGCTGTTTTTACTAGGGGGACTTATGGCGAAAATTCTGATTGTCGACGACTCACCGACTGAACTGTATCAGCTGAGCGCCATGCTGGAAAAACATGGTCATACCGTTCTGACTGCTGATAACGGCGCTGATGGTGTGGCTTTGTGCCGCGAAGAACAGCCTGATGCTGTACTGATGGACATCGTCATGCCAGGCCTTAATGGTTTCCAGGCAACTCGCCAACTGTCAAAAGATGCTTCTACAGGCCACATCCCGGTCATCATCGTGACCACCAAAGATCAGGAAACTGATCGTGTTTGGGGAATGCGTCAAGGCGCCAAGAACTATCTAACCAAGCCCATTAAGGAAAATATCCTTCTGGAAACCCTCAACGAAGTGCTGAGTGACGTTGCTGCCTGATAAAGCAGAGTCTGGTTTTTTGTTGAACTTCCTATTGAAGATAACCTTTCTGTTGTGATCCAGTAGGGGTTAACCAGAAATAAAGGAATAGAATGAGCAGCTCCACTCATCCATTCGACTATCTGGAAGCACTGGAACAATGTGCTTCCCTGTATGCTGCACCCATGCCTGCTGAACAGTCTGAGCTCAGTTACTGGCAGGGCATCTCGTTTTTGCTGCACAAGCAACAATACGTCGTGCAATTGGGCAGTGTTACTGAAATCCTTCTGGTTCCCCAGACAACACCATTACCGGGCGTTCATGGCTGGGTCAAAGGCATTGCTAACGTCAGAGGACGTTTGATCCCGATCATCAGTCTGACTGATTTTTTGAGCAATGATGACAGCTTGCTAAATATTGAAACGCAACGGCAGGCCAAACCAGAAGCCAGTAACCGAATCCTGGTTATCGAGAAAAAAGACATGTCCGTTGGTCTGATTGTTGATGAAGTTCAGGGAATGATGCAGTTTTCAGCCAACACCTTCTCGGATGAAATACCCTCATCGCTACCGACCAGTGTTCACCCCTACACCCGGGGTTCATACCAGAAAGATCACCACTACGTTGTATTCAGTATTGAAGGGCTCATGACCAGTGAGCGTTTTCTCAAGGCAGCCAGCGAATAAACAGGATTTTGATTTCAGATTAGAAATCGGGGAATAAAGCATGAAAGGCAATCCAGCGAACAGGGGACAGGGAAGCAAGGCGAACAGAGGCACCATTGTATCGATTACAATGCTGGTTCTGTCCCTGTCGGTCATGACAGGCGCGTTTTTCTACAATGACCAGCAGTCTCAGCTGCTCCTGACCCACGCAACCAGTGCGGGCGAGCTCCGGGTACTTTCTCAGCAGATTGCAAAGAACGCTTCGGAAGCGGCTTCTGGTAAAGAAGAAGCGTTCCCCCTGCTGAAAGACGCTACCAACATGTTTGGCCAGTACATCGGCGAGTTGAATAATGCAAAGCTTTCTGCCCTGCCTTTCGTAGAAACCTCTGACTCTGAAGCTGCCCGACAGATCAACGCCCTGAACAGTTCCTGGATGGAGATGCAATCTGAGGCGCAGAACATTCTGACAGCACAAGACACAGTACTGTCTCTCCACGACGTAGCGAACACCTTGGGTGAAACCATCCCACAGCTACAGATTGAATACGATGAGATCGTAGAAATCCTGCTGGAAAATGGCGCTCCATCTGATCAGATCTCCATGGCGCAAAGACAGCCATGGCTGGCAGAACGTATTATTCGAAGCGTTGCCAAGGTACTGGAAGGTGGTGAAGATTCCATCATGGCAGCAGACAGCTTCGGCCGTGACGCCAAGCTGTTTGGTCGGGTACTGGACGGTATGATCGAAGGTAACGTCGCCATGCGTATCAGTCAGGTGACAGATAACGAAGCGATCGACCGCTTGCTGGAAATTGCCGACCTGTTCGAATTCGTTGACGGTAGTGTGGACGAAATTCTGGAAACCTCTCCAGAACTGTTCCAGGTACGTGCCGCATCCGACACCATCTTTACCGACTCCCTGGAACTGCTGGAGCAAACTTCCGCTCTGGCTGAAACTCTGTCCGTTTCTACTGTAGAACAAAGAACACTGGAAATGATCATCCTCTTGTCTGGTGGTCTTTCCTTGCTGTTTGTACTCTCCACTGCCATGTCCATCATTATGGACACCCGTCGTCGTCTGGAAGAAACCAAAGCCCAGAGTGACGCAACGGAAGCACAGAACAGCGCAAACCAGAAAGCGATCCTGCGATTGCTGGACGAAATGGCCGACCTGGCAGACGGTGACTTGACCGTGAAAGCCGAGGTAACCGAAGACTTTACCGGCGCCATCGCTGACTCTATTAACTTCTCCATCGAGCAGCTGCGAGCTCTGGTTAACACCATCAACCAAACAGCTGTACAGGTAGACGCCGCCGCTCAGGAAACACAGGCAACCGCCCGTTTGCTGGCACAAGCATCTGACCATCAGGCCCAGGAAATCGGTTCGACCACACAATCTGTAAACGAAATGGCGGAATCCATCGACCGGGTATCCGGCGAAGCCTCCGACTCTGCAGATGTAGCAGAACGTTCGGTACAGATCGCTGCCAATGGTGGTTTGGTCGTACGTAACACCATTGATGGTATGACCACCATCCGTGAGCAGATTCAGGATACTTCGAAGCGTCTGAAGCGCCTTGGTGAATCTTCTCAGGAAATCGGTGACATCATCTCCCTGATCAACGAGATCGCGGACCAAACCAACATCCTGTCTCTAAACGCGGCCATTCAGGCTTCCATGGCTGGTGAAGCAGGACGAGGCTTCGCCGTGGTAGCGGATGAGGTACAGCGTCTTGCGGAACGGGTTTCTGCCGCGACCAAACAGGTAGAAGGACTGGTATCTGCGATCCAGACAGATACCCACGAAGCCGTTATCTCTATGGAACACACCACTTCTGAAGTGGTACAAGGTGCACGACTGGCACAGGATGCGGGTGTTGCTCTGGAAGAAATCGAGACAGTATCCAACAGCCTTGCAGGCCTGATCCGGAACATCTCCGAAACGGCAAAAATTCAGTCTCAATCTGCTTCTCAGATTTCTTCCCGCATGGTGGCAATCCGGGATATCTCGGTTCAAACATCGACTGGTACCAAGGCTGCGGCGCAATCCGTAGGTCAGCTGGCAGACATGGCGGTGACCATGCGTCAGTCCGTCGCCGGCTTCAAACTGCCTGAAACCACGGATGCCTGATCTTCAGGATCGGAGCTGTAAGAAACTGAACGCATGAACTTAAGCATGATGCCCGCCATTCAGGGGTGTTTGATTACGGGGGCCTGGCATGGTCGAACAGCGTGAATATTTAGGTCTGGACTGGGTTATCAGTGAAATTGACACAACCCTCACTGAAGCCCGTCAGGATCTTGAGACCTATGCCGAAGCCATGGAGGATCAATCCTCCCTTGCCGGCTGTCGTGCAAAAATCCAGCAGGTTCACAGCACACTTAAAGTGCTGAAACAGCAAAGTGCTCGCCTGTTAACCAGTGAAATATTATTGCTACTGGAAAACCTGCAGGAGAGCTCTGCCGAATCAAAGCCTGCCGGACAAAAGTCTGACGAGAACAGTCAAGACAAGATGGTCACGTTGATTCAGGCCATGTTACAACTGCCTGATTATCTGGTTCAGATTTCAAGAACCGGAAGGGACAACCCAAGGCTGTTTCAAAAACTCTTAAGTGACATGCGACAGCTTCGAGGTGAATCTGCACTATCCGATCTGGACTTTTTTTCACCGACGATTGTCATCGCCAATGAGCCTATTGCTGATGAACAATTGGCAAAGATTCAGGCAGGCGGCTTTACCCCGCTGGTGCGTAAAATGCGCCAGAAATACCAGCTGTCGCTGGCCGGTGTTTTAAGAGGCAGCCAGCAAGAGCAGCAGCTGGTGATCATTGGTAAAATTTTTGCCAAGATGCAAAACCTTTGCTGGGACTCCCCATTGTCTCCACTGTGGGATGCAGCGACCGGGCTTGCAGAAGGCCTGCGGGAAGGTGCAATTGCTGCCGATAATCATGCCATTTCCATTCTGCGCAAAATGGATAATGAGCTGAAACTCCTGACTGGTGACGACATTCGTCGTATTAACACCACTCCAGACGAAGAGCTTCTTCGTCATATCCTATACCGTGTGGGTAAAGCAGAAAGCAACAACGCATTACTGCTCTCACTGAAGCATCGCTATGGTTTGGATAAAGCGCTGGAACAAAATCAGGCTGATGAAAAACTGACGAACTTCCAGGCAACGGCACCTGTCGTCAGCGCCATTAAAGAAGAACTTGCTAACGTCAAAGACGCTTTAGACCTGTACATTCTCAACCCTGAGACCAACAGAGAGCGGCTTCAAGAACACATGCCGGTGTGCCAGCAGATTACTGATACTCTTCGTATGCTTGGCCTCGATAAACTACAAAGCACCATGCAAAAAGAGTCAGAAAGCCTGCATCTGATTCTGACCACTGAACAGCCAAACCCTGCCGAAATTAATAATTCGCTGATTGATATTGCCGCTCGTTTACTGGAAGTTGAAACCGGACTCAATCAGTTCATGAGTTATCGCCCCACCGTTACGGGCGATGGTTCAGAATCTTCGCAGATGAGTGATATTCATCAAACGGTTATTCATGAAGCCCGCGAAACCCTTGAGCAGGCAAAGGGCACGTTAGTTGATTATCTGGGTAGCAATGAAAACAAGGAGTTTCTGACTAAATTGATCCCGATGCTCAAGAGCATTCAGGGCAGCCTGGCCATTATTCCATTACCACGTGTTGCTGACTTGATGGGGCGGTGCTCCAATTACATTAAAAATCAATGGTTAGAAATCACCGCTAAGCCAGAGCTTGATGAACTTGAAGCATTGGCTGATGCTCTGTCCAGTGTTGAGTATTATCTGGAACAGTTGACTACCGGTGTATCCAACTTCACTGAGAAGACTCTGGATATCACTCAGCAAAGTATCGAAAAGCTGGAAGCCAGAACACCTGCACCATCCATTCCAGAAAATAAACCAGCACCAACAACAAAACCGGTTGGCGAAAAGGTGAACCCTTTTGCCAGCCACCTGCTCAGCGATGAAGAAAAGAAAGAACAACAAGCTGCACAGCCTACCGATACAAACGACCATGTTCTGGAGTTCAATTACGAAAAGCCTGTAACTAAGGAGCAGGTACAGGTCGTTGAAAGCAGCCAGAGCGACGATGGTTATAACCTATCCATCGATTTCAGCCCAACCATCTCTAGCGCTACGCCTGAGCCAGAAAAGGTTGAAGCGCAGAACACAGTAGATGACGCTAACCTTTCTATCGATTTCAAACTAGATAGTGCAAAGGCTGAGACAGCTGAACAAACCTTAGAAGAAACCAAAGAAAACGACGAAGCCCTGTTCACTGACTTCGCTTCCGACGATTTAACCTTCGAGATTGAAACATCAGAATCGGCTCAAAACAGTCCTGAACCCATTCTGGATGACCAAATTCTATCCCTCGACGATATGGAGTTTGATGAGTCTGAGTTCGAAGCCGATCCTATCGGACCAGAAATCGAAGCCTCACTGGCGCTGAGCGATAATGTTCTGGATTTCACTCTGGATGACGAAGAAGATCTGGGTGAAATCTTTGTAGAAGAAGCGACCGAAGTTCAGGAGCTTCTGACCGAGCAATACGCCATCTGGCGTAAAGACCGTGATGATGTACGCAGCCGGACTGAAGTTCGTCGTGCCTTCCACACCTTAAAAGGCAGTGGACGTATGATAGGCGCTGAAGTTATTGGAGAACTCGGCTGGTCTATCGAAAGCATGCTGAATCAGTTGATCGATGGAAAGATCAATATCTCTGATGGCATGATCCAGCTGATAGACGACGTCATTGTCATGCTGCCAGAACTGGTTCAGGACTTCGCTTCTCAAAACCAACAACTGACGCCGGAAGTTCTGGTCTGCATGGAGAAAGCAGATGCCCTTGCCAAAGGCCTGAGTTTTGTTGTCGAGCAGGAAGAACCTGAAAGTGATGCACAAGATGACCCTGCAGTCCTCTTTGGTGAAGTAGTACCTGCAGTTGAAGGCATTAGTATCGCCGAAGAGATTCAACCAGGTTCGAATGAAGGCACTAACGAAGAGTCTGACGAAGAGTATGACCAACAGCTTCTGGAGATTTTTGACAACGAAGCCAGAAGTCATCTGGCCGTTGTCAAAGATTTCATCGAGCGGTTTTATCAACTGGGTGACAGCATCCAGATAAGCGACACCGTTCAACGCGCACTGCATACGCTGAAAGGCAGTGCTTACATGGCAGATATCACCCCTCTGGCAGACCTGATTGCTGCCATTGAGAGAACGGTGAAAGAGTTCCGGGCACACCTGGTGCCAGCAGACAGTCAGATTATCAGTATGCTGGAACAGGGCATTGATCTGATTGAAGACGCTTTAGTCCAACTCCATGGCGGCGCCAAACCGGTTGAACTGAAGGTTGATAATTACCTTAATTGGATTGCGGCTCTCCATAGCCAGTTGCTTAGTAACAGCCTGCAGGATGACTCGTCTCACGACGCACCTGCAACGATTGTCACTCAGCAGGGACAACAGGCATCATTATTCTTATCTAACGACCTTGACCTTCTATTGGACGCCAACACGTTCCTGAAAGGCTGGGTAAATGGCATTCCGAAGGAAGAGCTCGAGAGGTTCAAGTTTGAGCTTCGGGTTCTCACTGCAAATGCCACCGAAGCCAGTCTTGCTACGATGGCTGAACTCTGCGACGTGCTTCTTGACGTCTGCACCTACCTTGAAACCCGAGAGTCTTCTCTTCCAGAACTGCTGCTAATGCCATTTATGGATGGTTTTGAGGCACTGGTGGAGATGATGAATCAGGTGGCTTCTCAGCAAACGCCTGAGTCACCACAAGCAGTCTTTGCCGATTTACGAAAAGCTCTGGCCCTGTTGCTGAATGAACAGCAGGCATTACAATCCATTGAAGCCTCTCCCGCTCCAGTTGAACCGGTGATACCGGATATCGTTATTGAAGAATTGGACGACAGCGCTGTTGAAGAAATTGTTATTACAGCGCCTGCCAATAATAAACCAACAGAAATCACACCTAAGCCTTCACCCGCGACGCCTGCTACAGCCACAGCTCAACTGGATGAATATGAGCTGGAGTTGCGCCAGAACTTTATTGAAGAAGCCTTTGAGCTTCTCGAAGATTCTGCCCAGGCATTGGAGGTCTGGCTTGATGCACCGGACGATTTACACCCGGTACATGAACTTCAGCGTAGCCTGCACACCCTGAAAGGTGGTGCGCGTATGGCAGAACTCTATGAGCTTGGAGATCTCTGCCACGCACTGGAAGATATTTATGAAGTGATCACCACGGGTCGGTGTACCTCTGATCGTGCACCACTGGCACTGATTCAGAAAACACACGACACCATTGAGTCATCACTGAAAAACCTCAGCACCGGTATGGCGCTACCAAGCACTGCCAACATGCTGGAAGAGCTGCAATCATGGAAACAGCGTTTGATCTCCGGAGATACCGCTCCTGAGGTTGAGGTACTGCCGGATTATCTCGCATCACCTGAATCGGTTCAGAGCCTGGCCAGTGCCATCACACCGGCGCAGTTCGCTGAAGTAGCAGAAAGAGCTGAGATAACGCCAGTACAAATTTCGACAGAAACGGCTAACCCTTTGGAGCCCGTTTCCACCATTAAGGTTGCCACTCAAAACACTCCTGCATCGGAAGGCGTTGCACTTCAGACAGCACCCAGCGAGATGATTCGTGTTCCATCTGATCTGCTGGAAACACTGATCAATCTGGCCGGTGAGTCCAGCATCAGCCGCTCTCGCATTGAGCAGCAAACGGCTGACACTGCCCGAACACTGGACGAAATGAATCGAACCATTCTTCGTGTGCGGGAACAGTTGAAACGTCTGGATATTGAAACACAAACCCAGATTATGTCCCGTCACCAGGGAGACCTTGGTGAAAATCCAGACTTTGATCCGCTGGAAATGGATCAGTACTCAGAGCTTTCACAGCTTTCCCACGCTCTGGTCGAGTCGGCATCTGACCTGGTGGATTTGCGCGAAGCGATGCAAGAAAAAACCAAAGACATGGAAGGCCTGCTGGCACAGCAATCCAGGACTCAGATCGAGCTTCAGGAAAAACTGATGAAAGCCCGGATGGTTTCCTTCAGTCGCCTGGTACCAAGACTCCGCAAAATCGTCAGACAAGTGTCTGATGAACTGGGTAAACCTGTTGAGCTGATGGTTGGTAATGCCGAAGGTGAGATGGACAGAACTATGCTCGAGCGTGTGCTTGCACCACTTGAGCACATGCTGAGAAACGCCATCGGTCACGGTATTGAAAACGCTATCGAAGATCGTCAGCGCCTTGGCAAACCGGATATTGGACAAATTTCTATCTCCATTCGTCGCGATGGCTCCGATGTGGTCATCGAACTGTCTGACGATGGTCGTGGTATTGATGTTGAAGCCGTCAAAGCAAAAGCAATTGAGCAGGGCTTGATCAGTAAAAGTGCTCAACTGTCTGACCAGGAAGCGCTTGAATTGATTATGCGTTCTGGCTTCAGCACCGCCAGTAGCATTACCCATATTTCTGGGCGTGGTGTGGGTCTGGACGTAGTAAACAGTTCTGTTCGGCAGCTGGGCGGCAGCATTCAGGTGAAATCAGAAACCGGCGAAGGTACTCACTTTTCTCTGCGCCTGCCTTTTACTCTTTCCATCAACCGTGCGCTGATGGTGGAAGTCGGCGGTAGTTTATATGCACTGCCTATGCATGCCATTGATGGTATCTCTATGATGTCATCGGATATCCTGACCGACTGCTACCACAACAATTCACCATTGGTTTATGGTAATGGTACTGAGCACAAACTGATTTATATGGGCGCTCTGCTGGGCACCAGTATTCCTAAGATCAGTGAAGGCCAATGCCCGGTGGTTCTGGTTCAACGTGGTAACGATAATGTTGCCGTACACGTCGATGCGATTATTGGTAGCCGTGAAATTATCACCAAAAGTCTGGGTCTTCAGTTTTCTGGCCTGGCGGGTGTGAACGGTGCCACCATTCTGGGTGATGGTCGAGTAGTGGTGATTCTCGACCCGGCGGCACTCTATCGCAGACGTCTGCTGTCGCATATTAAAGCTACGATTAAAGACGAAGCTGAAAAGAGTGAGAAAGTCGCGAAAGTACTGATCGTAGACGACTCCGTAACTGTGCGAAAAGTGACTAGCCGTCTACTGACCCGCCAAGGCTATGAAGTGTCATCTGCCCGGGATGGTGTTGAAGCTCTGGCCATGCTGGCTGAGCAGAAGCCGGATATCATGCTGCTTGATATTGAAATGCCGAGAATGGATGGCTTTGAGGTCGCCAGCTCCGTGCGTAATGACCCTGAGCTGAATGATCTGCCAATTATCATGATCACGTCACGAACCGGTGAGAAACACCGAACTCGAGCCATGAGCCTTGGTGTCAACGAGTATATTGGTAAACCTTTCCAGGAAGGCCCATTGCTCAAAGCTATTAAAACCCTGATTATGACTGAAACAGCTTAAGCCAAGCGACTAAGAGAATAGTGCTATGCCAGGAATTCATCACATGACATCGGTGCTGCTGCCCATCCAGCAGCGACCTTTGCTGATACCGGCAGTCTGCCTGGCGGGTAATACTGACTACACCAGGCCAGAGGACAACTATCCTGAACTGGATTGGTTGCTGGGTGACATTCGCTGGCGTGGTGAAAAAGTGCCTGTCATCTCATTTGAGCGAATGAATAAAGGCCGGTTTACGGAGTTCTCAGCCACCAACCGGATTGCCATTATTAATCGTACGACAAAGGGCAGTAATTACGGTTTCTATGGATTGGTGGTTCAGGGGATTCCACAGCCCCTTACCATCGTTAAAGAAGAGTTACGAAACTCGGCTGAAGAAGCGGGCCCAATGGAGCAACATCGAGTTATTCTCAAGGATATCCCCGCCTCTATTCCAAACCTGACACTGCTTGAACAAGCGCTTGAGCAGGCGGTTTCTGCTCGAAATACTGCCGAAGTCGTCTAGGTCTGGCAGCTCCGATTAAAAGGGAGTCACGCTCCCTTTTAATAATCTCCCCACAAATATTGCATCAAAGAGATCGCGACCACTGGTGCTGTTTCAGTTCGTAATACTCGTGGACCAAGAGCTAGCGGATTAAATTGCTTTTGCTCAGCCATGACAATCTCGTCTACCGTCAAACCTCCTTCAGGACCAATCAACAGAGAAACTGATTCTGGTGCTTCGTAGCCACTTAACTGTTCTTTTGTCCGGTGGTGCAGAACAAAATTAAGATTCGTCTTTCTTGTGGATAACCACTCCTCAAGCTTCACCGGTGGATGAATCACTGGAATAATGTTGCGCCCGCACTGCTCACAGGCACTGATGGCAATCTGCTGCCAATGCTTAACTCTTTTATCCAAGCGTTCCGCATTCAATTTTACTTCACACCGCTCACTCCACAAAGGCGTGATTGATGTAACACCCGCCTCTGTGGCTTTTTGGATAGCATAATCCATCCGTTCACCACGGCTTAAGGTCTGACCAAGCTCAATGGTAAGAGGAGATTGAGCATCGCCTTCAATAAGGTTATCTAAATAAACGGTCACTGACTTTTTACTAACGCTTTCCACCTTTCCCTGCCACGCACCGCCCTGTCCATTAAACAAAACCAGAGGTTCATCCACTTTCATACGAAGCACACGCCCAACATGATTGGCCGCACTTTCAGCGAGTTCAACCGAGCTGTTTGCCTGAAGAGGCTGATCAGAAAAAATTCGAGGGTTTCTCATAAGTAGAATGAAAATAACATCAGAAAATAATGCTTATTTTACTCAAAGATTCAGCACCGACACGAGGAAGTTTCACATGGAAGTAATCATACAGATTGTAATATGAGAAATAGCGGTAGAACTCCTGTTCATCGATCGCATCAATAATTTGATAACCCTCTTCAACTTGCAGCACATTAATAAAGTGCCCCTTCGTTGAACCATCACCTAAGATGTATTGGAAATTGACAATTGCGTGCTCATACAAATTCAATTCAAGAAGTATTTGTTCACACTGGAAAATAATATCTATTTGTGAGCCGGTAAAGCACTCAAACCGGAATGATTTTTCACCCATATAAGCATCATCCAGCTTTCCGTAGACGTCACGTTCACATAATGGGTCAAGAGCTTTGGAATCGTGAGACCGTATAGGATTGCACCCCCTGCCTGAAAGGCAGTCATAAACTCGCATCGCCACAAAGCCACAATTAGACTTGCATTCAGTCTGATTAATTGTGGCCAGCACTTGAAAATTATTTACCGGAGTGCTTTTTACTTCTCTGAGCGTATGTAAACAGAAATTAACTCCTGAGGCGATATTACTGCAAATTTGATTCATGACTACCTTTGGCAACAAACTTAAGAATTGTTTACCTTATAGTCTATTTTGAACCAATCTGCAGGTTGTTACATATTGCCTCACAAGATGCAGACTGATTCAGCGTATAGAAGTGCAACGCTGGCGCACCGCCTTCAATTAGCCTTTCGCACAGTCGGCTAATTACCTCTTCACCAAACTTTTTGATGCTGCCGACATCATCTCCATAGGCTTCTAGCTGCTTGCGAACCCATCTCGGCATCTCGGCACCACAGGCATCGGAGAAGCGAGCCAACCGACTGTAGTTGGTGATCGGCATAATGCCCGGCACAATCGGCACATCAATACCCATGGCTCTGACACGCTCAACAAAATAGAAATAGCTATCAGGATTGAAAAAATACTGGGTGATTGCCGAATCGGCACCGGCATTCACTTTGCGCTGAAAGTTTTCCAGATCTGTTTCAAAGTTAGGCGCTTGTGGATGCGACTCTGGATAGGCGGCAACTTCAATATGAAAATGATCGCCAGTTTCTTCACGAATAAACTCAACCAGCTCATTAGCATATCGCAACTCACCAATGTCACGCCCCATACCCGAGGGTAAGTCACCTCTCAGGGCGACAATACGAGTAATATCTTTACTGCGGTAAAAGTTCAGAAGCTCCCTAAGCTGCTCCCGGGAATCGCCAACGCAGGAAAGGTGTGGTGCGGTAGCAATATTGGTTTTGCTCTGAGTGGTGAGTACTGTATCAAGAGTACGATCTTTTGTAGAACCGCCAGCACCATAGGTGACTGAGAAGAATTCCGGCTGGTACGCCGCAAGATTCAGAGCGTGCTGCGCAAGTTTCTGAGCGCCTTCTTCCGTTTTAGTAGGAAAGAATTCAAAACTGATCGGGATTTTTTTACTTGTTGTTGCAGACATGATGAATACCGTAGGGTAAAGCGACTGATACATCTAACAGCATCAGTCGCATACTGACTTAATACTTGTAGTCGTCGCTTTTGAACGGACCCTCAACAGGCACATTAATATAGCCCGCCTGCTCATTGGTCAGCTTGGTGATCACGCCACCAAAGCCTTCGACCATGTAAGCCGCCACTTCTTCATCAAGCTTTTTCGGCAAGACGGTCACTGACAGGTTAGCCGCTTTCTGATCTGCAGGCAGGTCGGCAAACTTGCTTTCAAACAGATGAATCTGTGCCAATACCTGGTTAGCAAATGAACCATCCATAATACGCGACGGATGGCCGGTAGCATTGCCAAGGTTGACCAAACGGCCTTCGGACAAAAGAATCAGATGATCGTTAGACGACTCATCACGCAGGATTTTATGCACCTGCGGTTTGATTTCTTCCCAGCGCCAGTGATCACGCATGAACTGAGTATCGATTTCAGTATCAAAGTGGCCAATGTTGCACACCACACAGCCATTTTTGAGACTTTGAAGCATGTTGCGGTCACAAACGTGAACGTTACCGGTGGTGGTTACCAACAGGTCTGTGGTGCCAAGGAGTGCCTTATCAATAGAAGCCAGTGTTCCATCATTAACACCATCGAGGTAAGGAGACACAACTTCATAACCATCCATACAGGCCTGCATGGCACAGATAGGATCCACTTCTGTCACCTTAACGATCATGCCTTCCTGACGAAGCGAAGCGGCAGAACCTTTACCCACATCACCATAACCAACCACCAGTGCTTTCTTACCAGAGAGCAGGTGGTCTGTGCCGCGCTTGATGGCGTCATTCAGGGAATGGCGGCAACCGTATTTATTGTCGTTCTTGCTCTTGGTGACCGCATCGTTAACGTTGATTGCTGGTACCTTCAACGTACCTTTTTCCAGCATTTCCAGCAGGCGATGCACGCCGGTGGTGGTTTCTTCAGAAATACCGTGGATGGCATCCAGCATTTCAGGGTATTTGTCATGGAGCAGCAGAGTTAGATCGCCACCGTCGTCCAGAATCATATTGGCATCCCATGGGTTGCCTTTACCATCGAGAATGGTTTGCTCAATGCACCACCAGAACTCTTCGTCAGTTTCACCTTTCCAGGCAAAAACAGGAATACCTGCCGCTGCAATAGCCGCCGCCGCATGGTCTTGAGTAGAGAAGATATTACAGGAAGACCAGCGAACATCGGCACCCAGTTCAATCAGGGTTTCGATCAGTACCGCTGTCTGGATAGTCATATGGATGCAACCCATGATCTTTGCATTCTTAAGGGGCTGCTGATCACGGTATTTGGCGCGAATGGCCATCAGAGCAGGCATTTCACCTTCGGCAATCTGTATTTCGCGGCGCCCCCACTCAGCCAGGGAAATATCGGCCACACGGTAATCCGTTACCTCGGTAGCAGTTGAAATGGCAGCCGTATCAGGGTTAGCACTCATTTTTTATATCCCGCTCTGCGTATTATCCGAATATAACGAAGTCTAGCAGTGGGCAACATCTATATCAATATATTTTGATATAGATTTCGAGTGATCATGTAAAGTGCTAAAGGAGGGAGCTTGCAGAAAGAAAAAGGGCAGCCATTTAGCTGCCCGATATGATTACAGACCTGCTGCCTTGCGAAGCTGGTCAGCTTTATCAGTGTTCTCCCATGTAAACTCAGCTTCTTCACGGCCAAAGTGACCATAAGCGGCTGTTGCCTGATAAATTGGACGCTTAAGATCCAGCATCTTCACCAGCCCACCAGCACGCAGATCAAAGTATTCACGAACCAGTTCTACAATTCGATCGTCAGATACTTTGCCGGTTCCGAAGGTGTTGATGGAAATGGAAGTAGGTTCGGAAACACCAATGGCGTAGGAAACCTGAATTTCACAACGATCAGCCAAGCCTGCAGCAACAATATTCTTAGCCACATAACGACCCGCGTAAGCAGCTGAGCGATCAACCTTGGACGGATCTTTACCAGAGAAGGCACCACCGCCGTGACGAGCCATACCGCCGTAGGTATCAACAATGATTTTACGGCCGGTCAGACCACAGTCGCCTACCGGGCCACCGATCACGAAAATACCGGTTGGGTTAATGTGGTATTTGGTGTCTGCGTGGAGCCAGCCTTCCGGGAAAACAGGCTTGATGATCTGTTCCAGCACTTCACGGCGAATCTCTTCAAGAGACACATCAGGAGAATGCTGAGTAGACAGCACCACAGCATCAACACTTTGCACTTTGCCGTTTTCATCGTAGCGCATAGTGACCTGACTTTTTGCATCAGGACGCAACCATGGCAGCGTGCCATCCTTACGTAACTGAGCCTGACGTTTCACCAGCTCGTGAGCGTAGTAGATTGGCGCAGGCATCAGCACAGGCGTTTCGTTGGTTGCGTAACCAAACATCAAGCCCTGGTCACCGGCACCTTGATCGTGATCGTCACGCTCATCAACACCAACAGCGATGTCTGGAGATTGCTTACCAATGGCATTCAGCACTGCAACGCAATCGCCATCAAAACCCAGATCACCGTGGTTGTAACCGATATCGGTCACTACCTTGCGAACCAGTTCTTCAATATCAACGTATGTGTTGGTTCTTACTTCACCCGCAACCACGACCATGCCGGTTTTTACCATGGTTTCCACCGCGACACGGGCATCTGGATCGTCTTTCAACATCGCATCCAGAATGGCATCAGAAATCTGATCAGCAATTTTATCTGGGTGCCCTTCGGAAACAGATTCAGAAGTAAATAGTGAATACTCAGACATAGTCGTAGAACCCTCTTAATCAATGAAAAAATAATAAACTGTCAAAATCAGTTATTCCGGTAACTGGAAACATCTGACCTGAATTTGAAAACCATTACGTAAGCCGAGATATTGGGACTCGGAGCTTAAAAGCCCCACTTTCTCTGCCCACTGGCTTAACTCTTCTGCGCTGAACCCCAACCATAAATCACCGCAGGATTCACGTACCCAGTCCTGATCATGATGACTGAGCTCGCTGATCATTAAGCTGCCGCCGGGCTTTAACAGCTTTGCTGACCAGTAAAAAATATCGCTGGGGCTGGGAACATGATGCAGCACCATGTTCGCAACGATGCAATCAAAGCGTTTTTCGTAGTCGCTTAACGATTGAATCTCACCATGGATAAAGTGGATATTGTCCAACTTATGGTTACTGGCACTTTGTCGTGAATAATTGAGCATTTTCTCTGAGCTATCCACCGCATAGACATCATCAAATATGCCCGATAGCGTCTTCAGAAAAGCGCCTTCTCCCGGCCCGAGTTCCAGTGCCATTTTGGAATCGGTAAATGTGGTCGCTGCAATCAGATCCGATACCGAATCGGCATAAAGCTGATGTTCAGCAATCAGCTCTTGCTGCTTGCGAAACTCATCAGAATTTCGGGTAAAGAATGCCTGAGACAACTCTGACCTCTGATGACGAATCAACTGAAGGCGATCTGTCAGCAGCTCAGGCATAGGAAGCTCTTCCACCGCCTGATACAACGCTCGCACCACAGGTTCTAGAAAGCTGTCGGATGGTGGCAACGCCCTGCGATAAAAAATGCTATTGCCATCCTTCCGGGTAGAGACGAGCCCTGCCTGCAGCAGAACTTTTAGATGGTGACTCATGGCAGGTTGTCGCATATCAAAAAGGCTGCTGAGTTCCAGCACCCCTAATGACTCCGTACTCAATACTCTGAGAATCTGCAGCCTTAACAAGTCGCCGCTGGCTTTTGTCACAGCTGCCAGCTGTTCGTAACCCTCAGTCAATGTAAACCGCCTTTTCCTTTATACCCATCTGCACAGCGGGTCTCATTTGCTGATGTTGATTTTAGCAACACAGACAACCTATATCAAAATATTTTTATATACATGATGGTTTGTGAATTCTGATCTATAGTTATCCCCTCCAATTGGCTCAGGCATTCCCAATAGCCCTTCTAATAAAAATCCCCTGTGGCCAACAACCAGATGTAATAACACAAATGAATAAAGTCCTTGCCAGTGAGGTGCCAGACAGCTCAAACACCTTGCTTTATCTGCAAATCACCATGATGGCCTGCTGCATCTTCAATTTCGACATACTCTGGAATTTAAAAGAATCCCTTCTGGTCACCCGACTGGGAGCAGAAGCTATTCCTTTTATTAAACTGTGCGCCGTTATGCCAGCTGCTTTCATTTTTTTGTTTTGTTACAGCGCACTGGCTAACCGATTGAATAAAAGAATGCTATTTGCCGTAGCAATTGGCCCGTTTCTTTTATGGATGCCCCTGTTCTCTTTACTCATTTACCCAAATCTTGATGCTTTTGCCCCGGCCACTTTTACCCAATGGCTTTCACCTCTTGTACCAGATCATCTTCAGTTTATTACTGGCATGATTTATTACTGGCCACTCACACTGTTTTTTGCGTTGGCTGAAATATGGGGATCCGCCGTCATTTGCATTTTGTTCTGGACCTCCGTTAATGACTTGCATAGTAGTCGAAGTGCAGCCCGGCATTACCCAGTTTTGACCATGGTCGGCAGCAGTGCCTCTATCATTTCCGGACCTCTTTTATACTATTGTGCCTCAAAAGGATTATCTTCAGAGGACGCTGGATGGCAGGGAAGTCTGACAACACTTTCCGTACTATTTGTCATTTTTGGGCTGATGATTCTTGTACTGAATGAATACTGCTATCGCCTGCAGGGTGAAGATACGAAAACTCAGTCAAGCCTTTCAAACACAACCCACCTTCCCGTTTTTGATAGTTTTAAGTACCTGGCTCGCTGCCCCTACCTCACCAGCATTGCTCTGATGATGTTGGGATATTGTATCTCTATCAATATGGTTGAGCTGGCCTGGAAGAGTCAGCTTGTGGAGAAATACCCCAATGAAGTCGACTATTCGATGTTTATGGGCAAGGTTGCACTGGTTAATGGCATCGGTAGCCTGCTCTGCGGATTAATGACGCCGGTATTACTCAATAGAAGCTGGTTCACAGCGACGTTTGCAACACCTTTTATTATTCTTATTACAGCAGCCCCCTTTTTCATTTTCACGCTGTTTCAAAATGCCAATCTTAACCTTCTTTTTTTTAGCGGCCTTGATCTATCGATGCTAAGCCTTAATGCCGGACTCTGCTGCCATGCTCTGGGAAAATCCGCAAAATATACCCTTTTTGATGCAACCAAAGAGATGACTTTTGTACCTTTGGATGTAGAAAGTAAATACAAAGGCAAAGCGGCTATCGAACTGGTGGTCAGCAGAGTTGGCAAATCCGGAAGTTCTCTATTTCAACAAATCGTCATTTCACTGGGCGGTTCATTAAGCCTGATTACCTCCTGGCTGGCTGGCGCTTTCTTTGCAGCCATCATCTTATGGCTATATGCAATCAACCAACTTGGACGTCATTACCGCGAAAAAACAGGGCAAGACACAGACTCAGATGGCTTTTAGATTAAGCGTTCATGCATATTCATTTAAGTTTTTCTCCGAAGGCTTTAAAATAGCGCCCGAATTCAAATGAACTGGATCCCCAGGAGCAGAAATTCCATGTCCTCACGTCGTGAGCTTGCCAACGCTATTCGCGCCCTCAGTATGGACGCCGTCCAGAAAGCCAAATCCGGCCACCCGGGCGCGCCCATGGGAATGGCGGATATCGCTGAAGTACTTTGGCGGGATTACCTGAACCACAACCCGACCAACCCAAAGTGGATGGACAGAGACCGCTTTGTTCTGTCCAACGGTCACGGGTCCATGTTGCTTTACTCTCTGCTCCACCTTTCCGGGTACGAGTTAAGCATTGATGATCTGAAAAACTTCCGTCAGCTGCATTCCAAGACGGCAGGCCACCCTGAATACGGTTATGCACCGGGCATCGAAACCACCACTGGCCCACTGGGTCAGGGTATTGCCAACGCTGTTGGTATGGCGGCGGCTGAAAAAGCATTGGCCGCTCAATTCAACAGACCGGGCCATGAGATTGTTGACCACAACACCTACGTATTCATGGGTGATGGTTGCATGATGGAAGGCATCTCCCACGAAGTTTGCTCCCTGGCGGGCACCCTTGGGCTGGGCAAACTGGTGGCGTTCTACGACGACAACGGCATCTCCATCGATGGTGAAGTGGAAGGCTGGTTCACCGACGACACCGTTAAGCGTTTTGAAGCTTACAACTGGCACGTTATCCCTGCGGTTGATGGTCACGATGCAGATGCCATCAAAGCGGCTATTGAAACGGCTCATGCAGAAACCGAAAAGCCAACCCTGATTTGCTGCAAAACCATCATCGGTTTTGGTTCGCCAAACAAAGAAGGCAAAGAAGATTGTCACGGCGCGCCACTGGGCGACGACGAAATCAAACTGACCCGCGAGCGTCTGGGCTGGACTCACCCGGCGTTTGAAATTCCATCTGACATCTACAGCCAGTGGAATGCCAAAGAAGCCGGTGCTGCCAAAGAAGCGGCATGGGATGAAAAGTTTGCCGCTTACTCCGCCGAATTCCCGGAACTGGCTGCAGAGTATGTTCGTCGCCAGAAAGGTGAACTGCCTGCGGACTTCTCCGAAAAAGCCAACGCTTACATCAAGTCCTGTCAGGAAACCGGTGAGAAAGTTGCCAGCCGTAAAGCGTCCCAGAACACTCTGAACGCTTATGGTCCAAACCTGCCAGAACTGCTCGGCGGCTCTGCTGACCTGGCGGGCTCTAACCTAACCATATGGAGCGGCTCCAAAGGCATCAAGCGTGAAGACGCTAACGGCAACTACCTGTTCTACGGTGTTCGTGAGTTTGGTATGACGGCCATGATGAATGGTATCGCTTTGCACGGTGGTTTCATTCCTTACGGCGCCACCTTCCTGGTCTTCATGGAATACGCCTGCAACGCAGTGCGTATGGCAGCACTGATGAAGCAGCGCTCCATTCAGGTTTACACTCACGACTCCATTGGTCTTGGTGAAGATGGCCCAACCCACCAGCCAATTGAGCAAATTGCCAGCCTGCGCATGACACCAAACGTTAACGCCTGGCGCCCATGTGACACCGTTGAATCTGCGGTTGCCTGGAAGCACGCGATCGAACGTACCGATGGCCCAAGTGCACTGATCTTCTCCCGCCAGGGTTTGCCATGCATGCCAAGAACGGATGACCAGATCGCCGCGGTTGAACGTGGTGGTTACATCCTGAAAGACTGTGAAGGCACTCCGGAATTGATCCTGATTGCCACCGGTTCTGAAGTAGAATTGGCCATGAATGCTGAAGCGGCTTTGACTGAAAAAGGCCGTAAGGTGCGCGTTGTCTCCATGCCATCTACCGATGTATTCGATGCACAGGACGCAGAGTACAAACAGTCCGTTCTGCCTCTGGAAGTCTCTGCTCGCATCGCCATTGAAGCGGCTCAGGCTGACTTCTGGTACAAGTATGTAGGCTTGGATGGTCGTATTATCGGTATGACCACCTACGGCGAATCCGCGCCAGCGGAAGACCTGTTCCCATACTTTGGGTTTACCGTAGATAACATTCTTGCTGCTGCAGAAGAGCTGATCGATTAATACCAATGTCGTTTTTAAATTATGGTGTGAGCAAGTTATTTTGGGCGACTGGGCAATACCCGAGGGCATAAAGGCGAAGCGACGAGTCATAGCCATAGCTATGGCGAGGAACTTCAACGCAGATCCAGACGGTCAAAGTGGCTGCGCAGCCCATAATTTAAAAACAGAATTGGTATAATCACTTCTAAAAAGCAAAACCCTTATAAAAACGGCGGCGGACGTAAGTCTTCAGCCGTTTTTTTTGCAAACGTTTGGTAATTCACATCCGAACTAGAGTACCTATCTATTTATTGCGTATGGCTTTTATGAAAGAATCGTTATAGCCGTATGCAATAAAGGGAGGCTGTCCGAGAATAAACTGCCCTACTGCGGTGGCATCAAATTGGTCTAAAAATCCTGTTTTATTCGGCGAATAGCCCCGCTATTCACCTCACAAAACTGAATTTCTATCCTCAATTTTTTGCCATCCTCGCTACGGGCGCGATCCTCGGACAGCCTCCCAACCGATGCAGTTATCTCTTCGCTCTCCAACAAGAATCTCATTCATCAATATGAGAGTGGGTATAGCGATCTCACCACCACACGGCAACACATAACCCGTGTTGTTTACTCAAAACTGCATCGTTACGGCCTAGCCGCATTCCATTTGCGGAATCTCACTTATACGCAGTCACTGTCGTTTTGCAAAAAATGCTTTTACCTAAAGCAGCAAAATTGTGGCCGCCTGACGATTTAGGCCTGAAGAATGACAATGATCTCCGGAAAAACCACCGGAAACGGGATGACCAAAAAGGAATATCTCAGCCTTATACTGACACTAGGTACACTCACAGCCCTTGGTCCATTGGCTATAGACCTTTATTTGCCAGCAATGCCTGCTATTGCCAGCAGCATGGGCGAGCCTTTAAGTCGCATTCAGTACACATTAAGTGCTTACACCATTGGCTTTGCATTAAGTCAGCTTATTTATGGGCCACTTTCTGATCGCATTGGTCGACGCAAAGTCATGTACCCGGGCATTGTCTTTTTTGCCCTGACCAGTTTTCTTGCCGCTTATAGTACTTCCGCTATAGAACTGATCATTGTTCGCATCCTTCAGGCCTTTTCCGCAGCGGCCATTATGGTCACCATTCCGGCCATGATTCGGGATCTTATGCCCAGAGAGCAGGTAGCAAAAACATTGTCGTCCATTCTGATGGTGATGACTGTTGCTCCTTTAGCAGCACCGCTGCTGGGCGGGCAGATTCTGAAATATTTTGGCTGGGAAATGCTGTTTGTCTTTCTGGCAATTGCTGCGGTTCTGGCACTTGTGCTGGCGGTTTTCCGTATTAAAGAAACGCTCAAAGAGGAAGACCGACTGGTGGTTCCACCTGTGCAGCTGGCGTTGAATTACGCCAATATCCTGCGCAATCGTGAAGCGATGGGCTGCATTCTCTGCCATTCACTGTTCTTTGGCGGCATGTTTGCCTTTATCGCCGGTTCACCTTTTATTTACATCGAACTTTACGGCGTACAGCCTGATCAGTACGGCTTGCTCTTTGCTATCAACATTCTGGCCATGAGCGTCACCAATATGGTGAATATTCGCCTGGTGGAAAAGTACAAACTCTACGCCATTTTGCGCAATGGCAGTCTGCTGGCTTCGGTTGCTGCACTTGTTTTACTGTTCAATGCAGCGACTGGATTTGGTGGGATTGCCGGCTTAATGATTCCTATCGCCATCTACATATCTTGCATTGGTTTTACCGGCCCAAACTCTAACGCCCTGGCACTGTCTCATTTTCCAAAATCTGCCGGTTCCGCCAATGCGCTTGCGGGAGCTCTGCGTTTTATCGTCGCAGGTATTGCTTCTGCTCTAGTTGGTGTTTTGCATAATGGTACTGCCATTCCAATGGCTGCCGTCATGGCTGGTTGTGGATTACTCTCCGTAGCAGCGCTGGCACTAACTCGCCATGAGGGAGCAACCAAAGAGGATAAGGAAGCGGTTATTGTGAACGGATAAAGCTCATGAGCTATCATATCGTTTTGGTATTATAATCATCTCTCTAAAATGATTAGATTTGGATAGCTGAACCATGACATATCGGGTGGCCATTAATGGATATGGTCGAATTGGCCAGTGCGTACTGCGGGCACTCTACGAAAATGGCTACCGCCATCACCTGCAGGTGGTCGCCATTAATGAGCTGGCCAATATCGATACGCTGGCTTATCTGACTCGCTACGACACCACCCACGGTCGCTTCCCCGGAGCCGTCAGCTTTGAAGATAATCAGCTATTTATTGGTGACGATGCCATTCAAATCTCTCGAGAATCAGAGCCACAAAAACTGAACTGGAAAGACTTGAACATCGATCTGCTGCTGGAATGCTCCGGCGCATTTTCTGATCGGTCAACCGCAGAACTGCACCTGGAAAGTGGTGCTGCGCGCCTGCTCTTTTCCCAGCCGGCCAAACCAGATGTGGATGCTACTATTGTGTATGGCATTAATGAAGAGTCTCTCGACCCAACTCATCGAATTATTTCCAGCGCCTCCTGCACCACCAACTGCATTGTGCCTGTCCTCAAAACCCTGAATGACTCCCTGGGCATCGAATACGGCACCATGACTACCATCCATTCAGCCATGAATGATCAGCCAGTCATTGACGCATACCATCAGAATGACCTGCGCCTGACTCGAAGCGCATTGCACTCGATCATTCCTGTGGACACTGGTCTGGCAAAAGGCATCAACCGTCTACTGCCGGAGTTGAAGGGTCGTTTTAAAACCAGTGCCGTTCGTGTGCCCACCATCAATGTTTCCTGTATCGACCTTACGATTCAGGTCAGCCGCGATACGTCAACCGCCGAGGTGAACCGATTGTTGGAACAGGCAACCTATGGTCGTCTCGAAGGCATTATGGGTTTCACTAATGAACCCCACGCCTCTGTTGATTTTAATCACGACACCCGGTCATGTATTGTTGATGGTACTCAGACGCAGGTTTCTGCTCATCGTCTGGTAAGGCTGCTATGCTGGTTTGACAATGAGTGGGGTTTCGCCAATCGAATGCTGGATGTTGCGAACTATTGGTTAAATACGGCTGTGGATAACTAATCCACAGTAAACAAGTTCAAACAACATTCACCAAAAACCTGTGCCCCTCCGAAAACCCTTGATACGCCTGTTGATTCAGGTCATCAGAGTGTTTCAATGAATACCTGAAGCCCATTTTATATGCTATTGTCCCTGACGTTTTTTCGCTGATTCCAAACAGCCATGAGCTGAAAATACCATTGCTCCGAAAAGTCATAGTATTTTCTCCAGCCTGGCATTTGGCATTTGGCATTTTCACTACAGATAGCCCCAGCCGTCTTTCGCAAATGCGAAAGTAGCAAGAGTGAATATCAGGAGAGCTCTCCATGAACGTTTTAAAAATGACTGATCTGGATCTGGCCGGCAAACGCGTTCTGATCCGTGAAGACCTTAATGTTCCGGTTAAAAACGGCAAAGTCACCAGTGATGCGCGCATCCTGGCTTCCCTGCCAACCATCAAGCTGGCAATAGAAGCCGGTGCCAAAGTGATGGTGACTTCTCACCTGGGTCGCCCAACCGAAGGTCAGTACGACGAAGAATCTTCTCTGAAGCCTGTAGCCGATTACATTGCTGATCTGCTGGGCAAAGACGTTCGTCTGGTAAAAGACTGGGTTGAAGGCGGCTTTGACGTCGCGGACGGCGAACTGGTCATTCTGGAAAACTGTCGTTTCAACGTTGGTGAAGGTAAAGACGACGAAGGTCTTTCTCGCAAAATGGCGGCTCTATGCGACATTTATGTCATGGATGCCTTTGGTACGGCTCACCGCGCTCAAGCCTCTACTCACGGTGTTGGTAAATTTGCTGCCATTGCCTGTGCTGGCCCTCTGCTGGCTGCAGAACTGGAAGCCCTTGGCAAAGCCATGGATAAGCCTGCCCGCCCAATGACTGCCATTGTTGGTGGCTCCAAAGTGTCTACCAAACTGACGGTTTTGGAATCCCTGTCCGGCATTTGCGACCAGCTGATCGTTGGTGGCGGTATTGCCAACACCTTCCTGGCAGCTGCAGGCAAGAACGTTGGTAAATCTCTGTACGAAGCTGATTTAATTCCACAAGCCAAAGCCCTCATGGACAAGTGCAGCATTCCAATGCCTGTCGATGTCATCTGTGGCAAGAAGTTTGATGAAAACGAACCCGCTGTCGTTAAGTCCGTTGATGATGTACAAGACGACGACATGATTTTCGACGTTGGTCCTGAAACACAGAAACTGTTCGCCGACGTTCTGATCTCAGCCAAAACTATCCTGTGGAATGGCCCGGTTGGCGTGTTTGAATTCGATCAGTTCGGTGAAGGCACTCGCTCCATGTCTATGGCCATTGCCAACTCTGACGCTTTCTCTATCGCTGGCGGTGGTGACACTCTGGCGGCTATCGATAAATATGGTATTAAAGACAAAGTGTCTTACATATCCACCGGTGGCGGTGCTTTCCTTGAGTTTGTAGAAGGTAAAGTGCTTCCTGCTGTGGCTATGCTGGAAGAAGCTGCCAAGCGTTAAGTACGTCTTAATTCTGAAAATTTATAGTCGAGTTCAGGCATTGCCTGTTCCCGACTATAATGCCTGTTACGCCTTTATACCGCTTGCATCATCGTCAAATGAGTATTTTCTTCGTGGCATTCTCGCGCCTTGCTGCGCGGTCTTGCTATTGAGTCCCCTTTTGAGTCCTGTAGAATGTTTTTACTGAAAACGTCTGGATCGTTTGTTGGTTTCAGTGAAGTTGTTTTAAAAAGGATTTGCTATGTCGTGTAGTGCGGATAAGTTGAAGCAGGGATGGTATTTACTGAAAACTAAAAACCGGGAAGAAGTTCGGGCGCAAGAGAACCTGGAAGCGCTTGGCTTTGAGGCCTATTGTCCGCTGATTTTTGGCAAAGCTGTACAGGTACCTCTTTTCCCCAGCTACATATTTATTCGCTTGGGTATTGAAGGCGAACCACCTTATCACAAAATTCGCTCAACCCGGGGCATTCTGCACATCGTTCGATTCAACCGGATGAATCACAAGTTAAATGAGTCTGGTCGTTTACCTAAAAATCAAACAGCCTCTCTACTCCCAAGCCCAATTCCGAACGGCGATCAAATCATCGATCAGATCGAAGCTATTACCTGGTTACAAAATGGCGCTGACCCTGAAGAAAAGCCCTCTAATCTACGCTTCCAGTCTGGGGAAACGGTGCTGTATGACAACCCGCTATTCCGACATCTTGAAACCACCTTTATCAAAGGTGTGAACATCGATCGCGGTATTGTTCTCATCAAATTTATCGAGAGCATGCGCACAGATGATGGTGGTGAAGAACGCAAAGTCATTGCCGAACGAGAACTAAACGTTCCGTTAAAAGATCTGCATAAAGTAGCCGAAGAAGCTTGATGGACAAAACAACACTGGTCGCTCAAATGCGGCCGCTATCCCTCAGGCTGGAAGCATCGTCGCTTGAGCAATCCTATTTTCAATACTATGGAATTGACTTAGAAAGCAGGCTTGAGAATATCCATCACACCTTTGGTTATGTCGATACTCAAGATTTCCGGATAGCCTGCCATCTATATGCCTGTCGCGCCCCTAAAGGCACAGTATTTTTGCTCCATGGCTACTACGATCACGTTGGCCTGTTTGAGCACATTATCCGTTTTTTCCTGGAGCAGAACCTCAACGTATTGGCCTACGATTTACCCGGGCATGGTTTATCCAGTGGTGAGTCAGCAACCATCGAGGATTTTGGAGACTACCGTCAGACTCTGGAAGATATGCTTTCTTTTTCGGAGCCTCTGCTACCAAAGCCTTGGTTTGGTTATGGACAAAGTACCGGATGCGCAATCATCACCGACTTACTGAACGACTATGTTAGCCAGAAGCAACCATTACCTTTTCAGCAGGTCATTTTGTCAGCACCTCTGGTTCGCCCTTACTTATGGTGGCTCGCACGCATCAAGTTCTACATAGCACAACCATTTATCAAACAGATTCCGAGAACGTTTAAAGAGAACTGCCGCAATAAAGCCTTTATCCAGAAGGCCCATAATGATCCGTTAGCACCAAAAGTTCTGCCTACGCAGTGGGTAGCGTCCATGAATCGGTGGATAAGAAAAATTGAAGCCAGCTCAAGTCAAATCGATGTTCCTGCATTCATTCTACAAGGTACGAATGACACGACAGTGGATGGCCATCATAACTTGAAAATACTGAACAGGCTTTACATCAACCCTTCAATCATGTGGCTTGATGGTGCCCGCCACCATTTGCCGAATGAAATAGAAGACACTAGAACACAATATATGAACTGGCTGATCAGCAAGATCAAACCATAAATCTACATCTTGTCCCAACCGAAAGCTTCTCGCTTAAGCTTTTTAGTATCGTAACAAAGGTCCTGAAATCTTAGAAAGTTCTTACCATAAGGCTGCCCATTGAGCATCAACTGATAGTCTGAAAATGTTGATTTATTGATACCAAGAATCCGTTGATGTGGGATTGAAAAGTGAGCTATCGAATTAAGCCAATTATCCAGTGCGTCCAGAGCATCCTCCCGGGCATGAGTGCCATAGAGATCCAGAATCTTTTGATTATCCAATCTCACGATACAGCTTGAGCTTGTCGTTTTTATTTCAAGCCGCCCATTCATCGCGGGATGATGCAATACTCGAAACTCTCTTTTCAGTGAAGACAGGTTATCTGCAAGCTCATTACAAGCTCGTTTCTTTGCGTCGTTTCTAAGAGTATTTACCTCTTTAGCTTTTCCCACCGCTTCTGATTTTGTTGCAAAATAGGGCTTATCATTAACCTCAACCATATAACGGGCTTCATAAATGATATTGTCACTGCTATCTGAGGTCAGTTTTGCTTCTTGCTTCCATACGGTAACACCTTTCTGTATCTCATCAGGAAGATCGTTGATGGCCTGAAATAAGTCTTTCGGGTAATCATTATAAGGTACCTTTTCTCTCGGGCTCAGGTTTCCGTAATACGTTCTCCCTGTAAAAATACCATCTCTGTAAGTCAGGTGGGCTTCCCCCTTATTACCATAGGGTCGTTCGTATCTTAGAGAACATGAAGAGTCCCATATCGACACAGTAATTTTTCTGGCTCCCAGAGGCACATCCTTTACCAGTTTTTCATACACTTCCGGTAAATAATTCTTCACCTGCACCAGAGCGACTTTGTAGCCACAAAACGTACCTTGAATACCGGCCCAGGTACTTTTTGCCAACTTAACAATAAAGCAGCTCTTATTCTCTTTTTTCCAGGCAAACTTAAATGCGTCTATACCGCCTAAACTGACCTGATTATCAATAGACATAAAAAGCATCCCTTTTAGTAAAGTGCCCGTTAAGAACATGACATCGCAGTTACGCGTGGAATATGCGACCATATTCCTCAAGAAAAGTTCACTAAGTGCGTAACCTTATGAAATATATTGGAGCACACGTCAGTGCTGCCGGAGGCGTTGAGAACGCTCCGAAGAATGCCTATGAATTGGGCGCTACTGCTTTTGCGCTGTTCACTAAAAACCAACGACAATGGGTGGCCAAACCACTTACATCTAAAAGCATCGACCTATTTAAAGAACGATGTGAAAAGTACGGCTACAAGCCTGAGCAAATCCTTCCCCACGACAGTTACCTTATAAATCTCGGACACCCCGAGCAGGAAGCATTGGATAAATCCCGTGCAGCCTTTCTTGATGAAATGGAACGCTGCATGCAGCTTGGGCTTGACCGACTGAACTTTCACCCGGGCAGTCATCTACGCAAAATGGATATCTCCGTATGTCTGGCTCGTATCGCTGAATCCATCAATATCGCTCTGGATAAAACCGAAGGCGTCATTGCGGTTATCGAAAATACGGCTGGGCAAGGCAGCAACCTTGGCTGGCAATTCGAAGAGTTAGCAGAAATCATTGAGCAGGTTGATGACAAATCCCGCGTCGGTGTCTGTCTCGATACCTGTCATACTTTTGCCGCCGGTTATGATCTGCGCACACCAGAAGCCTGTGAGAAAACCTTTGCTGAATTTGAAAAAACGGTTGGCTTCAAATATCTGCAAGGCATGCACCTGAATGATTCCAAAGGCGAGTTAGGCTCACGGAAAGACCGTCACCACAGTTTGGGTGAAGGGGAAATCGGCTGGGAAGTATTCCGCTATATCATGGAAGATAAGCGTTTCGATGGCATTCCGATGGTTCTGGAAACTATTGATGAGTCTATATGGGCTGATGAGATTCAGGCGCTCAAAATGATGTGTTGATATACTCCTCTGCCAGAAGGCTCTCAGTATTGAACATTTTAGAGAGTAAGCTGTCTAAGACAGCTCGCTCTCATCAAGAATGTTCACAGAGTCCCCATGGATACCAGTCTTGTCGCCAATAGGCAGTCGAATCCCCTTACCCTGCCATCACCACAGAACTCTCAATCATCAACAGCCTTCAATCGACCAACCAAGCATTTTATCCCGTCAATCTATCTACCAGACCAGACTGCCACAAAAACTGATATTCACAGGTTATTGGGACTCAATGGTCTGGATGGCACACATGCTTGCAGGCTGGCCGATGGATGGCAGACAATTCCGCGCATTTCCTGGACGGGAAGGGTTACAGCAGCATCCAGGGATATTCTTCGCCTGAAAAACATACAAATTTTTCGTGGCGAGCCTTTATCCTCTGGTTTAGAAAAGTGCATGATTGGTCCAAACCACTACCTTGGAGTCTTGGATGACACTCACACTTATACATGCAAATTAATTTCTACTAATAATACCCTTCAATTTATTAACACCAATTCAGAGCCTGAACAAACCCTGCCTGACCAGAAACCGAATTCCCATCATATATTAACCATTGGTGCAAAATGGATATCCGGTAAAAAAACTGAAAACAGACCCTTTATCCAAGAGCAACTTAATTTGACCGATAATGATCAACGACAATCGCTTACAAAAGATATAGGCGTACTGATTGTCGATAAAAGCCAGCTGACTTTACCTAAATTTGATGCTACCAATATTGATCTATCCTGCTTTGGAGCAAAACTGGTAAGAAATGATCAGCCATTTAAAATCACCCAGATAAAAGAAGATCCTCTGGACGTTGTAACCTATCATTTTGGCTCTGAATACGCCGAGATGACGGTTAAAGAAAAAAACGGCTTATTCCTCGAAACCCATGACTTCACCCAGATAATGTCTCCCATGACTAAAGACTCGTCAGGATTCATTACCCTCGGAAAATGGCAGGACTCAAGCCAAAAAATGCTAGATCTTATTGGAGTAACAGTGCCTTATGGTTATTCCATCATTGTTACTAAAGGAGCCATTCACGGGGATGCCACTTTTGTCGGCTGCTATTTGATGGGAATGACGGTTGACCATAATACAATGGCAACCGCAGATGTCCTGCACCTGAAAGATCAGTTCAAAAACAACGTTATGCTGAAGCTGACTTCTTCGGCGACACCATCTGAAAACCGGCAGCCTCTAGAAGTGCCTCACACAACCGGAAACATCTCACGATCATTTCTGGACAACAATGTACGGCCTCTGGTTTTGGTTAACGGGGGAGAATTAAAGCCTTATTTTGATAAGATATGCTGGAAAGAAATCGAGCTGTTAAAAGGGAAGAGGGGTGCTCTCACTTCCATTGTGTTTAATCCTCTTAATAATGGATGGAAAGTGATGTCTGAATTATGTTTGAAGCAATGGCTGTCAAACTATTTCAGTCACTAAAAATCAGGAAAACGCTTTTTTAATTTTAAAGTGAGTTAAAGCACTGGCTTCATGAATACGTTAAATTCAGCACCGGCAGAAAACTACCGGTACTGGAAGCAGCTTTAGAACTGCTTGAGAATCTTCTCTACACTGTCGGTAGCATCACCAAACAGCATACGACTGTTGTCTTTGAAGAACAGAGGGTTCTGAACGCCCGCATAGCCAGTAGCCATTGAACGTTTGAATACAATCACTTCACCAGCTTCCCAAACACGCAGAACCGGCATTCCCGCAATCGGGCTGGTTGGGTCTTCTGCGGCAGCAGGGTTCACCGTATCGTTGGCGCCGATCACCAAAACGGTATCGGTTTCTGCGAAGTCATCGTTGATCTCGTCCATCTCTTCAACAATGTCGTAAGGCACTTTGGCTTCCGCCAGAAGAACGTTCATGTGCCCTGGCAAACGTCCGGCAACTGGATGAATACCAAAACGCACTTTCACGCCACGATCACGAAGCTTGTTCACCAGATCACGCACACCGTGCTGAGCCTGAGCCACCGCCATGCCGTAACCTGGTGTAATGATCACGCTGGAAGAATTCTTCAGCTTTTCAGCCACGTCTTCTGCAGAGACTTCGGTGTATTCACCCATGTCCGCATCAGAAACCACAGTGCCTTCTTCCGTACCAAAACCGCCGAGAATAACGGAGATAAAAGAACGGTTCATGGCCGCACACATCAGGTAGGAAAGAATTGCACCGGAAGAACCCACCATGGCACCGGTAATGATGAGCAGGTTATTGCCCAACATAAAGCCCGTCATAGCGGCAGCGAGACCGGAGTAGGCATTGAGCATTGATACAACAACTGGCATATCCGCACCGCCAATACCCAGCACCAGAGTGATACCAAAGATAAAGGCAAGCCCGGTCAACAGAATCAGCGCCAGAATGCTGTGTTGCTGGACATAAACGACACCCATCAGAATGGCCAGAGCCAGAATAATCAGGTTAGTCCAGTGCTTTCCAGGAAGTGATTTTGGACGACTGGAAACCTTGCCGTGTAATTTCAGCGCCGCAACCACAGAACCACTAAACGTCACCGCACCAATAATGATTCCGATAAATATCTCGGAGCGGTGGATCAGTTGTTCGGTGGATAACACCAAATCTGCCAGTTGTGATGCCAGTGAATCATTCACTTCCAACGCACTGGAAAATCCAATCAGTACTGCAGCCAAGCCACCAAAACCATTAAGAATCGCAACCAGCTGAGGCATTTCGGTCATCTGAACCTTAATCGCCAGATAAAGACCAATACCCGCCCCCACTACCATACAGGCAGTCACCAGAGTAAAGCCGGAAATATGCGCATGGCCAAGGGTTGCCACAACAGCAATCACCATACCAATAATGCCGTATATATTGCCGTTCTTCGCAGTATCCTGCTGACTGAGCCCCGCAAGGCTCATAACAAACATCAGAGCAGCTACCAAGTAAGCCGCTACCAGTAAACCTTCAGACATCGTAAGCGACTCCTGTTAATCCAGACGGAACATCTTGAGCATCCGCTGGGTAACAGCGAATCCACCCACAATGTTGATAACGGCGACGGTAATCGCGATACCCGACAAGGCCAGTACAATTGGATTATCACTGCCCATTTGCACCAGACCACCCACAACAACAATGCCACTGATCGCATTAGTTACACTCATCAATGGCGTGTGCAGTGCAGACTTCACATTCCAGATCACGTAGTAACCGACAATGGACGCCAACAAAAACACGGTGACATGCTCAAGGAAGTCGCTTGGTGCGGCGTTGGCAATATAGCCAAAAAAGATTGCACCAACCGCCATCAAAACAGGCTTCACCCATGGCCGGGACTTTTCTTCTTTCTCTTCTTTTACAACAACAGGCTCAGGCTTGGCAGCCGGCGCAGCGCTGACTTTGACCGGGGGTGGTGGCCAGGTGATGCTGCCATCGCGGATCACGGTAAGACCACGGATCACTTCATCGTCAAAATTGATATCGATCTGCCCATCTTTATTCGGGCAAAGCAGTTTCAGCAGGTTGACCAGGTTAGTGCCAAACAGCTGTGAAGACTGAGTAGGCAAACGGCTTGGCAGGTCGGTATAACCAATAATTTTTACGCCGTTTTGTACCGTCACTTGATCTTTAACCGTAAAGGCACAGTTGCCCCCGGTCTGAGCAGCGAGGTCAACAATGACGCTGCCGGGTTTCATCGCCTTCACCATCTCTTCGGTAATGAGCTTTGGTGCCGGTTTACCGGGAATCAGGGCAGTGGTAATGATGATATCCACTTCCTTTGCCTGTTCCATAAAGAGAGCCATTTCCGCATCGATAAATGCCTTGCTCATCTCTTTGGCGTAGCCGTCAGAAGAATCTTGTTCTTCTTCGTAGTCCAGCTCCAGGAACTCGGCGCCCATACTCTCAACCTGTTCTTTTACTTCAGGTCGGGTATCAAACGCTCGCACAATCGCACCCATGCTTCCGGCAGCACCCAGCGCAGCAAGACCGGCAACACCGGCGCCAATGACCAATACTTTGGCTGGCGGAATTTTACCTGCAGCGGTGATCTGACCATTAAAGAAACGGCCAAACTCATGGGACGCTTCAACCACCGCACGGTAACCACCGATATTGGCCATTGAGCTTAGAGCGTCGAGGGATTGGGAGCGGGACAGGCGGGGAACACTGTCCATCGCCAGAATGTTCACATTGCGCTGGCTGAGTTTACTCATCAGCTCTTCATTCTGGGCAGGCCAGATAAAGCTGGCCAACGTTGCGCCGTCTTTCAACAGCGCAATTTCTTCATCAATGGGTGCATTAACTTTTAGAATAATGTCGGAGTTCCAGACATCATCACGATCAACGACACTGGCTCCAGCTTGAGAAAACGCTTCATCCTCAAAGCTTGCCTTAACGCCTGCACCTCGTTCGACAACGACGTCAAAACCGAGTTTCTGCAGCTTGCCCACTGTATCGGGGGTCGCAGCAACACGGTTTTCGTTTGCCTGGACCTCTCCAGGGATCCCTATACGCATATGGTCACCTAGCTAGGAAGCTAATAGTTTTACATTCAGTTTTTATACCATTTCTGCTTTAAAATTATGGGCTGCGCAGGCATTTTGACCGACTGGATCTGCGTTGAAGCGCCTCGCCATAGCTACTACCCATAGGGCATAAATGCTATGACTCGTTTCTTCGCCTTGCCCAGCCGCACAAAATGACTTGCTCGCATCATAATTTAAAAGCGCCAATGGTATCACTCATCAGCCCTTACAGCTCATGACCTGAGAGCAAACATTGCTGGAACTTTTACTGTAAAAACGTATTTTATTCCTACCTCTTTTGTACGATGCCGAATAGCCGGATCGACAAAAGGAATACACGACAACTTATCACAACAAAAGTACTGGCAAGTTTCTGTCATCAAAGAAGTATCAGTGCCTCTGACACTAAACCTTCCTTAAAAACCGGCCAACATAGTAAGTGATTTTAGAGAAAAGTGGTAATTCACAGCGTGTATAACCGAAATTTAATGCGATATGTACAACAAACCATCGCAAACCATCAATAGCAGCCCACCGCTAAAAGACGGAAAAATCGCTCATCTGCAACTAAACTTCTTTTAATGTCTATTTTTTGCGAGATCAGTCATGAGCAGTCGTCGTATTTCTCTATCAGACATTGGTCTTCTGATAGCACTAACCTTTTTTTCAGTTTCTGCCACGGCAGAGCTCTCTGAAAGGGTCATGAAAGTTACCAGCCCAGAGATAGCCAATGGAATATCTTTTCAAGCATCTCAGTTTTATAACCGCTCCGGGTGCAAAGGTGACAATAAGTCTCCTGCACTAAGTTGGTCTCGCTTCCCGAAAGGCACAAAAAGCTTTGCTGTCACCTTGCACTCTCCAGAAACACTTAGTAATAAACAATTCTGGAATTGGACCGTGATTAATATTCCGCCGGACATATCTGAGCTGGCGTTAAACGCTGGAAAGGAGAAGAGTGGCTCACTGCCTTCTGGCGCAAGCATGCTGAAGAATGACCATGGCTATAAAGGCTATAGTGGACCTTGCCCCGAACCAGGTGTTGCATCCACCAAGTATCAAATTACTGTCTTTGCTCTGGATGTTCCCAATTTAAACATTAACAGTAACTCAACACCTGCAATGGCGAGCTTCTATATTAAACAACACACATTGACCAAAGCAGTGATTACCGCTTCGGCCAGTCGATAATCCAACAAAGCTCAGCTCACCGCATCGTCACAAACTCTTCCGCTGATGTCGGATGAATCGCCACGGTGTTATCAAAGTCTGCTTTGGTAGCACCCATTTTCAGCGCAACGGCAAAGCCCTGAAGCATTTCATCGGAGCCATGACCGATGGCGTGGATGCCAACGATTTTTTCATTTTCACCCACAGTAACCAGTTTCATTTTGGACGGCTGTCGATGACTGGTGAGCGCGCTGTACATGGCAGTGAACTGGCTGGTGTACACTTTTACACCGTGGTCACCATATTGCTCACGGGCTTCGTTCTCTGTCAGGCCAACAGTACCAATGGGCGGGTGGCTGAACACAACGGTGGCCACATTGTCGTAGTTTAAGTGTTCTTCCGGTTTATTGTTGAAGAGGCGTTCAGATAAACGACGGCCGGCAGCAACTGCCACAGGCGTTAACTCGATTTTTCCGATGTTGTCACCGACGGCATAAACGCCATCAACGTTTGTGTTCTGGAATTTATCTACCGGGATATAACCCCGTTGATCTGTTTCAACTCCGGCGGCATTCAAGTTGATGTTACCTGTTTTCGGTTTTCTTCCCACTGCCCAGATAACGGTATCCACATTCAACGTGTTGCCATTTTCCAAGTGAACCGTCAGGCTATCATTTGATTCTTTGGTGATTTCTTTAGGAACAGAGTGAGTATGGAGTTCTGGGCCTTCGGCCTCCATTACTTCAACGAGCGTGTCGGACAACATATCATCAAAGCTGCGCAACGGCTTATGCTTGCGGATCAGCAAGTGTGTTTCACTGCCCAGAGCGTGAAGCACGCCGGCAAGCTCAACGGCGATATAACCAGCACCAAGTACCGCCACTCTTTTTGGGCGTTCTGACAGTTCAAAAAAACCATCTGAATCAATACCGTATTCTGCGCCCGGTATTTCAGGAATCATCGGCTCACCACCGGTAGCGATGGTGATGTGATCTGCCGTGTAGTGTTCGCCATTCACTTCAACGGTGTTGGCATCGACAAATTTCCCAAAGCCATTGAGAACCGTAATTTTATTATTGCCAAGAACCCGTTCGTAGGATCCATGGATACGACTAATGTATGCCTCACGGCTTTCTACCAGTTTTTTCCAACTAAACGACTTTAACTGTGCATCAACATCAATATCAAAACCGTAATCAGGGCCATAACGACAAGCGTCAGCTATTTGCCCGGCAAACCACATGGCTTTTTTGGGTACGCACCCTACGTTGACACAGGTTCCACCCAGATGTTTTGCCTCAACCAACGCAACCTTCTTGCCATACATGGCAGCGCGATTGGCCGATGCGATACCACCACTTCCGCCACCAATGACCAGATAATCGAAATGGTTTGATGTTGTCATGTTGCTGTCCTGGTTTTTGCAGAATCGTCAGAGGTCTGTTGAGAATCTCTGGGCTTGGTATGTAGATGAGGACTTGATAGACAGTTTTAAAGTGCTTTTATTTATATCTACCCAAACAAAAGGTTTAGTCCATGTGTGTTACTCACAGTGATCAGGTTACACCTGAAAGGGAAACGTAGTAACAGAAATATCGCACAATTGTCATATACAAGAGCTCACAGAAATCATTTACCCCCTATTTACCAAGGGCTGTAGAGAATCTCACAAAAACTGGCACAGCAATTGATACGAACAAATTGAAAAACAAAATCGTCAAACTATAACAATAATAATCATGGCGATGCCCAGCCTAGAACAATAATAACAACAGGTCGGGTAGCTCAAGTAGACAGGTTTGCAGGTTACTCCGAGCAGTATGAAGCAACCGACAAACAGGAAAGGGTAGCTAAGAAGACTGACTGAATCTGGCAACAGGTTACTAAAGCAGCAAGAGCTATTCGTTACAGGGAAGAGATAAAGTGCTTCTGATCATCTGTAAACCTGTCTGCTTGTTTCTTTTCTCTTGGTCTTCCTGATCATTCTGCAATTTCTTCCTCTAATCGATAATGCTTCTTTCAGACACTTATTTCACACGTCTGCTGTCTTATTTTAACCAGTTCCCAAGTTGTATTTGCCAGTGAGAATATCTGTTACCCACGTTACGCACACCAACACACGATGTTTATCTGGTAACAAATAACTGCCTTTCAAATGGCTTAAATCAAACAAGAAAAACGCAATAAACCCATATAAATCAATAATATAGACATTATTTATAATTATTGGCACACCGATTGTATATCTACTGTCAAAAATATGACGCCACACAATAAAAATAATATGGCGATCACTGACCTCCAATAACAATAATAGAAAGGTCGGCCCTTCAAGCAGATAAGTTTGCGGGATATCAAGGTCATCAACTGGCATGACCTCTGGAATGTAAAAAGATTGCCGCAGCCTCTTTAGAGACTGCATCAAAAGAAAGGCAACAGACGCATACCAGACAACTGTCAGTCAATAACAACAATAACGATGCCTGGTAGTTTGTAAACTTATCTGCTTAACCCTTCTCTACTACTGAACTGCTGCAATTCAACTGATCAAGAATCTGACAACAAAACCCGACGATATTCCGGACTCCAACGCTGTCCTCTTACTCTCGCTTCCAGCATTGTTTGCTCACACTTTGGCGCCAGTCCTTCTTCCTGAGCCTTCTTGGCCACAGCAATCGCAATTTCACAGGTCACCTGATGAATACGGTTCAGCTCTGGCAGAAGCGGTGCTTCAGGGTTGATGACTGCCGGTGAGGACATCGCCAGCGTTTCTACCGCCGCATCCAACATACCATCGGAAATGCGTTCTGCACCCGCAGCCAGCACACCCAACCCGAGACCCGGGAAAATATAGATGTTGTTACATTGCGCAACAGGGTAACGATTGCCTTTGTACTCAACCGGATCAAACGGGCTGCCCGTAGCGATTAACGCACGGCCATCACTCCACTCGATAATGTCTTCTGGCGTCGCTTCTACCTGACTGATGGGGTTCGACAGAGGAAACACAATTGGACGCTCGTGATTTTCAGCCATGGTTTCAATGACTTCACGGGTGAACAATCCTGGCTGACCCGAAACACCCACGATGGCGTCTGGCTTGCCATGGGTAACAACGTCCAGCAGTCCCGGATTCTCAGAACATCCCCACTGTTTCAGTCCTTTAGTGCTTTGCACCAATCGCTGTTGGAACGGACGCAATCCTTCCATCTCATCGTTCAGAACACCATCACGATCCACCATAAAGATTTGCTGGCGAGCCTGTTCATCACTCAAGCCTCTGCCAACCATCAAACGCACGAGTTGTTCGGCAATACCGCAACCGGCAGAGCCTGCCCCCAGAAAGGCGATCTTCATGTTTTCGATGGATTTGCCCGCCGCCGTTGCTGCTGCCAGCAAAGAAGCGCCGGTAACACCCGCGGTGCCCTGAATGTCGTCGTTAAATGAGCAAAGCTCGTCGCGGTATTTTTCAAGCAGTGGTGTCGCGTGGTTGATAGCGAAATCTTCAAACTGCAGCAGAACATTTGGCCAGCGACGTTTAACGCCACGAATAAAGTCTTCTACAAACGCGTAGTACTCATCGTCAGAAATTCGCTCATGACGCCAGCCCAGATAGTTGGGGTCATTCAACAGCTGCTGATTGTTGGTACCGCAATCGAGCATGATAGGCAGTGTTTTGTTTGGAGCGATACCACCCACAGCACTGTAAAGGGAAAGCTTGCCAATACAGATTCCCATACCACCGATGCCCTGGTCTCCCAGACCAAGAATACGTTCGCCATCGGTCACCACGATGACTTCAATGTTACGTTTGAAGTTCGCTAGCATGGCAGAAATATGCTCACGCTGGTGATAGGCAATGTAAATGCCCCGAGGACGACGATAGAGATCACTGAAGCGCTGGCAGGCTTGTCCGACAACCGGCGTGTAAATGATTGGAAGCATCTCTTCAAGGTGGCTTTGCACAAGAGCGTAGAAAAGTGTTTCGTTAGTATCTTGCAGAGAACGCAGATAGATGTGCTTAAGGATCGGCGTGGGCTTAATGGAAAACGATTTGTACGCCCGACGACACTGCTCTTCCATGGACTCAATCCGTGGTGGTAGCAGACCGTGAAGGTCCAATTCGCTACGCTCCTCCATGGAAAATGCAGTTCCCTTGTTGAGCAGGGAGTTTTCCAGTAACGAACGGCCGGTGAGGCCGGTGTGGAGGCATTGGTCTTGTTCGTTCATCGTTTTCCTACGTATTTTCCTGTTATTCAACAGAAGAGTTTAATCCCGGCTACCAGTCTCAGCAGGGCGCGCCAAGAATAATCCCTATTGGACAGGCAGAACAAACGGAATAACCGAAATGATCAAACAATTTCACCGTATTTATTCGGCAAAAGTATCTGTAATAACAGTCTGTTAGCTAAAAAGTGAACAGTGCGACCTGGCATTTGTTACCTTGTCGGTAGCACTGCCACGCATTACGGGTAAACCAGTAACAAGTGCCAACTGAAATGTCCGTAACATTTTTAAGCTATAAAATAGCACCGCTTCGGAAACTACGTACGACAGGGGTTGTAGAAATTTACGCAAAGTTGGCACGCAGGTTGTATTAGTAAAGATAAAAGAACAACAGCCCACAATAACAATAATAACAGGGCAAAAAAGTTCGGCTTATTTAATAAAAATAATAAAGAGCCGACTGTAACAAGCAGATGGGTTTACAAGGTGCTTTTTTGAGGAGCAGCACCAACAGGGAACCGGAAAGTGTGATAAAGATAAAGTCCGAAAGGATTTCGGATAACATCAAACTGACCGGTATGCATGGAAGATAAAAAAGCCATTATCCTCACAGCTTGCAAACCCATCTGCTTGTCTCTTCTTTCTTTCCCACATCAATACTCAAGAGCTGCTTAACCATTGCCGGTCAAACAGCAACTTCAGATACGCTCAACCTAACTGCCCATCATGCTTTCTGCGTAATTGAGACAACAGCATGCCAACCATCATCAGAGTACAGCCTAAAATACCTGCTGTGCCCAGCTGTTCGTTGAGCAGAAGCCAACCACCAATAACAGCAAACACTGCCTCAAGGCTCATAATGATGGCTGCATGGGAAGAGGCGGCATCCTTTTGTGCAATCGTCTGCAAGGTAAAAGCAACACCGGTCGACAGCACCCCGGTAAACAGCAGAGGCCCCATGCTTTTGGTAATGGCATCCAGAGTAATGACTTCCGTTGCCAATGCCACCAGCAAGCTACAAAGTGCCACCATAGAGAATTGCACCAGTGATAATCGTAAAGGGTGTACGTTTCTGGCAAGCCATCCAATCAGCAGAATCTGAATAGCGTACATTAAGGCAGAACCCATCGTGAGAAGGTCGCCTTTGTTCAGGCTAAGACCATCTTTTACCGTCAAGAAATACAGGCCTGCCAGGGCAAAAGCACCACCTATCCAGGTAGCCGGGCGAGTTGTGTGTCCAAGCCCAACTCCCAGAATCGGCACCAGAATAATATAGAACCCGGTGATAAAGCCTGAGTTGCCTGCTGTCGTATAGAGCAGCCCAACCTGTTGAAATGACGATGCCAGAAAAAGAACGACGCCGGTTAACGGTCCCCACTTAAGTAATAAGGTATTGTCGTATTTTTTCACTGTGCCTTTTTTTTGCGCCACTTTCTCCAGGAGAAAGTACACCGGCAGCAAGGAGATAACCCCAAAAGCAAAGCGAACCGCATTAAACGAAAAAGGCCCGAGGTGGTCCATTCCTTTAATCTGGGCAACAAAAGCGAATCCCCAGATAGCCGAGACCAGCAACAACAGCAGGTCGGCACGTAGTGCTTTGGTTTTCACGAAGTACATCCTTTTTGTGCCTGTTATCAATTCAGAGAGACTGAATGAACGGCTTTTTTATTGGCGTGAGGCTTGTGAAGCCATTGTGCCACTGGTGCTAAGCGGCGAAAAGAGAAATAGTCAATCACAAGAAAATGGACTACAACAGTTTAGGGAAATACCATTATCAAAGAATAACGTCCGGAAACGACTAACTAATGATCGATTTGCATCAGACATGCTGCTCACTTCTGCCAGAACTGTCTCCCGAAGACATGGAGCGACTTGCCAAAATTTTCCAACTGCTGGGAGATACCAAAAGACTGCAACTGGTCATTGCCTGCCTGGAAGAGCCGCAACCTGTATGCTGCCTGTCGGAAATCTCAGGCATGTCGCAACCATTAACCAGCCACCATCTTCGCAACCTGCGGGAAGCCCGCATTCTTAAATCCAAGCGGAAGGGTAAACAAGTTCTGTATGAACTGGACGACCATCATATCCGCCATGTGATTCTGGATCTGGCCAACCATGTGAAAGAAGATCAAGATGGATAAAGCTGGAGTCAGTCCATTTTGTTACTATTACCAACTGCCTTGTTAGTGCTAAGCCCCTGATAGTCCCATATCATCAATGAAACTCTATTGCTTAAGTTACAGCAATTAAGACTACCGTAAAGCATTGATCATATTGGATTTGAATAGGAAAAGGCTCTAGATATGGATATTACGACCCCAACTGGCACAAATACTTCCTCTCATTACCCAGTGGATAATAGGCCTACTTTACTTCAGCAATTCCCGCTGAAGTGATTCCAGTCAACAGCACCAAGGCTTCTAGCCAGTTTTACTTATTCCGGAATCGCAA
>NZ_CANMAO010000008.1 GCF_947495845.1 uncultured Endozoicomonas sp. | reverse complement strand
ACGTCGACCCTCTCCGACAGCGGCAGCTTCACCATCGCTGATACCGATCTTACAGATACACAATCTCTGTCTTATACTGCCGCTGCGACCGGCTATCTGGGCAGCTTCTCAATCTCATTGGCGGATGACACAACCTCCGATGGCGCCGGTCAAGTCAATTGGGATTTTGAGGTGTCTGATGGGGATATCGATTATCTGGCTGAAGGCCAAACATTAACGCAAACCTACACGGTCACCGTCTCCGACGGCGAAGGCGGGACCGTGGATCAGGACATTGTCATTACGCTCACTGGCACTGGTGATGCCCCAACCATAGAGACAGCTACCGATGTCACCGGCGGCATTACTGAAATGGACGACAACGCTGCAGGTGAGTTGACAACAACCCTCTCTGACAACGGCAGTTTCACTATCGCCGATGTGGATCTGACGAATACTCAATCTATAAACTTCACTTCTGCCAGCGCCGATTACCTCGGTGATTTCTCCATCGACTTAGCGGATGACACCTCCTCGGATGGTTCAGGCCGCGTCAATTGGAACTTTGATATTGCTGACAGCGTGATTGATGATCTGACAGAAGGGCAAACCCTAACCCAAACCTACACAGTCACCGTTACCGATGACGACGGTGCATCAGTAGATCAAGACGTCGTTATTACGATCACCGGCACTAATGATGCACCCACCATTGAAACTGCCACTAATGTCACGGCAAGTATTTCAGAGATAGAAGATGGTACTGCCGGAGCTGGCACCGTTTCTCATTCCGAAAGCGGCAACTTTACCATCGCGGATGTCGAGCTTACTGAAACTCAGAGTGTTGCGTACTCCGCCGCTGATAGTAATTATGTTGGTACACTCAACGTCTCCGTAGGAGATGACACACTCGGTGATGGTACTGGGCGTATCGACTGGGACTTCTCTGTAAACGACAGCGCTCTGGACTTCCTCGCAGAAGGCGAGACCGTGAATCAAACCTACACCGTCACCGTCACTGACAGTGCCGGCGGTACCGTGGATCAAGACATCGTTATAACGTTGACCGGTTACAATAACGAGGCTCCAACGATTGAGGCGACAACAAAAGTCACCGGCGGCATTTCCGAGCTCGATGAAAATGCGGCTGGTGAATCCACTACAGAGTTAAACGACAATGGCAGCTTTACAATTGCAGACATCGATCTCAGCGATAGCCAGAGCGTCAGCTACACAGCCGCTGGCAGTAGTTATCTGGGTAACTTCAGCGCTACTGTTGGCGACGATACGGTTAATGATGGATCCGGTCGAATTGACTGGGACTTTGCTGTTGCCGATAGCGCGTTAGACTATTTAGCGGCCGGTGAAACGCTGATACAAACCTATACCGTCACAGTATCCGATGGCGAAGGCGGTACTGTCGATCAGGATATCGTCATCACCCTGACCGGTACGAATGATGATCCGGAAATCACCTCCTCGGCCACCAGCGGCAGCATTACCGAGCTCGATGATGGGGCAGCCGGCGAACGGACCGCAATATTATCAGACAATGGCAGTCTTTCCTTCGACTACGTAGACCTCAGCAACAGTCACACAGCATCTTACGCCTCGGCAGCCAGCGGTTATCTGGGCAACTTCAGCATCAACACGAATAATCCCAGTGGTAACAACTCTGGCAGTGTCGATTGGAGTTTTGAAGTATCTGATGGTGATATCGATTATTTGGCTGACGGTGAAACTCTCAATCAGACCTATACCATTACCGTCTCCGATGGTGAGGGTGGCAACACTGAACAAGATGTCGTGGTTACTATTACAGGTACTAACGACAGACCAACAATACAGTCCGTCAATGATGTCAGTGGCAGTGTCACAGAGAGCGCAGACAGGTCTGCCAGCGAAAACTCGGTAACCCATAGTGATAATGGCAGCTTCACCATCGCGGATGTTGACTTATCTGATGCCCAGTCAGTATCTGTTACGCCAGCAGGCTCAGGCTATCGAGGTAACTTTTCTCCCACTCTTGGTAACTCTAGTAACGGAACGCAACAAATCAACTGGTCTTACAGCGTCGACGACAGTGCTCTTGAGGACCTCAATGCGGGTCAGGCACTGACACAAACCTACACTGTTACTGTCACTGACAGTAGTGGCGATACTGTTACTCAGGATGTGTCCATTAACCTTAATGGTACTCAGGATGTCAGCGACCTCGTTAACCACAAGATGGCAGGGAAAACTATCACATTACAGATAGGTGGTATTAATACCTTAGGACAGCCCATTACCGCTTCAGCCACTATCACACTGCCAGCGGACGTAAGCAGTGGCTACACTCGGGAAGTTCAAGTCCAACAAAATTATAACTTGTATCATGCCACCATAAGAATTCAAGACGTTGGCTCTGGCATCAGCTTCTCGCAGACGACCGGTCATCAAACAATCTGGTTCAACCCTGGCGGGTATATATTTGGTAAGCAAAGCATTGGTGTGAGCACAGGTGGCTCTGGTGTCGGTATACATAGAGTAAATATGGATGGAGGTACTCTTGTTAATGGTTATATAGGCACTGGGGGACGAACATGGACCACATCACCTCCGGTTGTTATTGATCTGGATGGTGATGGAATCGAAATTATCGGCGTTGATGAGTCAGAGACCTACCTCGATGTGGATGGTGATGGTTATCAGGAAAAAACGGCATGGGTCAGTGGCGACGATGGCTTTATCATCACTGACCTTGATGGAGATGGCACGCTATCTTCAATGGACGAACTGTTTATCGCCCAGCAAACCGAAGAGCACGACACCGATCTGGAAGCGCTGGCAGCACTCTACGACAGCAATAACGATGGCGTATTGAATAAGGACGACGAGAATTTTGAGGACATTCTGATTTTTCAGGACAAAAATCAGAATGGCATTGCTGATGAAGGAGAAGTCATTACTCTGGCTGAGGCGGGTATCGAAGAAATATCCGTCGTATCCGATGGCCAGCAACAGATACTTTCCGATGGTTCAATAGTCCACGGTAAAACCACTTACACCAAATCCGATGGCACCGAAGGTATTATTGGTGACGTTGAACTGGCCTATGCAGAAGTGTTACCAGAAACCACCATTACAAATGCTGACTACTCATCTGAAACCAAACAATTATTACTTACCGGCACTCTGTTCAATGACATCCTTGTGGGTGATGCCAGTGCTGCAGACACCGATCTCCGCTCTATTCTTGACTGGGATAAGCTTAGCTATAACGTCGATGGCGCGCGCTCAATCTTGTTCACAGAAGACGATATACTTTCCGCTCAGATAATAGATGATGATCAGTTAGTCATAGAGCTTACTCAAGAAAAGGCTAGCGAGATTCGCACCAATACCGGTGATGATGACAGTGATGATGAAATTGAAGTGACATCCGGATTTATCCATAATCTGGCAGGTAATGCAGCTCAGACCGATAGTTACACCAGTGATGTCGGAGCAACACACTCTAGCAGCGCTAATAATGACACGCTCATAGGTGACTCGGGTGATGACCTGTTCTTCATCAGCCATGATAATGCCAACGTTACCGGCAATAGTGGCGCTGATACCTTTAACCTTAACCTCACGGGAACCTTGAGCGATCCAGCCGAACTCACCATTAATGACTTCAACACGATGGAAGGAGATGTCCTTAATCTTGAAGATATTATTGTCAATGAAGACAACAGCCTAAATGATTACTTACACTTCGAGCGCAGTGGTGAGGACACCATTATGGAAATACGTTCAGCTGCAGGCGGCGATGTAACGAATACCGTGACCTTTAAAGACACAGACCTCTTCACTCTTGGTGGTAATGATACAGAAATCCTCAACAACCTGCTGGATAATGGTAACCTGACGCACGACTAATAGAATCCAATATCAGCAGTCAACTTGCCAAGCATAGACTTTGATAAGAAAACGCTATCCATTTTTTATTCTCATAACATTTGATGTTGAAAACCAAGGAAATTACTTACGTCCACTTCCTTTTCATTTATTCGAGCATTACAACCAATCAATCAAGCAGAAATCGATTCCATTCTCATGAAACTTTACTTCACCCATCGCATCCAAAAAGCACCCCCTAATGAGAGGAATACCGATAATGTCTAACCCTTTAGCTAACTCAAGTACAAATAAAAATCTTGTAGAACTTTTTTCTACGTCAGGAAATAATAGTGATAGTGCTACTATTCAAACAGAAACTAGTGTATATGGAAAAAAAGTTTCAGAAACAAATCCTAAATTCACCAAATCACTGAGCATTAATATTCCAAGCACGACCTCAGAACAACCAGATCCTCAACACAAAGCGATTAACGAATTTAGAATATTAATCAATCCACACCTTTCAAATAGTCATAACTGCGAACCTGAAAGCACAGATAAAAATACTAAAACATTAGTGCCAACAAGATTCGTGGAAGATGTAAAAGCAGAGTTGAATGCAGGCCAAGAACATATTGATAGTCTCACAAATACCAACACATCACTCAACAATAAAACAGAAGCACTGAAGAAAGAGAACTCTATTTTAACAGATAAAATAAACTCAATGGAGAGAGAAGTGAATGAAATACTGGATGATGAAGCCATTACCAATAATAGAGATGTTCGTGCCTTTACGGAGAATCTTAAACTTGAAAATTCTCAAATCTTAAAACTGACAAAATCGGTTGATCAACTAACCACAAAAAAAAATGAACTTGAAACAAACTTATCTAAAACAACAAACCAATTAAATTCTACTAAAATAGACATAAAATCTCTTAAATCATCTATTTCAGAAAAAGATGACATACTTAATAAAACTAAAAAAGAGTTTCAAAAAACCATTAAAGAACTTCAAGAACAAGTCACGAGTCTTAAACAACAGATTCTCGAACTGAAAAATAAACTATCAGATAAGAGCTATGAAGAAACCATCCAAAGTATTGAGAAGAAAAATACAGAGCTAACTGAAAAATCAAATACCTTGGAATCTAAAACCGAGGAGCTGGAGAAAAAACTATCTCAAGCCAACACCTTACTAGAAAGCACGGAAGCAGCTAAAAAAAACTTGGAGGAAGAAGTAACTGAGCTCAAGAACAAGCTCAACAGCTCCGAAAATTCAGAAAATACAAGTGAGCATATAGAAATTTCTAAAGAATCAGAAATGATAGTTAAATCCGAGCCAGAATCGACTATTCCCAACTCCTCAATGGAAGAAAAAACAGCTCAAGAAAAGTATATACCGCTATCAAAACTACAAGAGATCATAACATCTGGCGATATTCAACCACCAAAAAAAGGCAGAGCATTTGGTTTTTTACCTGGAGTCAAAGAAACTAAAACAGATCATCGCGCCTATAGTAACACCCTGAAAAATTCCTTCGAAAAAATAACCGCGTTAACATACGAAGCCATACCATTCGAACAACTGGCAGGCAATGGAAGTAATATCGCCAATGATTCCAACAAACAAGAGCCCTCAGCACCTCGTATGGAAGCCTATAGTCAAAGCACCAAGAATCAAACCACCGTTTAATAAAGCAACAGATTACAGCCGACTAATTCAGGCTGTAATAAAGTTATCTAGATAACGTAGTCACCACCAGTTATTGGTATATTCAATAACTGCTGGTGACTACAGGTCTTAAACCAATCATCACGGTGTCGCCTATCTATATGCTACTTGGACAACCATACACACCAACTGCCGTAGTCGGTAATATCAAGCGCACCTTGCAAACCATAACCATCACAAATAAACCCACTGACCCATGAACCATCCATCAACTCCACTTTGCCAATGCCCAGAGGCGCAGGAATACCATTAACAAAACTGCCAAACGTATCTGCAGGCAAACTCCACACCTCTACTTCTATCGCGCCACCGTTACTTTCATCCCGAGCCATGCCAGGACGTTTTCCATCGGGTAACGCATAAAGCCGGTAACAGGCGCTACTTTTGGTTTTTGATTTGAGTACTCCACCCCGATCTGTCAGCTGCCAGTTTAAAGGTTGACCTTCCAGATGTGCGCCACAAACCACCACATCAATAACCTCTGCAGACGCAGGAGCGCCCGATACGACAGATGTCGGCTTTGCATAAGAAGTAGCGCCTTGAGGTAAATTAACCACTCGTTCCAACCGGCTGGCAAACCCCAATAGCTGAATATCCGTAAACGCTTTATTGAATAGTGAGACACCCCATGGAACGCCGCTCTCGGTAAAACCCACCGTGACGGCTGTTGCGCAGTAATCCAACAGATTCATAAAGTTCGTATAAGTACCCAGAATAGAATTATTCCGTACCGGATTTTCTCTTACCTCATCCCTTGTGAATAGGGTTGGTGTTGTGGGTGTAATAACAAAGTCCAGCCCCACTATTTGATGATCACACCGTCGTTTAAGTTCCGCCAGGTGATACTGTGCAGAAAAAACATCCGCAGAACTGCCTTTATTACCCTGACCGATAATCCCCTTAATCACTGGCAACATATCATCAGCTGCGACATTTTTTGTTGCCAGCCAACGCTCCGCTACCCACGGACCGTCATACAGAAGCGTTGCCGTTTCCAGAAAAGGTGCAAAATCTATGGTTACGGGCCGACCACCCAATTTTTCCAGCGCTACAACGGCTTTTTGAAACAGCGCTGCTGTCTCCTGATTACCCTGAAAGTCCAATTCATCAGGCACACCAAACGTGAAGCCTTGCGGCAGGTCATCATTACTGAAATATCGCGCTCTATTGGCGAATGCATTTTTTCGGGCAAATGAATCTTGGCCATCGTAGTCCACAGCCACGTCTATTACAGCCGCTGCATCCTCTGCGCAGAGAGTAAAAATGCTGACACAATCTAACGTTTTACAAGCTGGTACAACGCCCCGCGTGCTTAACAAACCTTTGGTCGGCTTATGACCGGTTAGATTATTCAGTACCGCAGGTACACGACCAGAGCCTGCTGTATCAGTTCCCAGCGCAAAACTCACCTGCCCCAACGCCGTCGCAATGGCAGAACCGGCACTGCTGCCACCAGAAATGTATTCCGGATTGAAGGCATTTTTACCTTCACCAAACGGTGAACGAGTACCAACCAGCCCCGTGGCAAACTGATCCAAATTGGTTTTGCCTAAAGGAACCGCACCGGCGGCAATCAATTGTGCAACGACAGGGGCGTGTTCTTCTGGCGTATACGTAAACGCTGTGCAGCCTGCACTGGTGGGCACACCGGCCAGATCAATATTGTCTTTAATGGCAAAGGGCACACCATAAAGCGGCAGATCTTTTATATCCTGCTGCTCCAGTTTGCTTAGATAAGCATCTAACTCAATGTCACTTAACACCGTAATCCAAGCGTTAAACGCTTTTTGCTCAATGGCCTGGGCGCGAAGTTTTGGCAGAAGGTCACGGGGCGTCAGCTCTTCCGTTTCATAGGCTTGTCGCAGTGAAGTTAATTGTAAATTCCACATGGTGTTTCTCCCTAATTTGACTGCTCAAGCCAGACCAATGACTGACCGGCATCCACCGCCTGCCCCTGGGTTTTCAGAATTCTTTTCACAGTCCCGGTTTCTGTCGCATGAATTTCAATCTCCATTTTCATGGACTCCAGAATCATGACAGTTTCTCCCTTCTCAACCGAATCACCTTCTTCCTTGAGAATCTGCCAGACACTGCCCGAAGCCGGGCTGGACACGGCGTTGATACCTTCAGGAATATCAATCACCAGTTCACCCGTGTTTTCTGTTTCTGGCTGTTCATACGTCAACTGACCATTAATTCGCCAGCGCTGTAATTCTTCATTGAAGGCGGCTTCTCGCTTAGTCTGAAATGCGTCAATATGATTGGCTTCCCGATCAATAAAGGCTTTATATTCTTCCAGAGAAAACTCAGCGTCCTCGATACGAATCGGAAATTTACCCTGAGGGAAGTCCCGCCGTATTTTCACCAGCTCTTCATGGCTGACTTCATAAAATCGAATCTGGTCAAAGAAGCGCAGCAGCCAGGGTTTGCTGAACTCAAACGTCTGGCGGTAACGGTTCCACATCTGCAAAGTTCTACCCACAAACTGATAACCGCCAGGGCCTTCCATGCCATAAATACAGAGATAGGCACCGCCGATTCCCACGCTGTTTTCTGCGGTCCATGTTCTCGCGGGATTGTATTTGGTGGTTACCAGACGATGCCTCGGATCAACCGGGGTTGCCACCGGGGCGCCCAGATACACATCCCCCAACCCCATGACAAGATAAGATGCGTTAAAAACAATCTGCTTCACTTCATTCAGAGAAGATAAACCGTTTATCCGTCGTATAAATTCCAGATTACTGGGGCACCACGGCGCACCAGGACGCACCGATTGGGTGTATTTTTCAATAGCTTCCTGACAGGCTTCGTCATCCCAGCTCAATGGCAGGTGAACGATACGGGAAGGCACCGTCAGCTCACTGGAACCATCAAGCTCAGCCACCGCGCGGTCAATATGATTCAGCAACTCCGAGAGCGGCAACGCCTGGCTATCATAGTGGATTTGCAGAGACCGAATACCGGGGGTCAGCTCCCGCATACCTTCCAGCAGGTTCTTCTCAAACCAGAGCATCAAGGCATGAACCTGAAAACGACGTTCGATATCCAACGCCAACTCACCGAGTTCCAACAGAAGAAAGTGATCACCCGCCGTACGACAGATTAATGTTTCACCTCGAAACGTGGTTTCTTTCACAATGGGCGACACCAGAACCGGTGCATGAGAAACCACTGGCAAGTCAGCACTGAGCTTTTTTATGCACTGCAACTGCCCTGCTTCAATGGCGGTAGCCTGCTCTAGTGTCACCGGTTTGAATCGCACCTTTGCTCCAGCTTTGAGCTGCCCAAGCTTCCAGAGATCGGCATGAATCACTGTAGCCGGGCAAACAAAACCACCCAATGATGGCCCATCCGGCCCAAGAATAACCGGCATATCACCAGTAAAATCCACGGCGCCAAAAGCATAGGCATTGTCGTGTATGTTCGATGGGTGCAAACCTGCTTCACCACCGGTTTCCCTTGCCCATTCAGGTTTTGGGCCTTTTAAACGAACGCCGGTTCGGCTGGAGTTATAGTGAACTTCCCAGGTTGCCTCAAAAAATGTTTCGATGTCCTGATCAGTAAAGAAATCCGGTGCACCGTGAGGGCCATATACCACATTGATTTCCCACTCTTCCGGCATGGATAGCACGGGCATTTTTCGATTAACGACAGATTGCGTTGTTCGCTCTGGAATTTGCAGCACATCACCAGGACGCAACGCCCGCCCCACATGACCACCAAATTGCCCCAGCGTAAAGGTGGCTTTTGAGCCCAGGTAATCCGGGCACTGAAAACCCCCGCTGATCGCCAGATACGCCCTTGCACCAGAACCGGTCACTTTGCCAAAGCTAACGGTCTGTCCGGCAGCGACAAACACGGTTTCGAACATCGCGATTGGCCGGTCATCCAGAGTAACGTCGATAGCGGCACCGGTTACCGCAATCACGGTGTCACTATTAAAACGCAACACCGGTCCATTCAAGGTAATTTCTAATGCCGCCGCATCGTCCGGGTTATTTAATAACTGGTTCGCCTGACGAAAACTCAATGAATCCATTGGCCCGGATGGCGGAACACCGATATGCCACAAACCAGTACGACCAGGATAATCTTGAATTGTCGTTTGTGTACCTGCCTGCTCGACAATCACCGTCGGGGCGTGAAAACTGAATTGGCTCAAGGTATTGGTCAGAACCCGACCTCGTACAAACTCTTCACCACCCAGCACAGACACCAAATATTGGCGATTGGTCGCTATGCCATAAAGTGAGGTATCCAGCAGTGCTGACTTCAGTTTGGTAAGCGCCTGGGAACGGTCTGACTGATGAACCATCACTTTCGCCAGCATTGGGTCAAACAGCGCAGGCACTTCAATACCGGACTCTATCCAGTGATCAATTCGAATATCATCATCCGTTGGCCACTTCACCTCAGTTAACAGCCCGGCACAGGGCATAAAATCCTGTTGTGGATCTTCTGCATAAACCCGTGATTGGATGGCATGACCATAAGGGTGAAGATTGTCTTTCAGCTCCTGAAGGTTCGCTAGAGTGCCTGCTGCCTGCTTTAACATCCACTCAACCAGATCAACGCCCCAGACCAACTCCGTCACACCATGTTCAACCTGTAGCCGTGTATTCACCTCCAGGAAGTAAAAGTCATTCGTATCAACATCAAAAATAAACTCAACGGTGCCTGCGTTGCGATAATTAACAGACGACATAAGATGTTCAGCTGTCTGATGAAGGTCTTTCCGAAGTTCGTCTGTTAAGCCGGGTGCGGGGGTTTCTTCGATAACTTTCTGATTCCGGCGTTGAGCACTGCAGTCACGCTCACCCAGAGAAATGGTATTCCCTTCGCCATCACCGAAAATCTGCACTTCGATATGTCGGGCGCGGCGCACATATTTCTCCAGAAATACGCCATCATTGGAAAAATAGTTAGCAGACAGTCGTTTTACACTTGCCCAGGCATTGATCAGATCTTTTTCGTCTTCACAAACCTGCATACCAATACCGCCACCACCCGCAGTACTCTTTAGCATGACCGGATAACCGACTTCATTCGCCCAATGCACGGCTTCATTCTGATCTATTAGCAGTGATGAACCGGGCACCAAAGGAACGCCAGCACCTATAGCAAGCTCCCTTGCCTGGTGCTTCAAACCAAACAAGACAATCTGCTCTGCCGTTGGTCCGATAAACGTCAGACCTACTTGTTCACAACGGGCGACAAACTCCGTATTTTCACTGAGGAATCCATACCCCGGATGAATGGCTTCAGCACCAGCTGCCTTGGCAGCAGCAATCATTTTTTCAATGGATAAATAGGTATCAGCAGCTGAGCCCTCTCCTAGAGATACCGACGTATCGGCCTGCTGAACGTGAAGACTATTCGCATCCGCTTCGTGATAGACGGCAACGGAATACAATCCCATTTGCTTTAACGTTCGGATAATTCGACAGGCAATGGCACCGCGATTCGCAATCAATACCGTAGAGAACATAATTATTTATAATTATTGTGCGGGTCGTCCCGCTTTATCTGAAGCCTTACCGGGTCGTCCCGGCGGCTCTTCTTTTTGATTGGTATTAGTCCCAGACCAGAACTTCAATGGGTGTCGGGTTGTAACCATTGCAAGGGTTGTTTAACTGGGGACAATTAGAAATCAACACCACCACATCCATCAGCGCTTCCAGCTCTACATATTTGCCGGGCGCAGAAATACCGTCCTCGAAGGTAAGTTTTCCTTCAGAAGTCACTGGCACATTCATAAAGAAATTAATGTTGTGGGTAATATGTTCTTTATTTAGCCCGTAAGATTCATTCTCCTGAATAGCGAGCATCCAGGAATCCCGGCAGGCGTGCATGCAACGCTTTTCTAAATCGTATCTTACGGTATTGGATTCGGTGGCGCAGGCTCCACCCACTGTATCGTGACGCCCACAGGTATCCGCAACGATTTTAAGCAGATCATTATTTTCACAGCTTTTCAGTACCGAACCGGTGGTCAGATAAACATTGCTCTGCTCCCGAATGGTATCCATGGCACTGTAACGTTCATCGGGTTCAGCGGCACTGAAAAATAAGGTATCAGCCGCCTGATTGCCTTCGAGATCCACAATACGGCAGGTCTGACCTTGTTTAATGGTTTTAATGAAATAATCACCCGCACCAACCGTTGCAGAGTATTCGGCATCTTTTTTTTGTCGTGTACTTTCCTGAATCATTACTTGCCTCCTTTCCAGTGTTACACGCCGAGGTGATAGAGTGCGTTGTTGTCAAAACCCCTGCGATTTTCAGCACAGTGATTCTGGCAAAAATCGTCTTCGCCCACCGGCGCTGCCCGGGAGATTTCAACACCTACCGAAGCCTGTGGGTAACTCTCGGCATCATTCAGAGGGTGAGGGCAGGTATGCAACACGACTAACGTGTCCATTTCAAAACGAAGGCTAACATTGTCGCCCTGCCTGGACTGCCGACTCAGGGATAAAGAACCATCGTCGCTGACGCTAACCTCACTGAACCAGTTTATATTCGAGGCGAGTGCTGTTCGCTTTAATCCGTATTTAGCCAGCTCCACCAGAAAACTGTCGTAGCCATTCTGATGCCATTGATTGCGATCCTGCTGATAATTTCTTTGCCCCCACTTTTCTGTAATATGCTCTCCATGACTGTTACCACACAACGTCTCGTGCCAGCCAAAAGAGTCATCAACAATGGAACAAAAAATCCGCCCCATATCGGAATAAAGGCAGTTACCGCGAGTTAACTTAAATGTATGCTGACATTTCAGTGTATCCGGCGCGTTGTATTTTTCTTCAAGATGCATCGGATTATAAAAAAGCATCCCCACATTGGCACCGCCAGTCAGGTCAGTCAGCTTCAACTGCATACCTCTTCGCACCGTCAAAGACCAATGGCTACCACTGGGAATCGTGGTTTTGTATTGAGGTTTTCCAACTTCAGGATTGGATATTGTTGTCATGTTCTATTCCTGAACAACTTTTTTCACAACTGCACTATCAGGCAACTTCCATCAGTACAGGGCTTTCATTTTCCGGAAATTCCAAGTCCGACGCTTGTAGCTCATCACGCTGTTCAATAGGCAAGTCAAACGTGATAGTCGCTCCGTGTTGGTCACTGTCCTGAGCTTCATGCTGAGGCCAGTCAAACACCCACAGTCGTGTACCCAGATAAAACGCTTCCTGTAAATCGTGAGTTACCATGAAAATGGTCAGATTATTTTCTTTCCAGAGTTTCAAAATCAGCGCGTGCATATCTTTGCGAATGCCTGGGTCAAGAGCACCAAACGGCTCATCCAGAAGCAGAACTTTTGGGTGTTTGATCAATGCCTGAGCAATAGCCAACCGCTGTTGCATACCACCGGATAACTCATGGGGATATTTGTCCCTGGCTGCTGCCAGCCCAACCGCTTCTAACCACTGGTCTGCTTCCGCCAGTGCCTGCCTGCGCTTTTGTCCAAACAGTTTTCCCAGCAACGGGCTTTCAGCAAACTCTCTGCCTAACGCGACATTATCCCGCACAGACAGATGAGGAAAGACAGAATACTTCTGAAAAACCACACCTCGATCTTCACTGGGCTCCGCCACAATGGGCTGGCCATTAAACAACAGTTTTCCCGTCGTCTGTGTTTCTGTGCCCAGCAGCATCTTCAAGAATGTGCTTTTGCCACAACCAGAAGTGCCCACCATGGTGACAAACTCGCCTTCCTGAACGGAGGCATTGAGCTTTTCCAACACCACATGACTGCCGTAGTGCTTGCCGCAACGCTGGAAAGCAATAAATGCGTCTTTCATTTCACGCTCCCTATTTTGCCGTGTGATACCAGGGGAATATCATTTTGGATACCCTGATAAGCGACCAGTCCAAAAGGAAAGCCAATGTCGTTATCCACATCACGTAGGGCAAAATAACATCCATAGCCAGATAGCGTCGTACAAGGAAAATTCGATAACCAAGTCCATCCGTCGCAGCAATCGCTTCAGCGGCAATAAGAAACAACCAGGCCGCTCCGAGACTTAAACGAATGGCGTCCATTAGACGGGGCATCACCTGAGGCAGCACAACCCTCAAAATGATCTGCCAGGAGCTTCCTCCAAGGGTCTGAGCTTTTACCAACTGCTCCTGGGGTAACTCCCGGGTTCGCTGGTCAAGATCTCGTATCAAAAAGGGAGTTATGCCAATGACAATAAGCACTACTTTCGACACTTCCCCCAAACCAAAGACAATGAATAAGATGGGCAACAGCGCCAGTGGCGGCACCATGGATACGACGGTGGTCAAAGCCCCTAAGTGACTACCAGCCAATGGAATTGCACCGGTTAACACACCAACAACGAGCCCCACCATCGCAGCAATAACAATACCCAACAGCAATCGTTTCAAGCTGCTTTTAGTATCCTGCCAGAGCAGATATTCACCAGTACGCTTGCTGGGCGTGAAGGCCATACGATCAACAGCCTTTTGTATTTCAGTGAAGCTCGGCAGTAGTTTGTCGCGTTCATTTTCAGCCTTTCTCAAATCTGAGCCCCAGGAATAGAGCATCAAAATCAGAATAAAAGGCACAATACCCAAGGCTACCGCCAGAGGTCGGGATGGGCGCAGGTTAATAATTCGCTTCATAAGCTCCAACCTTGACTACTTATCATTCTGGCGGTGACAAAGAGAGCAAACTTAGAGTTTGCCTTCTGCAGCCATGGCCATAAAGGCTGGATCAAAGCGCAGTTTTACATTGCTTTCGTCACCGAATACTCCACTTGGCGTTTCAATACCGATAAAGCCAGCATCGGGAGCACCTTCACCAAGAAGACCATGGTCAAATGAAAACTCAGCAACATACTCCATGGTCTGCTTCAGGCTGTCGCTATTCACAAACTCAACAGCATCTTCAGCCTGATAGAACATCTTGGTAGACGCCAACTGACTTTCATAGCCGGACAGGTCAGTGCCAGATGCCTTCCCCATATGTTCACGTACGGATTTATCAGACTCCATACCCGCCATAATTTCGTACCACGCACCCACCAACGCTTTCCCTAACTTTGGATTTTCTTTCAGGGTTTCGGTGTTCACCATCAGGGTATCGATGATTTCACCTGGAATCTGGGAACTGTCGAATACGCTGTGACTGGCGGGCATTGCGGTAATTTCACTGACCAGAGGGTTCCACGTAGTCACGGCAGTGACATCATCCGTGGTGAAAGCAGCAACCATATCAGCATCCGAAGTGTTGATTACGCTGATGTCCTTTTCGCTAAGACCAACGGACTCAAGACCCCGGGCAAGTAGGTAATGACTCACGCTCAGTTCCACCAGGTTGACTGACTGTCCTTTAATACCGGCTAGAGACGTTTTGTCTTTGAGAATAATGGCATCGTTACCGTTGGAGAAGTCACCAACGATTAATGCAGTGCTGTCGACGCCGCTGGCAGCAGGTATGGTCAGTGCATCCATGTTGGTCATGGCGCAACCATCAAATTCGCCTGCGGTGTATTGGTTGATCGACTCAACGTAATCGTTGATTTGTACAACTTCAATATCAATGTCGTACTTGTCAGCCCACTTATCGACAATGCCAGAAGTATCGCCGTACTCCCAGGGCATCCAACCCACATAAATTGACCAGCAGATCTTAAAATTATCTTTTGCTAACGCGGCAGGTGAGAAAAGACTGCCAAGAATGGCAGCAGCGGCAAGCGCGCTTGTGAAGGTATGCTTCATATAGCCCCTCAGATTTTTTATTGGGTAGACACGTGGTATTCATGGCATTTTCACCAAGCAACCTCCCGGGCTTTTGTCCCGCCGTGTAACCCCAAAACATCTTAGAGGTCGATCGCTCTCGGACCAGGCACTGAAGATAAACCTTCTTATTCTTACCCTTCAGCCGGAACCCTAGCGATCCATTATCAAATTGTTGGTAATAACTGCCCATTTATTTTTATACGACAGATATCAACCATAAATACCACTCGGTGAAGAAACATATCATGTTCCATGCCAAAGCGTAAATCACTGCCTTTCATTGATTTATGTGGGAAAGATCACCCTATAAAACAACATAAAAGAGCATTTCTCTGATTCATGCCTAATCTTGGTGCGAATCATATCAGGACGACAGTAGACTTATAAGTATAATTCTTAAGCAACTTTCAGAAAAAAGGGGGAGGATTGAACTACTGATGACTAGAAGACGATCGTACACTTAATCAGGAAATTTGCAGATCAGGCATTTCTTACAGATACAAAAAAAGCCTTTATCTATTCGATAAAGACTTTAATTTGGTGCCGAAGACGAGACTCGAACTCGTACGCCCATACAGGCACTGCCCCCTCAAGACAGCGTGTCTACCAATTCCACCACTTCGGCTTAACCGTCACTTGCTGCGACGGCTGAATTATTTCTGAAAGCTTTTTAGAAATCAACTTATAAATAAGTTTGATTAATCAGTTGCTTACAGGAGCGTCGGAGCTGCTGCTCTCAACGGGCAGAGACTCTAACACAGGCGCATCGCTTTCGGTAGACGTTTCAACTGAATCTAACGAAAAGGGCGCGTCGTTCACTGGTACAACCTGCTCAACCTGAACAGATGGCAAACCGGCATTAGTTACCGCATCTGCTTTTTGTCTGGCCATCATGGCCAGGCCAATGCTGGTGACGAAAAAGATCGTTGCCAGAATGGCGGTTGTACGGCTCAGAAAGTTAGCTGAGCCCTGGCTTCCAAATACGGTTTGGGAAGCCCCTGAGCCAAAACTGGCTCCTGTTTCTGCACCTTTGCCCTGCTGGAGCATGATCAGACCGATCACGCCCACAGCCACAAGCACGTGCACAAGAAGGATAATGGTTTCCATTATTGTCCTGCAGCGTGACAAATCGCCTTGAAATCGGCAGCGACCAGCGAAGCACCGCCAATCAAACCACCGTCCACATCAGTTTGAGCCATCAGCTCTACTGCGTTGTCCGGCTTCATGCTGCCACCATAGAGAATACGGGTTCTGTCCGCCATGGACGGATCGTTCTCTGCCAGCAGGGCACGGATGTCCGCGTGAACTTCCTGAGCCTGCTCGGGTGAAGCAGTTAAGCCGGTTCCAATCGCCCAAACCGGTTCATAGGCAATTACAAAATTAGCCAGACGCTCCGAACCAGCGGCTCGAAGCACAGTGTTAATCTGTTCTGCGACCACTTTCATGGTTGCACCAGATTCGCGCTCTTCCAGAGTTTCGCCGACACAGAGTACCGGAACCAACCCATTATCTACCAGAGCACAGAATTTTTCAGCCACATCTGCATCCGTTTCACCATAGATGGAACGACGCTCGGAATGACCGATCAAAACGTATTCGCAACCAAGATCTTTAGCCATCAGAGGGGAAACCTCACCGGTATAGGCGCCTGACAGTTTATCGGAGGCATTCTGCACACCGTATTTGACAGGAGAACCACTCAGCAGGTCACGAACCTGTTGAATATACACATGGGGTGGAAATACGAGCACCTCAGCCTTGGTTTCAAGCCCAGAAAGGATGCCATCAATCAGCTCTCGAATACTGTCTGATGAACCATTCATCTTCCAGTTTCCAGCTACAAGCGGCTGACGCATATCGCTTACCTCATTAGACGCGAGGCGAGAATACTACCCTGAACGAGAGAAACATACAATAAGTCAAGGGAGCAGCAAAAAGCGTGCACTCGACACTCATCAGAAGAAAATAATAACTTTTGAATGTGTCGGCTCTTGGTGCTTATACGCTATCTTATCCTGTAAGTTTCAATCCGCAGGAGTTATAAAAGATGTCTAGCGTGCCACCTCGAGCCGACTACTCACCTGTAAGTAATACAACCGCCCAACAGCTCGATGAGGCATCAGAGCTTGAAAGCAGCAGTTCTTTTGGTGGTCGATTAGTACGGGGGATTATTTCTTGCCTGGGCTTGGAATGGGGCGAAGAACCCTCAAACAGTAGTTCTGTTTATCCCAGCACTACTGTTCCTATCACAAAAAGGAATGTCTCTGAAAATGTAACAAATCAACTCGTCCCACACCCCGATAGCCAAACTTGAAATATGATTACGTCATCGTAATAAAAAACTAACAGGCATTCTGGAACGCACAGAACTCTTTCTTTGAGTTATGTCAGCACATTTCATGCTCAACAATCGTCGCAAGTTTTTTAGCCTGGGAGTCCACTTCAACACTGTCTTCACCTTCAACCATGACACGAATAACCGGCTCTGTGCCAGAAGCCCTTAACAGAACACGCCCTTTTCCTGCCATATCGATCTCAGCCTGCTTAACCGCATCGACAATAACTGGAATGGTGCTTGTGTCTCGCTTGTTCTGAACTCGGACGTTAATCATGGTCTGAGGATAAAGTGCAATAGCGCTGATTAATTCAGATAGTTGCTTGCCAGAATTCTGGAGAGCTTTCAGAACCTGAAGCGCAGAGACAATGCCATCGCCTGTGGTGGAAACATCACGACAGATAATATGTCCGGAGGATTCGCCGCCCAACTGCCAATCATTAGCCAACAGTAGTTCATTAACGTAACGGTCACCTACATTGGCTCGGGCAAAAGGAACATTTGCAGCTTTAAGGGCATTTTCCATACCGAGATTGGTCATCAATGTACCAACCACTCCACCTTTCAGAACATCACGTTTTTTGCGATCCATGGCAATAATAAACAACAGCTGATCACCATCGATGATTTCACCTTTGTCGTCTACCATGATAACCCGGTCGCCATCGCCATCGAAGGCAATACCAAGGTCAGCACCCACTTCTTTGACTTTGGCAGCCATGCCTGCAGGATTGGTTGAACCAGCATTTTCATTAATATTCACACCATCAGGGCTAATGCCCATGGCGATCACTTCGGCGCCCAGTTCACGGAACACTGCCGGGCCAACCTGATAGGTTGCGCCATGGCCTGCATCGATGACGATTTTCATACCGCGAAGATCCAGCTGGTTTGGCGTGCTAGCCTTGCAGTATTCGATGTAACGGCCTGCCGCATCATCAAGACGACTGACTTTACCCAGTTGTTCAGATGGCACAACGTCTATACCGGCATCCAGAAGCGCTTCGATTTTCATCTCAACGTCATCTGACAGCTTATTGCCATCACCACCAAAGAACTTAATTCCATTGTCGTAGAATGGGTTATGGGAAGCACTGATGACGATACCCGCCTGACCATTAAAAGTACGTGTCAGGTACGCAATGGCAGGGGTTGGCATTGGGCCGGTCAATACCACATCAATACCAGCGGCAGACAAACCAGCTTCCAGGGCAGACTCAAACATGTAGCCAGAAATGCGGGTATCTTTGCCAATGATGACTTTACCTTCACCCTGGTCCGCTAATACACGACCCGCAGCCCAGCCAAGCTTGAGAACGAAATCAGGCGTGATAGGAAACTCACCGACCTTACCGCGAATACCATCGGTACCAAAATATTTACGAGCCATAGCCGCTTACCAAATTCACCCAGAAACAATAGCCGGTAATGATGTCATTCCTCATCATAAACTACCAGTGTTCTACATTGGATGATCATGCTTCTTCTACCGCCTGAAGTAATCGCAAAACGTCCACCGTTTCTCGTACATCATGAACTCTAATGATGTGCGCCCCTGCCTGAGCAGCCAGCATAGCCGCAGCCAGACTACCTGGTAACCGGTCTTCTGTATCACGATTCAGCGTCGCACCAACAAAAGATTTTCGGGACATCCCGGCAAACAGAGGCAAGCCATGCTCATGAAAACGACGATAGTCTTTTAGCATTTGCAGATCATACTGAGGTGTTTTCCCAAACATTCCACCGCCAAAGCCCGGATCAATAATCATACGCTCTTTTGCTATACCTGCTTGTTCACACCTCGCCACTGCTGACACAAGGTATTCGCCGACTTCTGACACCACATCGTCGTATACAGGCACAAAACCGGGTTCAGGTTGCTCTACCAGAGAGTGCATCAAGACAACAGGAACGTTGGTGGCGGCAGCCGCTTCAAGTGCACCATCACGATACAGTGCTCGTACATCATTTATTAGACCCGCTCCAGCCTTAACGGTTTCAGTCATTACCAGAGGGGAGCTGGTATCCACAGAAAGAATGACATCCAACCTTGAGCTCAAACCTTCAATGACCGGTAGTACTCTCTCTAGCTCCTCTTCCTGACTGAGTGCGCCTGAAGCGCCGGGGCGAGTGGATTCTCCGCCGATATCCAAGATATCCACACCGTCCAGCACCATTTTCTCAGCTACCTTTAACCAGCCATCCCGGAATCGGCTTCCCTCATAAAAAGAATCCGGTGTAACGTTCAGAATACCCATGACTTTAGGCTTACTTAAATCAAGTGTTTTGCCTGCACAATCCAGTACAAAGCCATTACTCATCAAACACCTCAGCTCAGCTCTTATACCAATTCTGTTTTTAAATTATGGGCTGCGCAGTCATTTTGACCGACTGGATCTGCGTTGAAGTTCCTCGCCATAGCTACCACCCACAGGGCGTAAAGGCTATGACTCGTCTCTTCGCCTTTATGCCCTGTGGGTATTGCCCTGTCGCCCAAAATAACTTGCTCGTTCCAAAATTTAAAAACGCCATTGGTATTATTCGTTTTTTCAGATACAAAAAAGGGCAGGTATAAAACCTGCCCTGCAACTATAGCCCTAATTCGGATCAGTGTTCGCCAGCGGGACCACCGATAGGCTTATCACTGTCTTTGCTGTCTGGAGTATCGTTTTTGGACTCTCCATCACCAGCAGAGGCATTGATACCGCTGTCGTTGTTGTCCTGATCACCAGAATCTTTTGGTGGACGAACCGGGCGACCTTCCATGATGTCATCAATCTGATCGCTGTCGATGGTTTCGTACTGCATCAGTGCTGCAGCCATCGCATCCAGTTTGTCGCGGTTATCTTCAAGAATCTTGTAAGCACGGTTGTAGCTATCATCGATAAAGAAACGCACTTCTTGGTCAATCAGTTTGGCCGTTTCACCGGACACATTCATACCCGAATTACCGTGACCATAACTCTTACCGAGGAAGACTTCGCCTTCTTCACTGTCGTACTGCAGCGGGCCAAGCTTTTCAGATAAGCCCCACTTCGTAACCATGCTGCGAGCAATTTGAGTCGCCCGCTGGATGTCGTTGGAGGCGCCGGTGGTCACACCGTCTTTGCCCAGCGTCATCTCTTCTGCAATTCGACCACCAAAGAGCGAACAGATCTGACTGAGCAGCGCTTCTTTGCTCTGGCTGTAACGATCTTCTTCTGGCAAGAACATGGTGACACCCAGTGCTCGCCCACGAGGAATGATACTGACTTTGTAAACCGGATCATGATCAGGAACCATGCGCCCAACAATGGCGTGGCCTGCTTCATGGAATGCCGTATTACTTTTCTCTTTATCACTCATCACCATGGACTTGCGCTCGGCACCCATCATGATTTTATCTTTTGCCTGATCAAACTCTTTCTGGCCAACCGTACGGTGATTAGCACGAGCAGCAAACAGTGCAGCTTCGTTCACCAGGTTTGCCAGATCAGCACCAGAGAAGCCTGGCGTGCCGCGAGCAATAACCGCTGGCTGAACATCGTCGGACACAGGCACTTTGCGCATGTGTACTTTCAGAATTTGTTCACGACCACGAATATCTGGCAGACCAACCACAACCTGACGGTCAAAACGACCAGGACGCAGCAATGCAGGATCCAGTACATCCGGACGGTTAGTGGCGGCAATTACAATAATACCGTCGTTTCCTTCAAAGCCGTCCATCTCCACCAGAAGCTGGTTAAGGGTTTGCTCACGCTCGTCGTGACCACCGCCCATGCCGGCACCACGGTGACGACCCACCGCATCAATCTCATCAATAAAGATGATGCAAGGTGCCTGCTTCTTAGCCTGTTCGAACATGTCACGGACACGGGAAGCACCCACACCCACAAACATCTCAACAAAGTCGGAACCGGAGATAGTAAAGAACGGTACCTTGGCTTCACCAGCAATGGCTTTAGCGATCAGCGTTTTACCGGTACCCGGAGGGCCAACCATCAGCACACCACGGGGAATACGACCACCAAGACGCTGGAACTTGCCAGGATCTTTCAGGAAGTCCACCAGTTCCTGCACATCTTCTTTGGCTTCTTCAACGCCGGCTACATCAGCAAATGTGGTTTTGATCTGATCTTCAGACAGCAAACGTGCTTTGCTTTTACCGAAGCTCATTGGACCACCACGGCCACCGCCGCCGCCCTGCATCTGACGCATAAAGAACATGAAGACCGCAAGAATCACCAGAATCGGGAAGCTGGCAACCAGCAACTGAGTCCAGATACTTTGCTTTTCAATCGGTTTGGAATCCACCTGAACTTTGCCAAGCAACAACTCGTCCATCAACTTGTTGTCTGGCACTGCCGGTGGCAGGTTGGTTTCAAAACGCTCACCATTACTCATGGTGCCAGTAATAGTAAATCCATCAATCAACACTTTGCTGACCTGACGATTTTCTACCTGACTTATGAAATCGGAGTAGGCGACCTTTTGAGTAGACGACTGCATGCCGTCAAAATTTTTGAATACGGTCAATAGCACCAAGGCGATGATGACCCAGAGAATCAAATTTTTTGCCATATCATTCAAGGGGCTAACCTCTTTTGAGCGTACTTAAGCCTTAGGTAATCGCTTTGGATGAGCTCGTTCCCGTGGCCCACAGACTTTTAATAATGTTATCTTCAACAATACACGATCAGCATCTTCTGTGACAGTTATTGTCTTCTATGATGCTGATAAATGTACGCTATCCTCTGAAGCCAATGGCCAGCAGATATACTTCCCTGGAGCGAGCCCTTGAAGCCTCTGGCTTTCGGGTCAACACCTTATCAAAACTGGTTTTCATGTCTTTCAGGTAAGCATCAAAACCTTCACCCTGAAACACTTTCACCAGAAAGACACCACCTTTACGCAGCACCTGCCGAGATAAATCCAACGCCAACTCCACTAAATACATGGCATTCGGCTGATCAACAGACAGTGCTCCACTCATATTGGGGGCCATATCGGAAATTACAAGGTCTACCTGATCAGATCCAATGGTTTCCAGAATCTGTTCAAGCACTGCATCTTCGGTAAAATCGCCCTGCACAAAATCCACATCGGCAATACCATCCATGGGCAAAATATCGGACGCAACAACTCGCCCCTGATCGCCCACCAGCTGAATCGCTACTTGAGACCAGCCACCAGGGGCAGCGCCTAAATCAACCACGCGCATTCCGGGACGAAGGATTTTATCCTTTTCCTGAATTTCCAGAAGTTTATAGCTGGCACGGGATCGCCACCCATCTTTTTGCGATTGCTTTACATACGGGTCATCAAAGTGCTCTTTCAACCAGCGACCACTGCTTTTCGATCTCGCCATAGCTTTAAAATTGGGTACTCTATAAATATCCGGATACTGGGAATACACAGCACATGACTTTTACATCGCAGCGCTTCCCAATAGGAAAGAATAATATCTGATAGATTATGAAGGGGACAGCTGGAGATAAGAAAAGATTAGTTCATAAAGTAAGTTCTAAATTACAATCCGACACAAGCCGTATAATCGTATTGGTCAAACTCGTTCGTCACTTTATCTCTGTACAGTTCATAGTAGCCCACTGTCGTGACGCCATCAGCAAGATAGGTATTTTCCAGCCATTCTTTATAAAAGTGCTCACCATTGGATTTCGCCGCTTCCATCACCCGCTGATAATAACCTTCTCTGGGTAACAGGTGCGCGCCCGTATACTGACTGGGCGTAGGAGAGCTTAAAATATAGGCGACTTTATACTGACCAGAATGGTGAGATATGCTGCCTTTCGGTTCTGACCATGATTGCACAACCACAGGTTTCAAATCATAACCCACTTCACGAGCCAGCAACGGCGTGATACTGCTCACAGGAATATCCAGCAAAATACCTAACGCAACATCTTCATATCGTTGAGAAACCGCAGTATTCAACATGGCAATAGCATAGGGATTTTCCGGTACACCCCAGTGAGGTAAAAACACATAAGGTACTGAGCGGTTATAAATGGTTTTCACACCATAAGCTCTGGCAAGCTCACGGGTTTTTAATGCACTTGTGCAGAGTGTTTGAGCCGCAGAGCGACAATCCATCAGGCTTCCATAAACAAACAGCTTAATAGATGCCTGTCCCTGATCTGCCAGTAAAGACGGCAGGTAAGCATAAGGATAAAGATGCTCTGGATGGTCAGACAATGACTGAAACGCTTCTTCGAAGGAACACCCCTGATCGTCAGCAGGAACAGGTTCCAACTCTAAACACGGATCACTGTCATCCTCCGATGAATCTTCATCGATAAACTCATCATAGGGAATATAATGATCGGCAGATATCTCTTGGCTGTCTGACAGCTCTTCATGCGCTGATGGCTCTTCATGCGCTCCCGGCTCTTCAATCGTCGATAATTCTTTCGATACTACGCTCATATGAGCGTTTGCGGTCAGCGCAGATGTGAGAACAACAGGCAACAAACCATAAATTAGTGTTTGTTTGATGATGTCGAGGATGCAACTTCTCATTAAAATTCCCTGTTTGATAGCTATTACTTATTTCAGGGTTTGACCACTTTTCCTGACGAGAGTTCAATGAGACAGCCGCTATAGCGGGGCATAAAATAGCCCTTTCATCATGATTCTGATGATAAGGGGAACAAAATTGACACTATTAAGGACAAATAGTACACAACAGGTTGCTGCCATTCAGGGGAAAGTCATAAAATAGGGCGTCAACATCATCTCCAGACACCAGCGATCCGATCGGCAGAATAAACGTTTTGCCCGCTATCCCCGGTTAATAAACGATTTCAGGTAAGCCTGCCGCTTTAAACCCATGGCTTGATTTACCCGTAATCAGGAAGCAGTTATGAGTTTAAACGCAGCAAAAAAGAAGCATTTTCGTTCTATTGGCCACAACCTGAACCCAGTGGTTATGGTGGCAGACAAAGGACTTACGGAAGGTGTGGTTGAAGAAACCATGAGAGCACTGAACGATCATGAGCTGATCAAAGTGAAGTTTGCCATTGGCGATCGCGATGCCCGCCAGCAACTGATCAGCCAGCTGCTCAGCGCCACGAATTCAGACTTGATCCAGACGATTGGCAAAATCGCCCTGATCTTCAAGCCGGCAAAAAAGCCGAATCCAGCACTGTCTAACTTGCTGAGAGTTCAGTAAAGAGACCCGAAGGGTTTCTCACCGGCGGATTAGAGGCTATCGCAAAAGGTAGTGAGCGCAGTCAAGACAAGGCAGAAAATGGCGAAAAAGCGCAGTTTACAAACAGTAAATGAGCATTTTGAGCCATTTTTTAACGCCGTATTGGCAAGCTCAGCCCTTTTTCGACAGCCTCTTTAACCGCCGGATCTTTTTGCGTCGTACCCTTCTTTCTTCAGGAATTCCACCATCACATCCACGTGATCCCCCTGAAGCTCGACACAACCATCCTTTACAGCGCCTCCACCGCCGCAGCGTTTTTTCAGCTGTTTAGCGTAAGCTTTGAGATCATTCCCCGCCATTGGCAGCCCGCTGATCACTGTGACCACTTTGCCGCCCCGCCCTTTCTTCTCAGGACGAACCCGGACATTACCATCGCCGGCAACATCTTCGTTAACTGGCTCTTCTTTGATTCGCCCTGCATCGGTGGAATACACCAATCGGCTTTCACTGTTTCTCTGGCTACCCATAAAAACTCCAAGGCACCTATCATATTTACAACATGGCACCAAGAGCCTGACCGAGAATAGGCTGCCCTGCGCGGCAACTGCTCCTGCGTTGCTCTAGCCCCAGCATCCATGCAGTCGTGCGGTGGCAGAAGATTGATCTAAAAATTCCGTTTTGTTCAACAAACAGCACTACTATTCACTTCACAAAACAGAATTTTTATCCTCAATTTTCTACCATCCTCGCTACGGGCGCTATTCTCGGTCAGCCTCCTAGCCATCACTCAAAAACGACGATTAGCGACATATTACCATCATTAATAATTTGCTATCAGCTCAATTCACCCAAGCTAAAGCAACGCACCTGAATGCTTCTAAACCAGTTTTGGGTAGAGTAAAAATGCCATTTTTAAATTCAACCCAGTAAGTACCCAACCATATGAAATCATATTTTCTGACTCATTGATCAGCCCCTCTGAATGCGTTGCAACTCTGGTCACATAGCTCGCTATGCTCCCGCCGTTGCTCCTTGCAGAGAACCTGATCAACAAGCCAAAAATATTCGATTCCATATGGACGGGTACTTAGGCTTCAGAACGTAGAACGATACGTCAAGCTGATTTATGCAGAAAAACCTCTATATTTATTGAAAAATCCTAACAATCAAGGTCAAGGGTTTAAGTCTAATGAGTAACTAAAAGCAGACTCAATTTAACAAATATATCCAAGGCTACTATATGAAAAGAATTATGAAAGTAATGACATCCAAACGAACATCTATTTTTCTACTCGTTTTTATTTCATTTTTTTTAAAGGCATGTACGCTCAGTAATCCTGTAGATATATCAACAATGCCAGCAATATCTGAAGCAACCGTACCTGATAAACAAGAAACAATGAGCGCAATTCAAAATGGATTCTGGATTACCAATAAAGATTGGGGGGAGCAGGAAAACTTAGCATCAGTTCACAACGAAATAGTTGAAAAAACCAAAACACACTCTTTAACGCCAATGCTACCAGAGATCCTTGAATTTAAGGACTGGGTTACCAGCGACAACAAATATTTTGAGCTGGTAAACTCGATGATCAACGAATCAAATCAATACGCAGGCTCTATAGATAAATCAACGAAACAAGAGTGGCAACGTAATGGAGGCTCTGAGCCCTGGATTGATGATTACGACAGCTTCTTTCAAACACTCAACGAGATAATCACCACCACCCCCTCATTTAGTGAAGCGATTATGGTTAGCTGCCCTCTAAATGCATTTCTCGCCATCGCCATGGGCACAAAATCAGGGCTTATATTGTTTCATGACGAAACATTTAATCAGCAGATAAAAAAAGTCCTAGATACCTGGAACGCATACCTTGATAGTGAAGCTTCACTTGACAAACTGGACATCGACAATCCAGAAAAAGAAGGCTCATGGATATCGAAAGCCGCCTGGAAAGCTGGTGTATGGGATCAAATCGAGCATAACAAAAACCTACCGGGCTATGGTTATAATTCATGGAATTCATTTTTTACTCGCAGATTTATTCCTGACGCTCGTCCATTTCAAGGAGAGCCGGACAACGATATAAATATTGGTTGTGAAACCACACCGTGGTTGTACAAAAACAACCTTGAGATGGAGAGCCAATTCTCGATCAAGGCAACAAATTATTCACTACTGGACCTATTTGGAGGACAAGCACACTGGGCCAAAATCTTTGAAGGTGGACAACTCTACCAAGGCTACCTATCGGGCGAGCATTACCACCGATGGCATGCCCCCGTTGACGGAAAGCTCGTAAGCTCCTGGTTACAACCAGGTACGTACTATGCTCAAAGCCCGGCACAACTTCAAGGGATTGATACTTGGTTCGGACTGGAAACTCAGCCCTATCTTGGCCACGTCGCGACAAGAGCGATCTTCATATTCAAACACGAAATCTTTGGCTACATAGGGTTAATCAATGTCGGCATGATGGAAGTATCTACCTGCCATATTGAACCCAACATGCTGGTAAAGGATGGAGATCAGTCTATTGATGTCAAACGAGGCACCGAAATCGGTCATTTTGAATACGGTGGTTCATCACATATCCTGGTCTTCCAGAAAGGTAAGGTTCAACTAAAAGATTGGGCACTAAATCCCCAAAAAAACCTGCAGGATGATCAGCTTATAAAGTTAGGTTCTGTTATTGGTTCAGCATTGAAGAACAATACGGGTAAATAACGACTTATCAATATGCGATATTCGACTTTATCTGGAGCCTCTCGACAAAGTCAATATCGCACCCTTTAACGCAATTAAAGTGACAGTAGAGTCTCAGATATCCTTCAGCCAGCCATTACTGATGCAAACATCGATCTGCTCTTGCAGGAACGCCCAAAGTTTTGGCGCCAGTGTTTCAAGGTATTGATTACGCTTTACTACCTGACTGCGGGTAATCCCGTATTTTGCCCAGGTGCCGCCGTTATTCGCCATATTCTGGAGAAATGGTAAATAGCAATCCATCGCCTTGGCAAAGCGGGAATCGGCCGTTTCCAGCTCTTCAAACTCCAGCCAAAGCTGTTTGTACTCTTTCTCCTGATCTTCTGGCAATAAACCAAACAAACGGTTGGCCGCTTCCAACTCTTTGGCATTCTGGCCAGACAGTTCCGCCTGATCCGCAAAGGCAAAGGTATCGCCGGCATCAATTTCCACTACATCGTGAATCAGAAGCATTTTGATAACACGTAGAATATCCACCGGCTCTTCGGAATACTCCTGCAAGACAGCCGCTTGAACGGCAATATGCCAGCTATGCTCGGCGCTGTTCTCATGGCGATTATCATCCGGCTTAACAACCGTTCTACGATAAACCGCCTTAAGCTTTTCTACCTCGGTGATAAAGGCCAGCTGCTGGCTCAGTTTTGATACACTATTCATAATATTTTCAGCTTTAAAAAAGAAGCCTTCATATAGAAGGCTTTTTATACAGAACAATAAGAACGTTAACCTTGCTCCAACAATCTACGCAAATCGATAATTGCCGCATTAGCCCGGGAAATATAATTCGCCATGACCAAAGAATGGTTGGCCAGAAGCCCAAAACCAGAACCGTTCAGAATCATTGGGCTCCATACGGTATCCTGAGTGGCTTCCAATTCGCGGATGATCTGTCGAACGCTTACCGTGGCATTTTTCTTTTCCAGCACATCAGCAAAATCCACTTCGATGGCTTTCAGCAGATGAATCAGCGCCCAGGAAGTACCACGAGCTTCATAGAAAACATCATCAATTTGCGACCAGGGTGTTTTCACATCCACCAGCACAGCACCGTCGGTAGATTGTGAAGCATTGGCATCACCGGCCAGATCGGTGTTTAAACGCGGTTTACCAACGCTGGCACTTAGTCGTTGAGAAAGACTGCCCAAGCGAGTTTCCACATCGTTCAGCCAGCGGGTCAGGTTATCCGCCCGGGTATAAAATTGTGCCGACTCATTAGGATCAGACAGGCGCTGCATATAACTTTGCAGTTTATCGATACCGCGCTGATATTCGCGCTCACTGGAAGGGAGAATCCAACTTTTGGCATCAAAGTTAAACTGAGGTTCGGCCACCGCCAGATCAGGATCTTCGCTGGACTGTGACTGGGAACGGCTGAAATCCTTACGCAGCGCACGAGCCATATCCCGCACCTGAATCAGCACACCCAACTCCCAACTGGGCATATTATCCATCAACACACCGGGCGGCATAATATCGTTGCGCAAGAAACCACCTGGTTTGGTGAGCAGTGTGTCTGACAACGTATAAAGGGTGGACGTGGTCGTGTAACCAGTCACCACTTCATTGCTATTGGCGGTTGCGACTTTTTCGGCATTTGCCTGAACAGAAAATGGTTCAGGCTCCTGACTCCAATACCAGCCGAGCAGCGACAACAAAATCGCCAGAACAGCAACGCCAATAAGAACGGCCTTCCCATGGATCAGGCCAGAAAGAGCCTGTGTTCCTGATTGAACTGTTTTCTTCAACTTATCCAGCGCCATAGTTTCCTCGTCCGTCACCGGTCAGGCTTGGTATCTTGAAATCCTGATAATGGCGTTCCAATATATGGATGCGCTACGTGCTGTCATTATCCTCTATTAATGAAGCCAGTGCGAGTACCCTTAACCAACAGAACTGAGTCTCAAAATCGGAACAACGAAGACCTATAAGGAAATACCACCAAAAGGCGATAACAGGGTTGGCGAGCAGACAATTCTATGCGTATAATCCAACCCGCTTCAGGGCCTATAGCTCAGTTGGTTAGAGCAGTGGACTCATAATCCATTGGTCGGAGGTTCAAGTCCTCCTGGGCCCACCATTTTTAGCTTAGTCACCACCTGATGGTCACACCTTTTAGAATCATCCATCCTGAGTGGTCATACTGCAGTATCCACTGACCTTACTTCTTACTATTCAACTCATACTTCCAAACAAAGGCTGGTAGAATGTAGGCTGTGCTCTACCGGGTCTGATTTAGGCTCAACCGTGATTAGACAGGCTTGAGTATTACCGATGTTTAACCCCCAGCTATATGACATGGATTTGAATCAGCTACTGGTCCTGAATCTTATACTGGAACAAAAAAATATAACGTCTGTGGCGAGATCTTTGGGTATCTCGCAACCGGCGGTCAGCAGAATCCTCAGTGCCCTGCGTCGTCATTTTGCTGATGACCTTCTCGTTCGAGATAAACAGAAATACACTCTTACACCACTGGCATTGCAAATTCAGCCAAAATTGGATCGTTTTATTGCGTGCGTTGAGGATATATCGAAAAATGAGGGCTTTGATCCTTCGACGTATATTGGTGAGTTTAAAATTGCACTGCTGTCGACCATCAGCCCACAAGCCTCTATGCGACTTGTCAATCGAATAAGAACAGAAGCGCCCAATGTTACCTTGAACATTTGCGAGTGGGATAAAAGCAGTCTGGAAAATATACAACAGCTGAAGCTTGATATTGGTGTTGGTCATGCCAACCAGGCTTACGCCTCGTTAAGACAGCGTTTGTTGAGCCACTATTTTCCATCTTTTGCGGTTTTTAATGATCACCCATTAGCCAAAAGCCCAACAGTCACTCTGGATGAGTTATTCAGTTATCCTCATATCAAATACGTTATCCCCGGATTTGACCGTACCGTTGAGACTGAAAGAACTTACCTCAATTATCAGGGACGACGCCAGGTGGTTCTGGAAACCGAGAATGCCAGTATCGCTACTTACACATTTCTCAATGCCAGATCTCTAGTCATCAACAAGGCTAAATATATTCCGGCTTTACTGGAGTACAAAGATCAGATTACCTTTCTGACGCTCTCGGACATGACAAAAATCCCTGCGGGTATGGAGCTGCAAATTATCTGGCATACCAGAAACCAGGCTATGCCAGCTCACCAATGGTTGCGTGAGCTGGTTTATGAAGAGATTTATGACTTAACATGAGCAGGACACTCAGTAGAGTTCGAAGACAATCTGTTCCTGGTCAAGCAGTTGCTGATAATGTTGCACAGCCTGCTCAGTGTCGTTTAATCGCGCTATCAGTGCCTGTTGTAGAATGTCGCCAATGCCATCCTTCAAGCCGGTTTGTCCACAGACGTACAACCGCGCCTGACGATGAAGCAGCCAGTCAAGTACATGTTCCTGCTGCTCAGCGAGTACATTTTGCACATAAACTTTTTGTTCGCCTTGCCGGGAAAAAGCCAAATCAAGACGGGTCAGAGTTCCTGCACCCTGTAGCTGCTGTAAATCTTCCTTATAGAAATAGTCCTGGTCCGGATGGCGATTACCAAAAACCAACCAGTTATCAGCTGAATCCTGATTCTGCTGACGCTCCCGCAACAGGCACATCATCGGCGCGATGCCAGTTCCTGTTGCCACCATCAGTAAGGGCTGCTCCGGTTCAGGCAATACCAGCCCGCCTTGTTGACGATAGGTCATGGCGATGGTGTCGCCTATGGTCAGTTGCTCAATCAGGTAATCAGAACATAACCCAACTTTTTGCTCACCGTCCTCTTCGTAACTGACCTTACCGATACAGAGCTCTATCCGATCATTGGAGACGGCAGAGATAGAGTACAAACGCTCCCGTTTTTCATTGGGTGGCGTGATTCCTAACAGATCGCCGGATTTAAACGTTCGCGCCTGATCGGCAGGAGCCAGTTGTAAACTGTAGGCACCGCGTCCGGGGCTGCACTGCTCTCCATGCAGAGGTTTTCGCTCGATCAGGGTGAAATTTAACGTCAGTGGTTCATTAACAGCAATGTCGTCCTGTCTAATGCCGCTGAATGTGGAAAACCACTGCTGCCATGCTGTGTGCGGGGCACCATCAACCATTTGCAGAGTGTCATCCTGAGAAGCACCCAGACGTAAAAACTGCTGATGAAACCGTTTACCTGCTTCACAAAATTGGCCATAGCTGCTGTCGCCAATGGCAAAAATGGACACCGGTGTTAACAGCTGTGCTGTGCGTTCTTGCAGGCGCTGATAAAAAGCGACACCGTTATCGGGAATATCACCCTCACCACAGGTACTGATAAAAAGGATGATGTTCTGATAATGATCCAGCTCCGAGATATCAACCTGAGCCAATGGCAGGCAAGAGACATTTTGCCCCTGAGCACGCAGAAGCTCGGCACTCTGTACGGCGAGCCCCTTGGCCGTACCGGTCTGACTGGCATAGCCAATCAGTATATCCCCCTGAGCATACACTGGGCTAAAGAGCAGGTTTTTCAGAAAAAATGGTAACTTGTTCATGTCTTATGTCTTCAGGCCAGATTGCGTAGCAGGGAATCCGCCAGAAACAGCAGTATTGAGGCAGCGATTAATGCAAAGAAAGTACCGCTGATAATGCGACCGATTTTATTGAATGAACTGCTGGTTGATGTGCTCATGATGATCTCCGTTTATTTTTGGTGATGTAACCAGCCAGCCAGTTTCTGAACTGGGTCAGATAATCCAGACCTTGACCCGCAGGGCAAAAATAACGGCAAAATATCTTGGGAACAAAAACACCACCAATCACCACAAGCGGCAATATTGCCCACTGGATACCGACCCCTTGCAGAGAGAAGATCATACTGAACGGCTCATAGGAGCCTGCAATGGGCACAGTGGTTAACAGACCGATAATAATCACCAGCCAAAGGCCGATTTTCGGAACAAAGCTGCCATACTTTTGCACAAACTTCGGTAGGGGCAGACTCAAACCTGTGATTTTATTGAGCAGTAATTGCAACGCAGAGAAGGGACAGATATTGCCGCAGTAGATGTTTTTTCCAAGAAAAAGGATACCGAACAGGATACCGCTGCTCAGAATCCAGAAACTCAGATTTTCATAGACCGAGGGCGTATAACTCAGACTCACAGCGGTAAAGGTACTGGCGGTAAACATCTGGTTCAACCAGAACCCCATCAGTATCAAACTACCCACAGCCATACCCAGGGTAAAGGCTGGGTGTTTGATCCACTGACTGGCGACAGCCAGGATCAGAAAAGCCAATAGCACATAATGCTGGGTCTCTATCTGTAACCTTTGCTCGACCAGAGTTTGCGTCTTACCAAACGACAACTGACCTGCCTCTTCAAGGCCACGGAAGTGCGCTCTCATAATGGCATCGGAGCTTATGGTCGCACCGCTAACGGCATCAAACGACGGCGAGCTGTTATTCCGCACGACTGGCTGATTCTCATATTGCTCAAAGTGCATCCGGTTACGCAGCTTCTGGATATAGGCGGGAGTATCGGTATGGTTGAGAAGGTCAACATCCTTCACCCGGCCATCATCGCCGTACAGGGTAATCAGCTGAAGAGGGCCACCATAACTGTTTTCGGTTTTAGCAATGGCCGTGTATGTGGTGATGCTGTCCGCAGATGACTGTTGTACCTGCCAGACTGAATCCTTACCGTTTACTGCAGTGATTTCTGCTTCAGGGTACAGCTTCTGCAATTGGGTCATGGTGTTTGGTTGATTCCAACCCTGTCCCAACCAGTAAGCAACGACAAAACTGATCAATACCAGCCATCGCATCAGCTTGATAGCGTCAAATCGCCAGCCGATGATCTCCGGTTGCTGTTTTTGATGTTGGCAACTGAGTTGCCGGTGGCAGTCTTTGTCACAACGGTTCTGACAAGACATAGGTCATTACTCCTTTTCCCGGTATCTGCAACGGGTGTTTCAGCCTGGAAGGTCAATCATTCGTATGGGTTCTGCGGCTGAAGAAGCGGGGATTTTCAGCTGACACTCCTGACGAATATCAAGCAGTTCCTCTGTCTCACCTTGAAGCGTGATTAACGCCTCGATATCAGACAGTGCCTCTTGATAGCGATGCATGCCCAAAAAGCAAGCCATGCGATACTGAAGAGCGGTCAGGTCCATTTCTTGTGTAATGACTTGATCGAGATCATCTATGGCGTCTACCAAACGTCCGCAGCCGTACAAAGCCATACCTCTTGCGATCAAACCCTGCCGGTTATCAATACCGTTTTTGAGGGCTGCCGAAAAAAAAGCGACAGCGTCATCATGAAAGCCCTGGACACTGGCAACTTGCCCGGCACTGTACGAACCACAAGGCCAGCTGGGAGCGAGATCCATTACCGTGTCCAGATATTTTTCGGCTTCCTGCCACTTCTGCAAGCGCATATAGGCAGTCGCCAGATAGTAATGGGCCAGCATAAAGTCATTGTTTTCAACCAATACTTCATGAAAAAGTTCAATGCCGGTCTGAATATCACCTTGTGCTAATGCTTCAATACCAGCATCAACGCGGGGTTGCAGTTGATCTACTTTTACAACACTCATTTGGGAGTCTTTGTCGGGGCGAGCGAACGCCGAGCTGTTATCAACGTCTCGGGTTACGCTCGCTTTTAATGATTAAATCAGGATTCGGTAGCAATAGATGGAGCGATTGTCGGTTTCCTCATGGCTAACCGTGCTCCCCATATGGCAATTAATAAGCCTGGCAAGAAGATAACCAGAACACTCATGGACGCTGACTGAGGTTCTTTTTCCAGTACTGAGCTGACCGCCCAGGCAATATCAAAAATCATGGTACCGCACCCCATGGCTAATACAGCCAGAGATAACCAGCTTGCGTTGTGTTTAATACGCAACCAAATCAAACCTTGAACGGTAGCGAGGCAGAGTACGCCCAGCCAAAAAAACAGAACCTCAATGCCTGAAAAAATGCCTAATCCGGACATCATTAATCTCCAAAACCATCGTATGAACGACCCTTGTCATCCCAGAACACAGCAGGGGCTGTCTCGTTAAAAGTCTTGCCGTAACCATGGAGCAGATCCATATCGGCCATCAGTTTGTGCAATGGGCCAGGCAGGAACATATTGGCCTTATCGATCAGGCGATGGTGCCAGAAATTGGGCTTATTGTAGGGGCATGAGGTGATACAGCTACTGCAACTGGTGTTGGAGTCGGCCCAATACTGCAGACACTTGTCACAGTTGACATACCACTTGCGCACGCCAGGATTACTAAAGCCCCAGTCGGTGCCATCATCCGGCGGCCCCATGGATGGTTCTTCATCTTTGGGGATCGCCTTAGAGGGGCAATTGTCTGCACAGTGCATGCATTTTTTGCAGAAGCTTTCAACACCAAAGGTGACTGGCTTATCAAAGTATTCATCCAGGTCCAGATCGGTGTAGACCTTACCAAGACGTATTCTGGGGCCGTATTTGTGGTTTAACAGCAATCCCATGCGGGTGTTTTCACCGAGCCCGGCGGCAATACCGTAAGGCACGCTCAAGCCAAAACTGTTACCAACACCTGCAGCATGAAAACCCAGAAGCTGAAGGAAGGAGGCCAGCTGCAGGGACGTCTTACTCATTTTGGAATAGCCATCCACCTGGCCAGCATCACCCAGAGGAGATGGTGCTGCCCTCATGCCTTCGTAGCCAACCTCAAAGCCCAGCATAATGACGGTTTTTGGTTCAAACTGAAGCGCGTCTTCAAATTTGTGAGCCGTATTGCCTTCTCGTACGTGGGTATAGTCCCAGCGCGGATCACGGCGGGTGATACCAACCAGATCAGCACCATAGTGACGAGCAGCACGCTTGATAACGGCATGGGCGGTGGCACTGTCTTTGAAACGAAATTCGGAATTCAGAGCATTGGGTTTGAAAATTTTCGGAAGATGATAACCTTCGTATGCCGGGGCATAAGGACTCAAGGCGTTGGCAACGGATCGCCCCCCCATCTTCAGCGCATAATCAATCGAGGTAAAACCCGGCTTGTTTTCATCAGGTTTTGGTCGCTTATAAAACGCGATACCTGCCTTATTAAAGCGATGGAAAGACGTATCCATTTCGCTAAAGCGCTGGTAATTCGGAGAGATTTTCAGCGGAAATGCATCGTGCTTAACGAGACCGATGCCATCCTCTCTGGCTTTTGCTGCTGGTGTGACACCTGCCGCGATCATCGCAGCACCACCCACCGCACCCAGTTTTAACAGATTCCGCCGCGACTGCCCTGACTGGCTCAGGCACTCTTCTTCGGCCAGAATTTCTGACATCTCTGACGCCCTCATTCGGTACAACACGCCTGACAATAAAGCCTGAACGACGTTGTATGGATATAAATTGTGAGGGAGGAGTATTCCAGCAGTGATGAAAGATAAAATTGATACAAATCAATAGCGATTATGCGCCCTGATTATAACCATTATACCTCACAGGTATGGTGAAACGACATGATGATATGCTCGCCTGCCCAGAGAAGAGTTACATTTCAAAATCAGTGACTATCGCTTCTGAGATATTTACAGAGACAACAGCCCACCACCGTAAATATTTTCAAGATTATTATTACCAGCAATCTTGGCGATGCGATCGCCTGGTCCAACCAGTACATCCCGCTCCCTTGAGAATAAAATGCCTGTTGTGCGAGCTAAAACCAGTGAGCGACCCGTTTCTGGATCGTCCGCATCGGGGTCGACAATACTGGCTACTGTTTCGCCTTGTCTGACCACGTCACCTAACTGTTTATGCCAGACAATAATGCCGGCACCCGGGCTTCGCACACTGTCTACGGCTTCAAGGTTACTTTGCTGTATTTCAATAGCCGCTATTTCTGTCGGAGCTTCACTGATCACGCCCCGCCTTGCCAGAAACCGCAGGATGCCTTCCGCATCCGGTTTCGCCAACTGATCACTGACATCGGACTGACCTCTCAACTCCAACGTCACAGAGTGACACCCCATGGGTACACCTAAATGTTCAACTGCCAGCCAGGGTTTGATCTGCGCTGAGTCGAATGGATTTCCATCCGGCATGTCTTCCATTAATAAAACCGGACAGGCAACATCCTGTGCCAACTCCAGACTTTCAGTCTGTTGTCGTTTATTGCAATAAATATGCGTCAGCGCTTCTGAATCACAGTGCACATCAAGCACAATATCTGCATCAATGGATTCATGAAGCAACACGGCTTTTAATTCATCCAGCGGTGTTGTTTTCTGCAACCTGCCTACTGCTTTTTTCAATGCCTGTTTAATGGCGGGGGCTTTATTTTCGCTATTGCTATGCTCGGCAGCTTCAATAGCAACGTTGCTGAGATCCGGCCAATCTCTATTGAAATTGCCCTGCGCACTGAAAGAATGCCTACCCAGCACCACACCATTGATTCGTTGATCCATCCCTATCGGATTTGCATAGGGGACGATAACCACCTCACCATTGATACCACCGCGCTGATCCACCTTTTTCAGAAGGCCGATCAGGTGCTGTAAAGTTAACAATCCCGGCCATTCGTCCGCATGGAGTGCCGCTTGAAGATAGACTTTCAGGCCAGATCGTTCCTGACCAAATCGATGGACTTTCAAGTGCCTTTGAATACCCGGTGTTGGCGACAGTAACGGGATGGTTGAAATGGTGTGAGTCATTTTCCTACTCTGGACATATCAAAGAACGGAAGAAAGGAATTCCCGGCAACGCTGAGAGGTTGGGTTGTCAAAGACCTGTTCCGGGGTACCAAACTCTTCAACTTTCCCTTCATGGAGAAACATCACTTTATTGGACACTTCTCGTGCGAAACCCATCTCATGGGTAACGATCAGCATAGTTCGCCCTTCATCAGCCAGGGCTCGAATTACCTTCAGCACTTCACTGACCAACTCAGGGTCCAGTGCGGATGTGGGTTCATCAAACAACAGCGCATCAGGCTCCATAGCCAATGCCCGGGCAATAGACACTCGCTGCTGCTGACCACCAGACAACATGGATGGGTAAAAGTCGGCCTTATCACTGAGCCCAACTTTATCCATTAGTACTCTGGCTTTTTCGATCGCCTCTGCGCGGTCCTGCTTCAAAATCAGCGTTGGGCCTTCGATGATATTTTCCAGCACCGTCATATGGGGCCATAAGTTAAAATTTTGAAAGACGAAGCCCAGCTTTTGTCGCATATCTTGAATTTGTCGCTTATCGACCGCTTCCAGATCACCACCCTTGCCAACCTTCAACTCCAGGGGCTGATCATTAATGATGATCTCGCCCTGACTAGGCTGTTCCAATAAATTAATGCAGCGAAGCAAGGTGCTTTTTCCAGAGCCGCTGGAACCTATAATGGAGATAACTTCCCCGTTATGTGCATCCAGAGAGACACCCTTTAATACTTCAAGGCTACCGTAGGACTTATGGATGTCTTTAAGTTGAATCGCAGCAGGGGTACTTGGCATAATTTCTCATCAACTCTCATCAACTTTGTTTTTATAATGATCTATTTCTTGCCATTTCAAGGCGTTTTCAAGATAGCAATCCGGTTTTGTATACGCAACCCATAAAACGACAGTTGACGCTTTACTGGTTGTCTATGAATAATTGTTATGGTTTAGTAAGTAGCGTCTGCAGCAAGACTGTCCATTAATGGATAGTCTTGCTCAAATACTGTCTAGGGGGCGTTCCCAACTGTTCGTTCGACCAGTTGATCACACAAGCACTCAGGCAAGGCGAATCCCGCAGGACATGGTGGTTCCCTGTTCAAGGGGTTCAACGCGGTATGAGTGTTTGTGTGATCAATCCGAAGGGCCGTCCATGGTTTTCGCCATGCAGCGTTACTCACTGCTTATGTGGAATAACCACACTGCGCAGCTCGTGCCTCGCCTGGCGAAAACCATGGACGGCTGGTCGCACGCACAGTTGGGAACGCCCCCTAAGATCAGGGAATATCTTGTACAGAAGAATAAGAAGAATTTAAGAGGATCTTTATGAAACATCTGATCAAAACCGGTGCCCTCGCTGCGGCATTTTCAATGGGCATCATGAGTGCTCAGGCTGACAATGTCATCAGACTGGCTACCGAAGGCGCCTATCCTCCGTGGAATGCCGTTAACAGCGCCGGGCAACTGGAAGGTTTTGAAATTGAGCTGGCCGACGAGCTTTGCGCTCGGGCAAAGGTTGAGTGCAGCCTGCAACAAACCGCTTGGGATGGCATTATTCCTTCCCTGCAGCAGGGTAAATTCGATGTCATCATTGCCGGCATGTCCATTACCGACAAGCGTAAGAAAAAAATCACCTTCTCCCGTGCTTATGCCTCCTCTCCAGCGTTCTTTGTTGTCAGTGACGACTCGCCATTGAAAGACTTTTCTACCGAAGTAGACAGCCTTGCCCTTGGTGATATGGACGACAAAGAACAGGCCGCTCTGATGGCGCTAAAAAAGGCGCTCGACGGTAAAACCGTTGGCGTTCAGAAAGGCACCATTCACCTGAACTTCCTGAAAGAATACCTGAAAGACGAGATCGATATTCGCACCTACGCCACTCAGGAACAGCTGGACCTGGACCTTCAGGCTGGTCGTGTTGATGTTGCTCTGGCTGCCATGAGCTACTGGCACAAGCTGCTTTCTAAAGAAGAAGGCAAAAACCTGCTAACTGTTGGACCAGGCGTGACTGAAGGACCTTTTGGTGAAGGCGTCGGGCTGGGCTTCCGGAAAAAAGATCAGGCTCTGGCTGATCAATTCTCTGTGGCTATCGACTCCATGGTTGCCGACGGTACGCTCTCCGCTATGGCTCAAAAATGGTTCGGCTTTGATGCCGCTGCTAAATAATCTATAGCCACTCATGGTAAGCACCCAGTGCCGTATATTTGCGCGACACTGGGTGCAACGTCTTAAAGCTGTTAGAGAAATTAACCATGGATGCTACGATTTTAAGCTGGGGAGACTCAGGTTGGGGGGATGAGTTTTTCTTTGCAACATTAATGACCCTCGCAGTTGCCAGTTGCTCCTTTCTTCTAGGTTTGGTCATTGCTATTGCTGCTGCAGCCATGAAGCTCAGCAAGCGTCGTAGCCTGACTTTTTTTGCCAATGTCTATACCACCGTTGTTCGGGGCATTCCTGAACTACTGGTCATTTATCTGATTTTTTATGGCAGCAGTGCGTTGTTAATGAGCATTGCCAACAGTTTTTTTGGTATTGACGACTATATTGAACTGCCTGTGTTTGTTATGGGTGTGATTTGTATTGGTTTAAGTTCTGGCGCTTATTCTACGGAGGTGATCCGAGGTGCTGTTCAAGCTGTTCCGGTGGGCACCATTGAAGCGGCAAAAGCCATTGGCATGCCCACATTTTCACGTTTCAGGCGTATTCTGGCACCTCAAGCCATACGTTTTGCCTTGCCCGGCCTCGGCAATGTTTGGCAACTGACGTTGAAAGAAACGTCTTTGATTTCTGTTATTGGTTTAACTGAAATTGTTCGGATTGCCCAGATGGGCGCCGGCAGTGAGAAAAAGCCATTTCTCTTTTTTATAACCGGCTTAATTCTCTTTCTGGTGTTAGCGTCACTGTCCGACAAAGGTTATAAATTTCTGGAAGCCAAAGCCGAGAAAGGCGTCAGGGTGAATTAGTATGGATTGGGATATTATTTCGGAATCAGTTCCAGCCATTTTCAGCGCCTTGCCCACCACATTAGGGCTGGTTGGATCATCGCTGTTGATTGGTTTTATTCTTGCCGTACTGGTGGCTCTTGGTGCATTGCAAAAGGCTTGGTTTATCAACCGGCCAGCGAATCTTTTCGTTTATATTTTTCGCTCTTCGCCTCTGTTGATACAAATCTTCTTGATTTACTACGGCTCTGGCCAATTTCGACAAGAGCTAACCGCTGTCGGCTTATGGCACCTATTCCGGGAGCCATGGTTTTGTGCAGTGCTAGCACTTTCTTTGAATACCGCAGCCTATACTGCAGAAATTATTCGTGGCGGCATAAAATCAGTACCACTGGATTTACTGGAGGCGGGCGCAGCCATTGGGATGAAAAAATCCCAGATCTTCCGGCGAATCACTTTCCCACTGGCCATAAGGCAGTCGTTGCCTGCTTATGGAAATGAAGTCATTCTGATGGTGAAATCTTCGTCACTGGCCAGCACCATTACGATTATGGACGTCACTGGCGTCTATAAAGAGATTGCTTCTGAATATTTCAGCCCATTGGAGCCACTGCTAATCGCAGGCAGTATTTACCTGCTTATTAATTTTATTGCGACTCAAATCATCGCTTATTTTGAACGACGCCTGGCGATATAAGCCAGGCTTGTTTCACTTCTGACCTTTGTCACCAAAGGCAGGTTAAAGAAGGTGGTTAGGGTGCATTCTCGTACAACTGATTTCTCGTTGCTCTATCGAGAGCATCATACATCTCTGTACCATTCGCTGGGTGATTAATTAAGTCTTCTTCATCCACAGGCGCAAACATTCTCTCCACCTGCCGCTCCATATACTCAGCAAGCACCAAAATTTCTATACGACGGTTAGCACTGGATTGAGGATTATCTGGATCTCTGGGTACCCGATCCGCCATGCCAAGAACCATAAGTATCTTATTCTCACTGTAACCACCAAACGTCATGGTTCTTCTGGCTACTTGGGCTCGTGCTGTGGATAACTCCCAGTTACCATAATCCAGCCGCTGGAATCCTGAGTTATCTGTGTGGCCACTGATCATGATTCGATGGTTCACCTTATTCAGAATTGGCGCCAGCTCCAGCAGTAAATCCTGAAAGAAATGGTTCAGTCGCGAGCTTCCCCGCTCAAACATATTCCGCTTGTCGTTATCTAAAATAACAATTCTTAAACCTTCCTGAAGCCTTTCCAAATAAATGAAGTCTTCATACTCTCCGGTACTATCATCACCACCAATCAAGCGCTGGAGTTCATCCATTAGGTCTTTGAAATCCGGGTCTTCATTCAGAGTTTCAGCATTTCCGTCACTCATAATCTCCGGGCCTTCCCGACCACGCATACTAAGGCCCGGGTTGGGAATTTCTACCAGGGAATCCTGACCACCAAAATCAATAGGACTTAAACTGGTTTGATGGCGAAAAGCGCCGGGGTCTTCAAAGTAAGCGGCAATGGCTGATTTGGTATCGTCGTCTGTTGCATTCAGAACCCAGAGCAATAAGAACAAAGCCATCATGGCAATGGCAAAATCCGCAAGAGCTACCTTCCAGGAACCACCATGGTGACCTCCTCCACCGCCGCGTTTCGCCTTCATCCGCCTTGATTCTCCAACATTTTCTCCAGCTCTGTGGAGGTTGGACGGCAATCACCGTATAAAATCTTTCTGCCAGAATCCACTGCAACAATGGGCGGAAAGCCCGATTTGTAGCTGGCCAGTGCAACCTTGATGCAGTCAAATGCTTGAAGCTCATCATTCGTTGAATGACCAATGGCAGTCGCTGCCGGCGCAACCAGACCATAAGCGAAGAACACGCCGAGAAAGGTGCCGGTCAATGCTGCGGCAATGCTGGCACCAATTTGATCCATCGGGCCGTTGATTGATGCCATGGTGATAACAATACCGAGAACCGCAGCAAGAATACCGAAACCCGGTAATGCATCAGCCACTGTCTGAAGCGCCATGGCAGGGCGCATCATTTCATGTTCTCGGCTACCAATTTCCTGCTCAATCAAATGTTCATATTCTTTGGGAGTAACGCCATCCACCAATGAAAGACGCAGGTTCTCAACAATAAATCCGTAGATATGAGGTGTTTTCAGAACTAGCGGATACTTTTTAAATACATCACTGGTGTCCGGTGATTCAATATGTTCTTCAAGAATCTTATTACCGCCTTTCTTTCTTGCCATTTCAAACAGGGTGTACATCAAACTCAACAGCTCATCAAAATACGCACGATTAAAACCGGTGCCCTTAGCCATATACATCAGGTGACGCCCGGTGGCTTTGACAATCACCATAGGGTTAGCAATCAGGAATGCGCCAAACGCCCCGCCGGCAATCATCAAAATTTCAGCCGGTTGCCAGATGGCAGCCATCTCGCCACCGGCAATCAAAAATCCACCGAAAATAGAACCCAGCAGAATCAGTAACCCGATAGTTTTCATGTTATGACTCCCTGTTCCAGGCTTCCATCAATGAGCGCAACCTCATTAGAGCCTGTTGATGAAGCTGACATATTCTTGCTTCCGTTAATTCAAGAATCTGACCAATTTCTTTCATATTGAATTCATGGATGTAATAAAGATTCATCAATTGTTGTTCTCGCTCTGGCAGTTCTTTCAGCGCTTTCGTCAGAGCTTTACTGGCCTCTTCACTTTCAGTGATGATTTCAACAGAATCATCGTCGTTTACTTCGATCACACTGGCACTGGCTTCACCCTGAGTCAGAGAATCAAGGCTTAGCAAAGCGCCTGAACTACCTGCCTGCAACATGCGGTTATAGCGTTCCAGGCTGACTCCCAGCTCATCCGCTATCTGCTGCTCAGTGGGTGCTTTGCACTGGCGATTCTGTAATTTTTGTATGGCATCCCTGATCTTCTGCCCGTGCTCTCTATCCGTTCGGCTGCGCCAATCCCATTGCCGTAACTCATCAATCACTGCGCCACGGATACGAATGCGCGCATACTGCTCAAAGGGAATCTGTCGACCGGGTTCGTATTTACTGGCCGCATCCAACAAACCCATCATGCCCGCCTGCAACAAATCATCTTTAGGCACATCACCACCCAGAGCACCGGCAATATGCAATGCTACTTTTTTAACCAGCCCAAGATGCCCCTTGATTAAATCATCACGGGTAGCATTACCGCTTTGCTGTTTGTAGGCACTCAGTCCCTTGAGTTGTTGCACAGGTCTACCTTATTGAACAACCAGATCGGTAATGATCAAATCATCCACTACCAGTTTGATCTGCTCTTTTTCAAGCAAACCATTCACCTTCTCCATGGATGCTTCACGGATGACGTCCGGAGCCTCTTTCTTTAAGACTTCGGTATAAGTCAGTGTATTGAGATATCGAACCAGTTCGTTGCGCACCATCGGACGATAGCCTTCTAATACCTGAACAGCTTCAGGATCACGACTCATAAGAGACAGCTTTATCTGCAGATAATGAGGACGTTTCTGACTTTTCAGGCTGATAACAAACGGTTCAAGCTTCATGAAGTGCGGTGTTGCAAAGCGGTTATCAGCCTGCTCGGTCTCTTTGGACTGCATAAAAAACCATGCCGCACCACCAGCCGCTGCTAAGACAATGACAAACAACAGAGAGACCACGATTAACATCCCCTTGCCTGATTTCTTCTCGTTCCCTTCTGCCATTTTGCTTCCCTGCCGCTGTGACGTTGCTTATACGAAATAATCCAGCAGGCGCCCGCCTCTGGATTTAAATAACTGTTCTCCGGTCAGGAACTCCCGGTTATCAATCCCCCAATCGGCGATCAAACTGCTTTCTGCAGAGGTACCGTCGGGACTTTGACCACGGGAATGACTTTTACGACGGTCGGTCTCTGAACGAACATCCACTGACATCTCTGACAGCGATAACCCTTGCTCCGCCAGCGTCTGACGCAACCGGTCAGAACTGTTCACAAGCAGCTCTCTTGCAGCGGGCGAAGAGGCATTGACCTGTAGCGAAAGCGTCTCTGCATCGACCTTTATCGTCAGGGAAAGCCGACCCAGCTCCGGAGGATCAAGCCGCACTTCCAATGCGGATTCGCCCCGCCGGATCAGCTGAATAAGTGCTGAGCTTAAGCGCTGCGGTATGACTTGCTCTTGCAAAACTACGGTGCGCTCAGGCGCTAATAGCGTTTGGGGTGGTTTGGTAATGACTTTTTCAGTGGCGGGTGATGAATGGCCGGATGATTGAATATTATGGGCTGGCTCGTAAGACTGCTGATTCACCACGCTTTTCAGAGGCTCGTCTGGTAACTTTATCACCGCTTTTAAGGCGTCTTCAGGCGACTCATTTACAACAGGGACAGACGTTTCCAGCGGTTTGTCCTGCCACTGATAATTTTTTAAACTCGAATTTACTGGACGTTCTTTTACTGCATGATCGGTAGTTAAATGCAGCAGTTTTTCATGTTGAGTAAAAGACGACTTATCCTCATGAACGGTGCCAGAAACTTTACGGTCATCAATACTAATTAGAGTTACTGGCATGCTATCTGAAAGTTCAGAATTACTATTCTGCTCACCATGCTTATTAGGCGAGTGCACACTTTCAGGCGCGCCCTCAGTAATCTGTTCAAACTCAAAACCCGGTATTCCTTCCAGTGGATGGTTTGCCAGCTCTGCCATTTTATGCTGACCAACTGCCTGCCATCTTGTGAATTGGTCAGTCGTCGTTAAATTATCGTCAGGAAGGCTTCTTTCGAATTGCGGTATTACTGCCACTTCTAATGGCAATGGTTGAAGCTTGAATTCCGGTTGGGCAGCAATGACCGAATTACTGGAGGATGCACTACTGAGGATTGAGTATATCTCTGAAAATTGAGCCGCTGAGGCATTGGAATTTGAATCAACCGGCTGTACACCCGAAGTTTCGGGTGTCAGTAAAGTAAGAGTGTTAACAACTGGAGAAGAAACTCCGGCTTCCATCAACGCTCCTGAAAATAATCAGAGGGTTGATGACTTTCGCTGTTCAGACTGCTGGCATCCTCATAACGCGCTAAAGCATAACCACTGTTTTGCGTCTGCTTGATCATGGCCAGGCTACCGGAACGATGTCGTATGCAAACCTGAATCAGCGCATCAAACAGCACCTGCACCCGGGTTAGCGCCCGCTGAACCGGAGGCAAACCGACCACCCCGTCATCTGACAAAATCTGAAAATATCTCTGCAGCTCCTGATTCACCGACATCATACGATCCCAGTCTTTAGCCTCAAGCGACTGTTCGAGAGACTGTTCAAACTCTCTCAGTACGGATTCATATTCTGTGGTGTCAGTGCTGCTCATAATATTTACCCTGTGGTAGCGATAGTGTCATTGGCAGGAGCAATTTTCGCGGTCAGAACCGACTGCCAGCCTTCCTGAATTTGTCCCATCAGGTCAGACACTTCATCAATCATAGCGACATCATTACTGGCATTGGCTTCCATCAACCGCTTCATGCTGTACTGATAAAGCGACTGAAGATTCTCTGCCAGCTCGCCGCCCTTTTCATGATCCAGAGATTGCTCAAGTACAGTCAGAATATCCATGGCCAGCGTCATCCGATCAATTTTATTGGTCAGGTCCTCTGCTTCCATAAAGTGACGGGCTTTACTAAGGGTTTCCATTAACTTGTTGAATAGCGTGGCAATTAACTGCTCGGGTTTTGCGACTTCAACACCTGTTTTTTGTTGTTGTTGATAGGCGTTAACGCCTCCCTGCTTTCTCATAACAAGTCAGTTCCTCAGTGTTTACTGGTTATTACTGCTGTTGAGTGAAGCCAGATTATTGGTTAACCATTGACTGGTACCGCTTAAGGACGCCAACAGGTTTTCCATGGCCAGAAATTGTTGCTGATAGAAACTTTGAGTTCGTACGAGGCGAGCTTCCAGATCAAGACGATCATCACCAATGTCGCTTAACGATTCCGTAAGCCGATCTTCCCGCTGAGCTATAGAGCCACCGTTCTCAAGATAGGGAGTCAGCCGTTCTTCAAGGCGAGTCATCAACCCATCTTCACCGGCAAAAATATCCGCCAGCGCATCAAAGTTTTCACTCAGGGCAGCATCAAGCTTACTGCTATTAACCGTAAGGTCGCCGGTTTGAGTCGTTTCCAATCCCAAGTCGCCTAGTGAGCGGAAAGGATCACCACTTTCACCAAAGAGATTGCTTAACTCCCTGCGCAACTGGGATTCCAGCAGACGTGTCTGCGCATCGCCGTTTAATGTTCCGGCGCTCACGCCGTTGTAGCCGGTAAGATCACTGAAGGTCGATTTCAGACTATTCCAAGTATCAGCGAAGGATTGGATAGCGGAGCTTACGCTGCCTTTATCCTGAGATATATCCAGAGTAATGGGTAATGCTGACACTGCTTTGAGATTCAGAGTCACACCATCTATCACCTCTTCCAACGTATTATCTGATGAAGAAATGGTGATGGCCGATGCGCCACTGCCAAATCGAATACTGGCATTCTGGGCAGGCTGTAATTCGGTGAACGTTCCCAAAGAAACAGTGCCACCGGTTAAACCACTGAGATCCATACTAACGGCGTTGTCTGTCCCACTTTCAAGGCTATTCAACATTAAACGCTGCTGACCATTGTCGTTGATAATGGCGGCTTTAATGGTGGCATTGTTTTCGGCGTTATTTATGGCGTCCCGTAGCCCTGTCAACGTATCGTCACCCGACGCCAGTGCGACGGAAAACGTTTCGCCGTTAACGGTAAAACTGGCGGTGCCGGTTCCGATGGTTTCGCTCTCTGCCACACCTTCTGAAGCCAATTGATGACGGGAAGCTAATTGATCAACCGTGAACGTATAACTGCCAGCCACGGCATTGTTGTTTACCGAGGCAGTAATAACTGACTCATCACTGATACTGGCAGCGCGCTGGCTAAAGTTGTCAATCGAATTAAGACGTTGCAGAGAACTCTGAAACGAACTCAACGACGACTTCAACTGCCCAACGGCAGTCAGTTCAAGGGTGTAAGACTGTTCATTGCGGTTAAGCCGCGACTCAATGGGCGCTCGCTCGGCATTAACCAGAGCATTCACCATGGAGTTCACATCCAAACCGGAATAGAGACCTGAAACACTGAACATAATCAGCCTCTGATTATTTGAGTAATATTCCTGTCGGCGTTATTTATCAAACATAAAGAAAGGGAGACAAGCTCCCTTTCTTTATGTGCCAACCGTTGTTGACTGCACAGCAACCGTCAAATTAACGGAGCAGAGCCAGCACGTTTTGAGACATGGCATTGGCCTGACTCAGGATGGCAGTACCTGCCTGCTGCATTACCTGATACTTACTCAGGTTGGCAGTTTCCATGGCAAAGTCGGTATCCATAATACGAGACTTGGAAGCCGTTACGTTTTCACGGATATTTGCCAGGTTGTTTATGGTGGAAGTCAGACGATTCTGGATGGCACCGAGGCCTGCTCGTTCGGAATCTACTTCCTTCAGAGCTTGATCTATGATGCTCACTGCGTTATCAGCATCTGCAGCATTTGTAAGGGATACACCATTTATATTATCAGCAGAACCATTATCCGCTCCTGTAAGGCCTGTAACGCTCCCGGAATCACCGAGTACACCTAAAGCTCCACCAGTAGCATCAGTTGCCAGCGTAAAGTTAGCAGCCGTTGCAAATCCTGTTCCTCTCACGATGGAGACATTGCCATCACCTTCAACTACAGCAGCCAGATCTCCCTCGTTTATATCACCCGCTGCAACTTTAGCTGCAAAAACATCATTGAACTTGGCTGCAATATCTGAAGCGGTATCTGAGGCTGCTATAGCAACAGTTTCTGTAGTAATACCCGTTGCAGCGCCATCAAAATCAACCGTCAATGTTTCACCTGCACGGCTGCCGTGGACGATTGAACCATTATCTAGTGTGGCTATTTTGGTACCTGCTGTAACACCACTACCACTACCAAGGTCAGATGAGCGAGCTGACCCAATACTAAAGGTAATTTTATCGTTAGCCGTTGCAGTAGCACCTACTTGAAAGCTTTTGCTGGTGAAGCTTCCATCCAATAATTGAACACCACCAAATGTTGTGGTGTTAGAAATTCTATCAAGTTCAGATTTAAGTGCAGTTACCTCATCATTCAATGCAGTACGTTCAGAAGCTCCGTTGGAATCGTTAGAAGCCTGAAGCGCCAAATCCCGCATTCTCTGGAGAATCGCAGTAGACTCATTCAACGCACCTTCCGCAGTCTGGGCAAGGGAGATGCCATCACTGCCGTTACGAATAGCCACTGAAAGACCACTGGCCTGAGCTTGCAAACGGTTAGCAATCTGCAAACCAGCCGCATCGTCCTTGGCGCTGTTGATTCTCAAGCCTGAAGACAGGCGTTGCATAGAAGTCTGAAGTCCGCTTTCAGTGCTCATCAGCTGACGCTGAGCATTAAGAGAGAAGACGTTGGTGTTAACGGTCATTGCCATTTTGTTATATCTCCATCCATGGATTGTTCGCTATTGAATTCAGCGTACTTCGTCTTTTTCCGTCGCAAAGAATCGCTGATCCCCACTATTCGGAGGCCTTTGACTTTCACTTAAATCAATTAATGCTTTTTTTCAGTCGTTTTAAGAGTAAAAAAATGATTTTATATATCTATAGGAATTCGTAGGTCGGTAATCCCAAAGGGATTGCCGACAATAAAGCCCGCCAACTCATCAGAAGTGATCAGCGGCAACCTTGAAGGGTTACCGATCAGCGGGCAAAAATTCAATACAAAAGGAAGAACCCATGACACCGGAAGTTGTGGTCGACCTGTTCAGAGATGCCCTCACCCTGGTGGTGCTGATGGTGACTGTCATTGTTATGCCCGGCCTGTTGATCGGGCTTGTGGTCAGTACCATTCAGGCGGCTACGCAAATCAACGAGCAAACCCTGAGTTTTCTCCCACGATTACTCGCCACGCTGATCACCATCGGCCTGGCGGGTAACTGGCTGATTCAAGAGTTTATGGATCTGTTCGTCCGGCTATACGACATCATTCCGGAGCTGCTGGTCTGATGCTTGATGTCACCTCCACCGAGCTAACCGGCTGGATCGGTCAATATCTGTGGCCATTATTCCGCATTGTTGCCCTGTTGATGGTGATGCCATTGTTCAGCAGCCGTGTTGTTGCGCCAAGGGTTCGCCTGTTAATGGCTATGGCGATTACCTTTTTGGTGTCGCCTTTACTGCCAGCAGTTCCCGCTGTTGAGCCTCTGTCGACAACTGCGCTGATGATTACCCTGCAACAGCTGATGATTGGTTTTGTCATGGGTATGGTGCTGCAAATCTACTTTGCCATTTTCACCTCCGCCGGTGAGATGATATCCATGCAAATGGGCCTGGGCATGTCCGTGATGGTGGACCCGATCAATGGCGTGCAGATTCCAGTCATCTCCCAGCTATTCCAGTTGTTGAGCTTTCTGATGTTTCTGGCGGTCGATGGTCATCTCGTTGCCATCTCTGTAGTGATTGAAAGCTTCAACACCATTCCCATCGCACCGTTTAGCCTGGACAATATCGCGCTGGAAGAATTACCGGGCATGGTGTCGTGGATGTTTGCCAGCGCCTTGCTGATGGTGGTGCCGGCCATTATCTCTTTGCTGATTGTGTCGTTTACCTTTGGGGTGATGAACCGTTCTGCGCCACAGTTCAATATTTTCAGTCTGGGCTTTCCTCTGACGATGTTGGGCGGACTGATCATTCTGATGCTGGTCAGCACCCGGTTCTCCGGTATTTTCCTGAACTTCACCCGTCAAGGGTTGGAGTCACTGTCACAGTTCGTGCTCTAAAGGAGATAAAGAGTGGCAGAAGAATCAGAAGATCAGGATCGCTCCGAAGAACCCTCGGAACGAAAAATTCAGAAAAGCCGTGAAGAGGGGCAAATCCCCCGTTCCCGAGAATTAGTCACGGCCGCGTTAATCAGTGCCACTCTGTTGTCTTTCTGGCTGAGCGGCGCTCTGGTCAGCGAGCAGTTACAGGGTGTGATGGCCACCAGTTTCACGTTTGATAAAGAAGTATTGCGTCAGGAAGATTTTCTGAAAGACCATTTAATACAAAGCCTATCCAACGGTTTCACCGGCCTTTATCCCTTCTTTATATTGATTGTTCTGGCCACTATTGGTGCATCACTACTTCTGGGCGGCTGGTTGTTCAGCAATAAACTCCTGCAATTCAAAGGCGAACGCATCAGCCCTATTAAAGGCATACAACGGATGTTTTCTGTTCGTTCGTTGATGGAAGCCATCAAATCCATCGCCAAAGTTATTTTATTGGGTTTCTGCCTTTGGCTCAGTGCCCAGTGGTTTTTTGAAGAGTTATTAACCCTGAATCGAATGCCACTCGGCTCCGCTCTGATTCTCGGAATTGGTTACCTGTTTAAAGCCATAGGGGTGATGACGCTGGCTTTGGTTGTCATCTGCCTGATTGACGTCCCATTCCAACGCTGGAGCCACCTGAAAAAGTTACGCATGACACACAAGGAAATGCGTGATGAAATGAAAGAATCAGAAGGCCAGCCCGAAGTGCGCTCCCGCCTGCGGGAAAAGCAGCAGGAAATCTCCGGTCGTCGTATGATGCAAGCAGTGCCCGGTGCGGATGTCATCATTACCAATCCAACCCATTATGCGGTCGCTGTCCGCTATGATCAGGATCGGGCTAGAGCGCCTTATCTGGTGGCCAAGGGGGTAGATCAGGTAGCATTAAGAATCTGCGCAGTGGCCAGAGAGTATAATCGGCCGGTGGTTCAGTCGCCGGTACTGGCAAGAGTCGTCTATCACACCACCGATCTGAATCAGGAAATTTCAGATGAGCTTTATGTGGCAGTGGCTCAGGTGTTGGCTTATATCAAGCACCTGAATGACTATCAGGCCGGATTAATAACCACATCACCAGACATGCCAGCGCCGGAAGTGCCCAGAGCATTTCAGGATAAGTGGGATAAACAATAAAAAACGGATTTTCAGACAATGATCAGGGAAGCTCAACGCCTGCTTGGAGAACTCTCAGCACGCACCAACGGTTTCCGGGTGGGGGTTCCAATCGTCGTGCTCATGACACTGGCCATGGTGACTTTGCCCATGCCACCGTTTATGTTGGACGCACTGTTCACCTTTAATATCGCCCTTTCATTACTAATCCTACTCGTAAGCGTGTACTCACTTAGACCTTTGGATTTTGCCGTTTTTCCAACCATTCTACTGGTGTCTACTTTGCTGCGGCTCGCACTGAATGTTGCTTCGACGCGAGTCGTTCTGCTGAATGGTCATACCGGTGCGGACGCTGCCGGAAAGGTCATTCAATCCTTTGGTGAAGTGGTGATCGGCAACAACTACGTTGTTGGTCTCGTGGTCTTCGCCATTCTGGTAATTATCAACTTTGTGGTGGTCACCAAAGGCGCTGGCCGTATATCCGAAGTGACTGCCCGATTCACACTGGATGCCTTACCCGGCAAACAGATGGCCATCGACGCCGATCTCAACGCCGGCATTATTGACCAGCAAAGCGCCAGTGATCGTCGTGAAAATGTACGTCGGGAGGCAGACTTCTACGGCTCCATGGACGGTGCCAGTAAATTTGTCCGCGGCGATGCCATGGCCGGCTTGTTGATTCTTGCCATTAATATTATTGGTGGCATGTTGATCGGAACACTGGCTCACAACCTATCCGCTGGGGATGCCTTTTCCGTTTATGCCCTGCTCACTATTGGTGATGGTTTGGTGGCTCAAATCCCGTCATTACTGTTATCCACAGCCGCCGCCATGATGGTCACCCGGGTGTCTGAATCCGCAGATATGGGGAACCAGGTTTCAGAGCAGATGCTCTCTTCCCCAAAAGCCATGATTCTCACCGGCACTATTTTGATCGTTATGGGTTTAGTACCCGGTATGCCGCTGGTGCCGTTTACCGGCCTCGGCGCATTGGTGTTACTGATTGTCTGGTGGCTGCGGAAAAATGTTGCTTCAGATACAACCGATGAATCGGATAAGCCCGACCCGACATCAGTTGAAACGCCATGGTCCTGGGGCGACATCCCACCGGTGGATACATTAAAGATGGAGCTGGGGTTTCGCCTCATCGCTCTGGCGGATGAAAAACAAGGCGGACAACTGCTGACCCAGATAAAAGGCATTCGCAAAAGCCAATCACGTCTACTGGGGTTTCTGATTCCCAGCGTCCATATAAAAGACAATCTAAGCCTGAAACCCGACGCCTATACCATCGAATTAAAAGGCGTTGTTGTGGCAGAAGGTCAGGTGGATCCGGGTATGCTGCTGGCCATAAACCCCGGAGAAGTCTTTGGCGACATCAACGGAACGCCCACCAAAGACCCTGCCTATCAATTGGATGCCCTGTGGATTGAACCCGGTGAACGAGATCACGCATCAGGTCTTGGCTACACCGTGGTGGATCCTGCCAGTGTCATGGCGACGCATTTAAACAAAGTCATCGATGAACACGCCAGTGAACTGCTCGGCCATGATGAGGTCGAGCAGCTTGTGGATAAATTACGACACTATTCGCCCAAGCTGGCGGATGAACTTATCCCCAAGAAAATCTCCATCAGCATCTTTTCCAAAGTACTCCGGGAATTGTTATTGGAAGATGTGCCAGTGAGTGATATCCGAACCATCGGCTCTACCCTTCTGGAATCATCAGAGAACAAAAAAGAGCCTTGGCAATTAACGGCAGAAGTTCGGGTAGCGCTGCGTCGCGCCATTATTCAAAACCTGGTAGGCAGTCAGGAGTCATTGCCTGCCATTACCATGAGCCCTGAGCTGGAACAGATTCTGATGCAAAGTTATCAGCAGGCTATTAAAAACAATCATTTCTCACCAGATAGCCTTCCTCTTGAACCCGGCATAGCAGAACAGCTGCAGCAACAGTTGCCAGAAGTTGCCGACAAAATGATCGCCGAAGGCAAACCGCCCATCATGTTGGTGAATGATTCAATTCGTCCAGCCATGGCCCGTTATGCAAGGCTTTGCACCGAAGGCATGCATGTATTGTCGTTTAATGAGATACCGGAGAATAAAGAAGTCGTCATTGTGGGCAAGGTAGGATAATAGAGCGGGAAGAACTCAGATAGCCAGTCCATGGCTACCCGAGATTACCACTATCAGTGCTGCAGTTTTTTCGCAATCTGCTCAATAATCTGAGGCGCTTTCTTCACTGCATCGGCAACACCGACCCGTACGATTGGCTTGCCACGGAAACGGTCTTCATCCTTGATGGCGATATCTTTGGTCAGCACTACGATATCCGCGCCACTGATTTCGTCCAACTCGATACGGTTCTCAATTCCGTAAGAACCCTGGGTTTCCACCTTCACTTCCCAGCCTTTCTCTTTCGCAGCTTTCTCAAGGGCTTCTGCCGCCATGTAAGTATGGGCAACACCGGATGGGCAGGAAGTAACAGCAAGCATTTTCATAATCGTATCTCTCAAACGTAAACGTCGAATTTATTCGAATTCCAGAACCAGTTCGTCATCATTGACAGAAGATTCTTCAGTGGCACGTTGTTCAATAGGCTTTTTCAGGAAGTTAACCATCAGAGCAGTAGCTGCAGCACCGGCAATGGTTGCAATAACATAACCCATACGACCTTCAACTACTGGCAGCACAATCCAGCCACCCCATGGTGCGTGGTTCAGTACGCCCATCTGGAATGCGATGACGTTACCCACAATACCGCCCACCACAATGGAAGGAATTACACGTAAAGGGTCGTTAGCTGCAAAAGGAATGGCGCCTTCGGTGATACCAATCATACCCATCAGACCTGCGGCACGGCCAGCTTCACGCTCTTCGTCACTGTAACGGCTCTTGGACAGTAGAGTGGCCAGGAACATACCCAGAGGAGGCACGCAGATAGCAACACCCACACCACCCATCAGTTCAGGATGTTCAAACACCTGAGTCTGGGCAAATAGAGTGGCAACCTTGTTGATTGGGCCACCCATATCGAATGCGGTCATACCACCCAGAATCACACCAAGAACGGTTTTAGAAGCGCCACCCATGCTGGACAGCCAGCCATTCAAACCTTCCATCAGGGAAGCGATAGGCTGACCAATCCCCCAGATAACAATCGCAGACACAATAAATGTGCCGCCTACTGGCAGAATTCCGTAGGTAGAAATTGCCTTCATATTATTAGGGAGTGGTATCTTTTTCAGCTGATTAACGACATAACCCGCCAGAAAACCAACGACAATGGCACCAAGAAAACCAGTACCGTTAGCGTTTGCCAGATAGGCGCCGATCATACCGGGAGCCAGCGCAGGACGGTCAGCAATGGAGTACGCGATATAACCACCAAGAACCGGAATAAACAGGGTGAAACCTGCGATACCCATATCCCAGATACCCGTCAGGAAGATACCTTCCGGCTGCGCACCTTTACCGTTCAACATAACAGAAAGCGCCAGCAGCACACCGCCGGCAACAATAAACGGCAGCATGTGACTGGTGCCAGTCAGCAGGTGCCGCTTTAAAATAGCGAGGTCTTTTTTCATGGTTTCCCCCCAGGCCTGAAAAATCCGGCGTCCGGTCATTCAAAAGTATTTTGAGCAGGGTTATCACAGACACTTGTCAAACCTGAACAGGATCTAACCCAACCCAACATCGAGGCGAAATATAAAGGAGATGCAAAAGGTCAGAAATCTGCGAAATGATTCAGACGCAGTACTTTTGTAACATTCTTCAGGATTCTTAATGCTTGTTGATTTGTGTCAACTAACTGTGGTCAGTTGTTAATAAGATACGTACTGCGCTGCTTTGAGCTTCTTTTGTGAATGCCTTTGTGAATAACTTTCATCAGATTAACCCACACATTGACCATTTTCTTCAGTCAACCCATTGCCAAAAAGTCTGGTTTGCGTCACACACCGACACCTACCCGGAAAATGCCTTTCTGGTGAAATTTTCCCGCATTATCTATGTGCTGGAAGGTGAATACCGGACGATGATTGGCTATCAGGGGGAACATACAAATATCGTCGCAAAAAAGGGGGAAATAATTTTTATCCCCAGTCAGACATGGGATCTACCAGACTGGCACACAGATTGCCGTGCTCTTACTGTCTTGTTTGGTCACTATCAAGTGGGCATGAGCCTTACCCATAGCACCATTGACGGTGATAAAGATGGAAAAATTTCCGTCAATAAAGCCACGATAAATGAGCCTCTCCAGCATGAAGGTTTCTATCTGGAAAAAATCCTAAATGATCTGGCCATCAGCCAACGACCGGGAACAGCCGCCAAGTGCGTTGCTGAAGGGTTATTACGTTACTGTCGTGAGAAAACAGAAGCGTTAATAGAACCAGCGCAATCAGCAACTCATCATAAATGGCGGGCGATTACCCTTTATCTCCAGAAAAATTTCGGCCCGGGCATCACCCGTGAAACGGTTGCACTGGAATACAATATTTCTCCTAACCATCTTTCCCGTCTGTTTAGGGAAGAAGGCGGGCTGGGCTTTAATGAGTATCTGACACTGGTGAGAATAGATCGGGTAAAAATGCTGCTTAGCCAATATCAGATGAGCATGGCTGACATTGCCATAAGAACCGGTTTTAAAGACTGCAGTTATTTGGGCCGCGTATTCCGTCGCCATACCGGCATGACGCTGGGCGAATACCGTGCCAGCTATGGCAGTTGAACCGGACAAATCTCGCATGGGAAATAATGTTGATCTTTGTCAACATTATTTCAATTAACCGCCCCGGCAAACAAGGATGGTAGCTTTTTACCATCAATGATGGATTTTTAGGATTTCGATTAATACCTCTGATTCATAAGATAACGACCATTAATTAACCATGGTCGTCCGTTATGAATAAAGCGTTGAATATTGTCGCCGTCACCGCCTGCTCTACCGGCATCGCCCAGACCTATATGGCTGCGGATGTTCTGGAACACTGCGCCAGGGCAAAAGGACACACCATCAAAGTAGAAACTCAGGGTGCACTGGGTGTTCTCAACCCGATTACTCTTTCCGATCTCAGCTCTGCCGATCTGGCGATTTTGACCAATGATGTGGCGATTGATGACGTTGATCGCTTTCACCAACTCAAAACCATCACCGTTTCCATTGACGACATTTTAACAACGCCTCAAGACATTCTGGATGGATTGCTTCAACCCTGAACACTCCTTCATTACAAAAAACAGTGGCTATCGAATTACCGACAAATTGACATCATTATGACTAATCAAATCACTTTCGAATTCAGCTTTCCTCTGCCTAACGGACTCCACGCCCGCCCAGCTAATGCCATTACCGAAGTGGTAAAAACACTGGGTTGCAGAGTGTCCATCACTAACCTGCGGAACCAGAAAGTGGCGGATGCCAGCAGCGTTCTATCAATGATCGCCTGTGACATTGCTCTACACGACCAGTGCCTTTTTTCCATTGACAGCTTTCCTGAGCAGGAGACAGCCAGCTCTGCTGAGCAACTACTCAAGCAGTTTCTGGAAGGAGACTTTATTCATTGTGACGACGCTCTGCCAGAACTCAATACTGACCAGAAACCTCTGCCTTATATGCTCCGTCAGGAAACTATGAACAGCCTGCCGGGCACAGCCGTCAGCTCAGGCATGGCAAAAGGTAAGGCGGTTCATCTTGGTGAACCAGAGCTGGCGCTGAACCCAGAAAATATTGAGATAGGTGCTATTGATGTTGAAACGGCACGTTTTGAAGAAGCCCGCCAACATCTTCTGGCCGTTATGGAGCATCAGGCAGAGCAAAGTTCTGGTGAAGAGCAAGCCATTATCAAAGCTCACATGGCACTGCTTTGCGATCAGGAGCTGATCAGCCAGTTGCACAGCCAGCTGTCGAGTGGCGAATCGATTTTAAACAGTGTTCTGACAACACAGAGTTATTATTCAGAGCTACTGGCTACCTCAAAAAATACCTACCTCCGTGAACGTGTATTAGATATTCGCGATGTCTGCAGTCGTCTTATTTGTGAAGTGTATGGTGCAGAAAGCTTCCGCACATCGGATACCACCCTGACAGAAGACAGTATCTGTATTGCTGCTCATTTGGCACCCAGCCAGTTTCTGGCACTGGATCGCCAGCAACTTAAAGGATTGATTCTGGAATCCGGAGGCTCCACTTCTCACACCGTGATTCTGGCTCGTTCATTCGGCATCCCAGTGCTGGCTGGCGTTGAACAGGCAGGCAGTCACGTTCCTGCAGGTACAGCCTGTATTCTTGATGCCAATCACAACCTGCTGATTGTTGATCCTTCTACTGCTGTCGCACGGTACTATCAACTGGAAAATCTGAAGCAGGATCGTCTGGCGATTAAACGTCAACGCTTTCTCGGTGAAAAGGCATCGACTCAAGATGGCCAGACCATTGAAGTTGCCGCCAATATTGCCAGCGCAGAAGAAGCGACAACTGCCTTCAATAACGGTGCAGAAGCCATTGGTCTGTTTCGTACAGAAATGCTCTATATGGATCGAAGCCAGGCACCTTTTGAAGACGAACAAGTTGATATCTATCGTCGTGCTCTGGAAGCCGCTGGTGATCGCCCAGTCATTATCCGCACTATGGATATTGGCGGTGACAAGCCTGTGGATTATTTCAATATCGGCACTGAAGAAAACCCATTTCTGGGTTACCGCGCAGTACGCATCTATCCGGAATACCTGGACTACTTCAAAACCCAGCTTCGTGCCATTCTCCGCGCAGCAAACTACGGTCAGTGCAAAATCATGATTCCCATGGTGGCCACTGTCGCAGAAGCCAAGTGGCTGCGAAAGACGTTTAATGAGGTGATTGAATCTCTGCATGAAGAGCAAATCACCCATAATTCGAACGTTCCGCTGGGCATGATGCTGGAAGTTCCGTCCTGTGCTTTCGTCATTGACCAACTGGCTCGTTACATGGATTTCTTCAGCATCGGCAGTAACGACCTGACCCAGTATTTCCTGGCAGCCGACCGTGGCAATGCCTATGTAGAAAATCTCTACGACTCTCTGAATCCAGCATTCTTACGGCAGCTGAAGCATATTATTGATGAAGTTCATAAAGCCGGTTCCTGGGTGGGTATGTGTGGGGAATTCGCTGGTGACCCGATCCATATGCCACTGTTGATTGGTTTGGGTCTGGATGAAATCAGCCTTGGATCACCACGAATTCCGGAGGTTAAAGAAGCCATCAGCACCCTGAATGCTGACAACTGCAAGTCTCTTCTCTGTGAAGCTCTGACACTTGAAACGGCAGATGACGTACGTACTTTGTTAATGCGCAATCGCCAAAATTCCTCTGCAAACCTGCCAATCCTGACCCTGGATACCATCTTGTTTGACGCTGAATGTCACAGTAAGGCAGAAGTGATCAAAACGCTTATTGATAACCTGCAAATCAATGAACGCCTTATAGATAGTGCAGGTGCAGAAACTGCTATTTGGGATCGAGAAGACATTTCCCCCACCATGCTCGGATTTGGCATTGCCATTCCTCACTGCAAATCCGACACCATTGGCGCCAACACCATCAGCATTATGAAGCTGAAAGAACCAGTACTTTGGAATGAAGACGACGATGTGCTTACAGATACGGTCTTTATGTTAACAGTCCGTGCCAGCGATGCCGGTAACACTCACATGAAGATTTTTGCGCAGCTGGCACGCCGAATCATGCGAGATGAGTTCCGTCATACCCTGGCTACCTGCCAGAGTCAGCAAGAACTGATGGCCTACATTAGCCAGGAACTGGAGCTCTGATCATGTCAGGAATTTTCTCACTTCAGGGCTGTGTTCAACATTATGACTGGGGCGGCCATCAATATCTCCCAGAATTGATTAAACAGCCACTGGATGAGCAGCCATGGGCAGAACTCTGGCTCGGCGCTCATCCAAAAGCACCTTCTCTGATAAACGGCAATAGCCTTTCAGTGCTGATCAGTGATAACGGTGAAACCATGTTGGGCAAAGCCGTCATGGAAAACTTTGCTACTTTGCCATTCCTACTGAAAGTACTGGATGTGGAAAAGATGCTTTCCATTCAGGTGCACCCAACGCTGGAACAGGCCCGTGCCGGATATCTTCGGGAAGAACAAGATGGAGTACCGTTGGATGCTCCCGAAAGAAACTACCGGGATATGAATCACAAGCCAGAGTTGATGGTGGCACTCAGTGATTTCTGGTTGCTTCATGGGTTTCGATCAGTGTCATCTGCTTCACAATGTCTGAGACAACACCCGGAACTGATAGAGCTGGCAGATCAGCTGGAATCTCAGGGTATGGATGCATTTTATCGCAAAATAATGCTGCATCCTGATGACATTCTTTTCAACTCCATGTCTCGATTGGCAGAACGACTGAGCAGTATCGGAGAGCCTAGCAGACACTCACCGGATTACTGGTTTTTAAAAGCAGTCACCAATGCCAATAATCAGCTTGATGCTGGTATGATTTCGATCTACCTGATGAATCTTGTTTTTCTGCAGGAAGGCGAAGGCATCTTTCAGGATGCTCAGATTCCTCACGCTTACCTCTATGGCCAGAACATTGAGATCATGGCGAATTCCGATAATGTGCTGCGAGCAGGACTCACTCCCAAGCATATTGATGTACCGGAATTATTGTCTGTTATCAGCACTGAAGCGGTTGAGCCATTGGTGTTAAAAGGCAGTCCGACCCGAGAAGACGACAGACTTCTTTTTTCTGCTCCGGTCACCGACTTCTCCCTTGAAAAAGTCATCGTCTCCGAAAGCACTGCACAACATTGGCGGTCTCGCTCGCAACCGATGGTACTTCTGGTTATGGATGGCGTGATTACCATCAATAACGATGTGACACTAGGTCGAGGTGAAAGTGCATTTGTTGCAGCCAACATCGCTTTGTCTATTGAGTTTACCGGTAACTGCCAGATATTTGTTGCCAGTTCCAACCTGCCCGAGTGGTAAAACAGTCATGGCTCAGGGATTGAGCCATGAAAGACGTTTGTCTTTATCCACTGATAACGGTATCTTGAATTAGTCAACTATTGAGTTGTGGCCTTACGGGATTTCCATGGATCGGAAAACAAAATCTCATCTGAACGGCAATGCATTTTCAGGTTCGCCGCTTTCAGGTTCACCAAAAGTTCAAAAGGTTCACTCTTCATCTGAGTTTCAGAATCTGGAAACTTATGATCTGACGAATCCGGATTATAAGATTCATGATTTACTGCCGACGCTTGAGCTAATTAATCAGCGGTTCTCTCAGCTATTCCGTCATGCTATCAGCAGTATCTTTCGCTGTAACATTGACGTCCAATTTGATCGGGTTGACTCCTTACAAGTGGGCGACTATTTGGCCAATGAATCCACGCCAGACCTGAAACACATCTATAAATCCACCACCCTGCGCTGTTCTGGCTTTATGGCACTGGAATCGCCCATGCTGTTTTCACTTGTGGATATCTTTTTCAGTGGCACCGGCGAGACTCTCAGCCCACAACGCCAGGAACTAACGACAGCTGAAATACGAATTCTCAACCGGGTTCTCAAAGCATCGGCAGATAAACAAACCGAAGCCTGGAGCAGTATCCTTTCATTCAAAATCAAACTGGCTGAGACTTATAACAGCCCGATCTCTACGCTGTTCCGGTCTGATACAGAAATCATTCTACTCAGCCAGTTCACCCTGCAACTTGGAAACAATACATCCAGCTTTCATCTGGTGATGCCTTATCAGGCTTTGGAGCCGGTTAGAGAAAAACTGCAGGCATTCAAAGTAGCAGAGCAGGATCCGCAGTGGCAGCGGAACATGCTGCAGGGTCTGATGCAGGCACCTCTGGATTTATCCGCCAGGCTTTGTGAAGTCGATGTCAGCCTGAGAGACGTCATGCGCCTTAAACCTGGTCAGATTATTCAGGTGGATATTCCTCCCAGCGTCACCGTCAAAGTGGCTGGCGTACCAACCTTCAAAGCGTCTGTCTGTTCCGTACAGAGCTCTCTTGCCATGAAAATTACAAAAAAACTCCACACCGAAGATGCTGATAGAAGCTCTGACTTTTATCAGTCAGAAAAGCCAGAGGAGAAAGAAGTCTATGAATGATGAAAATGATAACGAACATGAAGACGACAACATGCCGTCTGATGCGGCCAGTGTAAGTTTTCAGGACAGCCTGGAATCTGAACAGTCGGCTCCGGCCTCTGATGAAAGCAATAACCTGCCTCAGGCGATGAGCGATCTGGGCATGATTCTGGACATTCCTGTCACGTTGTCACTGGAACTGGGCAGCACCAAAATTAACATTGGTGATTTAATGCGGCTTAATAAAGGCTCCATTGTTGAGCTGGAAAAAGAAGCATCGGAGCCATTGGAAGTTATGGTCAATGGTAAGTTAATTGCCTATGCAGAGGTGGTGGTTATTCATGATAAATACGGAATTCGTTTTCTGGATGTAGTCAGTGAATCCGAGCGCCTGAAACACGTATCCTGAATGAATAGAAGACTCTGGTTAGTTTTCACGCTGCTGCCGGTCGTTCTCTTGGCTATTCCGTTACCCGGGTTGGCGGAATCCGGCCTGCCTCTCATTTCAATCACCAATGACGGTGACACTACCGAGTACAGCGCCAGCCTGCAGATTCTGATTCTCATGACGGCGCTGAGTTTCATCCCGGCTGCGCTGCTGATGATGACCTCATTCACCCGCATCATTATTGTCATGGCTATTCTTCGTCAGGCCATGGGTCTTCAACAAACACCGCCGAATCAGGTTCTTCTGGGCATAACACTGGCTCTGACGCTACTGATTATGACGCCCTTATTTGAAAATATATATGCAGAAGCCATCACGCCCTATCTGGAAGAAAGCTACACGTTGATGGAGGCATTAAAACAAGCCAGCATTCCTGTAAAAGATTTTATGCTGAAACAAACACGGGAAACCGATCTTCAGTTGTTTTATGGCATTGCCAACAAAGAGATTCCACAGAACATAGATAGCACACCGCTTTCTATCGCAATACCCGCCTTTGTGACCAGTGAGCTAAAAACGGCCTTCCAAATCGGCTTTATTATTTATATACCCTTTCTGGTGATCGACCTTGTGGTGGCCAGTGTTCTGATGGCCATGGGTATGATCATGTTGTCGCCACAAATGATTTCCCTGCCATTCAAACTGATGCTCTTTGTTCTGGTGGATGGCTGGGCCATGATCATGGGCACCATGGCATCGAGTTTTTTCTGATTATGAAACGATGGACGTACGCCCTTATCATTCTAATGCTGGCCATCGCTTTTATGCTCAGTATCTACGCATACTACATCTATTATCGATATCCCGGCATGGATATGGGTATTTTGGATTTTCTTGTCAACATGTTCAGTAGACTACTTCGTTTCATTGTTGGTGCAATTTGAGTACGCGAGCGTTGCAATAACACCTATACCCAAAGGATTTCAAGTTGCTACGCGGCGGCAAGTGAGCGAAGCCCCGTGAGCCTACAAATAGTAGGTGATCGGGGTGAGCGAGCGCAGCCAACAAAGTAGCAACTTGAAAGTCGACGGGTATATAATCATTCTTTTTCTAGCGAGAAAAAATCATGCCTGATCAAGAAATGCTGGATATCTGTAAGGTCGGTATTGCGGAGTGGCAAAAAGCATTTAATTCACAAAATGCTAAGGGCTGCTCAGAACAGTATCTGGAAAATACAGTCATGGAGGCGCGGCCCTTCGGAACGTTTACAGGCCGCAAAGCTATTGAGGAGTTCTGGCAGGGCATCATGGATCAGGGTTTTAAAGATGTTGATTACACCGATGTCCATTGGGAGCCTGAGAAAGACAATGACGGTTATATCCTTACGGCAAAATGGACCATGAACAAAGCTTACGGTGTCGTTCATCGCGAGCACTGGATTATCGATACTGATGGTAAAGCCCGCCTGAAAAGCGATGACTTTGAAGTTCAGGGTGAGCGATAAGCTCTTAAGAGAAGCTTATGCTTCTCTTAGTATTTCCCGCTCAACCAACTCGGCCTTTTCCCGAAAAAACTTCATTCGGGCATACAATTTCAGAATCTCCTCGTGAGCCATACAGGCCTGTTCCTGCTCCAACTCAGACCACTGAGGAATAGGTAGTTGCTTCAGGTCCTGACTGTGAATGAATGGCACAACATCGTCCGTGCAAATTGACCGAATCAATTTCTGTCCCGTTTCCGACTTCAAGAAACGAAAAAGCACAACCGGGCTTTTAAGCACGTTACCAGACTTTTGTCGTAAAATGACGAAGGACTGCCCTGCCATCCAGTTATTGCCACAAACGTCAGGAACCATCGCCAGCCTACCAGCCTGACCTTTGATAGCCAGCAAAATATCCCCCGCACGCAGTGTTTGTCCTTCTGCTCTTTTCAGGCGATCCGGGCTGACATGAACTTCCCGGGCTGGCTGATCAATAATACCGGCATCGTTAATATCCTGAACCGTCACTTCCAGATAAACCCGGGTATCCGTCTCATGGCTTCTATCTGCTCCTTTGACAGCCTGGGCACGAATGACATCAAACGTTGATGACAACCCTCTCACGGCACTACTGCCGGGTCTGATAACCACAGTCCGGTTTTTACCAAGATAATACGCTGGATCCAAAGGCATATCGGCAAAATGCTCTGCCCGTAACTCTGACAAAGACACTTGAGTACAAAACTGACTATTCTCCGTCGAGCTCAGCTCTTCCATCAGTACATCACCGTGCATTAATTGAAACTTTGCCTCTCCACGCTTTTTAATTGCCACCGCTTTAAAATAATCATGGTCGCAATTGATCAGTCGGATATTATCCGTTGCCTGTTCAGAAAAACGCAGCAAAAATAAGGGTTGAGCCCGCCCGGGTAATAAGCCGGCTGGTAGACGAACAATGGTATCTATCCGACCATTGCTCACCAGATACTGCCGGAACCGTTTATGCTCCGTCGTGTTTTTAATCAAAAATCGACCAGGTACCAGAACGACGGACTCCCCTGCGCACTGCTTTAGAAGATGAGTAATAAATAACATCTCTCTCAATCGGGTATTCGGCTCAAACCGACCAAATAAATCCCTGACTTCATGTTGTTTATAACGATGATCCTGTAACAGTACGCCGACGCCACAAGCAAACGTTCGCAATCGGTTTTGCTCAAAAAACCCGGGCGATAGAACCGGATCACCCACGCGCAATGTAATTTGATAGCTCAACAATGTTATTAGTGAATGCATCGACTCAGCGCAATGCTGCTCCGAAAATATCTGGAATTGCTTTCCAAGAAAAAGAGGTGCAAGTCCAAAACCTTCATCACCTGTCAGGTAAAGTGTGTCCTGAGGCACATGAGCAATTATCTGTGTAATTAATTCTCTGAGTTCAATGGGAATAACCGGGCTGGTTTCAGAGTATTTTTCATAAAGAATATAGGGCAGCTCATCAAATTTAATCAGGTTATGTCGCTTGGCGGTGATCACAGACGTTAACAGTCGCTCAACTTCTGCCGGCGGTATTGAGCGCAAATAGACATCATGATCTGACCAGGCTGATAGCCATACTGAGTCAGTTCGAAACTCAAGCACTCTCTTCAACTGAGAAGAGAGAACTTCCGTCACCGACTGTCCATGCAGCTCATCCATCAAGTGGTCATTAAATCGAATCGCCTCGCTCAACTCCCGACGTTCACTGAGAAAGCACCATGTCAGTAGCTGGCTTAATAGATGAAGATAGTCTGGATACCAGTTCTGCTGTAACAGCGGATCTGGCGTCAATGCATTTACGATTTCCTTTCCCATCTCCCCCTCCCTGGGTGATTAATCATCAACGGAAAAGTTTAATTTCAGTCAGATACTTTTAATCATCTGCTGATTGTCTAATTTTCTGCAGAAATCCTTAGTCAGCTGTTGATTAGTTATTTCAGGGACGAATTAAAGCCCTGCCGTCACTTTATTCTCCGAAACAACCCGCGCATCAATAATCTTGCCAGAAGAGCGATTTCGCACTCTTATCACGTCATCCAGTAAACCACTCTCCAAAGCAACCCCCATCATCGAGACAAAAAGAGCACCATTACCGGATTGAATAGAAACTGGCTTCCCCTTATGAACCAGGTATTGAGGCACCAATGTCGTCTCCTGAATAACCCGTCCAACAGGAATAGCACGGTTAACTTGACGGCCCTCTAATTGTTGGACATCGGTAAAATAACGCCCTCTCAATTTTGACATTGAGATACGCTGCACCTGAAGCAGCCCAGCGGTGATAACATCCCCCCTGCTCAGATTTTGCTGACTGAGAACCACGGAAAGTAATACTTCCACCTCAGCCACGACATAGGTCTTCCAAAGGCCCGGACATTCAACATTTAATCGAATAACACCAACCGGCGGTTTATGCGCCATATTACTCTTGATTTGTAAGTCTTGAGGGCAGTTTTCCAGCTTTCCCTTGAATGGCCGCAGGGTTATGGTGTGCGTTGCCTCTGGGTACTTTTGCAAGAATTTCTGGACAGCGGTATTAAGAAACCCCATCACTTTTTGAGAAACAGGGTCATTTGATGAAGCCTGGCCAAAATTGGCGGCTAACGTGAACATAAAAAAAACGACTAAAAATCGTGATGTACTGAATGACATATCTGCATCCTTGCATTGTGCATTCAGTAATCAGGCTATCACAGACTTAAATAATCAGAAAAGGTTTATAAGGAAGGTAATTATATGTTCTATGTTTAACGCTGCAGATTCTCCTCCATTTCAAGCTCAAGATTGCGCTTATGCTTTTTCATTCGATCCTTTATTTTCTTCTGTAATAACAAATCCACACCTTTCATTTTTCTATGCTGAACAGTCAGCTCATACTCTAATGCCTTCAATTTAGTTTGATGATCCAATATTTTCTCATCAATAAGGTGACCCACATCGCTGAGTAGTGATGAAAATTGATTTTGATTCCAGCACAACAGGGCGTTTAGTCGCTCACCTTGCTGCAAGTGACTCTGATGATTACTGTCATCCACCATCTTCTTCTGATTGATTAAACCATCCACTCCAGCACTGGTGACAGCAACGTTTTTTTGTAAGTCTTTTGACTTATATTCCATCATTCGGTGCAGTCGCTTGAGTTGTTGTTCATCTGCCACTCGCTGCCCCCTCCCGAGTTAGCTGCATGGTTTCTAATACCCGAATAGATGCTTCAGGATCAAACTGCTCAAAACGACTTTGCTGCAGAAATCGTTCCATGGCCGGACGCATCTCAATGGCTTTATCCAATTCCGGATCTGCACCGGCCTGATAAGCGCCAATGGCCATTAATTCCTGAAAATGGTTGTAACGTGAAAAAAGACGACGAAAGTTCTGTGCAGATACCCCGTGCTTTTCAGAGGTGACTTGCGGCATAACACGACTCAGCGATTTCTCTAGATCTATCGCCGGAAAGTGACCTTTTTCTGCCAGTTCCCGGTTTAAAACAATATGCCCATCAAGTACAGAACGGGCACAGTCTACGATTGGATCCTGCAAATCATCCCCATCCGCTAATACCGTATAAACGGCAGTAATCGAACCATTGCCTGCACCCGGTCCGGATCGCTCAATCAAATTTGGCACTTTACTGAAGACAGATGGCGGATAACCTCTGGACGCTGCCGGCTCACCCATGGTCAAGGCGATCTCTCGATGCGCTTGAGCATAACGAGTCAAAGAATCCATTAACAGCAGCACCGATTTACCCTGATCTCTGAAATACTCAGCAATCCGATGACAATAATTGGCAGCACGAATGCGCCTGACTGGTGATTCATCTCCCGGGGCTGCAACAACGACCGTTTTCTTCATCCCCTCGGAGCCAAGGGTATGCTCAACAAATTCTTTAACTTCCCTTGAGCGCTCACCAATAAGGCCAACCACCGTCACATCAGCCTGCGTATTGCGGGTCATCATTCCCAACAATGTACTTTTGCCAATCCCACTTCCAGCCAGCAATCCTATACGCTGCCCGCGCCCAAGGGTAAATAAACCATCAATCGCCCGAATACCTACATGCAAAGGTTTATCCACAACCCCCCGATTCATGGGATTTAATGGTATGGGTAAAACGGGGATTCGTTCATTTAACGTCAATGGCTTGTTATCCAGGGGCTCACCCATTGCATCAACAACGCGAGCCACCAGTGAACTATCCACCGAAACGCCCTGATTCACCGGCACAGGAACGATTAAATCCCCGGGTGAGATGCCATCCTGATGGTTCGAAAGCGACATTAGCAAGGAGGTTTTATCATTAAAGCCGACGACTTCTGCCTCAAATCCATCACCAGACCGTGAGCGTATATGACAAAGCTGACCTACCGGCAGGCGAACACCCACTGCTTCCAACAACATGCCTTTCACTGCAGCAACCCGTCCTGTCAATGAAGCGACCGGCACTTTGCGAAGCCGTCCGATCATGGAATTGGCTGTCGTTGCTGATACCTCCGGAAGCTCATTGATCAAGAGACAGCCTCCAGATCTTCCACCAGAGACGCTTTAATAATATCCAGACATTGAATTAATCGATTATCCAACCTGGCTTCCGCCTCGCCTTCACTGGCAACTATTCGACAGTCACCGGGCATTAAATTCTCAGTAACCACCAGCTGCCATGGCGCCCCAAAATCCGGCTTGGTGCGTCTCAACAGCTCAGCATCCTGATCACATACCTGTATGGTATAACTGTTGCTTTCTGGCACCAGCTCGAGGGATTGGCGAATAATATCCACAATTAGCTCTGGCTTGGTTTCCATCTCTTTTCGAACCACCTGACGACAGACTTCTTCTACTACCTGACCAAGCCATACCGACAACTGTTCCCGATTTTGCAAAGTATTGTTTTTAACGGCGGAAATTTCACGGTGCAAACTGTCTACCAGTGCCTTCTGCTGCTCTGAAACCTGCTGGGTCTGACTGGCGATTTTTTTGGATGCTTCTTCAAAACCCTGGCGACGTCCTTCATCGTAGCCGCGCTGATAACTCCTCTGCTCCATACTCTGAAGCTCTGCTTCGTGCTGCTCCTGTACTTTCTCTATCGTCCCTTGGCTGGCTTCAGAAGCCACTGAATGTTCCGGAATTATCGGGGTTTCAGAAGGAGTAACTGGACTGTGTTTTTTTGCGCGACCGTTTTTTTGAGTTTGACCAGGCCGCCCTTTCTTTTCATGCGCAGGAAAATGAAACTGCTGATAAGCCGCAGTTTCTGGCTGCCAGATTCTGGTTTTGCTCTTCATGGAAGCCTCATAAGGTTACTCAATCATCTCTTCATCTTCATTAAAGCTCAGCTCGATTTCACCACTGGCCGCCAGCTGCCGTGCAATTCTCAATACATCGTTACGGGCACCCTGAACCTGGCTGGCACGCACCGAACCGAGGTTTTCAATATCCTCTAACAGGAATTTCGAAGCCCGCTTGGTCATGGTACCAACAATGGCATCCATCACATCCTGAGGAGCACCTTTCAATGCCAGCGCAAGAATATCCTGGCTGACCTCACTGGCAATGCGACGAATTACGTCTTCATCCAGCCGCGTCAAATGCTCAAAGACAAACATCTGCTGCTCAATTTTCTCTGCCAGTTTCTTGTCTTGCTCTTTGAAGTAACCCAGCACATTTTTAACCGTACCTTCACCCATCCGATTCATGATATCCGCCACCTGACGTAAGCCACTGACCGTGGTGTTCTGGCTGGTACTGAGACGACCAATATTGTCATCAAACATCCGGTTCAGTTCCTGCAGAATGGAAGGGTGCAGTTCTTCAAGGCGGGCCACTCTGGATAACAAATCCTGATGACTGGCAACGGGTAAACGCTGAAGTACCTCTGCTGCCTGTTCCGGCCCAAGGTAAGTCAGTACTACGGCTTGAAGCTGAGGGTGCTCGCCGGCAATCAACTCGGTAATCGTCGCGGAATCCATCATTTTCATAGTTTCCAATGTGGTGTCTTCATCACCAAAGATGGAGTCCATGACGTTTTTGGCTTCTTTATCGCCCAGTGCCAGCTTCAGGGTTTTGTCTAAATAGCCACGGGATGATCCCGTAAGACCACTGTCGTATCGATAAGTGTGGAAAAAGATATCCAACACTTCCTGAACCTGATCCCTTTTTAAGGGCGCCATGGTCGCCATAGCAGCACTAACCTGCCGGACTTCTCGCTGACTAAGATGCTCCAACACCCTTGAAGCCCCTTTTTCTCCAAGGCTGAGCATCAGGATGGCAATGTCTCTGGTTGTTGGCTGCCTAATGGCAAGATCACGATTCTCACTCATGTTTTCATTTATTCTCTTTTTTATCGGTCATCAATGACTACGTCTCATAATTGCTCATCCACAGCTGAATCACCTGCGCTACCCGTTCAGGCTGTTTAACCGACAGCTTTCTCATATGGGTCACCTGAGTTTCAAAATCCGCCAGTTCCGGTGGTAGCAGATGGAAGCTTTCATCAAACATGGCTCGCCGCTTCTCTGGATCCTCTTCTTCTAAATGAGCCAGTTCACCATGCCCTTCTGCCAGCGCTGGCAATAATTCTTTTGGTGGTTCCAAGTTGACCGTGACTTGTTGCATCAATGGTCGAATCAAATAGAACAACACTAAAATCGCCAATAACGTACCGCAGCCGTATTTCACGTAATACAGCGTCTGTGGCTGTTGCCACCATGCCATCGTGCTGTCCGGAGCACCTTCAACAGGAACAAATGGTGCGGTATGAATACTGATCTGATCACCTCTTACCTGATCCAATCCTGTCGCATCAATAATCATCTGACGCATACTGTCCAGCCGGGCCTGATCCCACTCCGCTACGGCACCAGAAACAGCACCTTCAGCCTGATCATTAAAAACGACAGCAATGCTCAGTTTTTCTACACGTCCCTGATGGTTTGATACCTGGCGGGTTACTTTGTCCACTTCATAATTGCGCACAAATTCCGACTGACTGCTGTTCTCGGTCTCCGCTTCTTCATCCGTCTCTGCCGGAGGCTGATTGCTTAATGTGCCTGGAACGCCTATCGCTGGCCCTCCGGTATTGATGCGCTCTTTTCCTTGCTCACTTCGTACCACCGCTGTCGCTGGATCAAACTGCTCTACGGTCTGAATCACTTTTTCAAAATCCACACTGGCGGTCACCTGTGCCCGGAAATTGCCTGGGCCAACCAAAGGTTCCAGTAGGTGGCTGATACGATCTTGATAGCGGGCTTCCACTTCCTGCTTAAAATCAAACTGTCTGGACACTTCGCCAAGAGCGCCACTTTTTTCGAGTGCTTCTGTAGATAACAACCTGCCACTCTGATCAACAACAGAGATATCTTCCCTGTTCATGTTGGAAACGCTGGTTGCCACCAGATTGATGATACCTTCCACCTGCTCAACGCTCAGTCGATACCCCGGGAATAAATTGACAAAGACAGACGCTGACGGCTTTTCTTTGCGCCGAATAAAGCTGCTTTGTTTGGGAATGGCCAAATGCACCCGCGCATTTCGCACCGACTTCAGACTGATAATGGTTTGCGCCAGCTCGCCTTCCAATCCTCTTAAATAGCGGACACCTTCGATAAACTGACTGGCGCCCAGTTCCTGTTGATCCAGCGTATCCAGACCTTCTGGTGATCGTGCCTGAATCCCGGCAATCGACAGTTTCATTCTCGCCTGACTTAGTTGACCGGCGTCTACCATTACTTGTCCGGATTCAGGATGAAGCGTGTAGTTCAGCCCTTCCCGCTCCAACACTTCGACAATGCTGGACACTTCGTAAAGCTCCTGATTACCGTACAAAGGCTGATAATCGGCGGTTTGTGACCAGAGCCAAAGCACCACCAACAGGGCAATGCCAGCGGAGAGCATGATCAGGGTAATAGTCTGATAGCCTTTATTCTTTTGCAGAAATTCCTGAACCCGCTCGCGCCACAGCTGAAGCTGAGATGTTGCTTGCTCTTCTTCAATCCCGGTTTCCTGTAAACCGTCTGCTGTCGCTTCAGCCATTCTTCACTCCACTTTCCTTATCTAGCGTGCCTTGTCTAGCGTGTTTGCCAGAACCGCTGTTCAAACCTGCATGCGCATAACTTCTTCATAGGCTGCTACTGCCTTATTTCTCACCTGCATCAACGCTTGAAAAGAAATGCTGGCTTTCTGGGTGGCAATCATCGTTCCCAGCAAGTCCTGAGACTCACCGGTATCCACCTGATGCATCTGAGTCGATGCGGATTGCTGCAACTCGTTCACCCGGTCCATGGCGGATTTCATCAACTGCGTAAAATCAGGGACATCGTTTCGGCTTAAATCGGAAGGTAATACTGATGGCTGCCGTTCAGTTCTGACCGGGTTTACCAAACTGGAGGCCAATCCTTTGATTTCCATAATCGCTCCGTCTTCCAGAAAGTCTGGTAGCAAGTATTTTTCAAAGTGCTAGGGTCTGTTGACGTTTCGTTGCGAGACTCAGTGACTCAGAAAAACGTCAAGCGCGCGAAAGGTTTGCGCCGTGCGTAGTCATTCTACGCCAAGCAAGCCTGACAAAGCGGGTGGCGTTTTTCTGAGTCACCCGAAGGGCGGATCAGGGCGCCCCTATCACGTCGTTCCAGCATCTTGAAAGGCAATAAGCATTCCTGCGATGCTGCGCCTAGTTATAGGAGCGCCCTGATCCGCTGAGCACGCAACGAAACGTCAACAGACCCTGAAAAAGCCTGAGATTTTCTCAGGCTCTGAAAGGATATCGACGTTGGATTGACAGAGTTTAGGAAGAAAAAGACATTGGCTTAACGAGTTATCCGAATCTCGACGCGGCGATTTCTGTTTCGCCCATCAGGGGTGTTGTTATCAGCCACAGGGTAGCGTTCACCATGAAATCGCATCAGGATTTTACCCGCAGGAACCCCGATTTTTTGCAGCTCACTCACCAGTAGCTGCCCCCTTTTTTTAGAAAGCTCCCGGTTGACCAATTCATCACCATAAGAATCCGTATGAGAATCAATGGTGATACGATCAACGTTATGATCTGCCACCACATATTCAGCAATATGAAGCAACATTTGTCGTTGATCATCATCCAGTCGTTTACCGCCGGACGGATAATAAAAGGTATTGTGTTTTGCCTGTTCAAAATTCAACAGCAGCAAATCGTCCATACAGCGGTAAAACTGCTCAAGTACCGGCATAATATTCAAGGCAGGCACCTGAACAATGACCGAAGGTCCATTATTGTCGTCCACCACCAGTTGTAGCTGTTGCCCTGCATGAAATGCCTTCAGAACATTCACCATGCTGATATCTATAGATAAAGAATCACCCGCGGGGATACTGGCGTTGGCAATAGGCATATGTTGTGGTGTCACCGACCAGGGAGGTGAAGTAATCGCCACAGATACCTGGCGATGCTCGCTTTGAAAGGGGTCTGGAGCAACAGCAATTTGCTCAACTTCACCGGCTTCGGCAATCAGCTGAAGATCACCCAAACCAGCCACCGGGTTTGATAAAATGCAGTAAAATCCATGCTCCTTGTTCATGGACCATTGATGATCTTCAAGTACCTGAGGGTAATAAATCGTCTGAGGGGCGTCTGCAAAAACACTTATCTGCAGAAAAATTACGGCGCCGATAATAACTGCGGCATAGCGACTCTTCATTATTCTGCCAGCGGATTAACGGGCACCCCATGCTCATCATAGGTAGCAATGGGTTGTCCTGAGAAAGAGAGTTCAATAATTTTTCGGGTACTGGCTGAAAGCCGAGCCAATAAACGACCATTGGCGTTATTGACTTGCTGGCAACGGTTGGCAGAGAGTTCTAACTGATCCCAATATTTCCCCAGTGTCTGATACGCTTCTACCGGGGCAACAGCAGGCTGCTGTTTCATAAGACTGAAGAACTGCTTTATGCCAGCGCTATCATTACTGAAGCCAAACTGTTTCAGGTAATGCTCTCGAAGAGAGCCATTCATTTGCAGCATGTTCAGTATGCGAACCTGATGCTCCAGCGACACTTCCAGAGAGGCAATGTTCCTACTCAGCATTTTCTGATGGACCGCTTCCAGAACCTTTTCCATTTTTCTGGACAAGGCCAAAGCATCACGAATATTACTGAGCATTTTCTGGAAATGATCTTGTAATACACGATCCGTATTAGCAACATTCGAGGCATTTTCTAACTTAGCATCAGTCGTCGTCTTCAGCATTGAGTTCATCAGAGAGTTCCAGAATTTTATCAGCCAAACGCTGATAATCGATGGGAAAATTTCCTTTTTTGATCGACTCGCGAACACTTTTCACTCTGGCGGCATTCACATCATCCAGATCCGATAACTGTTGAAAAAGATCATCAATCTGTTGGGCTGAGGCACTGACATTCAAACGATCTTCGGCAACACGCGGGGCACTGCTAACCCCTGTTTTTTTGTCAACACGCGGTTTTGCTCCACTGACTGCACCGGCTTTCTTACCACCGGTTCCTTTTATGCTGGACATTACAACCTGCTCCCGAGAACGTTCTGTAGGAACATCGGCTAAATCACCGCTCTTCTTAAATCAAAAGCGTGTTAAATCAAGAGCAACTTAAATTCTTAGAAATAGTTGAACAGCGAAAGATTCTTGATATTGGCATACACCTGCTGACTGGCCGACAAAATCACTTGCTGTTGATTCAATCGGGTAGTGGCTTCCACAAAATCCACATTTTCCAGGCTGGACGTCAGTTGCTGAGCAAACAATTTGATGTCTCCATGACTACCACCAATCTGATCCAGAAGATTTAACTCACTGCCGCCTCGCGTTTGCGCAGAACCAATTCGCTCCATGGTGTTATCAATCCAGATAATGGTGTCGGCAACCACTGTATCCAGATTTGCAGTAGGCGTGTTCAGCTCTGTTACCGCTGCGGCAAGTGCATCAAAAATTGTATCTGGCAACGGAGCAATGGCAGCAGCATCAACAAAAAGCGCATCCCCTGGCTGAGTTAGCTGAACGGTTGTCGATCCATTGACCTCTACTTCACGATGCAGACTGTTACCGTTGTATAGATAGTCACCGGCAACTAACGTGAAGGGCTCCTGTGTCGTGGTCGTTCCTGAAAACAAATACTGACCATCCGCTGTTCGATGATTTGCCTGACTCAGCAAAGCCTCATTCAGAGAGGACAATTCATCAGCAATGGTCGCAAGATCGGCATTGCTTCGTGAACCGTTGCCTGCCTCCAGAAGAATATCTCTGGACCGCATCAACAAATCGTTCATGCCACCGAACAAAACATCCTGCTGCTGTAACCAGCCCCTGGCTGAACTGATGTTATTTTCATACTGACCGATGGCATTCAGTTCATTATTCAATCTCAGAACTTTAACTGCGTCCACCGCATCGTCGGAAGGTTGCAGAATCCGCTTGCCAGTGGCTAACTGATCCGAGGTTCTGGCTAAATCCGCCATGGTGTTCTGCATCACCTGCACCATGAGCCGGTTGTAGTTCCCTGTGCTGATTCTCACTTTGATCCCCTTAAAAAGTATTTCCCTTAAAACATAGCCAGCAGCGCATCAAAGGTTGATCGTGCGACAGAAATCACCCGGGCATTGGCACTGTAAAGTTGCTGGAATCGTAAAATACTGGCAGCTTCTTCATCCAAATTAACACCGCTGTAGGTGCCGACAGCAGACTCAACCTGCGACAATAATGCCTGCCCACCAGCCGCTTCGGTTTTACTTCGAGATGTTTGCACCGCGACTTCACCCACAAAACCGGAATACGCCGTCACCAATGTACTGGTGCCGCCATTGATAAGACCTTTGGATTGAATGGCGACTAAATCCAGCAAATTACTGTTGTCGCCTATGCCATTTCCAGGTGCAGCAAACGCCAGAGCCGAAGGATCCGACATCATGGTTTGGATTTCCCGGGCACCGTACCTTAACGGAGCCAGGCGATAAGCTTGATCCGTGGCTGTGGCATCCACACTGACCTCGATACCATCAAACGTCAGAGTATCTGTGCCTGTGCCAGACAAAACACCGGCGGCAACGTCGGTATTATCAAGCCGTCGAACCACGCGATAGTTGCCTGCGTTATCAACGCGAAAATCATAATCACTGGATTGCAGTTGACTGGTATCGGTAATGGTTAAGGCAGTGACTGCCGTTGATACCGTATCAAGGGGCATTGCTGCACCGACCGGTGTCGTCAAATCATTAAACAACGACGTGCCGGGGTTGCCATTAAGGTCTTCGCCGGCTTGCAATTGAGTATTGATTTCATGAGCCAGCACCACGGCCATACGCCCCATTTCATTGCGAGCGTAAACCAGCTGATCTGATTGATATTGCAGCAAACCACCCACCGTTCCACCCGGATCGCCGGTGACTCGTATCTTGGTGTTGCCGGTTTGCAGAATCATCTGAAAACCATCTGCAGCATCCACCAAACCTTCCACGGACAGTGAGTTATGCTGATTACCCAGCACCAATGGCTGGCCAGACTTCATATAAACGCTGTAGGAGCCATTGTCGTGTTGTAGAACATTAACAGACACCAGCTCAGAGAGATCCTTAACCGCTTGATCACGGAGATCCAATATTTCGTTGGCGGGCTGGCTGCCTGTGGATAACGTTCTCAGCTGATCATTAAATCCGGCTATATTGGTCAGCAGACCATTAATCTGATTAGCTGCAGCATTCAGCTGCTGGCCGACCACTTCGGCCTGCCCCTGAAGCTGATTAAAGAGGGTGTTAAATCGTCCTGTCAGACCGTTACTTTCTGCCAGAATCACCTGTCGTGTACTGGACTCCACCGGATCGACGGCGCCACCGTTTAAAGCGGTAAAAAAGTTATCGAAGCCTTTAGCCAGGGACATATTGTCGCTACCCAGCCACTGATCCAGATCGTTCAAATAACTCAAATGCGTTTTCGTTTCACCGGCAATGGCCTGACTTTCCCACATCTGAGCAGTGAGGAACTGACTGGTAATTCGATTGACTGAGCTGGAGTTAATGCCAGTACCCAATGCCCCGACACCCGGATGGAGCGTATAGGTCGGCTGAAACTGAACAACCTGACGACTGTAGCCTTCGGTTTCCGCATTAGCGATGTTGTTGCTGGCCACCGTCAGGGCTTTCTGGCTGGCCAGCAGGCCGGATGTGGCAATATGTGTCAGGCTCATGATGGTTCCAACAGGAATTTGCTCACATTGCCATCGACCTGAAAAAGGAGCTTCTTGAGGGGAGTGTGTAGATTAGTCACCGAGCTGTCGGATTAATGCCTGAGCAATGCCTAAACCACCATGTTCACTTAAGTGTTCCGCCAATTGAGCGTCGAACATAGAATAGAAAAACCGGGTATCGTTACTCATCATGGGCGACTCGGTATCTGACATCATCGCCTCATTGGCCTGTCGCATACTTTTGAGCAGCTCATTCACAAATAATGATTCAAACTCTTTCGCTGCGGCTTCAAGGCTGTCGATATTATCCGGTTCAGCTGAACTCAAGATCGTTGGATCTGCAATATTTCCCACGCCACTCAGCATAAAGTTCTCCCTTAAATAACGATCAACTCTGCTTCCAGCGCGCCAGCAGCTTTCAGTGCTTCTAGAATGGACATCAAATCCGTAGGTGTGGCGCCAACGCCATTGATTGCCGTCACCACTTCAGACAGCGATACGCCCTCCGGCACCAGATAAATCGCCGACGCTTCTTCCGATATAGCCACATCACTATTCAGAACGACTTCGGTTGTTCCTCCTTCTGAAAAGGCCGTCGGCTGGCTGGCTGTCGCATTTTGGCTGACCCGAACCACAAGGTTGCCATGACTGACTGCAGCAGGTCGAACTCGTACGTTCTCGCCCATCACCACCGTGCCAGTGCGGGAATTGAAGATGATTCGAGCCGCTGGGCTGGGCATATCAACATCCAACTGCTCCAGCATGGCCATAAACGACACCCGCTGACTGCTGTCCTTCGGGGCTGACACTTCAATAGATACACCGTTAGTGGCGGATGCAACACCGGGGCCAAAATACTGATTGATGGCTTTTACAATTCTGCGGGCGGAGCTAAAACCAGGCTCTCTTAAATTCAATACCAAATGAGTGCCGTAGTTAAAAGGTGTTTCTACGGCCCGCTCAATCAAAGCACCACCGGGAATACGTCCGCCATTGGTGCTGTTGATTTGAACCTTACTTCCGGCTCCTGGATTTTCAGCATTTCCAGCCAAGCCCTCTGCAGATACACCACCAACAAGCAGACTGCCTTGAGCGATGGCATAAATTTGACCATCAGCACCTTTCATAGGCGTAAACAACAGTGTTCCACCGCGTAAGCTTTTCGCATCACCAATGGACGACACACTGACATCCAGTTTCTGACCGGGTCTGGCAAATGCGGGCAACGAGGCATGCACCGTCACTGCGGCGACATTTTTAGAGTTCACATCATTACTGGTAATCGTCAGCCCGAAATCACGAAGCATGTTCACCAGAGACTGTTTGGTAAACGCCGATTTATCGCCGGTGCCATCCAGGCCAACCACCAATCCATAACCAATCAGCTGATTACTGCGGACACCTTCAACATCCACAACATCCAGTAATCGTCGTGCATCGGCGGGGGCTGCGATGAGCAGAGCTAATAAAAATAATGAGATGACTGGCAATTGATGGCGTCCTGCCATAACTCCTCCATTTCACTCTTAAAAAGGAAACCAGGGGCTATTCAGCATTCTGGTAAACCAGCCAGGCTTGTGAGCATTGGCATTATCACCAAGGGCAACGTAATCCACTCTGGCTTCTGCCAGTCGTTCCGATGACACCTTATTATCGGTGCTGACATCTTCCGGACGAACAAGCCCGCTGATCTTAATCTGTTCCCGACCCGAGTTAATGGTCAGCCATTTGTTACCTTGAATACGCAACGTGCCATTGGGTAAAACTTCAACGACCTTTACCGCTACACTGCCTTCCAGACTGTTATTACGACTTGCACTGGTCGCACCGCCATATTCACGGGTTGGCTGGATACTGGTTGCCAGTGAACGACCACTGCCCAAAATCGACGCACTGGAGCGTCCTAATAAAGTAGGGTCGGGAATATCAATATTGGCGCTTTTATTGACGCTACTGCCCCCACCCATGCTGATATTGGTGGTGCCTTTTAGCTCAATGGTGAGAATGTCGCCCAGACGATACGCTCGACGGTCGGAAACCATCATGTTGCCGTAGCGGGGGTTAAACAGGCTGCCATTTGGCACGTACTTTACAATGTAGGGCTGTTGCACTTCGGGCTCGGGAATAACCTGAGGCTCTTCCTGAAAAACAGGCGACACTGATGTAATGTCTGGCAGATTCTGACAACCGGCCAAAATCAGGCTAATACCGAGCAGAACTATTCTCATACCAGACTCCTGTTGCTGAACTTAAAGCGTCTGATTCACAAACTGCATCATCTGATCCGCTGCCGAGATCACCTTTGAGTTCATTTCATAGGCGCGCTGGACAGAGATCATTTTCACCAGCTCTTCAACTGTACTGACGTTGGAAGTTTCCAGAGTAAACTGTTTTAGAAAGCCGAGACCTTCAACACCGGGCTGTGCTTCTACCGGATCACCACTGGCAACGGTTTGCTGAAACAAGTTGCCACCCATGGCCTGTAAACCTGCTGGGTTTACGAAATTCACCAAGGTGATTTGACCGATTTCAACCGGCTCAATGATGCCTGGTTGCTTAACCATCACAATGCCATCGTCGCTGATGGTAATGCCGGTAGCATCAGCAGGAATCGCAATGCCCGGCTCAAGTGGTAAACCATTGCCGTTTACAATTTCACCATCGGAATTGATCTGAAACTGCCCGTTTCTGGAATATGCAGGCGTGCCATCAGGCTGCAACATCTGAAAAAAACCATTACCAATAATGGCCATATCCAGTGCTTGATTGGTGGTGTCATAATTTCCCGGCGTAAATACTTTCTGGGTACCCGTCATTTTGACACCGGTGCCCATTTGCAAGCCGGAGGGTACTTCATTGTCCTGGTCGTTTAATGCACCAGGTTGACGTTGAATATGATAAAAAAGGTCTTCAAAGGTTGCCCTGTCGCGTTTGAACCCAACCGTATTTACGTTGGCCAGATTATTGGAAATGATGGCCATCTGCCTTTCCTGGGCAGCCAAGCCTGTTTTACTGACCCAAAGTGAAGGATTCATCGCACACTCCCTGTGTGTTTTATTCCAAATTTGTATTCAGACTTTTATCCAAACTACTGCTCTCTGATCAGCCGGTCTCCCGATGACGCCAAATCTCCCGCCGCTTTCATCATCTTCATCTGACTTTCAAACTGACGGCTCAACGAGATAAACGAAATCATTTCATCCATAGCACTGACATTACTGGTTTCCAGAAAGCCCGTCCTCAGTCGTACATTTGGATCAGCATCCAGCGCTTCGCCATTGGCAGAAACGAACAAACCATTCCATGCCTTTTGCAACTCTGTCACTTCGGGGTTAACCAGTTTTAACTGACCGACTTCGACTGTTTCACCTGTGCCATCGGCAGGAATAATGGTAATTGTTCCGTCACCAGCAATCTCAATGGACTCAAACTCTGGTAACTGGACAGGGCCGGCATCACCCATTACTGGTAACCCCTTGGCAGTCAGTAATTGACCATCAGCACTCACCTGAAACTGACCTGCACGGGTATACGCCTCATTACCATCAATGGTTTCTACCGTGAACCAACCATCACCACTTACCACCGCATCCAACTTTCTGCCGGTGTGTTCCTGAGCCCCCACATCAAAGCTGCTTCCTAACCCTCGAGCAGACGACATAATCCGACTTTGAAAACCATCCCCCTGCAATGCCACCGATAAACTGCTGACAAAATCACGACGGAAGCCCAATGTATTACTGTTGGTCAGGTTGTTGGCATGCACCTGCTGGGCACGCATAGACAGCGTGGCTCCGGCAGAACTGATATACAGCGCTTTATCCATTATTTACGTCCTGTAAAAAACGTGACTAGATAATATTCATCAATGCTTGAGTCAGGTTATTACTGGTCTCAATGGTTTTCGCATTGGCCTGGTAGTTACTTTGCGCCTCAATTAAACGAACCAGCTGTGATGAGATATCCACATTGGATTGCTCAAGTGCACCCGCTTCCAGCTCTCCCATGATTCCGGAACCAGGAGCACCAATCAGCGGAGCACCGGAAGCGAAGCTAGACTGCCAAAGACTTTCACCGGTAGGAATCAATCCGTTTTCGTTAGGAAAATCGGCAAGTACCACCTGCCCTTGGGTTAACGTCTGACCATTAGAGTAGAGTGCCTGTAGAATCCCTTCCTGAGACACCCTGACCCCAGTCAAAGCACCTGGAGGAAAGCCATCCTGGGTCACCTTGTTTACCGTAAAATCTGCACCCAACTGGGAAAAGTCTGAAATATCCACGTCAAAGTTCATTGCCGCAGAACCGGAGAGACGAGTATCACCCAGCGGAATGTTCAACGCTGCGGTTCCTCCGGCAGGTGTCGCAAGGCTACCGTTAGTATTAAAAGTAAAGGTTTCGCTCAAATCAGCAGTAGCCCCATTATCAAAATAGAAGTCCACTGCCCAGGTATTGTCTGCTGTCTTGGCAAAATACAAACTTACCGTGTGAGGTGAACCAAGGCTGTCGTTAACATCAAATGCCATGGTGGAATGGAATGTGCTTGGGTCTGCTGGATCAATAACACCAGAGAGTACGGTTTCCCGAGCATCAAGATTGGCTGAACTCGCAACCTGAGTGGTAGCCTGTGCAGGCATGGTTCCCTGGGCAACTCTTAGATTCGTCTGGCTTCCTGGCAGGATATTACCGGAGTTGTCAGCAGAGTAGCCTTGCAGATTATTCCCCAGGTTATTAACCAGATAATTCTCAGCATCCAGAGAAAAATACCCTGCCCGGGAATACGACAACTCACCATTATCACTGACCACAAAAAAGCCCTGTCCATTAATGGCCATATCCAATGCATTTTCTGTGAAAGTGATACTTCCCTGAGAAAACTGTTGGCTAATGCCAGATACCTGAACACCCGCCACCTGACTATTACCACCCGCAACCGACGATGCATAAACATCAGCAAACTCCACTCTGGAGCCTTTAAATCCAACGGTGCTGGTGTTGGCAATATTATTACTGACGACTTCCAGATCCTTCTGGGCAGCATTCAACCCACTTAAACCAATCTTGAATGACACTTGATTCCTCCCTGAACTCAAACAATTCTTTTGATGTTTTGACTTAGAAGCTGTTCACAATCTTTCTGCGAGCTGCAAACGATCATGAACAGCTTCTTAGTAAAACCTTTTAATCACCAACCGAAGCCACTGACGACAATGGGTAAGCCCCCATGTTGGCTAATCTCAAATACACACCCTGTCCGGTTGTCTCAACACCAGACACCTTGCCAGTGAGTGAGACTCCGGCTGCATAAGCATTACCACCATTAACGACCGTCGCCGTGATGGTGTATTCACCGGGTTTAATATCTTCAAACTCAAAAGGAACCACACCCGCGCTATAAGCACCTAGCGAACGGGAGGCGACTTCTGTTCCAGCATTGTCATAAACTCGAATCAACACATCACTGGCTGCAACCGGTAGCTGAGCTTCACCTGTCACAGCACTGTCAGCGTCGTTAACTATAAGGCGATTGGTGCTTACCTGAACGCTCTGCCCCAGTAATTGCGCAGCACCAAGCATTTGAGATTGCTGCAACGAACTGGTTAGCCCACTAATGCGACCATCAATAGAGTTCAAGCTTTCCACTGACGATATCTGGGAAAGCTGGGTCAGCATCTGATTGGTGTCCTGCGGAGAGGTGGGGTCCTGATTTTCGAGCTGAGTAATAAACAGTTTCAAAAATTGATCCTGATTCACCTGAAGGGAACCGGAAGCACTGTTGGAGGTGTTGGCTACTGATGTGTTGTTAACCGGGTTAATTCCTGTCACGTATCATCCTTTATACTTTTGTGCAGCCAAAGCGACTACTCAGCAAGAGATAGAAGGGTTTGCTGCAATTTCCTGGCACTGACCATCACTTCCATACTGCTCTGATAACTGCGGGTTGCTGATAACATATCTGCCATTTCCTGTATGACATTAATATCCGGGTAGTAGACATAACCCGTTTCATCCGCCAGTGGATTCCCCGGCTCATAACGTCGATTGTTGTCACTGGGTGGCATTTTATAAACGCCTTCAATATTCACCCGGGCAGATTGACCTTCCAGATCATCATAAATGGTTGAGAATACAGGTCGCAGTGGCCGGTATGCCGTCTCTGGAGAACTACCAACGCTGGACATGTTGGCCAGATTACTGGCAATACTGTTTAAACGAACCGTCTGGGCATTAAGGGCGGAGCCGGAAACCGCAAAAATATTGCTGAGTGACACGTTACATACCTCCTCTAATAGCAAGTTCTAAACCACTGAACTTCTTTTTCACAAACGTGAGGCTGGTTTGAAAAGACAAAGCATTTTGGGAGAAAGACGACTGTTCAACACCTAATTCAACAGTATTACCATCGCTGGTCTGCTGGTAAGGCATTCGATACTGCAATGCACCGGTGCCAGCAAATAGACCCAATTTCATATGATCTTCCCTGAACCCTGAATCCGGTGTTCTTAATTGTTGATCCAGTACTGATGAAAACTCGATATCCCGTGATTTGAATCCTGGTGTATCAACATTGGCCAAGTTGCCTGCCAACACTTCGGCCCTTAAACCACGAAAAGCCAGTGCCTGAGGGTGAACGCCAAGCGCATTTTCAAAGCTGATAGCCATATATCAATCCCACTCCATGGTCATTTATTATTTGTCCCTTTCATAAAAGTGACATTCGAATACATGATGATATAAACCAGCCCATCAAAATTGGTCAATGAAGGCCATAAATGTGTATCTGTTTGAAGCAGTGATACTTTAAATACCAGGAGGAAAAACCATGAAATACCAGAAGCTAAAAATCAGAAAACCATCAATATAATCAACCCCCTACAAAGCAATGCCCCAATCAACCATGCAAAGATATGGCAAATATTAATGAAGACCTGTTTCTCAGCCCTACATTTACTTACCAAAAAAACAGGAAAAATGTGTTCATCATCTTGTTAGACAGGTTTTTATGATGGTTAAATGGACATCAAGCCCAAGACGTTTACCAGGATATAGGGCAAGCTGTGATATACAACAATAATAAAACCAGCAGTAATGGACATATTTTTACCAGTCGGAAGTCGTTTTTTCGACGCATTAATGTCATCTATCTAAAGTACTTTTTCCTGCTAATCCTGATTTTGCTGATTGCCAGAGAATCCGCTCAAATCACTTGGCTACTGATGTCAGATGCCGACTCAACACCTGCGGAATTGCAGCCCGACTTACAGCAAAACAAGGCGGCAACGATTCCTGATCAAAGCAATCTGCACCAACTAAAGAGCCTTCAACTTTTTGGCCAACCTCCTCTACCTGTAAAAAAATCAGTGCCAAAAGATATACCGGTCTCTCGAATTGCAGCGCGAATAACCGGACTGGTTTTCAGTAATAACCCTGAAGATTCTCTCGCGATCATTCGTTCCGGCTCATCTGATTTAACCTATCGAAGGGGGGATACCCTTAAAGGGACACAGGCGACAGTAGATGCTATTTATTCTGATCGGGTCATTATCCAAAACGGTGTACGATATGAATCACTGTTGATGTACCCAGAAGAAGCCTCTAAAAAAATTGCAACCAACAACACAGTAACAGCCACTCATATTACAAAATCATCCAAAAACATTTCGGATCTAAAAAATCAGCTTCAGGAAAAACCAGAGGCCTGGTCTGAAATTGTCACCATATCGCCTATACGGCGAGATGGGAAACTTCAGGGATACCGAATTAATCCGGCAAAATATCCTCAGTACTTTTCTGAGCTTGGGTTGAAACCCAATGACATGGCAATTGCGATCAATGGCTTTGACTTAACAGACAACAATGAGGCCATGAAAGTTATCGGGCAACTTTCATCACTGCAACAGATATCACTAACAATTGAAAGGGATGGTCAGCGTTTTGAAATTGATTTGTCTTCCTGATAGTACCGGAAAGCTGCTGAGCGCAACGTTCCTATTTCTACTTTTGACCTTTCCAGTAGTAGTGACTGCAAATAGTGCTCTTTATTCAGCCAGCTTTGAGAAAGCGGAGATAAAAGAGTTTATTAACACCGTCAGCACCAACCTGAACAAGACCATCATCGTTGATCCGACAGTTCGTGGTGAAGTCACGATTCGTGCTTATGAGCAGTTGAATCAACGGCAATATTATCAGATGTTTCTTTCTGTTTTATCGGTTCATGGCTTTGCTGCCGTTGAAGATGACAGTGGCCTGGTAAAAATCATTCCTGACAAAAATGCCCGCACATCATCTATCCCCGTTGTGGCTGGTAAAAAGTTGGAAGATCAGGCTCCCTATGGTGGAGATGAAGTCGTCACTTGGGTATTGCCTGTCAGCCATGTTCCGGTGCGCGAGCTTTCTCCAATTCTACGCCAGCTGGTAAATAGCTCAGGCAGTGTCGTTCATTATGACCCATCAAATATTCTGATCCTTAGTGGTCGCGCCAATAACCTTGAGCGTATTGCCGAAGTTGTCCGTCGTGTCGATCAGGCTGGTATGCGCAGTGTTCAGATTATTCAGCTTCATCATGCATCCGCCAGTGAGATGGAAAGAATTCTTATGGCGGTTTACGTCTCTCAGGGTCAGAAACCCAGTGGGCTGCCGCCAGTCATTGTCAGTAATGAAAGCAGCAATCAGATCATCCTCTCAGCCGATGCTCAAACCCTACATCGAATGAAAACTCTGTTAATTCAGATGGATTCGGAGCGTAAATCCAGTGGCAATATAAAAGCCTTCTATCTGCATTACGCCAAAGCCGATGACCTCAAAAAAGTGCTGGATGGCGTGGGTAAAATGCTGATTGCTACAGGAAAGAGTGGACAGAGTGCGGCTGGCACAGACTACGGCATCGAGACGCATGAACAGACTAACGCCCTGATCGTCACAGCCCGCCCTGATGTTATGCAAGCGATGGAATCTGTTATCCAGCAACTGGATATACGACGAGCACAGGTTATGGTCGAGGCCATCATTGTCGAAGTAGCCGATGGCGATGGCATCAATCTTTCCTTTCAACTGGCCAGTAACGATGGCAGTAGCCTCATGCAGTTTCAAGACGGTTCCAGCGTGCCCATTGGCGAGCTTCTGGTGGGTATGAAAGAAGCCAAAGATGAAAAAGGGACTACTGTCATTGATAGCACTGGTGCAAAAACAGTTAACCCTGATAAGCCGGGCGACTACACTGCACTAGCCTCTGCTCTTGCCAAAGTCTCAGGGGCCGCATTTAGCATCACTTCCGGTGATTGGACTGCTCTGCTTCAGGCGGTCACCACGTCAAGTGAATCTAATGTGCTCGCGACTCCCAGCCTGCTCACCATGGATAATGAAGAAGCGTCGTTCATTGTCGGTGACGAAGTTCCAACGCTCACAGGTTCGACAGCCAGCTCAGACAATGACAACCCTTTCCAGACCATTGAAAGAAAAGAGGTTGGCGTTAAGTTAAAAGTCACTCCTCAGATAAATGCAGGTGATGCGGTCAAGCTGACGATTGAGCAGGAAGTCTCCAGCATTAATGGTCGTACACCGGTTGACGTGACGTTCTCCACACGAAAAGTGAATACCTCTGTCATGGTAAAGACAGGGGATACGGTTGTGATCGGTGGTTTGTTGGATGAGAACGTTCAGGAAAGTGTTTCAAAGGTCCCCTTGCTTGGTGATATTCCCATTCTTGGTCATCTATTTCGATCAACATCCAGTAAGAAAGTTAAGAAAAATCTGATGATCTTTCTTCGTCCTACTATCATTCGGGACGATCTGGCAATGAATGCCATCAGCGGTCAAAAGTATGACCTGATTCGCGCCCATCAGCTGGATAAAAAAAATCAGGGGATCTCACTGATGCCCGGCTTTGATACCCCGGTTCTCCCTGAACAACCAACAGCCCATCAACTCCTTGAAGAGCTTAGGCGACAATCAGAAAGCACTAAAGGCAAGCCTGCCAAAGATAAGCCAGTCAGTGATACTGAATTTAAGGTTTCAGCAACATCAATTCGCCAGCTTCACGGGGAACGATGATGTCAGATACTGCAGCACTATCACGCCAAACACCTCAAAACGAAAAGGTACCCCAACAGGCTGTTACACAGTCAGAAGATGTACTCATTGAGAAGCGGGCTCAGGACACCAATACATCACTGGATAGCCGTGTTAATAAAGCACTGCCATTTTCTTTTGCCCGTCGATTTAATCTTCTACTGTCGTTTGACAATCAAAATAACCCACAACTTTTTTTCAAAGATAAGCCAGAAAATTCCGCATTAATTGAAGTTCGCAGGCTCGTTGGTAAACCACTATCTCTAAGCCACCTTTCCGACGATGACTTTGAAAAGCGACTGGCTGAACACTATCAGAAAGACTCTTCAGCAGCTCGGCAACTGATGAACGACATCGGTAATGATGAAGGACTTCAGGCACTTGCCGAGGAATTGCCAGAAGATGAAGATCTTCTTGAAGCCGATGACGGTGCCCCGATCATTCGCCTGATTAATGCCATGCTCGGAGAAGCCATCAAGGAAGGGGCTTCTGATATTCATATAGAAACCTATGAAAAAAATCTGACTGTCCGTTTTCGGGTTGATGGCGTACTGCGGGAAATTCTTCGGCCTCAACGTAAACTGGCTGCGGTACTGGTTTCTCGAGTGAAAGTCATGGCGAAACTGGATATCGCTGAAAAACGGGTACCTCAGGATGGTCGTATATCTCTCCGCATTGGAGGTCGTGCGGTTGATGTTCGCGTATCAACATTGCCATCCCGACACGGTGAGCGAATTGTACTGCGCCTGCTAGACCGAAACAGCGTTCAACTGGATCTTGCTCATCTTGGCATGGAGGAAGGTCTTGGTGATCAATTCCAACAACTACTGCGAAAGCCTCATGGCATTATTCTGGTTACCGGGCCAACCGGTTCCGGTAAAAGCACCACACTTTATGCAGGCCTCAGCACCATTAATAACCGTGAGCGTAATATTCTGACAGTGGAAGACCCTGTGGAATACGATCTGGAAGGCATTGGTCAGACACAGGTAAATCCAAAAGTAGATATGACGTTTGCCAGGGGACTCAGGGCAATTCTACGACAGGATCCTGATGTGGTTATGATCGGTGAAATTCGAGATCTGGAAACCGCAGAGATCGCTATTCAAGCATCTCTAACCGGCCACCTTGTGCTCAGTACACTTCATACTAATACCGCTATCGGTGCAGTCACACGCTTGCGAGATATGGGGGTTGAACCTTTTCTATTGTCATCAAGTTTATTGGGCGTACTTGCTCAGCGTCTGGTGCGAGTACTTTGCCCAGAATGCCGTGAACAAAGACCGGCCAGTAATCTGGAAATGAGCGTAATGGGACTTAAGACAGATCAAAGTTTATGGCACGCAACCGGTTGTGAGGAATGTCACCATACCGGTTATCGCGGAAGAACAGGCATCCACGAACTCTTTCTGGTGAACGATACAGTTAGACGGCTGATTCACGATGGCGCTGGTGAACAGTCAATCAAACAGGAAATACGTCATTCGACAGACAGTATCCAAAGTGACGGTTTTCAAAAAGTTCTCAATGGCATCACTACGCTTGAAGAAGTGATGCGAGTCACTAGAGAGTAGGCAGGTATTAAACGATGAGCGTATATACCTATGAAGCCCTGGATGCAAAAGGGAAAAAGAATAAAGGGGTAATGGAAGCTGATACTCCCCGTCAGGTAAGACAGAAGCTCAGAGTTTCTGGACTCAATGCCGTCAGTGTTATAGAAGCTTCTCACAAAGCCAGGGCAACAACAGTCAGTTCTGAGGCAGCACCAAAAAGCAGGCTTCCTATATTACAGAAACAGGCAAACAATGCGGAAGTAGCTTTGTTAACTCGACAGCTGGCAACACTGGTTGCTGCCGGCATTCCTTTGGAGGAATGTTTAAAAGCACTCATCAAACAAGTCAGAAAACCACACCTTAAAACCATTATTACGACTGTTCGCTCAAAAATTCTCGAAGGCCAAACTCTCGCAGACAGCCTTGGCAGTTACCCAAAAACGTTTGACCGTTTATATCGAGCCATGGTGGCCGCTGGTGAAAAATCAGGGCACCTTGATCACGTTCTGGAAAGGCTTGCTGACTTCACAGAGCATCGACAGAAAATCAATAGCCAGCTGATTCAGGCAATGATTTACCCCGTCATTCTAACCGTAGTCGCGATTGCTGTAGTGGCAGCTTTGTTGACCACTGTCGTTCCTACAGTGGTTGAACAATTTGCCCATATGGGGGAACAGCTTCCAGCCATGACTCAAGCGCTCATTAGTATCAGCGACTTTGTCCGCTCTTTCGGCCTGTGGATTACCGGCATTCTTCTTATAGCCTTGGTTATACGACAACAAATACTAAAACGCAGTCGCTCTCTTCAGTTAATGAATGATCATTTGTTTTTGAAGTTACCAATATTAGGTGGCGTACTGAGTGGTGTCGACAGTGCAAGGTTCGCCAGAACGCTCAGTATTCTTACCAGCAGTACCGTTCCTCTGTTGGAAGGTATGGGTATCGCCTCAAATGTATTATCGAACCAGTATATGCAGGCCTCTCTGCTAAAAGCGGCGGAGCGAGTGAAAGAAGGATCAACACTCTGGCAATCCCTTGAACAAACAGAGCTTTTCTCCCCAATGATGCTGTACATCATCGCCAGCGGTGAAAAGTCTGGCGAATTGACCAACATGCTCGCCCGCGCAGCAGATAATCAGGATCAACAGTTTGAATCCCAGGTGAATATAGCGTTGGGCATTTTTGGCCCGCTGTTAATCGTAACGATGGCAGGTGTCGTACTGTTTATCGTTATGGCCATTTTAACACCCATGCTGGATTTGAACTCTCTGATTGCCAGCTAAGATGGACAGGAAACTGCAATGAAAAAGAAGAATAAACATCCTCATGAAGCAGGCTTTACATTACTGGAGATCATGGTCGTTATTGTCATTCTCGGTGTGTTAGCCAGTTTGGTAGCCCCAAATGTGATTGGCAATAAAGATAAGGCCGATCAGCAAAAAGCGGTTAACGACATTGTCGTTTTAGAGAACGCTCTGGATATGTATAAGCTGGAAAATAATACCTATCCCAGCACACAACAAGGGCTTGATGCATTGGTCAGCAAACCCTCAGGCCGCCCTAAACCAAAAGCCTACAGGGATAATGGCTACATTCGTCGTTTACCAAAAGACCCATGGGGCAATGAGTATTTGATGCTCAGCCCGGGAGAGCACGGGCCCGTGGATGTATTTTCGGCAGGCCCTGATGGCCAGGCAGGTACTGAGGATGATACCGGTAACTGGAATCTTGATAGCTGATACTTACATGCGAACTACTCAACAAGAGCCGCCTTGCAGCCATACCCATCAACGTGCTTTCACTCTGCTTGAAATCATGTTGGTTATGTTTCTGCTCGGCCTTGTTACTGCAATTGTGTTGCCATCTCTTATACCAGAAGACAGTAGCCGTAAAATGCAGAATGAAGCTAAAAAATTTATTGCATTGGCTCAACTTGCTCAAGAACAGGCTCTGCTCACAGGCCGTGATACGGGTATTCAAAAAACACCAGAGGGCTATCAATTTCTGACTTATCAACAAGGGCAGTGGCAACCCGTCAAGCGAAGGCTCTTATCAGCTGTGCAATTGAGTGATGCCTTTCAGATGACCATCCTACCTGGTGAATCTATCTGGCAAGAAACCATCGAAATGGAAAACGATCATGGCTTCCAGTTTGATGATTCCCCTTCTGACAATGAGGAAGCATTCGCAACCTCTCCTGATATCTACTTCTGGTCCTACGGCGCAACTTCTCCTGTCGAGGTTACCTTTTCTTCTGTAGATAACTCAAAAAGATCACTGTCCATTTCGCTAAAAGAATCTGGTTCAATGAATACGACAGAGGCAGCATTGTGATGAACGCCACAATTCTCAGAGTTAACGGTTTCACATTGCTTGAAGTATTGCTGGCTCTTGCATTGCTTGCTATTGCGGGAATGTCTGCGCTTTCCCTGAGCGGGGAAACACTCCGCAACACACCGATACTAGAGCAGAAAATACTGGCACAACTGGTCGCTGATAATCAGATGACCGAGCTCCATCTTCGAAAAAAATGGCCCAGCCTAAACTGGCAACGCGGAGAGCATGAACTGGCAGGACAACGATGGTTCACTCGTTACCGCAGTGTTAAAACCAGCAGTTATGATTTCCGGGCCATTGATGTGGAAGTTCGCTCGGAACAAAAAGAGAGCGCCCAAATTATCACAGCACTAAGAAGCTATATGGTTAAACAGGGATGACACCGTTGAGCCGATCAACACGACTTTTAGCAAGCAATGGATTCACATTATTGGAAATGCTGGCAGCGATCGCCATCTTTAGTGTGATCAGTCTTAGTGCCTGGCAAATGTTCCATGGTGTATTAACTGCGCACGACGTTGTTCTGACAAAAAATGAACGTCTACGACAACTTCAGTATGCACTGCTACTCATTGATCAGGACCTTCAGCAATTGGCTGACCGTGGAGTTCGAGTTGACGGACAGGTCACTGCGCAAAGTCTGTTCAGCGATTCACAGATGTTAAACAGCGATGACGAAGCGCTTGCACTGGTACGTTTCGGTTGGCAAAACCCTGAACAGAGATTACCAAGGCCAGAATTGCAACGAGTGTTTTACCGACTGCAAGAAGATCGCCTTGAGCGACAGTATCATTACGTTCTGGATGCGGCATCCATCAATGAAGAGCCAGCCACGCAAATACTGCTAGAAGGCATTCACTCTCTACAATTTCGTTTTTTTATCGGTGATGTCTGGCAGGAGTCACTGCCACCTGAAGCAGGATTACCGGAAGGTATTTCCATAGAATTTAAAATGAATGACCTTGGTCGTATTCAACGCAGTTATCTTCTTCCTGATTCCTGGAGACCTGCATCATGATGAGTAAGAACAAGCGACAAACAGGTATTGCGCTTCTGAGCATCTTATTGGTCTTGAGCCTTTTGATCATGCTTGCCCTTGAACTGACGCGATCTTTCCGAACGCAAATGATCCGAACTGACGCTTTTCAACAAAAAAAACAGGCGCAATGGTATTCATTTTCTGGTGAGCAACTTGCCATAAAAACCCTGAAGCAAACATTTAAAGACGACCCTGAAATCACTCACCTCGGCCAAAGCTGGGCAACAGCCAATGTCGCTTTTCCCGTGGAAGGCGGACAGATATCCGGTTATCTGAAAGATGCCCAGTCTTGTTTCAATATCAATGCATTGGCAAAACCCGCTGCCAACTCTTCTGTCAATAATGGAGCGTCAAAGTTGACCATCGAAGGTCAGGTTTTTACTGCTTTACTGGAACACCTGACACTGCCACCTATGCAAGCTGAACAAATTACAATGGCAACCCGCAACTGGGTCAGTAGCGAAGAATTCAGGCAGGGAGCGACGGATCAGGATTATCTTACACAACCAATGCCGTATTTATCCGGTAAAACTCCGATGCGTGATATCAGTGAGTGGCGAGCAGTGGCTGGTGTTTCCAGATCTATTGCACAAAAAGTCATGCCATACCTTTGTGCATTGCCCAGTAGCGACCTTGCTATCAACATCAACACCCTTTCTCCTGAACAACCTGAGCTGCTGGCAGCGATGTATATTGACCAGCTGCCTGTGGACCATGCTCAAACCATTCTGGAAAAACGACCACGGAATGGCTGGGCGCAGATCGCAGAATTCACCAGTCAAACTCTGCTGGCCAATTTCAATAACTCAGGGATCAATGAACGATTAACCATTAACAGTTATTTTTTTGAAATGAGTGCAACCGCTAATTACGGTGACAGCGAGGTTAAGCTGAAAAGCCTGCTGGCTCGCTCAAAAGACAATAAACTCACGGTCATTCGCCGTAAATTTGGGGGCGTATAATGAGTGCTCAGTTACTGATTCGGTTACCGGAAGACATAAATCAGCCGGTTTACTGGCTGGTGTATTCTCAAGAACCTTTGAAAGAAGACAATCACAATCAGCAACGAGTTGCCAGCGGCTCATGGCTATGTGTTAACGATTTTATTGATCACTTTGCCAATGTTGTCACCACCAATGGTCCACTGTCGTCCATGAACACCGTGGTTCTTGTGCCATCGGCCAGAGTGGCTCTTCACAGCCTTGATGTGCAAGGGCGACTCACGCCTGCTGTGCGTAAATCCCTGAAGTGGCGCCTTGAAGAAGAATTCAGCGAAGACGTGGATAACCTGCACTTTGCACTGCTGGATCATGGAGACCATCAAGCGCATTTGGCTGCCATCAGCATAAACGATATGACTCTGTGGCAAAAGTGGATCACTGCCGCCGGTGTGATTTCTGAACAGTGGTTACCGGATGGACTGACTCTGCCGTTTATTGAAGGTCAGTGTTCATTATTAGAATTAGATGACGTTATCATCTCTCGTCATGGTCAATGGCAAGCAGCTTCCTGCGATTCACAATGGCTTGAGCTCTTTCTAGATGAACTTAAACAAAAGAATGAAGGTGTGAAGATCAATCACCTTCCATCGAAGCCCACCTCACCACTTCTCCCTCTTGCACCACAGGCTAACTCAGCCTCCTTCAACCTGCTTCAGGGCGATTGGCAACCCACATCCCACTGGAAGCTGTCTTTCCGCCCTTGGTTATCGACAGCGCTGGCTGCCTGTTTGCTACTGGCTTTGATGACGACCAACTCATTAATGAACACCTTTCAACTGGAACAGCAGGCTGAGTTTAACCAACAGCAAGCTGAAGACGTTTATAGACGTCTGTTTCCTGGTGAGCGTATTGTGAAATTATCTTCTCAGATACAACAAAAACTGGAGGCTTTGCAGCAGCCAGAAAAGTCATCGGACAGTATGTTGACGATGTTGGCGCATATAACGCCATTGCTCATGACATTTCCGGACCTTAAGGCAAATACCATGAGCTTTTCTATCAGCCCTGATGGGGAGCAACAAAGTATACGTATTCAAGCCAGCGCCAAAGATTTTCAACGATTCAATCAGCTCAGAGATTCTTTTGAGCAATCAGTGAACAGTGATGAGCTGACAATGGCTATTGAAGCTCTGGAACGTACTGGAAATGAAGTCAAAGGCATTGTCGTTATTTCAGGAGGATTATCATGACCCCGTTGCCACATATTGCAAGACAGTGGTCATCTTCTGGATTACATCATTGGAAACAGTTATCCACAAGAGAACAGTTCATTACTTCAGCTGGTGTCGTTATTCTGCTTCTGTGGATAATCTGGCAGGGTGTGATTACGCCCATGGCTGAACGACAGGCTCTTGCTGAAAAAAAGCTGATAGCCAGTGAAGTGCAATTGCAAAAGGTGAAGCTGCAGGCAACTCAGATTGAAAAACTTCGTTCAGCAGGTGTATCCATTTCACCCACTCATAATATGCCTATGGATCAAGCCGTTCAGCAAATCGCCAGACAGTACAAACTATCCATTCAGAAAGTTCAAAATCGGGGAGATATACTCGAAGTGAGCCTGCCTCATGGTCGTTTTGACAGTGTGATGAGCTGGTTAGTCACTCTGGAAGAGAATCATGGCGTTCGGGTGAAAAATATCCAGCTGGAATCTACTGGCACGACAGGCTTTGTAGAAGTACGACGACTGCAGCTTGAGCGGGGTTGACCCTTATCATGGTCAGAAAGTTTAATAAGTGGCTGCTAGTACTGAGCGTCGCTCTGTTCAGTTATATTGGCTTTCTTCTCGTGAATTTTCCTGCAGCCACAGCATGGCACTTAGTAAAAAATAGCCAGCTTCCCATACAATTTTCAGGTATTAACGGATCGATATGGTCCGGGTCTGCAGAAACAATGTCAGTCAGCACGGGCAAGGGAGTAGCGACTTTTCCAGACGTTCGCTGGCAGTTACATCCTCAAGCCTTGCTGAAAGGCGAGTTAAACATCAATCTGCAAATAGGTGGTGCAACCCTGCCACTAGAAGCCAGCGGCAATATTGTCGCGACACAGAACAGTCTTGAACTGAACACTACGGTTGTGACTACCTCTGCCCAATGGATTATCAATAGGATGGGCAACCAGATTTCCGGGCAGGTGACCGGAAACGTAGCTCTTCAGCTGAATAAACTGGTATTGACCAAACAGGGCTGCACTGAATTCAGCGGCAATGGAGTGTTCAAAGAAAGTCAGTATATTGGTGTATTCGGGCGCTTTGATTTGGGGAATTCAACTGCTGAGTTCAGCTGTAAAAATCATGAAATAGTTGCAAATATTCAACAACGATCAGCCATGTTGAAAAGTGAAGGTGATTTCAAAATGAATATCCAGCGAAATTATACGTTCGTCGGTAATGTATTACCTGATGCCTCACTTCCCAAAAGCACCAAACGGCTTTTCAAATTGCTGGGGCAGCCAGATGGTAATGGCTATATTCCTGTCAGGTTCTACGGAAGGTTATAACAACTACTTGCTTGGCAATGTACGATTAATTTGATGAATAAATTTAGACTTCACTGTGAAATTGCCACTGTGCTGAATATCGCTGTCGATATTTGCGTAGATCAAAAAGGGCGTGTCAAAACAACGCCCCTGTATTATTGAAACAAACCTTTACTTAAACAACACCATCCACAGCACGAATATAATTCGCCCGTTCAAAAGCCTCTGGATTCTGAATTTCTTTTTGGGACATCAGGCCACGCATATCGTTCAGGCTGGCAAAATCCCTTTGCTTCATCCAGACATTGATGCCTTTCAACAACACTGAAACATAATCAGCACCATTGCGAATCAGGGCAGATGCCAACATTACCGTGTCAGCACCAGCCAGCAGATATTTAATAATGTCTTCGTGATCAAAGGCTCCAGAGCTTGCCGCGAGAGATGCATTGACTCGACCGTGAAGTGAACTGACCCACTTCAACGGTGCACCAATATCACCGGCTTTACTGATCGGCCAGCTGGTTTCCAACTGCATGGTATTCAGATTAAAGTCCGGTTGAATCATTCGATTGAAAATCACCAGACCATCCACACCGATTTCATCAAACTGACGAGCCATATTGCCAAACGCACTGAAGAAGGGGTCCACCTTCAACGACACTGGCACGGTAACTTCGCTCTTTACCCGATGAAGAATATCAAGATAAACCTGCTCAACCTGTTGGCTAGATACATCAAAAGATGGTGGGTTGTAATAGATATTCAGCTCTATTGCATCCGCTCCAACCTCTTCCAGTTGAACGGCTGAAGCTAGCCAGTCGCCCTCAGTGTAACCATTCATACTGGCGATCACAGGAATCTCTACAGACGTTTTTGTCTTCTGGAGCATGTCCAGATACTGTTGAGGAGCAGCACCCTTGAGGCACTGTTCTTCAAACAACGATGGAAGAACCACCGCCCCGATCCCCGCACGCTCAAGACGCTGCACACTTTTCACGGTGGACGTTAAAGGGCTTGCTGATGCTATCAGCGGATTTTTAAGGGTTAGTCCCAGGTACCGGGTGGACAAATCCAACATCTTTACTCCTCAATCACCACACATACAACAAGGCAACGTGCCTTAACTCATTGCTCCTCATCAAACATTGAGTTTTGCTCAGTGCCTTACAGTGGTCTTTTCGTGGGGGTGCCTTTCAGGAAGATGGATAAGCGCTAACTAAATGAAATCATCGACACCCGGAAGCAGGAATTTTACGCCTGACCGGGTGGAATGGAATAGGTTCATACTGCAATATGAGAATATTTCTTATCGCAGATTCTGAATGGTCGCCGTCAGCGACTGAAAATACTTATTGGTAAAGTTACTGAGCATCTCAAATGACTGATTGTATTTGGCGATAGTCTGTTGAATTTGGGTGGTTTCCAGCTGCGATTGGCTGGTGAGTGACTCTGCCTGAGAGTTGAACAGCCTTATGTTCTGATCCCAATTGTCTTCAGACATTGGGTTAGTACCAACAACGGTTAAGCCAAGGTTAGTCCAGAACTCATTCATCGCAACTGGCATATTGCTAGGCGCTGCATCTCTTAACCCTCTGGCCTCTACAATATACGATGTTGCGATTTGTAGCGTGTCGTTTCTCTGATTGACCACATTGATCTGTTGCTCCAACTGCTCCTGCACAATGTCCGTTCTGGCAGTCAGCACCGCAAATGCCAGCGCCTCCAGTGTTAACTTTGAAGACTCCACAGGCGTTTCCGTCAAGTAGCGATTAACGGTCTCGGCAGCTGGGCCTATATAACGATCACCCTTCCAGTTTGTCGGGTCGCTCACTTCCTGCATCAGTGCGACAGGCGCTTGAACATAAGCCACACTCGTGGCGTCACTATCTTCAGAATATGCCAGAGCCTGCAGTGCAGCCCGATTGGCAGAATAGAAGTGAGTAGGTGTCAGGGAATTCCCTTCATCATCCGGATCGGACAGGGATAAAAGTGCTTCGATCTGAGCATCATTATAACCTGCCGCTCTGAGCGCAGAGAGCCGGTTTTCATTCAGCTCATAAGGTAACTTTGTCGTAGTGGTTGTTGAGCTACCAACACTTGAAGAGCCATTCATGGTATTTCCCTGTTCGCTATCCGATTAATTCAATGGTTTCTTTTGTATTCACTTTAGGTGATTAAAATCTATCGCCGTTGATGCGCGAAATAAAACACTTTATCCATACTGCAGTGCTAGTTTTTCGACACAAGGTCAATATGAGGCGCCTATCTCTCTTCCTGATAAAAACGCAGTGCTTTACCAGACCTCTGCTATGCTGATCATGCAGTCAGAATACAACGCCATAATTAAGCTCTCATAAGTTTTCATAATAAAAACAATGTCTGAATAAAAGGCTTTAATCACAACAAAATGACAGGTAGCTGTATGTCGCTAGAAACACGGGTAGAAAGGCTGGAAAAGCAGCATGAATCCCTTCACAACACTATTCATGGCCTGGCCAGAGCTATGGCTGATATCAAGCATATTGCCCTGAAAAATCAGCATGAGATTATTGGCGTTAAAGTCAATATGTCTGGTATTCAGACGGAAGTCACCAGCGTTAAAGAAGATATCTCCAATCTGGCACACTCAACGCTATCAGGCTTTGAACATACTTCAGAAATGATGGATGGCTCCCATAAGCTGCTGGACGATATGAGTGAGCATCTTGACACCATCAACACCCGGCTTGATGAAACCAACAAACTGGTGGACGGCACTCATGAACGAGTGGATGAAACCTATGAGCGCTTGAATGAAACCAATGATCGACTCAGTGATAGTACCGAGCGGCTCGAAGAAGCAAAGGAACAGCTGGAAGAGAGCAATGAGCGACTGCAACATAACAATAAATGGCTGGGTGGAGTCAATAACCGATTGGAGAGCGTCGAAACCCAAATCAAAGAAATTCGACAGGAGATTTCAGAACTGGGGCTATTACTCAGAAAACGATTGCCAGAGGTTGAGACTTAGACAGTGCACAGGAGCAGTCGCCAAATGAATCTGAAAATTGAGTCGTATCCTATGTTTTCTTTGGCTAACTGCTTTTGTTATCTCACCTAACATCCTTGCTATTAATTACTGCTCTTGCACTATTAGGATTAACATAATGTTTTCTTCCCCCACCACACACACTCCTTACTCGACCCCAGGCAATGGTTCAACCGAACGTAAAGATACATCAACTCAAAAAACTCAAACTGATTCAAGTACCACCTCACCAACCATTGGGTTAAAGCCGCCGACGAGGTCAGTCACTAATCAAACATCACTGATTGCTTCTGAATTTATAAGATATGTAGAAGCGACAGTATCTGTAAAGCCTCAGACAGGGGTGCTGGATTCAATGAATGATATCATCACTGCAATTAATAAACGCTTAGAGTTTATATCCGACAATATAATTCCACCAAAGATCATTTTGGGAAAACCTGCACTTGATGAAGATCAAGAAAAAAAAGTACTTAAACTTAGCGAAGCCGACGCTAAGAAAAAAGGATTAAATATAGAAAAAAACAAGGGATTTACCCAGGCACTCATGGATTGCGCAAAGGATATTCAAACAGCAGACTCATCCTCACAGGGCAAAACGGAGCTTCAAATTAGAACTGAGGAAGAAAAAGCGAATGCTCAAATTAGATTGGAAAATTCAAGATCTGAACTTGGAAAATTGAGTGATGCCATAAAAGATGAAATTGTCAAGCTTATCAAAAGTTCTGGAAGCAAGAGCGTAAACAAAAATATTAGCAGTGAACTGATCCAGCTGTTCAATGTGGCGCATATATCCCCTGAAAACAAAGAGAAGCTGGCAGACTCTTTAATAGAGCTTATAAATGGTGGGATATCGGATACAAGTACAGAGCTATCCTCCACAAAGTTAATGACAACTGGTAAAGACGAAGAAGTGGTGACGATCACACCTTAGGCGGCCAGAAATCCGCTAACTCTACTTGTCTGTCACCCATTACCAGAAAGTCTGAATTAATCAGACTTTCTTTCTGGTTGTAACTGAAACGCATTCCTTCAGAATCCAGAAAAATACCGCCAGCGCCTTCAACAACAGCTTGAGCTGCCCCTGTATCCCATTCAGAGGTAGGCCCCAGCCGTGGGTACATATCCGCACTACCTTCTGCCACCGCGCAACTTTTTAACGAGCTTCCCATTTTCTTAAGTTCCAGGTTCGGATGCATCGCTTGAAGCCCTTCTATATACTGCTGAGCTCTTTCCGATCCATAACTGCGACTGCCAAGTACTACCACGTCAATCTCTGGCTCAAACTTTCTTGGGGAAATAGCAACGGCAGCTGAAGCCCCCTCTTGCTTCCATGAACCCAGCCCCTTACCACCATAATAAACAGTATCCATACAGGGTACATAAACAATGCCAAGTATCGGATAGCGCTGGTCAATCAAGGCAATATTCACCGTAAACTGCCCGTTTCGGTTGATAAACTCTTTCGTGCCATCAAGGGGATCCACCAGCCAATAACGCTGCCACTGTTGACGAATAGCCCAGTCTTTATGTTCAGACTCTTCAGATAAAATTGGGTAATTTACCGGGAGTGATTCAAGCCCCTTAATAATCACAGCATTAGCGGCTAAATCCGCTTTAGTCACAGGCGTAGAGTCAGATTTGGTTCTAATACCCTGATCTTCAAGGTGGTAGATAGCCATTATTTCATCACCCGCCTTTCTGGCGATGGCTAAAAGATCTGGAATAAGAGATTCAACGGAAAAAACGGTCATTTTACTTTGCTCTCCTGATCATCAGAAAAGCCGCCCATTCTCAACTTTTCACGCACAAGAAACAGTGCTGCAATCACTCTGGCTTCCGTTAAGTCTGACCTCTGACACAGAGTCATTAACTCATCAAACGTAAACGCTTCCACTTCAAGTGGTTCTGGCTCATCACCTTCCAGCTTACTTTCATACAAGTTCTGAGCGACAAACAGGTGGATTTTCCGTTTCATATAGTTTGGGGAAAGCGTCAACTCCCCCATATCAAACCACACTCTGGCACCAAAACCGATTTCTTCCATTAACTCACGGTTTGCGCCGGCTTCGAGAGTTTCCCCTGGCTCAACCAGTCCTTTGGGCAGTGTTAGCTGATAATCTTCAGTACCGGCTGCATATTCCTGAATCATCATAAAACGACCATCGTCTAATAATGGCACTACCATGACGCCACGATGGCCGGTATTAAACTCTCCTAAACGCTCATAAATACGCTCTTCGCCATTGGAGAACTGAATATCCAGCGCCTCGATCGAAAACAATTTGGTGCGTGCAAGCTCGCGTCGGGAGCGGATCAGCGGTTTCTGTTTGCAGAGCGTTTTTTCGGTCATAGTTACCTGAATATTATTAGGGACTGAGTAAGGAGTTAGCCAAAAGATTCCGTCAAAATGATCAGGTTCAGCATCTCTTCTATGATATCTGAAAAGAAGTAAACAAGTGGATGCCATTGCCCACCAATCTTAACATACCCTTCTGTTTCTTCGACGACGGTTTCCAGCTTATTAATTGCTGAGCTCATATCTGAATAGGTGACCATTCCTTCCTTGCCTTCATTCCAAATCTCAACACGAATAATTTCCGGATGCAAAATACTCATGGGCATTCCAAAGTCAGCGATCAGTTTAACCACAACTTGCCTCATGACTGTGCTCATAAAATCTAAAGGCGCAAGATTTTTCAACTGATCAACGCTATCTGGCAAAGCTCTCCTTAATAATCTTGATTTACTACCAACAAGAAAACTGTATTTAAAGTCTGCCAGCGCCTCAGCTGTATAATATGAAGCCATTTTCGTATAGTTTTGATCCCTGACAGCAACCAGAATCTCCTGCGCCAGTTTCTGTAGCACTTCCTCTTCGTTTTCGACTGTCGTATCAGTATCAGCACCGACGATGATATTTCCTGCCAGTTGCCGACTGGCGTCTATTTCTGATATTAGTAACGGGTCTTGATGACTTGCTGCCACGTTAAAACATAGCGCTGCAAGTACCAATGAGCACACTCTCAGCGTCACAGATAACAACTTCATGATCTACACGCCCTGCGTTGATGAAAAGTAGGTCGAGCCAGCGACTCATAATGGCTTCAAAGCCAGTTATGCCTGACAGCATAGAGCCTAGTCCAACAGAGCTCTGCTGGCGTTATAACTGCTCATATAACTTTCAGGAGAACCCGGACAATGATTGACTGGAATACCATTGATACCGTGCTGCTTGATATGGACGGTACACTGCTTGACCTGCATTTTGATAATTACTTCTGGCAGGAGTTCGTCCCACAACGATACGCTGAAAAACAGGGCATCACGCTGGAAAAGGCAAAAATAGATCTGGAACCCCGCTTCACGGACATTTACGGTAAGCTGCAGTGGTACTGTCTTGATCACTGGGCTAAAGAGCTGGATCTGGACATTATGGCTATGAAGCGTGAAGTGACGCACTTGATCTCATTCAGACCTCATGCAGAAGCATTTCTCCAGAATATCAAAGACCATGGCAAGCAGGTGATCATGATCACCAATGCCCATAGGGGAAGTCTATCCCTGAAACTAGAATACCTGCCGATGTCTCACTACTTTGATAAACTTATCAGCTCTCACGACTATGGTTATCCAAAAGAAAATCCAGCCTTCTGGCAGGCATTAGAAGCGGATATCAATCTGAATAAAGAACGAGCTTTATTCATAGATGACAATGTCAGTATTCTGGATTCTGCAAAAACCTACGGTATTGCTCAATTACTGGCTATCAGCCACCCTGATAGTAAACAAGGTAAATGGAATACCGGCTCTTATAATGCAGTTACCGACTTCAGGGATCTTTTGGCACCAGAAACTGTCTAACCCAAAATACCCCATTTTAAAGCTAAGTAGTTTTTTATGAGTAACAACGACAAGATTCGACTTGATAAATGGCTATGGGCTGCCCGTTTTTATAAAACTCGCAGCATCGCCAAAGAAGCCATAGATGGCGGCAAAGTTCACTTGAATGGCCAGCGATGCAAACCCGGTAAAGAACCCAAGGTTGGCGATGTGGTAAAGCTTCGTACAGGCTGGGATGAACGAATCGTCCTCGTTGCAGCACTGAGTGACAAGCGTCAAAAGGCAGAACTGGCACAACAACTTTACGCAGAAACAGAGGAAAGCATTAAGGCCAGAGAAAAGGCAGCAGAAAACCGAAAAGCACTGCGTGGCGCTACACCAAGACCTGATCATCGCCCGGACAAAAAACAACGACGGGAAATAATGAAGCACAAGGCTGATTACTAAAAAGGGAGCGCAAGCTCCCTTTTACACACAAACAGGAATTAAGAAGGAAGAATAATATTACCGCCCGCTTCACGGATAGCAGCAACGCTCTCTTCATCAAACTTGGTGTCAGAAATGATGCAGTCCAGATCTTCCAGACGACAGATCGTCTTCATACTGGAAGCGCCGTACTTGCTGGAATCCGCCAGCAGAACCGTCTTGTTAGCACGATCCATCATCTTACTACGAATATAGTAATGATCATTGGAAGCGGTGGTCACACCGTTATGCAGGCTCCAGCTATTGGTTGCCAGAAAAGCGATGTCCGCATTAATACTATCCAGAAATGACAGTGCCGCCACATCAGTATGGGCTTTAGTGATCGCGCTGACATTACCACCTGTCGTATAAACCTTAACAGTGGAAGAATCAGACAACTGCAGTGCGATCTTCAGGTCTGTGGTGATGACGGTGACTTTCATCCGCATCATCAACTTAGCCAGAGCCATGGTACTGGTTCCAGAGTCGAGCAGGACGATTTGCCCTTCACGAACATGCTTCAGAGCTTCATGGGCAATGGATTTCTTTTCTTCAATATTAACTGCATTTTTCTTTTCGTAAGGAATGTCTTCCATCAAAAAGCTTTTGGAAACGGCACCACCATAAGTCACACGCAGTTTATCTTCTTGCTCCAGAGTTCGGATGTCACGACGAATCGTCATTTGGGATACATCAAAACGCTCTGCCATTTCTTCGATATTGGCACAGCCCTTCTCTTCAACAAATGCAAGAATATGTTCGCGACGTTCAACCGGAAGCATTAGTTAGTTCCTCTTACCGATAGCCTTATAAATGATGACTGCCCGCCCGACTCTGCGAGGAATGCTGTAATCATTGGTATAGCAGATAATACCAATTGCCAGTGAGTATTCGCAGATAGTGATTTCCCGTAGAACTGATTCTTAAACCTTACCGTTTTTCAAGGTTTAGAGTAGGGAACTATTTAACACTCTCGACACAGAAGACCGTTTGAGGGGCACATGATCGGCGATTATATCACCAGTTCCTCTGCGGTCTCCTGATATTTCAAAGCAGGTTACAATTTTTAACTATGCACCGGCGTCTTCTTTAATCGTGAGAATTAAACGGTCTTTTTCTTTCCAGAGATCGTTTACCCACTCTTGGCATTCTCCACGGAAATCATCATCCGTACTGTAATCTTTACCGAGATAGGTTTCTGCGATGGACTGCTTTTCGATAGTTACACTTATGCTGTCGTGTTTACCACACAGAAAATCCCAAAAGCCCGGAACGGTATTTTGATACACGATGGTGATATTAATAAGCGTTTTCAGCTGATTTCCCATAGCGCCCAACACAAAGCCAACACCACCAGCCCGTGGCTTGAGAAGATAACGGAATGAAGACTGCTGTTGTTTATGTTTGGTTTCGGTGAACCGTGTGCCCTCCATAAAGTTAAACACAGAGACGGGCACATCCCGGAATTTCTCACAGGCCTTCCGGGTAGCTTTCAGATCTTCCCCACGCTTTTCAGGATGCTTCTCCAAGTATGCTTTGGAGTACCGTTTCATGAACGGAAAGTCGAGAGCCCACCAGCTAAGCCCGATCACTGGTACCCAGATCAGTTCTTTCTTCAGAAAGAATTTCAACATGGGTATTCTGCGATTCATCAAATGTTGAACAATAAATATATCCGCCCAGGATTGATGATTACAGGTCACCAGATACCAGTCATTTTTCTCCAATGACTCAAGCCCTTCTATCTGCCACTTCAATGGTCTCGTCAGTCGCATCCAACCACTGTTTACGCTGATCCAACTTTCGGCCAGGGCAATACATATTCGAGTACACAGTTTATGCCAGGCTTTGATAGGCACCAGAAAACGACTGACGCTAAATAACAGCAAAGGCACTGAAAAAAATAGGGTGTTAATCACTAGAATCAGGGTCGAAATAACGCCCCTTAAAAAGGCAGGAAGAAATGACAACATATGGGCACACAAAGTCTTAGTTATTATTGGGTAATCGTGTTGCAACAAGGTGCCGCTATCCTGACACAGCGGGCTGCCTTCTACCATCAAATTTCAAGCAACTATCAAATTTCAAGCAACTATCAAATTTCAAGCATTTTTGGCAGATGGCGATATAAAAGGTTCAAAACCGCTTTCTTCTACAAGCAGCTCATCACATGCCACAGGATGCTTATTTTCCAGAGTTTAGAGAGATCATCAGCCTCGGCGGTTTATTATTGAGACGCCTTTTTAACAAGCCTGCTTTATTTCTTCTCTTTATGATCGTTTCGCCTGTTCGTAGTGAGCAGGTATTACTCAATCATAATCAGCAACTCCCCGCTTCCTTCACCTTTGGCCCTGAATGGTATCGATCTGGCAGCGAACTGATTATCCGTGGTCAAAACACCTCTATTCAGTTGGCCTCCCTGCTTATACGTATCGAGAGCAAGGAAAACAAAGAACCGTCTTCCAATGTCCAGCACTTTTCCCTTCCCGCAGGAGAGTTCCAGCTGGTAGTACCCTTTACAGGCCTACGTACCTCTAAAGGAAACGAACCTCTTCTCCAGCCCTATGCAGAGATTCGAATAGAGTCACCGGATAATCAAAACGGCATCACGCTAGAACGCATAGCCATTAACTCCGACAAAGCACTTCCTGAGCAAACACTGGCTTTGGATTTCGGTCATTCAGGGGGACAAATTTTTCCGAAATTCACCCTCATTGAAAAAAAGCATTACTACCTGGAAGGCACCATGAAAATGCTTCGTAGCCCTTCGGGTGACCCTTTGATTCAAGACGGAATTTCAGGCATCGATCTGGTTCAGATACCCTGGCCAGACGGCCTGTGGCGACTGAGCCTGTGGGTTCAGGACCAAGGGAGGAGGCAGTATATCCCCCATTTTCTCCAACGAACGATTACCGCCAACGACACAATAATACACCAGCACAGCCTGACTCAGGATCAGTGGATAAAAAACAACTATCTGGCAGGAAACAAGCAGGAAGCAGTAGTTGATGGTGACCTCTGGTCACTGATTGGTCGCCGCCGGGATGGGTTCATCTCCAAGCTGGTGAAGGTGAACGATGGGCTTCTCAACATTCGACTCTACGGTGATTCGGCCAGCCGATATCTGGCAGGCCTTGTTCTGGAACCTCCTGAAGGTCGATTTGCCGAGGTAGTTCAAGAAAATCGCCGCCACCGCTACCTGCTTAGATGGCCGATCGCGGATGACCGTTCTGAGTCAAAACCTGTTAGTAGCGGCAATATCATCGCACTACAGGATATTAGCCAACAGATAAAAAATAATCAGGGTGAGTACCTTGCCGCTCAGAACACGATCTTGAATCTGGCTTTTGAAGTACACAGTACGCTTGATGACAGAGCACCTATGGTCGTTATTCCCCCACCACGAGACCCTGATAGAACACCGCTGAACGTATCCCGTCGCTATGGACACTGGCGCTACGAAAGACCAACCCCCGATGCAAAATCGTTGATCGTAGATGATAGCTATTTGCGATCGGACATGGAAAACATCCGTTTCTTTAAAGATCGCCCTCGGAGACTCCATATTCAGGTGCATATCCCAGATAGCGCAAAACCCGGTGTGTATCACGGTGAAGTGCAAGTGTTAAGCCATGGCACCCTGCATCTGAAAAAGTACACTGTAAGGGTAATGCCTATTCTGTTACCTAAACTTGAGCACCCGATCGGGCTATATATTGAATCAGCACCGTTTTATCAATGGTTCAGCGGTATGGAGAACCGTCAGCTCAGAGCCGTTACCTGCGATTTATCTTTAATGACCACCCATGGGTTCAGCACCGTCGCCCCCAGTTTCGCTATTCCATCCACCGATGCCGGGCGTCAGCGATTTATCAAACAACTTAATATGATTAAAAAATCAGGGTTTACTGGCACCACTCTGGCCTATTCTCCTCTGAAACAACTGGTAAACCAGAAAGGTGAAAGCAAGGCCGGTGTCGATCTACTCAATTTGAAACGGGCAATGGCATCCATGGATTTGCCCGAAATATACTGGTCAACTTTCGAAGAACCTAATCTCGAACAAATGGATCAGGCTCGAAGCAAAACAGCACTGTTGAAACACGCTTCCCTTGGATTTCAAAGTGAACTGGCAAAAAAAACCGACCTGGTTCTCATGAGCCATGGTATGAATGCATCAACCATACGGATTCAGGTACTGAGGCAGAACAGCATGGTCTGGTTATACAACTTCCCAGATCCAAGGTTAGCCGCTGGCTTCTACCAATGGCGGGTTGGTGCTGACGGTTATCTGCAATGGCATGGTCGTATGCCAGAGGCAGATCCTTTTGATCCGACGGATGGTGAAGCGGGTGATACTATCTACCTCTATCCCGATGCTGACGATTGTCGGGCGACCCCTGATATTCACCGGCGTTTTCTCGACCTCCATGAAGCCACTCTGGACTTACGCTGGTTACAATGGTTGCAGAACGACATGGCAAGTAATCAACAAGCGGTTGATCTGATCAGAAGTTTGCAAAAGCGAGTTCCGGGTGACTGGCAACAGGCTCACGACACATTATCATCTGATGAGATTCTTGAGCTGAGAGAAGACATTACTCGATTTGCCCTATCAACCGTCAGCCAACTATCCAACCTACAACCGCCTCTGTTTAGTGACCATAAAAACACGTTACCACCAACCGATGAGCAGGCATCAATTAAGAAACCAGAGCCAACTCCTCTAAGAACAGAAAACCAGGAGAAAGCCGCAAGATTATTAGAAGAGGTCTATACCAAAGATCAGGAAATAGAAACGGAAATAGCGGTAGATACGAAGTCATCATTTATCCCTCGCCCTCTACCCACGGGATTTTACCTGCAAGCTGGCAGCTTCAAAATACAGTCCAATGCTGACAGGGCGCTGGCAATGGTCAAGGCAGAAGGGTTCAATGCATATATACAGGGCGCTCTTGTGCGAGGCACACGTTTCTACAGAGTCCTCATAGGGCCTGACTTAACACTGGAAGGGGCAAACCGGTTACGAAAGAAACTCGGCCATGTACTGCCATTCATGCGCTATGCGAAAGAACCGGTGCGTATAGTAAATGACATTGAGCCACCTTTAAGTTCAAAACCCAAAACATCATCACAACATAAGAAAGCGCTTCAGCTGCCCGTAACGTCGACCTCTGATAACAAAAAACCAATCAAATCTTCATCAGCGCCTTCAGTGCAGCAAAAGGCAACAGAACAGACTTTAGACACAGAGATCGAATTCCTGCTCGATGAGATCGGCCTCCCCCCAAAGCCAGGCTCCACAGCCCCTGATGATAACGTAATAACCGACATGGCCATTGAGCCGAACAGCACGATCAAAAGCGAACCACTATACGAAGTTGGCTCTTTTATGTGGCAAATGCAGGAAATTAGCGATCAAATCATACAAACTCTACGCCCTGTGATTGACCCGATCACCAAATACCTGAACCGCGAGCTGCCACCCCATAAATCAGGCTACCTTTCTTATGATAAAAGTATAAAATTACACAGTAAGCTACCATGGCTGAATAATAGCGAACCCCTTCCACATAACTACTATCGGTTAGATGAATTGCGGACTCTACAATACCAATTCCATATTCATAAAATTGATATTCATATACAAAAAGCAATCAGCATAATGGTGCCGCACATTCATCATCTGATCGATAAAACTAAAGAGTTTTTCAACTCATTTACGGAAGATGAACTGTCAGAAGACTCAGAGGGCAATGAAGCGACGCCAGAAGATAACCACTCCGCAGAAAACTAAATTGACTGTTCTTGAGCATTAGAACATCAGAGCACCTGCACTTTCTGTCACGCAGATTCGGTTTTATCCAGATTAAACCGCTCCCGATAAGGATAAGCCGCTCGTTTTTGAGATATCAACCGAATAGGGTTAAGCAAAAACTTTCCTTAATATCCGCCCCATCTTTGATCGTATAAATGGATTGAATCTATGAACAAATTCATCGCACTGGTTCTGATGAGCCTGATGAGCTTCAACGTCATGGCTGGCGACTGGAAAAAACTCGGTGAGCGTCGTGTATCATTCAACAGTGATCGTGACGTAATCCACGTCAGTGGTCTGAAAGGTAAGTTTGATGCGATTGCATTCTCTGTTGGTAAAGCGCCTATTTATCTGAGCAAGATCAAAATCTATTTCGGTAATGGTCAAACCCAGAGCCTGCATATCAACAAGCGCCTGGAAAAGGGCAAGCGCTCCGTTCCATATCGTCTGCTGGGTGGTGATCGCGTTATCAACAAAGTTGAAATGAATTACCGTACGGCTATCGGCGGCCACAAGTACGCTGAAATGAATATCTTCGGTAGACGCGATTAATGTCATGACTTCTCAAAAGGCGCCTGATGCGCCTTTTTTGTTGCCGATTCACACCTACTTACCGTTTTCATTCTGACCGTTTTCATCCTGATTTATTCCCTTTCCAGCCTTTAAGTACCCAACCATATGAAATCATATTTTCTGACTCATTGATCAGATCCTCTGACTGCGTTGCAACTCTGGTCACATAGCTCGCTATGCTCCCGCCGTTGCGCCTTGCAGAGAACCTGACCAACAAGCCAGAAACATTCGATTCCATATGGCCGGGTACTTAAGCGCATAAACGCAGCAAACTTTTCATTTCTGTCTATCTTTACAACTCTCGGTTCGGTGACAGGTAATAGAAATCAATGCTACGAACGGCCGTCGTGGGTACTGGCTACCTTGGAAAATTCCACGCAGAAAAATACGCCCACTTACCTTCCAGTCAATTGATTGGGGTTGCTGATATTAATGAAGACTGCGGACAAAAAGTCGCTAGCCAATGCAACACTCGTTATTTCAAAAATCACCAGAGCCTCATTGGGCAGGTGGATGCCGTCAGCATTGTTGTTCCCACCTCCCACCACCACGCGGTTACGCGAGACTTTCTTAATGCAGGCATTCATGTCTTAGTGGAGAAACCCATCGCCAACAGCGTTTCTCAAGCAGAAGAGATGATCGCTCTGGCGAAAAAAAACCAGGTTATTTTGCAGGTCGGTTTTCTGGAGCGCTATAACGCCGCATTGAACAATGTAACCAGTAAAGTGTCGTCACCACTGTTCATTGAATCCCATCGCCTATCGCCATTCAAACCAAGATCCATGGATATTGATGTGATTATGGATTTGATGATTCATGATCTCGACATCATTCTTAACCTTGTTAACTCACCTCTGTCGGATATTGCAGCTAACGGCAGCTCTGTCCTTTCCAACTCTGTGGACATTGCTCAAGCACGCCTGACCTTTGACAGTGGTTGTGTGGCAAACGTGACCGCCAGTCGTATAAGTCAGAAAAGCAAACGCAAGATGCAAATATTTCAGGAGAATTCCTGCATTTGTGTGGATTTTCAAGCATTGAAGGTCAGTCATTTCTCTAAACAGTCACAAAAATACCATTCAGACATTCCAGAGATTCAATGCTCTGAACAATGCTTTCAAGGGCATGACTCCCTTCAGTCAGAAATTGAAGATTTTCTCGATTGCATTCTAGAGTCCAGCTCGCCAAAAGTCAGTGGTGAGGATGGCCGGGATGCTTTGCAGGCTGCTCATTGGATTTCCAACATCATTGCCAGGTAAACTATGAACAACATCCCCATGGTGGATATTCAGTTATGGCACAAAACCCTGCAGTCAGAGCTGGAGGAGAAAGCCATCAGCGTTTTGCGCAGCGGGCGTTTCATCATGGGAGAAGAAGTTGAAGCGTTTGAAAAAGAAGCGGCCAACTACCTTGGAGCCCGGCACGCAATCAGTTGTGCCAACGGTACTGATGCCTTGATTCTTGCACTCCATGCGGCGGGCATTGGCCCTGGCGATGAAGTACTCACCACCGGATTCACTTTTTTTGCCACTGCTGAAGCCATTCTCCGTGTTGGAGCAAAGCCGGTTCTGGTAGATATTGACTCCCGAACCTTCAATATTGATCCTGTTGAGCTTGAAAGAAGCATCACCTCCCACTGTAAAGCAGTCATTGTCGTTCACCTATTCGGCCTGCCAGCACCCATGGATGCAATTAGGGCCGTCTGTGATCGTCATGCCTTGTTAATACTGGAAGACTGCGCACAATCCTTTGGTGCGGCTTACGGATCCAGGAAAACCGGATGTCATGGCCTACTGGGTGCTTTCAGCTTTTTCCCCAGCAAAAATCTGGGAGGCTTTGGTGATGGAGGGCTGGTAATAACTCAAGACCATCAAGCAGCTGAAACGATTCAGATGCTTAGAAACCACGGCAGCAATTATCAGTATCATCACGAATGCACAGGTTACAATAGTCGTTTAGATGCCATTCAGGCTGCCATGCTGAGGGTGAAGCTCAAATACATTGATCAGTTTAATAATCAACGCAGACAGGTTGCCCAATGGTACGGGGAATATTTACAGAAGAGTGAAGTGATTTGCCCTATCGATACGCCGGAACATGTCTACCACCAATATACCGTCGTATTGCCAGCGCGCAGGGATACCATTAAAAAGAAACTCGCCAATAAAGGCATTGCCAGTGCCATCTACTATCCAATGCCACTGAATAAACAGAAAGCCTTAAGTTCCACCGAAGAAGACTATGAACTGCCAGTCTGCGAACAACTGTCCGAACACTGTCTTTCTCTACCGATCTTTCCCGGCATGACCGAAGAGCAGGTAAAACAAGTCGCGAATGCACTGATCGCAGCTATGTAAACAAGGCATACGTTGTATGCCTTGTTACTTTATTTTTTCAGGCAACAGCCAGCTGCTTCAGGGCTTCAAACTTCTCCAGCTGCTCTGGGAAGAAGTTCTTTTCTTTATCTCTACGCAGGTAAACTTTAAACAACATGCGTCCAGTTTTACTCAGGAACTGAACAGAACGAGTATCCACACCATGGAATGGCTTACTGACCAAAGCGATGGTTTCTACATTATCCACTTTTAAATGGCCTTTCAGTGGTGAACGCTTGTCGCTTAAGTTGTAATACCCAAACTTCTCACCGCCTTTCGGTAAGTGCCCCACCATTTCAAAAATAGAACCATCCACATCAATAACCAGCGTCAGTTCACCCCAGGTTTTGATATCTCGCAGTACATCCAGATAATGCCTGGCATCAATCAATGTCACCAGGTCGGCCGGCATTGCCTGAATCACTGCCAGCTCACTGACGTTTAACTGCTTCGCCATTTCTGCTGGCAGAATGGCTGGATTTTCGGACAAAATATCCTGAATTTGTTTCACCAGAGTCATGCAGCTCTCTCCGTAGTTTGTCCATCTAATGGGTATTGTTTCAGAAAATCGATCAGTGCCTGATGCATGGTCACGTTCCAGAACTGACCCGGAAGCGTCAGATCGAGAATACCGTCATGAATCGTGGTCAGACCATTTTCCTGCCAGGCTTCAAACAATGGCATACAGTGCTCGCTCATGCCGGCACCACCGGTCTGATCCAGTTTGCCAATCTCCAGCCAGCCACGGTCAAAACCAGAACCCATAACACTGAACAGTGCTTTGTTGCCGGTTGCCTTGCTCATCATCATGATGGGCTTGTGACCCGCATCGATGGCTTCGTAATACGCTGGCAGAGTGCGCAGGCTCATGGCGTTATGACCGGCAAAATTACCACCAGCGCCAGAACCAAAGGGCATAATCTCAGCGCCGGATTTAACGCCATGGTTGTAGATATTGCGTTCACGAAGATCTCTGCCCCAATGGCTGACACTCAATCGACCCACTTTATGATCACTCAAGGTCGCAACACCCAGTCGGAACATCTCCGCTCTTTCTGGTGATGTGGCAGGCTCCGGCATCGAACCATTTTCAATGGATTGTTTCATACGACTGGAGCCCAACAGAATCAGCTGGTACAAATCCACACCATGTGCTTTGGACTGCAAAAAGGTGTGCAGATCTTTTTCCCAGTCACCCAAAGTCTGGCCCGGCAGGCCAAACATCAAATCAATAACCACTGCCGCATTGTTGAGGCTGTTAAAATAATCCAGCCTTTCCAGCAGAAATTCACCGGAATCAATGCGGCTCATACGACGACGTAATGTCGTATTAAAACTTTGGGCGCCTAAAGAAAAACGATTAAAGCCAGCCTCAAGACAAGCCTGTACTTTGTCATTATCAAAGCCATGGAAACGACCTTCAAAGGTCATCTCAACATCATTGGCCAAAGGCAATGATTCACGGATTGCATTACCCAGTCGCACTATATGCTCTGGTTGCAGATCTGTGGGTGTACCGCCACCAAAATAAACACCGTGGAACAGGCCGCTCTGAGTCCAGGCATCATGGACAGACATCCGGATTTCTTTTTCCAGATAATCCACATAACGGTTCACTTCATCTTTCTTGGTCGTGTTCTGAAAGAAACCGCAATAGGAGCAGTGAGTACGACAAAATGGAATGTGGATATAAGCCAGCCTTTTTCCTGGAGAAAGTGTCTCAGGAAGCGCAGGTGTATCCATCAGTTTGCGATAAACCGCCTGAGTCTGATCCGCAGGCACTGGAATCGAGCCACTGCTGGTATGAGCAGACTTCTTACCCGCAAAGGCAAACTTCAGAGGATCAGGTGACGAGATCCCGGTCAGCTCGGGACTCAGAGAGTGTATGGCAGACATAAGTGAATATTCAAACCTGAAAATGAGAATCTCTATTATTCTCACTTCAGAAGAACTCCACAATTGATACAGATCAACAAATTTCGGCCCCGGAAATTCGGTTTATCACCAGGAGCCTGTCGGGCTTACCACTGACCTACTACGAAAAACACCAATAATACCTATTTCAATAAAAATGAATGTTTCCTCACGAACGCTGTCTATGGGAACAAGCAAGCTGCACAAGAGGTACCGCCAGATGAAGTATTGCATTGCTATAACACTCAGTGTCTGGCTTTTATTGCTCTCAACTCAAGCAATACAAGCTGACGAAGATGACACAACAGTAGATGAAGGCCAAAGCCATTATCTTCGGCAATACATGGCTACCCACCGTTTTTTTGATCGCCTGACTCAAAATGGGCCTGACTCACAAAGATTTATAGAGGAACAGATCAAAGTGGATAGACAAGTAGCAAAACAACAATTGTCATGGGTCACTAGAGAGCATCCTCTACACAATTCATTGGTCTTTACTGCATTCTATGCGGGCATTTACGCGGGCCTTTTCACGATAGGCGGTGTTGCCTTTAACTATAGATACGCAATCCGTGATTTTTTTACTGGTTACCCAGATTTCGCAGACGTGCTAGTTCATGCTGGTATTAATATTTGGTCATTGTTTGCCTTGTATCCATTCATCCCACTAAGCAAGCTCTTCTACTACGCTGCTTTTCCTCCTTATTTGGCGGAAGAAAACCTGATTATTACTTATGGTTCAAAGAAAAATCTTCTGAATAAAAGCACTCAGCACTATATTGAGGATGAGCTGTTTTATAGTGCCTGGAGAAACCCGAGCAGTGATGCACTAGCGCGCTTACATAAAATTCTTGATAAGGTATTAAGACTTCCGTTCTATTCCAAAGAATTGATTTACAATGAGCAAGCAATCGACTCCGAATTACAGAATTACCCAGCGCACGTGAGAAAACGTTTAAACCGGTTTGCACGCTCTGAGCTGATTTATCAACAAACAGATTCCTCTATAAACGACAGTCATTACCCTGTTTATTTTCAGGGTGTTTCTGGGACGGGTAAAACCCATGCTGCCAAAAGACTGGCTGAGGCCATGGGCACTAATCTGGCGATTGTCTCCCTTGATAGTGCCACTATTGATGATATTACCGGCACCTCTTATGACAATGCCGATGCTAAAGCCGGGCGCATTATAGACGCACTGATTGCCAGAACTAACTCCAGCCAGGATATTAATCATGACAATCAAATCTTGCTGATCGATGATTTTGATCGCCTGTTCCTATCTGAAAACCCAAAAGCAAAAGAGATGTTGTCATTTTTTCAAAAGCTGCTGGATCCAGAGGATCGCTCTTTTTATAGCCCATACTTGAAAACCACAATAAAGTTGCCAGACACCATTATTCTGGCCGGAAATCATGATATCCACGCGCTGAGCCAAAACAAGCCTGTTTTGGAAGCTATCGTATCGAGGCTGGAAAAGATTGAGTTTACGGGGTTCAGCCCAGCGGCCAAACGATCCATCGCACAGGAAATACTGATTCCCAATAAAGAGAAGCGATATCGATCTGCCGGCAAACTGTTTGAAAACTTTGCACTGCCGGCTCTGGGGTATGAAATGATCGACAGCTTTATCGAAACCGATCAGGATATCGGCATTAGATCTTTGGAGAAACGTGTTTCAGAAGTGTTTGAATATTTTGCTAATGGTGTTGGTATCTAGAAGCAACATAAAAGAGAATGAGCTGAAAAATCAGCTCATTTCTTATCACCACTTAATGGTTCACCACCAACGGGCAATGGTAAGCAGGATGCTCAGACACACTGACTTCGATCTCAAACACCTCGCCAATGGTCTCTGGCGTTAACACTTGATGAGGTGCGCCTTCTGCTGCCAGTTTACCGTTTTTCAGAATAACAATGCGATCTGAATAACGAGCAGCCAGATTAAGGTCGTGCATAATCACCATTACACCAATGCCTTGATCTGCTTCCTGCCGTGCCATCTTCAGTGTTAATTGCTGATGAGCCGGATCCAGGGCAGAGGTCGGTTCATCAAGGAGCAGATACCGCTTACCCTGAGGTGCCTCATCCCATATTTGAGCAAGCACGCGAGCCATATGCACCCGCTGACGTTCACCACCAGAAAGCGTTGTGTAACTGCGATCTTTAAGATAAAACGCATCTACCTTTTCCAAGGCCTGACGGGCAATCATCAGATTCTCTTCTCGATGGCTGGAACAGGGTATACGACCAAGTAGCACGACTTCTTCCACCGTAAATGGAAACGACAACGAAGACGACTGAGGAAGAACACCCAGCATCAGAGCTTGTTGCTCTAAAGGCCAATCACCACGACCATTCAACAGTACGTCACCAGTTGTAGGCTCTCGCTCGCCGCTGATCACCTTCATCAACGTACTTTTACCAGCACCATTTGGCCCGAGAATTGAAACCACCTCACCAGGCTTAATGACCAGGTTAATATCATCAAGCAGTTTGCGATTGCCTATCTGAACAGAAACATGTCTGACTTCAAGAGTGCTACTGTCTTCTACTCTATCCATCTCAGGCAATCCTCTTACGCTGCTGCCACAACAGGGACAGGAAGAATGGTGCACCCATCAGTGCCGTCACAATACCAATTGGTAATTCGGCAGGCGCAACAATGGTTCTGGCAACCATATCTGCGCCTAGTAGTAGTATTCCGCCTAACATGGCAGAAGCAGGTAATAAAATTCGGTGATCCGGCCCTACCGCAAGACGTATCAAATGAGGAACAACGAGACCAACAAAGCCAATAATACCGCTGACAGACACCGATACACCCACCGCCAATGCGGTCAGGAAAATCAGTGTAAGCTTAATCTTCTGAACATTAATACCCAGATGCCGGGCTTCCGACTCACCAAGCAATAAAGCATTCAGAACCTGACCGTAACGAATCAAAATCAGCATGACAGGAATCAGGAACGTGGCACAGATCATCACCAGCTCCCAGGTCGCTCCACCGAGGCTACCCATTTGCCAGAAGGTCAGATTACGCAACATGGTGTCGTCGGCAATGTAATTCAGCATACCCATGCCGGCACCCGCCAGCGCATTGATGGCAACACCAGCCAATAACATCGTCGCGACAGAAGTGCCGTTACTGCCTGAGCCCATTTTATAAACGAGCCATGTCGTCAGAACACCGCCACCAAAAGCCAACACAGAAATGCTGTAACTCTGAATTAACGACGGTGCATTGGCAAACAACATACCGCCCAAAACAATGGCAATACCCGCCCCCAAAGCGGCACCACTGGAAACACCAATAATACTTGGGTCAGCAAGTGGGTTACGAAACAACCCCTGCATGGAGGCACCAGCAACTGCAAGCGCACCACCGACGATCACGCCAAGTAATGTTCGTGGTAGACGAATGGACTCCACAATCAGTGCAGACTGATTGCTGACATCACTGTGAATCAAGCCCAAACGATCAAAAAGAATGGTCAGAATATCTCCTGCCGGAATGGGAACAGCTCCCACTCCAATAGACACAATCACCATGACTGGCAGCAGGATTGCCAGCCCGGTTAACAGCAGTGCCCCTTGATGACTACGGCGCATTAGAGGATGTCTTATCCTTTTCAGTTAATTAGAAGATTATTGTCTTCTGGAGCGTAAAAGGTTTTCGCCAGTGACAAGGCAACCTCGCCGGTTCTTGGCCCAAGGCCACCCAGAAGCAGGTTGCCATCAATCGCCACTACACGACCATTTTTGCCTGCCGGTGTTCGCTTAAGAATGGGCATCTGTTCCATCAGTTTTTCTGGCGTCATATTCGGATTACTTCTGGAGCCAGGAAAGACAATCACTTCCGGAGCCAATAACAGCAGGGCTTCGTTGGAAAGACCTTTGTAACCTTTGAACTGTTCCGCCGCCGGATTGTAACCACCGGACAAACTGATCAACGCATTGGCTGCAGAACCACTGCCGGCAACAGTTGGCGCTCGACCGCCCATCGCCAGAACAAATAGCACCGGTACTTTTTCGCCATGCTCTGCTTCGTAGTTGGCGGCAAGTGCCTGAGCTTCTCCTAAAGAAGCGTCGATCTCATCCCAGAGTTTTTCACCCTGCTCTTCTTTGCCAAGGATTTCTGCCAGCGTCGTAATCTGTTGTTCAATGCTTTCAGCACTGTGCTCAAGAGGAATCGCTTCCACATCAACACCTACACTCTTCAACTGAGACAGCGTTGAAGGTGGCCCCATATCACTGGTACCAATCAACATACTGGGTTCAAGCGCCAGAATACCTTCAGCGGACAATTGTTTGTGATAACCCAGCCTTGGTAGTTTATTGACCTCAGCAGGCCAGGTACTGGTTTGATCAACGGCAACCACCTGATCACCGGCACCCAGTGCATAGATAATCTCTGTCACGCCGTTGCCGGCAGAAATAATGCGCTGTGTGTCGTGTGTTTCTGCCGCAACGGCAACACTTGCAGATAGCCCAATCAACGTAGACAGAATCAGTGGTTTCATCGTTGTTTTCATCAATTACCCTTTTTGGTTTCCTGTTCCATCAGTACTTGCGCAGCTTCAATTTTGTGCTGGCTCAAAAACATCATGAGCTCCACCAGATTGCCCAGCGGGGCGTCTTTATCCCCCGCAATCAATACCGTTGTGTCAGGCTCTTGCTGAACCTTTGTTAACAAGGCAGTGGCAAACACTTCCCAATCACTGAACTTCTGATCTTCCAGTGCCCATGGCTCGCCTTCAGCCAGAATACTAACGGTTACCGTCTTCGGCACACTGGTCACCGAGGCTTCCTGCTGAGTAGCCTGAGGCAAATCCACCGGCAGGCTGAGCGTCTGCACATTGGCGGTGAACAACAGGAACACCATGACGATAAACACCACATCCAGCAACGGCGTCAGATCCGCCATAGACAGCGAAGCGCTGGTTTCATCAATGTCGCTGATCTGAATCATGCCGCTACTGCCCCAGCATCCAAAATGTCGGTATCTGGTGTTGAGGAACGTCCGTTATTCACTGAATGTTTTTTTACGCCGTTTACTGCCACCGATTCTGTTGCGCTGGTTGTTGCCATACCATCGTCGTTCATGGTCACGCCCTCCAGCAGAAGATTGATATGGTTCAGCGCAAACTCCAGCTTGGCAAGGTAATGGTTCGCCCAAACTCCAAATCCATGGGCAGCAGCCAGAGCGGGTATCGCAATGATCAAACCATATGCGGTGGTAAACATTGCCTGCCACAGGCCAGCAGCGAGCACATCCGGTGTTACCGGCCCGGCAATGGCAGCGATATCCTTAAACATATCAATCATGCCTAAAACAGTACCCAACAGCCCAAGCATCGGCGCAAGGGTTCCGATTAACATCAGCGGCTTCAGCCAGGCATTCAAACTGCGTTTTTGTTTCAAGAGCCAGAGGCCGGCGACTTCTTCACGCATCGCTTTATTACCGCCACTGTGGCTGAGCAAAACCGCAATGCCCTGACGGATACCTTTGCCTTTGCACATACTCTGACAAAGTGCACTTTTACTGTCGTTTTTGCCACAACCGCAGCATTGACGAACATCGTTAAAAATCTCCGTCAGTCCTTTTCGATTCAAAGAGGGCAACATAGCGTACGTCACCAGACGTTCAAGAATCATCGCCAGCCCAAGACAGGAGGTGATCAATAATGGCCAGGCCATCACTCCCAGAGAGGTAAAATTTTCTGTCAACATGGCGTTACTCGCTTAATCTTCTATAAAATCTGTAAAAACCAATCAACTAATTTCGAAAGCAACGGGAATATGAACCCGCGACTTAACAAACTGGCTATTTCTCTGTTCAGGCTTAAACGACCACCTTTTCACCGCATCAATGGCCGCCTTATCGAGCACCGGATAACCCGATGACTCTAAAATATCGATCGTCAGTGGCGCGCCGCGCTCATCAACCACAACATCCAACATCACTACGCCTTGCTGATTACGGCGCTGCGCCAATTTCGGATAGCGAGGCTCCACCCAGTTTTGAATCGCAGGCTCACTCACCATGACCGGCTCATCACTCAACCCCGGAGCGACACTTTCTTTGATGGCCGTGCGCTCCATGGCTGGCTCTACGGGTTTCTGTTCTTTCTCTACTGGTTTTGGTTTTTCAACGACTTCCGGTTTCTTGGGTTCCGGTTTTTTCTTTGGCGGCTCTTTTTTCTTTACTTTCTTTTTTAAGAGTGGCTTGGCTTTAGGCTGAGGTTTTTGTGCTACCTCAATTTCTGGCTCAGGCTGCACTTCATCTTCCACAACAGTTTCCTCAACCTTTGGTTGAGTAACCGTCGAAAAGCTCAGAGAAACCGGCGCCTGAATAGACCCCATTTGGATAATTCTGGGTTCAGATGCCTCATTATCCAAAGCGATCACCGCAGCTACGTGAGCAGCAATGGAAACCAGCAATGTAACTAGGAGTTTTTTAGGCATAACCCGGATCGTTTATAAATGACTCAATTTTCAGCATCGTAGAGTACTCTATGTGCTGACCACCTTCAATAACCTAAATGATAATAATTCGCATTATTTGTACATATTGGTAATATCCGATAATTAGTTGATCTAGAGCACTATTTGAGCCGTACTGATCACAATACAGAAGCTCCTATTCGTAATTTATGGAGGGCAAAATGGCATTAAAAAGAGCCGAGATCACACTCCCCGTGACACTGTTTTACGACGGAAGCTGTCCGATTTGTATGCGTGAGATCAACCATCTTTCCGGTATGAACCGCAAACAGCTGCTGAAGCTGGTTGATATCAAGGGGGAAGGCTTTCAGGAAAATTATCCAGAGTTTGATCCAGAAGAGCTTGATCGCTTTATTCACGCAAAACTTGCCGATGGTCGTGTAGTGAAAGGCATTGATGCGACACTTGCCGCCTGGGAAGCGGTTGGGATGGGTGTTTTTATTGCGCCCTTACGCTGGCCAGGTGTCGCCTGTGTAGCCGACCTTGGGTATCGGGCATTTGCTCGAAACCGTCATGGTATCTCACGAATGCTTGGACCACTGCTTGGCAAGAATGAATGCAACCATAAATAAGCGCCCTCATCCGACGCTTCTGCAAGCTACTTCTCTTTGACTTACCGCCAATAACTCTAAAGCCCAACGGCTAGAAGCTTCTGGGTAATTCTAGCCATTTACTATGCAGAAATATAAATGATAATGATTTGCATTAAGAATAATTACTGATTAGTATTGCGTTCGCTAACAATGCTGACTGCGCAATATCGCAATCAGACAACACAAGAAAAATAGAGTCACAGGGTCGTAACCCCCTCAAGAACAACACCAACACCGGTACAGATAACAATGACGTTTTCGAAGAACAAGCTGGCGCTTGCGGTTATGGCCGCGACTTTTTCACTCACCTCTACTCAGGGAATCGCTGAGGAAGCTCAAAAGCAGCTTAACCAATCCTCTCCTAAACAACTTAAAGAAATTACAGTGACTGCTGCGCGATCTCAACAGACACTGGAATCCGTTGCAGCTTCGGTTAGCGTAATTGGTAGTGAAGAGCTTGAAGCTGACATGGCTCAGAATTTGAACGATGTCTTTGAATACACTCCTGGCGTTTCTATCAATAACGCCAGTCGCCAGGGAGCCCAGAATATCAATATTCGGGGTATGGAAGGCAAGCGCGTTAAAATTATCGTAGACGGTGTTTCTCAGCCTGGCGTGTTTGACGGTGGCTCTTATGAGTTTATTAACTCAAGCGCCGTTTCCGTTGATGTCGACATGCTTAAATCGGTTGAAGTAGTGAAAGGTACGGCTTCCAGCCTTCATGGCAGTGACGCCATTGGTGGTATTGTCGCCTTCGAAACCAAAGGTCCACAAGACTTTCTGAAAGACGGTAAAGATCTGGGTGGGCAGGTTAAGTTTTCTTATTCATCGAAAGACAAGTCTTTCAGTGAACACGCTGCAGTTGCCGGCAAGTTTGGCAATATTGATGCGATGGTTGCTTACACCCGCCGTGATGGAAACGAAGTAAACAACTTTGCCGATCCTGTAGAAGATAATTACTCGGTTGATGGTCAGGATTACAGTAATAATGACCTGCTGGTAAAAGTGCAATCACAACTGAACGACAACCATCGTTTAGAGTTTACGGGAGAAGTCATCCACAATCAGATTGACTCTCGTATTGTTCACTCTACCTATAAAAACTTTACCGGTGAAGATACCAATAAGCAGGAAACTCTGGCACTGAAACACATTTGGTTTACTGACCAACCGTTCGCCGACACGATCACCTCAAGACTGTCCTGGTTGAGTAAAGAAGAGAATGGAGTTACTAACCGTTTTATTCCAGCCAGCCCGGGCAGGCCACCTTTCGTTCCCGCCAGTAATGATAACCAGCAGAAAAAAGACTACTTCTATAACGAAGACAAACTTGAGTTTGAAACACAGCTGGATAAATCCATTGATAACCACTTTCTGGTTTACGGCTTGTCTCTAAAAAGCAGTGATATCAGCAATATCAATACGGAGTACAACTCTGACTCTGCGCTTGATGCGGTTAATGTGATCGAATATACACCAGAGGCAAAAGAGTACGTTTATGGGTTGTATGTTCAAGACGAAATCTCGTTGATGGATGAACGACTGATTGTTACCCCTGGCCTGCGTTACGATTATTCCAAAACCGCCCCGGGCAAAACCAGTAACGAGAGCTTTAAAGAATTTAGTGATTCAGCCGTGACTGCACGCCTGGGTGCCAGCTACAAACTCTCAACGCAAGGCACTGTTTTTGGCCAGATTAGCCAAGGTTTCCGGGCACCCTCTTTTGATGAACTCTATTACACCTTTGACAATCCCGACCATGGTTACGAAAACCTTCCAAATCCAGATTTAAAATCAGAAAAAAGTGTGTCTTATGAGTTGGGCTACCGTCATAACAATGCATTCTCTTCTTCAGAAATCTCTGCTTTCTACAGTGATTATGAAGACTTCATTGAGCTAGATCCTAACCCTGAAACTATTGGTCGTGTCACACAAAACACCAATATCAATATTGGCGAAGCGACGATCAAAGGTATAGAACTCTCCAACACGCTGGACTGGCATGCCATAGCCAACCTTCCGGAAGGCATGACTACACGCTTAGTTGCAGCCTACACAAAAGGTGAAGACGGTGAAGGCACGCCTCTTAACTCTGTCAACCCATGGAATGCCGTTGCTGCTATTAACTATGATGCCCCAAGCAAAACGTGGGGAACGAGCCTGAAAGTAAGCTACACCGCTGAGAAGTCAGACAAAGATATCAACCCCTCTCCGGATTACATGGGCAATACACAGGTTGAAATGCCCAGCGCAACCGTGGTTGATTTAACGGCTTATTACAAGCCTGTTGAAGATATCACCATCCGTGCAGGCATCATGAATCTGACAGACGAGAAGTACTACACTTGGAATGATGTGCGCAATGAAACAAAACTCTCTCTTGATGACACTCAGGCTGAACGTAACTACACAGTTAGTGTGAAATACGATTTCTGAACCTGATCTCAGTCCCACGGTCTCCGTGGGACTCATCCGAAGAATGATTCTCGCCTGCTTACGCATCTGGATGCTAAAAGTAACAATTCACTTCCTTTCAAATTCCTAACCGCCTGCCAAAAGAGCTTCCAGTCTTGATCTGCGTCAAAGACCTATGAATATAAGTACAATCCCGCCGCAAAACTCAAATGATAATGATTTACATTCATCCTTGAAAACAACTATTATCGTGTTGATTATTATTCTCATTACTTCTTAGTAAGTTTGAGATGCCAAGAAGTAGGCAGTCATGGTCGACTGTCAGAGTGCAACATTTGTGGCTGCTAAGCCCTACACTGGTACAGTTTGAAATAATGAAGTTTTCAAAAAATTCTCTGGCGCTGGCTGTGATGGCAGCCACCGTGTCTCTTGTTCAAACCTCTGCCGTTCTGGCGGAAACCTCTGCAGAAGATTCTCCAAAAAAATATCAGCCAACTCTGATGAATCAGGTGACTGTGACGGCAACCCGCTCTGAAAAGCAGCTTAAAGATGTAGCCGGTGCGGTAACCGTTATTGATAACTCGCAGATGGAAAAGGAGATGGTTCAGAACATTAAGGATCTTGTTCGTTATGAGCCGGGGGTGCAGGTTACCGAAGGTCTTCGTGGTGGTCAGGATGGATTCACAATTCGAGGAATGTCTGGCAACAGAGTAAAAATTTCCGTTGATGGTGTTGATCAAGCACAATCATTCTCCGTTGGCACTGGCTCTGAGTTCATGAGCGCACAACGTAATTTTGTTGATGTTGAAACACTAAAAGCAGTAGAAATCGTAAAAGGTCCTGCCTCTAGCCTCTACGGAAGCGATGCTATTGGCGGAATGGTTGCTTTTCAAACTAAAGACCCGTCTGATTTACTTAAATCAGAGGGTGATGACACATCTGCTTCAATCAAAGCTGGTTATGCAAGTGTGAATGAAGGTTTTACTGAAACTATTTCTCTCGCCAACCGCTCTGGCGACCTTGAAACGATGCTTATCTATACTCGTCGCGATTCAAAAGAAATGGATACTAACGGTGGCGCAAATATTGATGGCAGCGCCCGAGGTCAGGCTAATCCTTCTGATAACGGTTTGAACAACCTTCTATCCAAGGCGCAATACCAGCTCAATGACAATCACCGCATTGGGTTTACTGGAGAGTTTTTTGATTCTAAAACTGATACACAGTTGAAAACTGGTGGTGTTGTTTCCAAAGGATCAACTGGTGAAGATACTGCTGAGCGCTATCGTATAGGTTTTGAACACCAGTGGGATGCAGAGCTTTCTCTTTTTGACAGCATGGATTGGCAGATCAACCTGCAGGACAGCGAAACTCGGATGAAAACTAATCATCCGTACTCTAGTTACTATAAATCTAGACGGATCAAAGACTACCAATACTCAGAAAAGAGCGTTCTCTTAGATGCTCAATTTAACAAAGAGCTCACAGCAGGCCTACTGACTCACAACTTTGTTTACGGCATCAACATTTCTCACACCAAGGTTGATAACACTAGTAATGAATACTATCTCGATAAGCCTGATAGTAGCTTGCTGAATAAAGACTATATTGACCCAATTACCGCTCAACAATTCGGTATTTTCATTCAAGATGACATCCAAGTGAATGAACGACTGAACATCGTTGCTGGACTACGCTACGATGAGTTTGAATTTGAGACAAGTGGTATGATGCAGGATCCAAATAGTAGTAAGGAGATTGCTGCTCCCGATAGCACAGGTAACAAAGTAACAGGTCGCTTGGGCACTATTTACGATTTAAACGACAATTTATCTGTTTTTGCTCAGTTTAGCCAAGGCTTTAAAGCTCCAGGATACTTGGCTACTTATTATTCCTATGAGTCAAATCCATCATATGGCGATCCATCAAAACTGCTCGCTAATCCGGATCTAAAACCAGAAGAAAGCAACTCCTATGAGTTGGGCTTACGTGGTAATAATCACGTTGGTAGTTTCGAGGTGACTGGTTTTTACAATAAATACGAAAATTTTATTGAGCAGGTTGAAGTTGACTATGACCCTGCCAAAAAAATGCGAATTTTCCAGAATCAAAACCTGAGTGAGGTAACTATTAAAGGGATTGAGCTAAAAGGTGAGTTCTGGCTGGACAGTACAATCAATGCCCCTGAAGGAACTGTATTAAGAGGCTCTCTTGCTTGGTCAGAAGGCAAGGATGAAGAAAAGAATGAGTTTTTAAACTCCGTTGCTCCACTGACTGCTGTCATCGGCCTTGGATATGATGCGCCATCGGAACTATGGGGTGGAGAAATGGCTTTAACTTTAGTGAAAGGAAAAAAAGACTCTAAAGTCACCAATGTTAATCAAGGCGAACCTTCCGAACAGGAGCAGTTTAATCCTGCCGGCTATGGTGTTGTCGATTTCACTGGATACTATAAGCCTATCGATGACTTAATTCTTCGCGCAGGTTTATTCAATATCACTGACAAAAAGTACTGGAATCTGAATGATGTTAATAATGAGCCTACCACGGATCTAGCTCTCGACCGCTACGCTCAACCCGGTCGCAATGTCGCAGTCAATATGACTTACACATTCTAAGCTACGACCAAAATGGTTTCCTATGAACAACTCATGGGAAACCATTCAACTTCAAAACACATACTGAATAGCATCCACCTCAACCCGCGGCGCTCTATCCACTGGGTTATCCACTTCACCACGAATTTGCACTGGCGATTTCAGCATCACACCCTGTTCAGGCATCACACTATCCTCAATCACAATTTTGATATCACCGGTTTCACCTCGAAACAGGTAAATTCGATCTTTAATCTGCTGGATGATTTCACCGGAGATTTTCACCAGTTCTTCATCTTCAGAATGGCTAAGAATCTCTTCAACGCTGTATTTCTGATAGGCAGGCAGGCTCGAGAAGTAAGAGAGCCTCTCAATCTCTGGGTTATCTGCACTTTCCTGAGAACAAGCACCGGTCATCACGCCTGTCAGCAGGATAGGGAGTAAATATCCTTTTTTCATCGTATATGTCTCTGTGGGTCCATTACCACTTATCGACGTCAGGCGGGATATCTGACCGGAATCCATTCACAGGTTGGGTATATCAGGCTCTCTTATTGACTCTTTTCTTGATTATCTGTGGAGCCGAACACGCAATATAGTTACTCTTCATCCTTTTATCAAAAAATGCCGTTTCAAAAGGTTTCAAAAGGTTTCAAAACGCTATTGAAACTCTTTCTCTTTACTGGCCAGTTGGCACATAGCCTGCTGGTGACACTGTGGATTATGAGAACAGTAAAACAGCGTGAAATACTGAGTATTCGCTGTGTTCAGCGGTATCATCAGGCATGACAGTTCATCAGGCAGCTGCGCCAGCCCACATATTTCACACACGCCAAACTGCATGCAGTTATAAGTCCTTTCCATCATTATTGTCTCAATTTTAAGCTCCGCTGAATCAGGATAGTCAAAGCTGGCGGGATTCTCTTTATTCCTGCCCTGAGGGAGAGACAGATCCAATTTTTAAGCCATACTGTCGAGTCTACGTGGTATGGCTAATAAAATAGTATGTTCAACAAAAAATACCTCTGGGCGCTTTGCCTGCTTGCGCCCCTACTGATGGCCTTCAGCCAATCTTATGCTGATGCCTTATCCTGGCAGGAGTTGGAGACCTTGAGCCCACTCCCGCCATCCCGCTCAGATAAAACCCATAAATCCTATTTGGATCACCGAGAGAGACTGAGGGCTCAAGGTTTACCCCCTGAATTTGCAGTCTTACGCAATATTTTCGGGATGACAGAAGCCCAAGCCCTGCTCTGCATCGAGCATGGTTGCCCCAATCGTTACGAACTCACTCAAAATAATTATGGTTACTGGCTGGAAGAAGGCGTTTATCAGGTGCTTATGTTCAGTACGGATTCTGAGTGGGATGATAACGTGCTGCGGAGCAAGTCTAAGGAGCTGCTACGCCAGCACTTTCCCGAACTGTTTGAAGAGCCGGGTTTTGAGTGGGTTATTTATATCAATCCACCCTCTCACCGTTCGGTTACCGGGTTAGCTCATGCACATATATTCTTGCGAGATAGACTGGCTGAACCATCCAGAGTACCGGCTATGATCGAAAGGCTTCCCTGTCGGAAAAGGCCGATCAATTAGACGCGGCCACCCAGCATGCCAATGGTTTTCATGCTCATTGCTTGAATCGAGCTTTAGTCTCAGGTTTCAAAATGCCGGAAACAATCATGTATTGAGCCAGATAATAGGTCACCATGATCATCAGCGAAGCATAAGGCAACGGATAGAGAAACTTATTGATGGCAATCAAACTATCCGAAATCGCAAAGGTCGAAGCTCCCAGAAACAACCACTGCCAAGGACGCTGGCAAAACGCTGCCCCCAAAACCATGGCACTGATCGCCAACAGATAAGCCGTAACCGGAATCATCAACTGGCCACTGGCGGGTAAAATAAACCAGGCTAAAACAGCAACGACTGGAATATACAACACGGCCAACCACCAGCGCTGTCGGTCGTTAAAGGCCGTTCTCTGCCAGAACAATACCGCGTACGTTACTTGAGCAATCAGAAAACTCCCGAGTCCCGGCACAAAGAAATCTCCGGCTACGCCATCCAAGGCAAGAAAGATGTCGCCACCCGCGGAGAAAATAATCGCAATTACCATACCGGTTCGAAGTTTCCCAACAAGCATTGACCAGACAGGCACAAGGAGTAAGAAAATGGGCGCCGCTTTCGAAACGACAGCCAGTGCCGACGGCATCGCATTCATAAATACCAGATAGATAAGCGACAATAGCCAGAAAGCAAGTGTGAATCTTTTAGACATGAGTGTGGTTGTTCTTATTGTTAGTTTGGGGAAATTATGCAGAGATTGACGTTTAATACCAAGCCATAAATCCACTGAATTCATGGCTTGAGAAGACCACTAGAGAGAGAATTGCTCAGTCTCTTCGAACTCGCCGTCAAATAAGCCGTACTGAATAAAACCTTTGCCAGTTTTCGCCGCTTCTGGCAGAGGCATTTCCCAATGTTCACCAGCATATATACGATTGCCGTCACTCAAATCAGTGCAGCTTTCAGGCTTTTTGCTGGTACAGTATTTGCCATTACGCAACACGACATTGATGTTACCGCTATTGGTAAACGTCATCTTTCCGCCCGCCACTTTGGCAGAGACTTTATATTTCGGATTCTCGGGTCGCACAAACACCAACGCCTGGTAAGCCACCAGCAGTTTGATGGCCGTTTGTTTGGCTTCCAATTCACCGACCACGGGCCGGAAAGTCACACGGTAAACCAGTTCTTTCTCTTTTGGGGTTTCAAGGCTGACCAAACGTACGGTTTTTCTGCCATTGGGAGAAATCACCGCTTTGCCTGGCGTTGCCAGCAACTTTATTTCAGTTGGATCGGTGACCCGAACTCGCTCTTCATTTTCCGTGCCCGGATTCACCACTTTATAGACTTCCGTCTGCAGGTAGAGGTTTTCTTTGTCGGGGTTGGTGACAATAATATCCTGCCGTGGCAGTTGGTCAGGTTTGAAGTAGACGATCATACGGTCCAGCGACATGGTCGCCATGGCCTGGGAGCTGATAACCAGCATTGCCATCAGGCTTATCAAACTGGTGATCTTATTTCTCAGCATTAGATTCAATTCCGGTGAGTTGTTGTTATACAACAAAGTACAGACTTTCCATTATTTTATGGGTTATGAAAATAAACTCAAACGGCAATTGATCTCAGGAGGGCAAAAAAAACAGGACTCCATTGTTTCAGGAGCCCTGAGAAAGTTATTCCGCTTGAATTACCAGTACTGCGGGTTGTGTAGAACCCCGAAATTCATCAGAAGGGATCGCAACCAGTTGCCGACTGCTTTCACGACAATTTCTTTCTACGCCAATGGGGTTCGAAGACTGCCTTGTAATCGGCAAGCGACCATCGGTGTCTTGCACGGTTAAACCAATACCGTCAGCACCATCCGACACCAGACTGAAGTGATTCATTCCCCGAGCCGCCACACAAAGCGACACCGGTTTACTAAATCGGAGAGTATCGGTGGGAATGATCTGATGGTCACCCTGCTCATCCACCACCGATTGCCCAACCCTCGCCTGCGCGGAAGGATGAACCACCAAAGTAATGGAAAATGAACCGGTAGACGTGTTTCCCAATGTGCCTTGAGTGGCCGCATGAGAACCTGTCAAAGAGACGGCGGTGAACACACCAGCCAGAAGCAAAGCGCCAAATCCCTGGCGAATTATACGAGTCCGTTCCATGTTATTACTGCCTTACTGCAACATGATACGTTCAGTATAGGCAGCAACAGGAAAGCGCCATCTCCTTACGTCCTGAAAGGCTTCCTTATATCAGTCCGTCGCCATCAAGCCATTAAAGGTTCTTCTTCTGAAGTACTTTCTTCCTGAGCAGATTCCAGACCAAGCTCTTTTATTTTGCGCGTTAGTGTATTCCGTCCCCAGCCCAGAAGCTCGGCAGCGTCTTTCTTTCTACCACCGGTATGGGTAAGGGCTGCTTCAATAACGATGGTTTCAAACATCGGAACCGCCTGATCCAGAATACCGGAGTGGCCCGCGGTCAGCTCACGATCACACCATTGCCGCAATAACTGTTCCCAGTTGCCGTAACCGGCAAAGGCTCCATCATTGTCGCCTTGGTCCATCAGCTCTGGCGGCAAATCAGAAATCAACACCTCTCGGCCGGACGCCATAACAGTCAGCCAGCGGCATGTGTTCTCAAGCTGTCGGACGTTTCCGGGCCAATCCAGTGTGCTGATATAGGTCGCAGTTTCTGGATTCAGGATTTTGGGCTCTACTTCTAATTCCTTGCCTGCTTTGTCCAAAAAGAATCGGGCAAGCCTTGGAATATCTTCCTGACGATCTCGCAGCCTTGGAAGGTGAACTCGTATGACATTCAATCGATGAAAAAGGTCTTCACGGAATTTGCCCTCTTCCACCAGCTTTTCCAGGTTCTGGTGTGTAGCAGCAATAATACGAACATCGGCCTTTACTGGCGTGTGTCCGCCCACTCGATAGAACTCACCATCTGCCAACACTCTTAGTAATCGCGTTTGGGTATCTGCTGGCATATCACCAATTTCATCAAGAAACAGTGTGCCACCACCGGCTTGCTCAAACCGTCCGCGCCGCAAACCACCAGCACCGGTGAAGGCACCTTTTTCATGACCGAACAGTTCTGACTCAATCAAATCCCGTGGAATCGCGGCCATATTCAAAGCAATAAATGAGCGTTCGGCTCTAGGGCTATGACGATGCAGAGCCTTCGCAACCAACTCTTTACCAGTGCCCGATTCACCATTGATCAATACGGTAATATTGGAATGCGACAGTCGTCCGATGGCTCGAAAGACTTCCTGCATCGCGGGCGCTTCGCCAATGATTTCTGTGGATTCAACCACTTCCTGCACCGGTGCATCCGCCAGCTGCTGTTGACGATGTTCCTGACCACGTTTAACCAACGCTACTGCTTCATCGATATCGAAGGGTTTTGGTAAGTATTCAAACGCACCGCTTTGATAGGATGAAACGGCGCTGTCCAAATCGGAATGGGCAGTCATAATGATCACGGGAATATCCGGCTTTTTCTCATGCACTGCTTTTAGCAGATCCAATCCATTCATACCCGGCATACGAACATCACTGACAATCACCTCAGGCTCATCACGCTCCAGCGCGGTCAGTACTTTCTCAGGAGCATCAAAAGCCTGGGTTTCAATACCTGCTGAACTCAGCGCTCTTTCCAGAACCCAGCGTATTGCCTGATCATCATCCACAATCCAGACTTTTGAATTCACGCTCATACCTCACTCCTGTGATGTTCACTGACACCTGCTGTCGATATGGAATCATTCGTCAGCGGTAAATAGACGTTAAAAACGGTTTCGCCGGGTTTGCTTTCGCACTCGATCAGCCCCTGATGCAGGCTGATAATGGACTGAGCCATGGGCAAACCAAGCCCGGTACCTTCAGCACGGCCACTGATCATGGGGTAGAAAATATTTTCAATCAGCGCTGGCGGAATGCCGGGACCGTTATCAATAATCGACAGATGACAAACTAACCGACGACGCTGGTTGCCAATGGTGAATTGTCGTGCAATTCGTGTGCGCAGCGTGATCTGCCCTTCTGAGAGCGGCATCACCTGCTCAACGGCCTGCATAGCATTACGAACCAGATTTAAAACCGCTTGAATCAGTCGCTCAAAATCACCGGGGAACTCTGGAATACTGGGGTCATAATCCCGCTTCAATTTCAGTTCACCACCGGTTTCTGCATTGATGATTTGAATAACCCGTTCAAGCACTTCCAGAATATTCACACCATCCATTTTGGGTGGCTGCAGCGGCCCTAACATCTGATCCACAAGATCACGGAGGCGATCGACTTCCTGAATAATAATTTCTGTGAATTCTTTAAGACCGGGATCGGATAATTCACGATCCAACAGTTGTGCAGCACCACGAATACCACCCAATGGGTTCTTCACTTCATGGGCCATGCCACGCACCAGTATTCTCGACGTTTCCTGCCGGGCTACCAGAGATTCTTCCCGGGTGATGCGCTGCATGCGGTCCCGATGATTAATTTCCAGCAACAACCGGGATTTACCGTGATCAATGGGCGAAATACTGTAATCAACCAGGGCCATTTCACCATTAATGCTGACCTCCGTTTCCCGCCGGGTAAAGAGTTCCCCTTGAGTCAGGCTTCTGTCCAGATCTACCTTAAAGTGTTCTTCCGCGACGATAGACGTCACTGGTTGACTCAGTAACCGTTTTAAACTGGTATCCAAAAGGGCTTCTGCAGCAAGGTTCAGGGTGATCACTTTGAACTCATCATCCAGCAACATCACTGCCGTGGTCAGATTGTCCAGAATAACGCTTTGAGTTGTTCCCGACTCCGGAACAGCCTCAACAAAAGAGTCAGATAGTGAATTTTTCATGGTGTCATTTTATATTTCCGGTTGCCCTATTTCTAAAATCGTTATTTTTCGAGCACGATATTGAGTAACGTTTTCTTTAACCTGCAAAAATCAAACCAGAGTTTTAAAAATTGTTGCTCAGTCTATTGCCAAGGCTTAGACGTAAAACAGCAAATACGTGCGCACCACAATGGTGCACCATATGAGAAGGGATCGCTATCTCTGTTTTCGAGACAGCGATATTAGTAGAGGAAAGGGAGTTTAATTTGTCACTGGGCGGGCAATAGCACGGTGCACAAAAACAGTGCTTTTCGCAGATTTGATCACTTTACTGTTTGCATCCAGAATTTCAGCGGTCAGTACCTGACTGCCTCTTTCCACATTACTGGCAGTAAAGCTCAGCTGCCCGGAAGATTCACCAATTCGCTTGCCATTTAACAAAAGCCGGATGCGGTGACCCGGCTGAATCCCGGGCGCCAAAGCAATACGAACGTTAAAGCTATCTTGATTTTGAATGGTTGCCCCCGGAGTCGGCTCAACTATCTCTAACTTCTTATAACCGATTATCTTCTGCTCTTCTGGTTTAGGTTTCGATATATTTAGGCCAGATTGAGGCGATGGTATGGGCGTTAGCGGTTTAAGCTTCACTTCTTCAGAAGATTCTCCTGCAGGTGCACTGTCCGAAAATACAACATTACCCTCCTCATCAACTGTCTTATAGATGGCTGCAGAGACAGAACCCACAAAAAGAGTGCATGACATAACAGCAAAAAATGTGCGGGAGAAACACCGGATACTGTTCTTTACCATGAGCCTTAAAATCCCTGAGAAGTATCAATCTATTCGAAGTTATATCGTTTGTAGCTTCTCAATATTAATAGCAGCCATGAAGATTGAACAGACATAAAGAACAAACCATGGGGCTTGTGCTGTACAATAACCCTAAGCCTTTCAGATTCTATTTTAGCCCCGTACTAGGGGTTAATTTCCATATCGATTGAGGGCAATCAATATTGTCTGTTATAACCCGCATGAAAGAGTTGCATGGGCTGATTTCTATAGTCAGAATCCTAGTTATATTACTCAGTGCTGTTTTTACATCAAAACGCCCTTTTTCAACCCAGATACCGTCCTTGTTTAAGCCTGCAACAACACATGCCTCATTTCGATAACTACTAGCAGCGTCATATATAACAGCAATATTGCCATCAGGGCTAAACGTGAAGCGTAACTCTTTTTGTGAACATTTAAATGGAATAGAACTTATTTCTGCCCAACCCTTGTCCGAATTAAATTTTAGAAACTGTATATTATTAGATGTAGAAAAATCTCCTCTATCAATGGCCATATATTGGCCATCATTGCTAAACCAGGCTCCATGAATGTATGTTTTACCAGCGTCAGATGGAAAAGCGCAAGATACGAACTTTCCAGAATCACCGCGCTGGAAGGCTTGGCTGCTAAACTTTTTATCGAATTCTTCACTCCGGATAAATAGGTGATTACCTCTAGCGCTGAAATATACCTTTGCCATTAGCTTGACCTGAATATTTAACCCAACCTGCCCTACACTGACCCAGCTTCCGGTTTTGTCAGGAGCGTAGACTTCCCAGCACGCCCCTACAGAATGCCCTCGCTCATTACGCTGACCAGTATCTATCTCAACCAATAGCAAGTTTCCATAAGGGCTCAGCCGATAGTCCCAACCCCTATCTGGAAGTGATACCTGCAATTTGCTGACTAATGCTTGTTCACCAGGAACTTTCTGACAAAGTTCGGAATTTTGGTCACCTTTCTCAATAAAAAACATATCTTTTACCGGTACACAGTTATAATATGAATCGCCTCTATATGGAGGAATAAACACCTGATTCTCAAAGCGGCCAGTATCATTTTTAACGTAAGAAACAAAACTTCCATCATTAGTTTTGAAAGCAATTCGCCCGTCATTACTCAAAAATAAAGAAACACTTCGCTGAATATCTCCTGTATCAAAAGGGTATTGAATCCAGCAATTTTTATACGCTGAGTACTCCGTTAAAGAAAACTCATGTCGACCATCAACCCATTCGCGGCCAAAAATGAAGTCACCATTATCACCAGCCACTCCCGATGAATATGCGACACAATCCATTATCAGAAAATTGTCGTAAGCACTATTTGATAGAACAATGAAA
>NZ_CANMAO010000007.1 GCF_947495845.1 uncultured Endozoicomonas sp. | reverse complement strand
GGGTTCTGAAAAATAACTGTGCAAAAAGCGACCAAGTCAACTTTCAAATGCTCTTACATGTTTTGTCCCGTACATAGATATCTGAGCTAATTAATTTCAAATAGTTCAATTTTTCGTGTATTAGTTTCAGATTTAAGTATCTGATTTTAATTTTCTCACCGACTCAGAAGCAGACAGCAGTGAAGTTCTATCAAGATTATGATCACAGAACTGCCAGTAATACTCATGCCAAGATAAGAAATCCCGCTTCCAATTCTGTCGATGAATTCGACATTTATTGATAACCAAACTCGTGGAATAGAGGTGCCTACCATTAGCGGCATAACTGCGATAATCCAATACCGTATAGGCAACAACATCCCTGATCCTTTGCTCTGTCGCCTCCCGGTAATCCCGCTCACTCTTGGCCAGCCTCTCCGTAACATCCTGCTCTAGCCACTGAAAGAACCGCCCTTGTTCTGGTAGGAAATGCTTCGTCCGTGGCCCATAAGCCCATATAGCCCATGAACGAAAAGGCTCCTCCAACTTTTCCACTGCTGCAATCACCATTCCCGCTTCAACGGCATTACAAATCAGCCGGTTGTTATCCAGCTTGTTCGACTTACCACCAGATCGAAACGCCACTGGATTTACGTCGAAGCCTTTGCTGGTCAAATGAATAGCATACGCATCATGAATAGCCTGCCTCGCTGAGTGAAATTTCATGCTGGCTCTCCATATCGGGCAATCAAAACAGCATCCGCACGACCATTGTCTTTTTTGCGAGTCACATCCGCATCAGGGTATAAATCCAACACCTTGCCACGGCTGGCATCTTTTTCTGCGCCTACCAAACCAGCTCTGCGCTTCCAAGATTGCGGAGTTACATAAGTCAACGAAAGCCCCAGCAAACTAACCGTCGCTTCAACCGCTCCGTAGGAACGACCGAAACTGAACATAGAAACAACGCCCTGCCCTGGTCTTGCGCCAACTCGTTCCAGATAGACCATTTCCACCGTATCTCGGGTATAGCCTCCAAATATTTTTAATAGACCGTAGCCGTTCACTTTTTGCTTTTTCCCATCAGGCGACACCGGCATATCTTCCAGTCGAATGATTTTCTTGCTGTCGCTTTCAAGAACCGCAATCCCGCCTTTAAGCCCCGGATCAATGCCAATAATGATGCTCATCTGCTTCATCCTTGAATCAGTCAGTGATCTATAAAACCTCAACTTAATTTCCCAGCTTTCCTCTGATGTCTCTCATCCCTCCACCCCTTAGGGTGGTGGAGTGAGTGAGGACGAGAAAAGGAACAAGCTCATTCCGATAAATACTCATACTCATCAAGCAGTTATGGGATAAGGTGAGGCATAACAGATAGCGCTGTGTCCTCATCGGACAGATGAGGCGTTTTTTAGAACCGTTCATTCAGTTAATCACCTCATTTTTCAAGTTGTCGTATTGATCAGACAGACTGACAAACAGACCGTCCTGAACAATCAGCTCTTTCTCAACCAGCGTCGTAAATGTCCGGCTCCAGTTATTCCTGCCCACCACGGCCTCGATCTTTACGCACTCATTTCGCAGGTCTTTGGCTTCAATGCGCGCCAGATTCGGATCACGCCCACCACGCTCCAGATTTGCCCGAGCCTTGCTGATCAACCCATACAGAATATCCAGTACCCTTTTCTGAGCAGTGCCCAGTTCTTTGGACGTTTTCATTTGCTCCACAGCATCAGGGTCAAGGTGCTTTAACACGCAGCTGTATTGCTGCTCGCCATCCTCATCCGCAAAAGGCAGCCGCACCGACTTAAAGAAAAAATGCATGGGTTCCGGCTCATCCGCATCTTTCATTTTCTTAGCAGAAATCTTGACCTCGTCACCGGATTTCACCACCGCATACTCGGCATCCAAGGCACCTTTCAGGGCACTGTTGCCACGGGCTCGGTCTTTGCTGCCGACGCCGGTGTGATGAACGATCAGCACGCAGCATTCGTATTTCGAACGCAACAGCTGATCAATGTGATTGATAAAGGTATTCATCTCTTTGGTGGCGTTTTCGTCGGCCGCACCGAAGTTTCTAGCGAGGGTATCGATCACGATCAGGGAGGGAATGACGCCTCCGGTTTCTTCAACAATCTGTTGAATGCTCTCGCTGACCATCCGGGCATTACCCAAATCCGTGAGAGATGCTGAACACTGACTGACGTATAAAGGCGCATTTCTCAGGTTGTAACCGTGGGAAACCTGCCAGGCCATTAAACGACGGGATAAGCCATTAAACCCTTCACCAGCGATATAGAAGACAGAACCGGGTCGTTTCACCGGCTTGCCATGCCACTCCTTACCAGTTGCCACACAACAGGCCAGATCAATAGCCGAAAAAGATTTACCGCAGGCAGGTTCGCCGAACATTAACGACAGACTGTCGGTTTCCAGAAACCCTTTAATCAGCCAGTTAATAGGACGAACGCCTCTGACCAGCTCTTTTACATGATTGAAAGCAAACTGCCGCGCAGGTGACTGAGGCTCAATCATTATCCCTGAGCCCGGATGATTATTACCGTGGGTGCGAACAATACTGGCAATGGTGGTATTCAATTCTGACGATGAGAGCGGCGGCGTGTTGGATTGATTCCACTGGTCCAGAATCTTTTTGATATCCATTAACGAATAGTTTTGACGAATCAGCTGCCCCGCCATGCTCGCCGCTGCGTTGTTTCGCCCCTGACCTTCTGCCAGATTGCTGCCATCGTGAGGTAAAGGGTATTGATCCGTTGAAAACCCAAGGTTGCCTGCCGGTTTGTCTTCTAACGATTGGCCATTGAAACCATTGATTGCAGCAATGTCGTCGGGCGTCAGCATGGGGAGGTCATGGGTGTCGCCAATATTCATGTAGCCATCGGTTTCCCAACGATACAATGTGCCATCCGCATGGGTGCTGCCGGGCGCGACCACATAACCACCAATGCCACGCAAGTCGATCTTGTTTTTACGCACGGAGTTGTGAACGGGATACTCCGGATTGACCTGAAAATAGTAGTGCTTGCCCTTGCTGGTTATCGCTTTCAACGGGGTTCGGGTAATGCCTCCATCCTCGATAAACTGCACCGCCTCTGCACTGTCTGCATCAACCACCACAACGCCGTAGCCTGTGACGATCGCCCAGTTGGCATGGGGATAAAGGGTCGTCCACTGCTCAATCACATCGTCTTCCGGAGCCGTTTCCTGATATTGCTTCCACCGCAGCCGAGGTGCTTTAGGCCACTCCATTCGTGCTTTCTCAACATCCCCGGAACACCTGCCCTCAACAAACCATTCTGGCGGTGTTTCAAAAGGAGAGCCAAGAGGCACAATCGACAGCCCGGCTTCATTCAGTTTCCAGGCTGCCGCTGTCGTATTGGGTAAAGTCGCTTCCATGCTTGCCCTCTCGTTAACTGGTTTGTTCAAGTCTTATTGCGCACTGAATGCATAACGAACAACCCGGCACAGCAACTTGTCGTTCAGAGGGAATGTCAAAGCCACACTCTTCACAACAATCTGCAGAGTCTTGAACCGTTAGTGTTTGTTTTTTCTGGTGATGACTCAGCAGTGTATCCATCTCACGCTGCTGGTAGTTACTGGCGATATCTGCCTCATCCATAAGGCCTCCTATCGATGGGTTATCCGTCTGGCGGTTTTTCAGTCTGTTCTTTCCCTCTACCGAATGTCAAATTTGTCGAACTTATAATTCAACAATTTCATTTAGCAAACCTTTAGCAACTGGTAAATAATTGCTAAAGAACGAATAATGGAAGAACAGAATTACACAACAGAGTCAGACTCATGGATTGGAAAGAGCGCACCAAAATTTTGCTGGCCAAACAGAAGATATCCCAGAGCGAACTGGCGAACCGGCTTGGGGTGACTCGCTCGGCAGTGTCCGTTTGGTTAGGTGCAAAAATGGATTTGAGTGAAAACAACGAGACAATGGTGCAATACAAAATTGCTTCCGTTCTCGGGGTTTCCCAGGATTATCTGGCCACCGGCATCAGTCGTGAAACCCCAACAGGCAAAGCCGTTCCGCTGCTGGATGAAACAGAAGTGACGGACTACGTGCTGAACCAGATGACACCGGGCAATGCGCCCTGGATTTATTGCCCTGAAGAGTGCAGCGATCTGACCTTCTCCCTAAAAACCAAGGGCAGTTCCATGGACAGCTGCGGCACGCCTGCTGTTACCATTCCACAGCAAGCACATATTTTTATCGATCCGAAAGTCACACTGGAACTTGGCGCCATTGCACTGTTTAACGACACCACACCAGTACTGGGCATCTACGAAGAGCTGAACGGAAAAGCCATGCTGGTTTTCTCAAACCCTCGATTTCAACCTGTCGAAGTGGTTCGAGATAACTATCTCGGCACTCTTATTGGTATTTACCAATCCTGTCAAACATGAAAACTATTTCGATGCCAGCCTGACAGCAACATTCAGTGCAGATTTAGTGCAGTTTTCAAGCTTCTGAAAATCCACATTGCTGCCATTATCACAGTTCTTGTGGTAGCAGTTATCATACCCTGTGTACAGCATGACGGACGGTATCGATTTATCCTGAAAGCTGGCATGATCACCCACCCTTCGCATTTTGGTTTTTGTGAAGGGTATATCCTTCCTGGTAAAATACTCAGAAAATAGCTGGCTAATACGACGTGTTCCCTCGGCAATACGTTTAAAGCCACTGTAGGGAAGGTACTCCCAAAATGTTGATGCCGCATCAGGGTCACTAATAACAATGCCTTCATTGCCGCTAGCGTTTCCTGCAACCATATCAAGATTTATATAACCACTAATTGTAAATTTTCCTGTGGCATTCTTTCCTGCTTGCTCCCACAAGTTTGCCAGCGTTATTTGAGCATTGTCGGCATGAAGAAAATCAGCAGAGCCCAATAGTGTTTTGCCTGCCTCTTCAGCTCCCCAAAAAGCAAACACAATTGAGTGCTTTGGTTTAAAATTCTCTTTTTGTAAAACACGGATCATTTCAAACAAACTAACCACACCAGAGCCATTATCATTTGCCCCTACGGTATTAGTCACTGTATCTAAATGGGCTCCTATAATAATGCATTCCTGACTTTCACCAGGAAACATAGTAAAAAGATTACTCGAACTTAGCGCCTTGTTTCGAGAACATTGTCTTAAAGACATCCCATAATAGGTATCTTCATAATTAAAAGTACTTTTTTCCACGGGCAAATCGAGTTCTTCAATTTTTTCTTTCAGCCAATCAGAGGCATTAGCAAATCCATTTCCGCGGGCATCACACCAACTTGACCTTGATCCAAAAGTTAATAATTCTTGCAACATACTTTCAAGGGATGATGAATCTATCTGCGATTCCAACTTTTCTGGCAAACCTGGGTCGGCATGGTTCTGCAAGGTAGGCAAGGAGGAGGTTACCAGAGGTTCTGTCTGCAAATCCGTAGGTAAATAAGTTGTTGGATACGAAATATTCTTATTTGTTTGAGATAAATTCAGCGACGCATTCGTTGGTGATATCGAAGCCCTATTTGAAAGAGCCAACGGTACAGCAATCAAAGCTCCGATCGTACCAACACCAATAAGAATCAAACCACCTAGTATCAGCTTTCCCGGAGTTGACTCAGAAAAACGCTCTACCCTTCTCCCCCAAGTATTGCCTTTCTGATCAGCTTGTCCCTCAACATCTTGAGCAGGGAGAAATGAAACAGCCTGATCCTTATATACGCCATTCATTTCGTTCATATCTATTCAAATACTTCCCAATAAATGCACTTTAGCCTTGGACAGCAACCTTGATTGTTAGTTCCCTATGTAAAGCGGGGTCTTTTGAGAATGTTGGAGGTGCTCGACGATTTACCGAATGAATTGGTATAAATAACTCTCTATTAGATATCATCAAACTTGCGCCTGTCGTAGCACCATCCCGCCTCTACCAAAACCCCTTGTCGAAATTGTTAAAAAAAATATTTGACACTCATTCCCCATGAGAGCAATCTGTTGTTTAAAAATTCAAATAACAATTTGGACGACAGACAACCATGGACCTCGTAACTCAGGGAAAGATTATTGAGGATGTAGCCAGTGAAGTTGTTTCATTAGAAGGTCAGGCTAACCAATTGGGCAGGCCAAGTCGTTAAGGAACAAGGCTGAAACCGCACGCACCACACTCCTGCATACCATCGTTTGCCTGAACAACCATCTGGTTGAGCAGACCAACGCCACCGAGTCCGTTATCCCGGACGTTTTTCATATCAACAATCTGTTGATTGACCTCACCGACAAAACTGGTCATGTGGAGATCACCTGCCTTAATGATCTGAACCATTACCTGAAACCCGTCGGTTAACCACAACCCACCACAGCAAAAGGAATTGCCATGACCGAAAGCAACCATGTTTCACGGCTGGATCAACTCACCTACGAGTTAGAGCAAGCCAAACAATCCGAACAGAAGGCAAAGGATCATCGCCTCGCTATTGAGCAGCAATTATGTGAACTCGTAGGTGTTAAAGACGAGGGCAGCTATTCCACCAAGGGAGACTATTACAAAGTCACCACCGTCGCTGGCTTTACCCGGACACTGGATACTGACAAGTGGCATCAGGTGAAAAATCGAATCCCGGAAAGTGTCGCGGCAAAGGTTGTCCGCAGCAAACTGGAGATTGATACCCGTCAGCTTAAAAGCCTGCAGGGTCTTGATCGAGCCAGCTATAACCTGATCGCCGAAGCCATCACTACCAAGCCCAAAAAGACAGCTATTAAATTTGAACGACTGGAGGTGCAATAATGGCTATCTCTCTGGAATCCATCAGTCGTTCAACCGGCATCAAAGCGCCTGGCATTGTTGAGCACGGTCCTGCCGGTGTGGGTAAAACCACCTTCGCAGCGAATGCGCCAAACCCAGTATTTATTCAGACCGAAGATGGTCTGGGTTGGAAGTGGATGCCTTTCCCATGATGACCAGCTTTCAGGATGTACTGGATGCCCTTGCCGTTCTCTATACCTCCGAGCACAGCTATCAGACCGTGGTCATTGATAGTCTGGACCATCTCGAACCACTGGAATGGCAGCATCTCTGCGATATCTATGTGGGTCCAAAGGGTGAGCGGTATCAAGCTATAGACGACTTCGGCTATGGCAAAGGGTTTGTGCTGGCATTGGATTTATGGCGACAACTGCTGGATGGTCTCTTTGCACTGCGCAATGAAAAAGGCATGGCCTTTATTCTAATTGCCCATTCGGAAATCAAACGCTTTGAAAGCCCAACTACTGACAGCTATGACCGCTACCAGATCAAGCTTCATAAACGAGCCAGTGATCTGATTCAGGAGTCGGTGGACTGCGTACTGTTCGCTGATTACAAGACCGTCATCGAAAAGGAAGAAGGCGGTTTTAACAAGGTAAAAACCCGTGGCATCAGTACGGGTCAACGCTACCTCTATACCGAAGCTCGTCCGAGTTTCGTTGCCAAGAATCGCTATGGCCTGCCGGCAGAAATACCTCTGAGCTGGCAGGCATTTAGTGACGCACTGACCCATAACTCGAGCCAACAATAAGGAGATTGCCCATGGCACAGTTAGGTTTTAACGCCGGAGATTATGATCCTACCGATGAGTTTGATACTTTGCCTCCTGGTGAGTATCTCACCATGATCACCGAAGCATCGCTGGAAAATACCAAATCTGGCGGCCGTATGGTGAAGCTCACCTATACGATCATGGAAGGACAATACGAGAGTCGGAAACTCTGGTCACAGCATAATGTTGAAAACAGAAGTCCGAAGGCAGAAGAGATTGGTAGAAAGGAACTCAGCCGTATTGCTCACGCCATTGGCCAACCAATGATCAGCGATACGGATCAACTGTTGAATCAGGTCATCCGGGTTCGGGTCGTGGTTAAGAATGATCCTGGCTATGGCCCGAAGAATGAAGTCAAAAAGTGGATCAATGTCTCCGGACAACCTGCACCGGGCGCCCCGGTTCCCCAGCAGCAAACACCAACCTATGCTGCTGCGCCTCAACCTCAGAACCCTCCGGCTGCTCATTCAGCAGCACCGCCCTGGGGTCAAAAATAATCACATTCACCAAGGGGGCTTGCCCCCTGACTTTTTGAAGCTCAATCAATGGTAACGGTGCTTGAATATGGATATTCCAGAACCACATCAAACAACGATCAAAGCCATCGTTAAGCATTACGAAGAGAATCAAAACGACGGCTTTCGCGCACACCTTGGCGGTTCGATCATTGGCCGCCCCTGTGAACGGGCGCTCTGGTACACCTTCCGATGGTGTACGGAGGTTAAACACAGCGGGCAATTATTGCGCCTGTTTCAAACCGGGCACCTGGTAGAAGAGCGTTTCGTGGCTGACCTGCGAAGTATTGGCATCAAAATCTTTGGGGCTGATCCCGCTACAGGTGAGCAATTCAGAGTCTCAGCCTGCCATGGTCATTTTGGTGGCTCAATGGATGGTGTCGGTCAGGGTTTTATTGAAGCTCCGAAAACCTGGCATCTGATCGAGATGAAAACCCACAATGAGAAGTCATTCAGTCATCTGGTCAAGAAAGGTGTCGCCGAAGCCAAACCGGAACATTTTGTGCAGATGCAGGTGTATATGTATCTCGCCAGCCCACAGTTGACCAGAGCCTTTTATATTGCCGTAAATAAGAATACCGATGAGCTCTACGGCGAGCGGATTCGACTGGATGCAAACATCGGCAAAGCCACTGTGACTCGTGCGGAATGTGTTATCGCCAGTGACCGGCCTCTGAATAAAATCAGCGATGACCCAAGCTGGTATCTCTGCAAGTTCTGTGATCATCATGGTATCTGTCACGGTCAGGAGACGCCTGCCGTAAATTGTCGAACCTGCCTGCATTCAACCCCGGTCGATTCCGTGGATAACTCCGGGCAGTGGCACTGCGCTCGCCACAATATGGAAATTCCATTACAGGTTCAGAAATCCGGTTGTGATGAGCACCTTTATAACCCTTATTTGCTAGAGTCGTTTGCTGAGCCTCTGGACAGTGGTGAGTTCTGGATTAAATACAGACTCAAAGCCACCGGAGAGGTCTTTATGACTGGCGGTGGTCAAGGGCAATTTTCATCCAGAGAGATTCAGGCTGTAGAAGATAAAGCCCTGCTGACGGATACCCAACTGAACGAACTGAAAAAAAACTTCAATGGCACAGTAGTGGCCAATACTGACAAGAACAAAAGCAAGGAGACTGACCATGGCTGAACTACTGAAGCGTGTCAGTACCGCCGATTATTCAGATAACTGGATAGATCTGAAAACTGATAACGACACCTCCGAAATAGTCCGTATTAGTTTTAATGATGAGCTGCCGTATATTAGCCCTCTGTTCTGTGAACGGATTCTCAGTGCCCTGATGGCAGAGGTGCAAGAGCAAATAGCAGAATGGAGAGATGGGAAACATTACCAACGCCAGATGACTTACTTTGATCGCAAACGGGTGGAACGAATCGCCAGCAAAATCATTAACGATATGAAAGGTGGCATCAGTGGCTTATAAACTTCGCTGGTACCAGCAAGAAGCCATTGAAGCGATTTATCAGTACTTCAATTCGGCGGAAGGCAATCCGCTGGTCTGTGTCAGTACCGGCGGTGGCAAATCCATTATTATCGCTGACTTTATTCGCAGTGTTCTCGAGCAATGGCCAGGGCAACGATTTTTGATGCTCTCCCATGTGAAGGAGATCATTGAGCAGAATCTGGAAAAGCTTGTGGCGATCTGGCCAGAAGCGCCTACCGGTATTTACTCTGCGGCCATTGGCTCACGTAATACTGATGCACAGGTTCTGTTTGCCAGTATTCAGAGTGTTCATAAACGGGCAGAACAACTTGGCCATGTTGATCTGTTGCTAATTGATGAAGTGCATACCCTGAACAGTGAGCGTTCAGAGTCGATGTATGCCCGTTTTATCGCTGCTTTAAAAGTCATTAATCCGAACCTGAAAATTATTGGTTTTACGGCAACGCCCTATCGCATGAAGCAGGGGCTGCTAACACAGGGTAAAAACCCTCTGTTCAGTGACATTGTTTATGAAACCGATATTCAGCGATTGATTGACGATGGCTATCTATCACCACTCTCTTCCAAAGGCGGCAAAGAAAAAATCAATTTAAAGGGAGTTCGTACCAGACAGGGTGAGTTTCTAAGCAGTGATATGGAAGCCGCTGTGCAGGAAAACGACGTTACCGAAAAAGCCGTAGCGGAAATTATTGAATACGGCGAAGGTCGGGATGCCTGGTTGATCTTCTGCGTCAGCATCGCCCATGCCCAACAGGTAAAACAGTTACTGCTGGATGCGGGTATTCATGCGGAGTGTGTCACTGGTAAAACGCCAAAAGACGAGCGCGCACGTATTCTCGATGACTATAAGAATGGCCATATTCAAGCTCTCACCAGTCAGGGCGTACTGACCACTGGCTTCGATGCACCACGCACTAATCTAATTGCCTTACTGCGTGCCACTAAATCTCCTGGCCTTTATGTACAGATATTGGGTAGAGGTTTACGGGTCAGCCCTGAGACGGACAAACAGGATTGTCTGGTTCTGGATTACGGAGGCAATGTGGAGCGGCATGGTCCGATTGATCAAATCACCATCGGCAGCATTAAAGTCGGTGAAGGCACTGGGGCTCCACCCGTCAAAGAATGCCCGGAGTGCTTTGAAATCATACTGGCAAGCTTGCGAGTGTGTCCCGCCTGCCAGTATGAGTTTCCAGAACGGGAAAAGCATGACCCAGTAGCCTCCGATGCAGCACTGCTCTCTGCACAGGTCGAGCCTCAGTGGTTAGAAGTGGATGAAGTCGTCTACAGCATCCATGAAAAATTTGGCAAACCACCGTCTGTTCAGGTGCTCTATCGTTGCGGCCTGAAAACAGTACGTGAATGGGTTTGTTTTCAGCATGGCGGCTATGCACGACAAAAAGCGGTTATCTGGTGGGTTAAGCGGTTTGGTCACACTCCCTGCCCAGCAATGACAGTGGACGCCTATCAACTGCTGAGGGAAACCGAAGACTTGAAAGAGCCAACCCGCATAGAGGTTATTCAGGAAGGCCGCTGGTACCGAATACGTGCCTATGACTTCTCGCCTCCAACAGACCATTCTGACGACAGTTCAACGCTTTAAACACATTGATACGGATATTGATGTTATTTCAGGGAACTTGAAATGAATACAGAACTCCTGCTTTATGCTCGATATGAAAAGCCTTATGTGCGACTGGAAGAAATTTGTGAGGAGTTTTTCGGTTTGAGTGAGCGCTGCGCCAAAATCGCTGCAGCCGCTCAGGATCTTCCGGTTCCAGTGGTTCGGGTGACCACCAGTAAAAAGTCACCAATGATGGTTAAGCTCTCAGATTTAGCGGCATATCTGGATTCTCGACATGAGACCTACAGCAATACATGGGAAAAGGTTCAGGGGATATAGACATACTTTGGTTTAGCACAGCTTGCTTTTGTGTATACATTGTATATACTCAATTCAAAGAGAGGGTAATATCATGAGAGTTGAAGGGGAAATCAAGCGATGGGGCAACAGTCTGGCTTTGAGGATTTCCGGAGCCATGGCAGAAATACCTCAATTTAAAGCAGGTTCTAAGATAGCAGTTGATGTCACTGAAGATGGTCTCGTCATCAAAAAAGTTGAGCAACAAAAGAAAAAGTTTAAGCTGCCCTATACTGAAGAATCCCTTTTGGCCGGTATGACGCCAGAAAAAGCACACGCTGACGAGTTAGCCACTCCAACATCTTCCGAACTCGGTCTATAAATGAAAACAGAAAAAGCATACATTCCAGAACGGAATGATTTGATATGGCTGGATTTTGAGCCTACCCGTGGAAAAGAAATAGGCAAATACAGACCTGCTTTTGTGCTCTCCAGTAAAGATTACAATAAAAAAACCAGCATGCTTATTTGCTGCCCGGTAAGCACCAGTATTAGAGGCGCCGCAACTGAGGTTCCAATCAAAAATCTGGATGAAAAGTCAGTAGTTGCCACCAACCTGATTCAGACATTAAGTTGGAAAGAAAGGAAAGCTAAATTTATCACTAAGGCGCAAAAAGGTATTTTTGAAGAAGTCATTTTGCGAATCATTCCGCTTATTGGTGCTGATGAAGTACTTGATAAATATATGGATGAGGACAGCTAATTTCAGAAACCGGGAGGCAAACCACTTGACTCCCAGTCTCCACTGCCGCAGCAAGCATCATGACCTTCCTTCTTTAATCGCATCTTCAATTTCTTCGATTTCAATAACTTTTGAATCAATACCCCTGTGAATATCCCTTGCTGTTTACAAATGCTCTGATGGCTCTGGCTGCTGCAACTTTTTTTGCACCCGGGTATTCCTGACTTCATTTTTCGCCCAATACTTCGCCTCAATCGCCTTACAGCGTCCCCATAAATCAGGCGGGTTCCGATGAATCAAATGGGTGTAGCGCCGAAGGTTATCCCAAGTCTTGTGTCCACTGCGCAGGGCAACCTCTGGTATCGACATATTCTGCTCAAAGAAACGGGAGATACCATCGTGGCGAAATGAGTGAAAGCGTAGCTCAGGAAAGCCCAGTGCTTTGGTGCGTTCAGAGAATTTTACAGAAACCGTCAGAGCCTTATAGGGAAATATCCGGTCATCCCCTTCAAACCTTGGCTGTCGTGCAATAATTTCCTGACACACAGAGCAAATAGGCACTTTCTGATGGTTACTGTATTTTTTCTTCGGGTCTTTTCTGTCCCGAATAATAATAAGGCCATTGTCCATATCAAAATCACTGTGCCGTATACGGCAAATTTCTCCCTCCCGGAAACTGCTGTAAATACTGAACAACATCAAATGGTGATATGGAATGAGAGAAGAATGCTTATTGTAACCATCCAGAAATGCTTGATAGAGCAAATAAACCTGCTCTTCCGTTGGCCGGGTATCATCCTCTTTTGATTTGCCAATCAGCTTTAATTTCCATAACTCTTTCATCACATCTTCAGTAATAAAGCGCTTGAAATAAATGCCTAATCGCTTCTGCCAGTCAATTGCACGACGCAGAACGGATACATAAAGTTGATTGGTTGCGGGGGTTACCGTTGCCAAGCGTTCATCAAGCAGTTTGATTAAATGTTTGTCGGTAATTTCTTTGGGTCGTTTCTTGGCAAGCCAGCTGCGTTCCCAAAACTTGATGGCCAAAGTATCCCGATAACTGATTCGCTGATCCTTCGGCAGAGATGCCATCTTTTGACGGTACATTTCCAGATAATTTTGAAGGGTAATATCGCCTGTTTTGGCTTTAGTGGACAAATCTTCAGGCTCTTCTTGCTCAGCCTGACGCAGCATTTCCGCCTCAACTTTCTTTGCCCAGGCCTTGCCAGAAGTCTTGTCTGGAAATGATAAGCTCTCCCGGGCTGTGTAATGATCCTTCCTGACAGAAACCTGGTAAACATAGGCAATGCCCGTTTTTCGCTTCCGTTTGAAGCACTGTATTGTCATATAGAACTCACGTACTCATAGCTTATTATTTTTGGTATACAATCCGGTATACAATCGCTATGAATTAATAGTATCTGAAAGTGATTTATAGTGCGCAATAAACTATTATGACAGCGAGAAATCAGTAACTTACGACAATAGCTGTCTATGATATCGATATGTGGTACGAATTTCACAGCGATCATTTTGACAATGAAATCAATGAGTTAGATTGATCGGAAAAATTTTAGGTTTCAATTTGATTGTAACCTAAGCCTAATAAACGGTACCAAATCGTACCTTTGCCGCATTTCGCTGCGATGGTAGACCGATAAAATGGTACCGTTTCTTTTGTATTCCCCTGATCCAGACTCGCTTTCCCGGGCTCATCCATTAAACTCAACCCCGGCCTGACAACATTTGTAAAAGAAGTGCTTAACAAACCATGAAAACCCGCGACCTGCTCAAACTGCCAGACGCCAAACTCGCTGCAGCCATCAGCACCATGAAAAGCAAAGAATGTGAGAAACACCTCAGGAACTACACAAAAATCCTGGGCATTGAGTTTGAAATGGCCATTATGCAAGCCACCCACGCTGCTATGTTCAGCGACAGTGATGAGCCGGTGAAACTACGAACTTATAAAGCGGTAGTGGATCTGGTGAGGAGCGAAACCGAATACGGTGAAAAGGAAGCCGTCATTCTTGCTGCCCTGCTGTTAGCTCATATCAGCAAGAAAATAGATAAGGTGCAATCGCTGGTGGGTCAAACTCAGGTGCCAGCCTTTCCTTGATATATCGTTCGATCAATTACATAACCCAGCCAGTTATTGCCACACTCAGTACCACCCACCTTAGCACCTTTCATAAACACCACCTGTTCGACAGGCGACGATGGTGACAGACAATCCATAATCTCTTTCAGGTAAGGCGTTCGGGACGTTCGCCAACGTCCGGCTTCTTTGGTTGCCTTTGCGGGAAGCATCCGTTTTTGGTCAGCCCATTCGGAAACCGTCAGGCGAGTGTCTGGTTTTAAACCAGAGAAAAAACCTGAAAAATAAGGGCTATTCATACAGTTGTTTGTTTATATCCGTGACACGTCGAGGTAACAGCTACTCAAATCTAAATACTCTGTAAACGACGAAGGTTTACCTTAGCCCTTGGGAACCGGCGATTAGTCAAAGTTGGCACGTAATATGGTTAGTGTAAGGTGCAAGCAAAGCTCAGCATCTGTTCCAGGAAGGAACCTTGGCCACGGACAGGCCAGTGTCAGACAATAAAAACAACAAACTGACATTGCTGAGATTACACAAGCCCCGTTGACCGGGGCTTTATTTTGTCTACGTATAGCTTCTCAGCTCATTTATTCAGCTGGCCCGGTTTAACCCCATCCTGTAATAGCTTTTTATAACTTGATCTAGATTTAACCAACCGATCCTCTAGATGCTCACAAGCAACCGGATTATGAAGAAGAACCTGATAATCCGACGCCATGCATTTTTGGACTTTTCGAGCTTTTAGCTCTTTTGTTGCAAATGCATTTTTATACCAAGTATCTCCCCATACCATAAATGATGGGTCATTTTGCTTATCTTGCTCTCCGTAGGGAGTGAAAGAGAGATATTCTTGTTTGAAGGTTAATCCAAGCGCTGAGAAATATTGACTGAGCTGGTCTGTGGGATTTTCAAGATATTCTTCCGCCTCAATAATCAGAGGTTGTCGACTAATTATTTTACTCACTCTATCAAAGAGCTGATGAAGCTCAAAAAAGCCAGCTTCTTCCTTTGAGTACCGCGTAACATCGCCCTTCTCAAAATACGGATACATTCCTGAAGGAATGGTGGATTCAGGAGAGCGTACTAAAAAAAGAGGCTCCGCATATTCGAATAGTTCTGTTAAAAAGGCATCATCCACTTTGTTTTCATCAAGTTGATATGCTAATTCTTTAATAACAGTAAACCCATTTTTAACCCGTTCCAGAACAAGCTTTTTGGCACATTCTGTATTGACAGGCCAAGCTTCCTGTCGATTGAAACCGGGTGTACCTTCAAGTTGATGTTCTATGTGGTAAGCCTGAGTGAAGGGTTCTAAAAGCGCACTTCCTTCCGGGAACTCTTTTCCTTCCCCCACAAGATTTGAAAACACTCGGTAAAGCAGAGTACTCGTTCCTCGGGCAATGCTAAAAATGATAACACTTTTAGCATCCTTCCCTGATGATAACTGTTGATCCGGCTGGACTGCCACAGAAGCATTATTTTTTGAAACATAAGCACTTCCAATTGAGTAAAGTTCTGACTGAGCTGCATTCATCTGCATATACCTTATTTCTATGATCATTAAATCCTAGTATTCAATTTGGTTTTAGCAAATATTCATAATGCTTGTCGGTAGTTCAAACGATCCACCTAAAAGTGACTACTCAATTCATTGAGTATCGCTTCCAGTTCTACTTGAGTTGTTCTGCCATTTTTCTTGGATCATCTTCTGCTGCCAGCACATCCGCTACTCGATCGGGTATGGTCAGTAGCTCATCACGAACAACCCTCTCCGCCTTAAACGCATCCTGCACCTGTAACGTAGCCAAACGAATGGCAAAGACCGCATCAATACAATTACTCTATAATGCTGTTTGAAATTATTGCAGACACCATTTCGAAATTGGTGAATATGAACAGTAAGAGTTAAATGATTAAACATGGAATTTCCAAGCTCACTTCCTACCCTTCACCAAAAGTTTATTGAACAGTGCCTGCCAAAGCTGGCAAATGACACGAGGATTGTGGGTATTGCTGTTTCAGGCTCATATGCTGATAACTCACTAGATATTTATAGCGATATAGACCTACTTATTGCCGTAGAACCAGAGGAGTTCGGAGCAATAATGAATGATCGCTTATCCATTATTTCAAATTTAGGCGAAATGGCTGCCGGCTTTACCGGCGAGCATGTGGGCAAACCTAGGAGCCTGACCGAGAATAGCGCCCGTAGCGAGGATGGTAGAAAATTGAAGATGAAGATTCTGTTTTGTGAAGTGAATATTGGTGCTATTTGCTGAATAAAGCAGAATTTTCAGACCAATTTACTACCACCGCAGTAGGGCAACCTATTCTCGGTCAGCCTCCTAGAGTCATGATTACACTCTATGGTCCTGACGTTCTTCACGCTGACTTTACACGCATGCTCTCAAACCATTAATCGCAGTCTGAATAAGCAACGATTTTTGCTGACTGTACTTTTTGATAAGCAAAAAAAAGCAGCGTTTATAAACACTGCTTTTTTTGTGCACCTTATGTAAGGTCAGACGCTGCTAAGAGGCAGCCCTGAAATTACAGAGGGCGGATTTCTTCAGCCTGAGGACCTTTCTGGCCTTGAGTTACTTTGAACTCAACGCGCTGGCCTTCAGCCAGAGACTTGAAGCCGTCGCCTGTGATTTGACGGAAGTGAGCGAACACGTCTGGACCGCCATTGTCCTGAGCGATGAAGCCAAAACCTTTCTCGTCGTTAAACCACTTAACAGTACCGGTAGTAGTAGACATAGTCATACCCTGATTATCTATAATAAATTTCACCTCACCGAATGCCAATCACACCAGTGAATAGCCACGGAGGGCGGTTGTGCTAGAAGTTTATTATTGATTATGAAGAGCATGGCGAGTAACTACACTCGAACCATCAAAACTTTGCATAAAAAATAAGTCACACTTTTAACGTGAGCTTATTATACAGAGTATTTTCCACATGGCTATGCGCAGTTACATTGAATTACTAAGTTAAATCAATAAATCGACATTTTTTTCCTCTAAGCCTGCTCTAGCAGTACGATTGCCCCACATATTTCAGCTTTTCACACCCATGATGTGCTGCCAATGGGTGGTATAACCGGGGCTCAATAGCTGCTGATTCATGTGCCAATTCTGTTGCTCAAACCCAACCGATGCCGGTCGCAGTATTTGCCGCCCGTAACGACGATTAATGGCATCCAGAACCGACATCATCGGGCGATTGTCTGGCAAAGCATCCATATTCAGTAAATCCCCCTGAAAACCCTGCACCTTACAAAGATCCATCAATATAAACCCGGCTTTTTTGTATTCGTAACCTTCGCAGAACATGGCATCCAGTGCCGCCGGCAGTTGCCTGAGCCATATGCCGGTTTCACTGGTAGGCTCCGGCACCTGCAGACGAATACTGCGACCAGTTTGTGACAGTGATTGGTTAAAAGGGTCCGTGCGGATAAAGACAATGGCTTCCCGGGCAAACTGTTTCTGATTCCGCAGTTTTTCGCAAGCGTGGGAGATATAACAGGCCAGTGCGGCGTGCAACTCTTGTTTTGTGGTCACTCGTTTGCCAAAACTCCGGGAGCAGAGAATCTGATGCTTGTTCACTACCCCTCCTTCTTCCCAGGGTAAGCAGCTTTCACCCTGAAGTTCGCAAACCGTTCGCTCCAATACCACAGAAAACTGTTTTTTAATCCATTGCCGGTTGCTGTTGGCTAATTGGCCTGCTGTGTGTATGCCATGAGCCTCGAGCTTTCTGCCAATTCGGCGGCCAACGCCCCAAACCTCGCCAACCGGCGTAATGGCCATTAATCGCTTTTGTCGCTCCGGATTGGTCAGATCCACCGCACCACCGGTAGCCGGGTATTTTTTCGCCGCGTAGTTGGCCAGTTTGGCCAGGGTTTTAGTGGTGGAAATGCCCACGCCAATGGGTAAGCCCGTCCAACGAAAAACCCGTTGTTTCATTTCCTGCCCAATGGACTCTAGCTGTTCTGGTGGAAAGCCACTCAAATCCGCAAACGCCTCATCGATGGAATACACTTCCAACGTCGGCGTAAATTGTTCCAGTACCGACATAAACCGGGAAGACATATCGCCATACAGAGCGTAATTGGAACTGCGTAGAATAATCTCACCCCGCGCCACCTGCTCTCGTACTTTAAACGCCGGCGTCCCCATGGCAACGCCCAACACCTTCAGCTGAGGAGTCCGTGCCACAATGCAGCCATCATTATTACTTAACACGCCCAGTGCTTTATTCAACAGAGCTGGATTGAACACCTGCTCGCAGGAACAGTAAAACGAGTTCGCATCACAAAGGGCAATCACGGGTTTCATCGCAGATGGTGAATCACTTCAGTGACCACGCCCCACACATTCAAACTCTGTTCATTGTTCAGTTTGATCGGAGGATAGTCGGGATGTTCAGAGTGCAGCCGGGGTTTGCCATTGCGGTAAACCAGACGTTTCACAATCAGCTCACCATCCAGCAACGTGAGGATGACATCACCATCACCCGGCGTGAGGGAACGATCAATAATCAGAATATCGCCATCAAAAATACCGGCACCCTCCATGGAACACCCTTGGGCCCGGGCAAAGAAGGTGGCGGCGGGATGGCGAATTAACAACTGATCCAGAGACAGAGTATCCTGTAGATAATCCGCCGCCGGGCTGGTAAAGCCACAGGCGGCCGGGCTCTGGTAAAACGGGTACTTCAGAGTCGCTTTGGAAATAATCGGGGCTGGCTTCATGCCACACTCACAAATACTGTATTTATATACAGTATAAATACAGTCTGCACATTTTGCTATCCCCGTTCAGGAAACAAAATCATGCCTGAGCTGACTGATTCTGTTTTATCCTCTGCCGGAATGACGATTTTTCATGGTATTCCAGTCCTCGGGAACTTAGAATACGCATCTACTCTCAAACAACACTCAGAAGGCGTTTCAGAAATAGATTTCTCTATTCTCGGGCAGCCTTCCCGTTGTTTATGCGTCAACCCCGAGGAAACTCCCCATTGTTATTTTCCGATCTGGAACTCCATGAGCGAGTGCAAAAAGCACTGGCTATATCCGGTTTTACTGAAGCGACCCCGGTTCAGGAACAAACCCTGCCCCTGATATTAACAGGGAAAGACCTGATGGTGAGCGCAGAAACGGGCAGCGGCAAAACCGCGGCCTTTTTGCTGCCCATGATTCACCATATGCACACCCAGACCTCCCCTAAAACCAGCACCCGCGCCCTGATTCTGGTGCCGACCCGGGAGCTTGGGCTTCAGGTACTGAAAGAGTGCGAATCGCTGGCTCGTTATACCTATATAAAAGCAGGCTTGATTGTGGGCGGCGAAGACTACCGTCATCAAGTCAATACACTGCGCAAGAATCCGGAAATCCTGATTGCTACGCCGGGCCGGCTGATCGAACACATCAACAACAGCAACCACGACTTCCGCGATCTGGAATACCTGATTCTCGACGAAGCAGACCGCATGCTGGACATGGGCTTTGGCCCGGATGTGTTAACCATCGTGGCCGAGTGCAACGCTGAGCGACAAACCCTGCTGTTCTCCGCCACGCTGGAAGGCAAAAGCCTGGCAAATATCGCCGGCGAAGTATTGCAGGAACCTACCCGCCTGGTGCTGAATTCGGTGCGGGAAAAACACGCCAACATCCACCAGCAGATTGTGTTGTCCGACGACACTGCTCATAAAGAAAAGCTGCTGATCTGGCTGCTGAAAAACGAAACTTACGACAAAGCGCTGGTATTCACCAATACCCGGGCAAGAGCGGAAGAGTTTGTTGGCAAGATCCGGGTAAAAGGTTTTCGGGTAGGCATGCTCCACGGTGAAATGGATCAGCGTGAACGCAAACATGTGATGACCCTGCTGAAAGAAGGCAAGATCAACATCTTGATTGCTACGGATGTGGCCGCTCGCGGTCTGGACATCAAAGGCATTGATCTGGTCATCAATCTCGAAATGTCACGCAATGGCGACGACTATGTGCACCGTATTGGCCGCACCGGCCGTGCCGGAAAACAAGGACTGGCGATTTCGCTGATTGGTCCGGATGAGTGGAATCGCATGTCCGCCACCGAGCGATATCTTCGTTTGCGTTTTGAACTGCGAACCATCAAAGAACTGGCTGGCAGTTATAAAGGCCCGAAAAAAGTCAAAGCCTCTGGCAAAGCTGCAGGTAAAAAGAAAAAGGCGGGGAAAAAGTCGGACGCGAAAAACAGCGCAGAAAAACAGCGCCATCGCGATAAAAAGAATATCGGCAAACGTCGTACGTCTTCCGCCGACAAGCCTGTGAATGACAAAGCTGTGAGCAAGTCTGAAAAACGACCTGAAAAAAGATCCGAAACAAAAACTGACATTATCAAAGACGCTGGCTTCGCCCCCGTTAAACGCAGGAAATAAATCGTCCCATGAGTAAAGCAACTGCTACTACCAATGTTGACTTCTCCACTCTTGGATTAGACGACACACTTCTTAAAGCTGTTCAGGAAGCGGGCTATAAAAAGCCAACCCCCGTTCAGGCCAAAGCCATTCCTATGGCGCTCACTGGTCGGGACATGATGGCTTCGGCTCAAACCGGCACCGGTAAAACCGCCAGTTTCACCCTGCCGATTCTGCAGCGTCTGTCGCAAATGAAAGCCAGCAACGCAGTGCGCGCATTAGTTCTGGTTCCTACTCGCGAGTTAGCACTGCAAGTATTTGAAAGCTTTCAAACCTACGGCAAGCACTCTGAGCTGAAAACCGTTGCGGTATTCGGCGGTGTCGATATTGAAGACCAGCTGACTGCCCTGAGCAAAGGTGCCGATATTCTGGTGGCCACACCGGGGCGTCTGGCGGACATGATCAACCGCAAACACATCGAGCTAACCAATCTGCGCATTCTGGTGTTGGACGAAGCGGATCGTATGTTGGATCTCGGCTTTAAAGACGACATTGAACGTATTCTTAAAAATGCGCCGGTGAAACGACAAAACCTGTTGTTCTCTGCCACCTTCTCCAAAGACATCAAACAGCTGGCCCATGATTTCATGCGTCATCCGGTGAAGGTTGAGATTGAAAACCCGAACTCTGCAGCAAAAACCGTTAAGCAATCGTTCTACCCGGTGGACCAGCCCGACAAACCTGAAATTCTCAGCTACCTGATCAATGGTGGGAAATTTAAGAAAGCACTCGTGTTTGTGCGCACCAAAAAAGCGGCTAACCGCATTGCCGAGCTGCTCGAAGAAGACGGCATTAATGCCCAGCCGATTCACAGTGACATCAACCAGTATCAACGGGTTCGCACACTGGAAGATTTTAAAGACGGCTACTTTGACGTACTGGTTGCTACGGACGTTGCCGCCCGTGGACTGGACATTGAACAGTTGCCGCTGGTCGTTAACTTTGATTTACCAAAGGTGCCTCAGGATTATGTACACCGCATTGGTCGTACAGGCCGTGCGGGGCAGCCGGGTCGAGCCATCGCCCTGATCAACCCTGAAGAGAAAAAACATCTATTACCAAGCCTGCAAAAACTGCTCAATCGCCCCATTGAGATTGAGCCACTGCCTTACTTTGAAGACGGTGAGGTACGCCCGAACGAATCAGAAACCCCTGCCGCCAAACCACGCAACAGAGGCAGAAAACCTGACCCAAAAGCGAAAAAACCTGCTATAAAAAAATACGCCGGTAAAACAATGGGCAAACGTGGAGGCAGCAAACCGGCAACGGGTGCTGCTCGTGGAGCCAGAAGACCGTCTGCGCCTTCCGGCTCTAAACGTAAGTCTTGAGTTTTAAAGAGTGCCAGATGTGCACTGTTAGACCGAAGCCGCTGCGGACGTTCTTTGTGTTAAAGGAATACTTTCGCCGGCTTTGAACGGTGATGCTTGTTGTGACCTTAATGCTTGAGGTTTAGCCCCTGCGAATGGAGGTTTTTTACCGGCTGCTGCATCAGCAGTATGTTTTACTGATGACGGACCACAACAATATTTAGCCGCTTTATATAAACCCACAGTGGAGAGCCCCAGCAAAAATATCACACCGCCAGCTACCCCTATTTTATCTATCACTGACAAGCCGCCGCATTCACAACTGGTCGCACTATCAGGTAATCCTTGAGCGTCAGTGATATTTTGTGGAGACCAAGCCGGTCCGGGTTTTCCAATTAGACCAGGAGGTCCCATCAAACCGGGTGCACCCATTTCTCCTTTGGTACCGTTAAGCCCGGGAGGTCCAGCATCGCCTTTCATCCCATCCGTACCATTTTTCCCCATACTCCCGGATAAACCCATAGCGCCCGTCTCTCCCTTATTCCCTTTTTCACCTCTGGCCCCCATCGCCCCAGTGTCGCCCTTACGTCCTGGTGAACCGTCCAATCCCGGTAGACCTTTACGTCCATTTAAACCCCGCTTTCCTTTTGGCCCGGCCTGTCCCGAAGCACCATCCAGCCCTGATATTCCTTTATCCCCCTTAGCGCCTGCCGTTCCTTTAGCGCCGATTCCTCCCTGCATACCTTTTTCGCCTTTGGAACCCTTAATAGCATTTTTCTGAAGGGCTCTTTCTCCCGGCTCTCCTTTTAGACCTGGTGCTCCCGTCATACCGACCAGCCCCTGCACGCCTTGATCACCCTTGACACCAGAATGTCCTCGCTGACCTTGAATCCCTCTTTGACCTCGGGAGCCCTTATTACCCTTCTCGCCTTGAGGGCCGGTAATATTCATTGCCGTTATAGCCTTTTTTATCTCTTCTTTAAACGCACTCACGGGATGTCTATACCCTCTGGGGCCTGCAGGCCCCTGGTCGCCTTTATTCCCTTTAGGCCCCCAGGCACCAATTGTCCCCGTCCGCCCCCTCTGGCCTTTCTCTCCTTGTAGCCCAGGCTCGCCCTTTTCTCCCCTCTCACCAACAAGGCATGGGTCAATATCATCTTTAGACTTGCTACAGATGCGATTATTGTCATCGCCCTCCTGAGCCGAAACACCAACAAGCCTATTTAGAAAAACAAGCACGCCACCAAGACCAGAAATACTATAATTGCCCCCTCCAGCCCCTGAGATACCTTTTTTAGTGCCCTTCGATACTGGGGGAATATCTTCCAAATGGTCAAAGAATTTATTAACAGTCATATCTCTACCATCTAAATTCTCTGCCCAGTAATCCTCATAACTGGCCAACCTTGCTATCAACCCAGGGCTGGAAAAAAAATCCTGCAATAACTGCCTGGATTCACCATCTTGAAATGCATTTACATGGTTCAAAAACCGATCAACCGTATCTCCATGCACACACTGTACATTTTGTCGCTTCGACTGACTAACTGGCTCAATACTCTGATTACTGTAACTATCGGAGCTCTGCTTAAGCCCATCGATAGCTTCATCAATCGCTTCCAAAGAAAAAACCGGCCCATGGCCCAATTCCTCTTTTAATAGATTCATCGCTGTAAAGGTGGATTTGAGATCACCATCACTGAAAACTTTAAATAGCCGCTCACCGACAGTCTGTTCCTGAGCAGTCAACCTCTCTGAGGGCCGGGTATGGGTATTTGAGGGTAGGTGTGGGTGGTTGTTATTGTCGTGAGTAGAGTGGGGTATCTGGTTACCCTGAGATGCTTCGGAAAATTCAACAAGCCTGCCTCTATGCAAAACACCTTCTGTATTCTGCTTGTTCCTGAGTTCATTGCCTGACGAATTGAAATTCATAGATGTGGAAACGGAAACGGGTAAAGCTGAGTGCTGCACGCCAATATTCATTCTAATACTTCTCCTTATATATGCTTCATAATTATTACTCTAAATTAGTTGAATTTTTGGGCGTGAGAGACGTCAGTGATATACTTTTTCTTACTATTAGTGAGATTGACCGTATCTTTTTCTTTAAGAGAAATGGGCACCCTTGTATTAATTTGAATAACCATGGTCGTTGATAATGGAAGATGTCATTGAAGAATTGCGTGAACGCGCTCTGGATGTATCCGTACCACTGGAGTTGCCGGATGAAGACCTGCTGATAGAAGTGGAAGAGCAGCTTCTCGTTCCCCTTCCCTATGAGCTCAGAGAATTTCTGCTGCAGGTCAGCGATGTCATTTATGGTTCCATTGAACCGGTCACTGTGACCGATCCCCAATCCCACACTTACCTGCCAGAAGTGGCTGCCAATGCCTGGGCCGAAGGCCTGCCTCGGGAACTGATTCCGGTTTGTGAAAGCAACGGTGAATATTACGGCATCTCTGAAGAAGGCGAAGTGGTTCGCTGGGCGGATGGTGAAGTCACAGACGACAGCTGGCCTTCACTCTGGCTGTGGGTCAGGGATGTGTGGATGGAGAGCTAACGGCGACCATGAAAAAAACCCTGATCATTATGGCCATGGAAGCCGAGGCCAGGCCGGTTATTGAAAAACTGGGCCTGAAACCCGTCGCAGACCAGCAAAACCTGAATGGTGGCTTTCCACGTTACCGAGGCGGATTCAACGACCATGCCATTATGCTTTCCCTTAACGGCAAGTGCCCTGTGCATCAGGTTGACCGGATTGGCACGGAGTACGCCGCATTAAATACGCAGTCTGCTATTTTGGCCTTCCAACCCAGCCTGATTATTAATGCCGGCACCTGCGGTGCGTTTGCCCGAGATGCGAACATTGCCGATATCATCACCTCCAATCAGCCCGTGGTTTACCACGACCACCGGGTCGCACTGGAAGGTTTCGACAGGTTTGCTGAAGGCCACTACCCAACGGCATATCACCCCGAGTATTTTGCCGGCATTCCTCACAAGCTGGGCGTTGTGACCACGGGCAACTCACTGGATATGCCGGAAATCGATGAACAACGCATCATCGCCAATAAAGGCATGGCGAAAGAGATGGAATGCGCAGCCATTGCTTCCGTTGCTGCGCTTTACGACATTGAGTTTCTGCCCATCAAATCCGTCACCGACCATATTGATGTCGAGGTAGATAATGCTGAGCAATTTCTGCAGAACTTGCAGCAAGCCAGTCAACGGCTCAGCGAGGTTCTGCCGGCAGTGTTAAACAATATTCAATGATGTGTGGCGGCTTTTAGGCCGCTGCCAATCTGACTACGGGTCGATCATCAATTGGAAAGTGAATCAAACCGGCAAGGAATGCCAACACAACCGTTGACCACCAGATCGGCTCATAGGAACCCGTAAAGTCATAAATACGTCCACCCGCCCAGGCGCCCAGAAAGCTGCCCACCTGATGGGTAAAGAACACCAGGCCATAGAGTGTCGACATATAGCGTGAGCCAAAAATCTGTCGCACCAAACCAGACGTCAGTGGCACCGTACCCAACCAACAGAAACCAATGGCTGCACCAAAAATCGCTGCGGTATTCACCGTCACCGGCAACGTCACAAAAGCACCGATGACCGCGGTACGAAGGAAGTACAGAGCAGACATCACATGCCGTTTGCTGAAACGGTCACCCATGACGCCCCAGAAATAAGACCCAAAAATATTGAAGATGCCGACATACGCCAATGCCATGGCAGCGCTGGAGGCTGGCAGGTGCATATCCGCCAGATAACTTGGCAAGTGGGTGGCAATAAACATCACATGGAAACCACACACAAAAAATCCTGCATGAATCAGCCAATACCCTTTGTGGGAAAAGGCTTCTTTCAGGGCTTGTTTCAAGGTTTGTTCCGGTTGATTGTCTACTGTCGTCTGAGCACCCTTTTTTGATGTGTTCATAAACAGGGCAAAAGCCACCATCACGGAGCACAACAGGGCGAAGACCATTAACGCCTGCTGCCAGCCAAAATCACTGATCAGATACTGAGCACCGGGAATCATGGCAAACATGCCGAAAGAACCAGCGGCGGTGGTCAAACCAAAGGCTTTTGCTGCGTGTTGAGCAGGCACCACTTTCGCTACAGCGCCCAACACAATCACATAACTGGTGGCGCTCAAACCAAGACCAACGAGCACACCTAACGAGAGATAAAGCATCCCGGCGGCGGTGGCAATAGACGTCAGATACAACCCAAGTGCGTAAGCAATGGCACCGGCAAAGATAATCCGTTTAGCCCCAAAGCGATCCGCCGCCATACCGACAAACGGTTGAAATACGCCAAAGAGTAAGTTCTGCAACGCAATGGCAAAACTGAAAAACTCCCGCCCTGTACCAAAATGCTCCGACACCGGCATCATAAAAATACCAAACGATTGTCGAATACCCAGACAAATAATCAGAATGCCTATCCCCAGCCAGACCAGCGGTGGAAATCGAAAAATGCTCATGGGGAATCAGTGTCCGTGGTGTAAATGAGATTGAGAAGATGCAGACATGTCAGTGCTTTGATGACGAGCACTTTGATGACAACCCGCATCCACAGCCTGACCAGCCAGTAGATCAATCAACCCCGGCGTGCTGTGCACAAAAAATAACGTGATCGCCAGCACCAGAGTCATACGCCCCAGTTGGGCTCGAAGGGATTGGGAGTTCATGGTGGGAAATGGCCGGCACATAAAAGGCGCGCAGTGTATCTGCTCACTTTTAAGCCAGCCATTGGTATTTATCTCAATTTATATCAACGAAGCTTGAAGCCCTTACTGTCGAGAAACGCTTTCATATGAGGTCGTGACTTTTTGCCCAGCAATTCTGGCATATCTTCCGACCAGGCTCGGTTTAACTGGCCATGGGTCCGACGCTGATAATAATCCCGCATCACCTCATCGTACTCAGCGATCAGCTCTGGATTTACCGGCTGATAATGCTCCTCCATCAATACCGCGTCCAAAGGCAGCCTTGGTTTGCATTCTGGATCTTGATCCGGGTATCCAAGGCAAAGCCCAAACACCGGGTAGACATGCTCGGGCAACGCCAGCAGCTCACTGACCGGCTCTGGGTTGTTACGTAATCCACCAATATAACAAATCCCCAAACCCTCCGATTCCGCGGCCACCACCACGTTCTGGGCAAATAGGGCAACATCCACCGTAGCGATAATAAAATGCTCGGTCATGCCTTCCGCCATGGGTGTGCCAGACTGCTCACAGCACCAGCCGGAACGATTCAAATCGGCACAGAACACCAGAAACTCTGCCGCCTCTTCAACGTAAGCCTGCCCTCCGGCATGCTTCGCCATAGCCGCTCTGGTTTCCGGATTGCGAACCCGGATGACACTAACGCCCTGAAGATTACTGGAGGTGGCGGCGCTCTGCCCTGAACGAATCAAAGCCTTCAGCAAATCGGGCTCAATGGGCTGATTGGTGAACTTGCGAATAGAGCGGTGGGATTGAAGAAGTTCAATTACATTCTGCATCATGGCAATCACAGGGTTCCGGTCTTTATTGTTGGCTCTATCATAGCAGCACCCCGATTTTTCAGGCACTGTCAAATCTGCTACTATCCGTCAGCTAACACCCGCTCCGGATTTACGATCCGGCTGGCAGTAAAGGACAATAAAGACAATGCAATCACTTCAAAACGACGCACCCACTGTGGTTTGCGCCCTCTACAAATTCGTCACCCTGAACGATTATAAAGACCTCCGTGAACCACTGTTAAGAGCCATGGAAGCCAACCATGTGCGCGGCACCCTGTTGCTGGCGGAAGAAGGCATTAATGGCACCGTGGCTGGCAATCGCGATGGGATTGATGCTCTGCTGAACTGGCTCAATCAAGACCAGCGCCTTAACCCTATCGAGTGTAAAGAATCCCTCAGCGATGAAATGCCGTTCAAGCGCACCAAGGTGAAGCTGAAAAAAGAGATTGTTACCCTGGGCGTTGAAGGCATCGACCCGAAAGAAGTGGTGGGCACCTATGTGAACGCCACAGACTGGAACGCTCTGATCAGCGATCCGGATGTGGTGGTGGTGGATACCCGCAACGACTACGAAGTACAGGTAGGTACCTTTAAACACGCCCTTAACCCAAACACGGAATCCTTCCGTGAATTTCCGGAATACGTGGATGAACACCTGAATCCGGAAAAACATAAAAAGGTCGCCATGTTTTGCACCGGCGGTATTCGTTGCGAAAAATCCACCGCGCTATTGAAGCAAAAAGGGTTTGACGAGGTGTACCACCTGAAAGGCGGTATTCTCAAATATCTCGAAGAGGTGCCTGCAGAGGAATCTCTCTGGGAAGGCGAATGTTTTGTGTTTGATGACCGGGTCACCGTTAACCATAATTTGGAGCCCGGTTCATACGATCAATGCAACGCCTGCCGTTTACCCATCACCGAAGACGACAAACGCAGCGAAAAATTCCAGCAGGGTGTCAGCTGCCCACACTGCTACGACAAACTCACCGACAAACAACGGGCCCGTTTTCAGGAGCGGGAACGGCAGATGAACCTCGCTAAAGCCCGTGGTGAAGCGCATATGGGTGGTGATGCTTTAAAAACAGTGGAACAACGTCGTTTAAGAAAATCGGAAGAACGTAAAAGGCAGCAGGAAAAACACCGAGAGGAAAAATCGGCCAGCTAGGCTATTGTGTTGTAGAGAGTTCATCTATGGAGGAGTCCGCCATGGAACTACAACACCCTGAGCAACTTAGCCCGTTTGTTCTGTTGAGCATTGTGAATGAAAAACTCCGGCTGACCTGCAGTTCGCTGAGTGAGCTGGAAGAAGAAATGGATATGAGTGCACAATCCATCGAAGAGAAGCTGCACAAAATCCAGTTTCATTACCAGAGCATGAACAACCAGTTTGTGCATGATTAACCCTTAAATCGGCTATGCAAAATACTGCCACACCATCTTTACCGACAGCGTCCCACCTTTGACGGCATGCACAAGCAATATGGCAAATCCCAGTGTCATCAAAGGCAACAGCGGACGCTTTTCTTCCTGAAGAAAGTACCAACCAGAACCGATCACGCTGATCATGACGATCGCCTGCCGGGCATCCACCGATTCGCCTGATATCACTTCAATCACCATGGCAAAGCAACCAACAATATTCACGATCAACCATAAGGGCGAGAGCATGCCAATACTGCCCAGTATCGGCAGTTTAATCAGTGCGCCACCGGCCCAGGATTTAGGTTGCAAGTCTGATGAAAGATGAAGTGCAATACCCAGTGCAAGGCCCGCCGCAATAAACACATCACCCAACACCCAAAGCAACACGGCCGGCAGGCAGGAATGGGTGATCGCGGATCGGTGCGAAAGCCCGGGAATACGCAGATCCAGATCCGGCAGCCGAATGCCACCAATCAGCCCTGCCAAAAACAGCCAGAATGTTTCAATAAACGACAACGCAGGCCAAAATGGACAGAATTCTCTGCAAGCCATCAACACCGCCACCATAAAACAGGCCGCTAATGGCATTCCATACAACTTCATAGGCTACAAAACAGACAGCTTGATGTGGGAGGGCGACTATACCCTTTCATTAAGAAAGAACACCAGCCAACATTTTAGCTCAGCGTTGAAAACGCTCTAATTAAACGCAGAGCATTTGCAAATAAATGAACGAACAGCATACACTCCCTTCATCCATGTCACTCTATGCGTTGTTACCTGATGACCTATAAACTCAACGACAAACAACTTGAGTCAATCCAGAAGCTGCCTGACCACGAGCGTTTTGACTACTTTTTGAAAAAAGTGGCCAATTGGGAAGAGATCTGGAGCTTGCACAGCCCTGAGGGCTGGGTTGAACTCTCATCCACTGACGGCGAAGAATGTCTGCCTATCTGGCCTCATCCGGATTTCGCGGCCGCATGGGCGGTGGGCGATTGGTCAGATTGCAAACCCAAAGCCATTACACTGGATGCATGGCTCGAGCGCTGGATTCCCGGGCTGGAAAAAGACAACACCGTTCTGGCGGTTTTTCCGGTTGATGAGGAAGAAGGCATCGTTATGACACCGGCAGAACTGGCTGAGGCCATACTTGCCGAGCTTGAAAGCTGAAAGCTTCCCTTGTGCAACATCAATAAATACGTCAAATGACGTCTTTATGTCTAAGTAAATGTCTAGTGTAGCCAAGCGTTATAAGGCATACATCCCCGTTCATCCTGAGCGGAGTCGAAGGATCAAGGCACCACACTTCGACTCCGCTCAGTGTGAACGGTATGGGTATTAACGCTTCCTTGCACTAGTGACACTCCGCGTAATAGCCGTACTATCGTCGTTCCCGCGCAGGCGGGAACCTTCCTTCCAATGGACTCCTGCCTTCGAGGCTGTCGCAAAACTCCAAACATCTCGTCCCCATGCTTTTGCAACACCCTCCTTCGCGGGCGTAACCAGATGATAATCCGAATACTATGAAATAGCTTTTACGAGATGGTTACGCCCTTGGTCGTACAATATGAAGATGACAAGTAATGAGGTAAAAAACTTGAGACTTCAAAACGTTATAATGCCAACTCTGCTCCTTATCCTTAATGGTTGTGTCATGTCTGATTTTTCAAAAGAAAACAGCATAAGTGAGTCTGGTAACGACCCTAATTTCATGATCGTGAGCAATCACGATAAGGGCTTTAGTGCCTTTAACCGAAAAGTAGACGTATTTGGCATTCCTATCTATGCCGTTTACAACGTGAAGGATGACCGGCTGCTTCATGCAGCCAATGTGATGGCTCAATACTTAGATAATGATGAGGATGGCAAAGTAGATAACCCTTCCGTGCTGGATGCCATGAAAGATAACCATGCCTTTATGATCATGTGGGAAAGCCCTGATGATCTTAATGATATGGATGAACCGGAAGATGCGATAGGTCAGGATTTAGGTAACGATGAAACCATGCCAAAGTGGCATACTAACGGCCACCGTGGTCGTTTTGATGCTTCTCTGGAAGAGGTCTGGCACATCATCAGCCACGCTGGATATGCTTCAGCTTACCCTGAGGTCTTTGGTGAAACACCCGGAACACTGCTGACAAATGCGATGGATCAGGCTCGTGGAGGTCAATTTCTAACCATTCCGCCCCATTACCCTGAAAATGCATGGTATACCTATGACGATGACACCTGCGATTACAGCTGCATGGCCACAGAGTACTTCTACTGGGCGATCACTTCGTTGCTAGGGGCACAGGAAAACCGTAAGGGCGAAGTCAGCGATGAGTGGCAACTTTATACCCCAGCACTCCTGAAAGAAAAAGATTCTGCTGTGTATCGATTGCTCACAACACCTGAGTACAACCTTCCACAAACTTTACCCAATGGGGTTTATCGGCCTGTTAGCAAATGAGTTATACAAGAAAGGCGTCTGTTGACGCCTTTCTTGTAACGGATAATGCTCAGTGGTGAGCCATGTGCTGACCTTTGATGCTCTCCATCCCATGGGCTTTTACGGTCTGCTTTTCGCCATTGCTAAAGGTAATCGTGACAGGCACTTCACTGCCATTGGTAATAGGGTTGTTCAGCCCCATTAACATAACGTGGTAACCACCTGGCTTTAGCTGCACTTCCTGACCCGGCAGGATTTCCAGATTATCCACCCGCTGCATTTTCATCATGCCATCTTTTTTGGTGGTTGTGTGCAGTTCGGTTTTTTTTGCCACCGGGCTATCAATGGATTCAATAGTGACCGCTTCGTCACTGGTATTTCGAATTACCATATAAGCGGCAGAAGTCGACATCCCTGGCTTGGTCGCTCGCGCCATCACGCCAGACAACTCAATAACACCCTGTGCGTCATGGCTTCCATGACCATTCTCATGAGCCGAAGCAGACTGACCGACCAGCAATAATGCTGCGGCCATCACACCAGAAACCATTGCGTGGAACCGGGTTCTTTTTGTTTTACCTTCATGATGTCGTTTTTGCATCACTGACTTCCTCTTTGCTGGTATCCAATTCAAACAAGACAGAGTGAATGGCATCCGCCGTTTCTATTTTCAGCTCTGCCATCCATATCATGGTGTTATCTACCGTACAGAAGCTGACGCTGCTCGCCCCCATAAACGTCTTGGTGCCGATATTTGTCGGAGGCAATTCCTGAAGGACAAAGGGCATCAATCCCATGTGCATATCCCGGCCAATAAACTCCATGGTCACGTTTTCTGCTGCCAGCCCTGAGATGCTCACCGAAATATCCAGCGGCTGTGCTGCCGGCAAGCTCGGAGGGGAAATGTGCAATGTCACTTCATTGCCATCCAGAATAGCGCTGCAACCAACCACGGTTTGGCAATAACTGGTGGTTTTGACTACGGGTTTATCAGAAATATTCTGGGCATTTTTCAGGTACTTCGATACATAAAACACCGAAGCCAGCGCCACCAGAAGTATTGCAGAGATCAAAAATTGTGTTGAATGTTTTCGTACAGCTGTCATCGTTATTAGAATCAAAGATTAATTTATAGGGATGAACATTCCTTGTGCAGCAAGACTACCGAGAAGTCGCACTATTTGATAGCCATTGTCATCTGAATTTTCCGGTTTTCGATCAGGATCGAGAACAAGTGATTGAGCGGGCGCTCGCAGCGGGTATTGGTACCATTTGTGTACCGGCCACTCGATGCGCGGAGTGGCAACCGTTGCTGGATCTGATTGAACACATTAACAACACATCCACTGTTCGCTTGGTGACAGCGCTTGGCCTGCACCCTTATTTTCTTGCCGAACACCACAATAATCACCTTGTTCTTCTTGATGAGAGACTGCAGAAAAAACCGGACAGTGTTGTGGCTATCGGAGAGACTGGTCTGGATTTCTATGACCAGAAACACTGTGAGGCCAATATTAAAAAACAAATCGAACTGTTTACCGCTCATGTTCAGCTGGCCAGCCAACATCAACTACCGCTCATTATTCATGGCAGAAAGAGTCATGATCAGATTCTGAAAATTTTACGCCATCACCAACCCACCCAAGGCGGCATCATCCATGCCTTCTCTGGCAGTGAGCAGCAAGCGAACACCTATATAAACCTGGGCTTCAAGTTAGGCTTTGGTGGAGGCATCACATACCCACGGGCCAGTAAAACACGACACCTTGCAGCAACATTGCCACTGGACAGCATTGTGTTGGAAACAGATGCACCGGATATGCCGTTAAATGGTTTTCAGGGAGAGAGAAATGAGCCAGCAAGGGTTCAGAAAGTTGCAGAGGTTTTAGCAGAGTTGCGAGGCTTATCACTAAAAAAGGTGACCGAAGCCACCTCTTCTAATTGCTATGAAGTATTTAAGCTCTAGGAGCCTGTCGGACTTACCACTGACCTACTGCGAAAAAACCGGATTTGGCCATTTTTTATGCTCCTTTTCGTTGAATAGCTCGCTATTCGCCTCAAATGAGCATAAAAACTGACTCAAACCGGACTTTTTCTCGCTACGGTCGGCTAAGTCCGACAGGCTCCTAGGCTTCGACTTCAGCGTCCAGCAATTTTTTATCGCCGACTTTACCACCAATAGTAATCTTTTTTGGCTTCATGGCTTCGGGAATTTCCCGCTCAAGATCAATATGAAGCAGGCCATTATTCATAGAGGCGCCAGTTACACGTACATAGTCAGCTAATTGGAAACGTCGCTCGAAGTTACGTTCAGCAATCCCCTGATAAAGGTATTTACGTTCAGTGTCGTCTGCCTTTTTCTTACCCTGAACGACGAGAGCACCTTCACGGCTTTCTATTTCCAGCTCGTCTTCTGCGAAGCCGGCAACCGCCATGGTGATTCGGTATTCGTTGTCGTCGAGCAGTTCGATGTTGTAAGGAGGGTAACCGCCGTTCTTGGCGCTTTGCGCTTGACCGCCGTTCATGGATTCCAGCAGCTGGGCAACCCGGTCAAAACCGATGGCAGAACGATAGAGTGGAGTGAAATCAAAATCGATAGTACGCATAACCATATCCTCAAAAGAGCAATAGGTGGATAAAATCGGCTTTCCTTATTGGACAAGCCTAAGGGTCTGTTGACGTTTCGTTACGTGCTCAGCGGATCAGGGCGCTCCTATGGCTAGGCGCAGTGCCGCAGGAATGCTCATTGCCTTTCAAGGCGCTGGAACAACGGCATGGGAGCGCCCTGATCCGCCCTTCGGGTGACTCAGAAAAACGTCCCCGCTTTGTCAGGCTTGCTCGGCGTAGAATGACTACGCACTTCACAAGCCTTTCGCGCGGTTGCCGTTTTTCTGAGTCACTGAGCCTCGTAACGAAACGTCAACAGACCCTACTTTAACGGTGCTGATCAGCCCCCGTTGATATCAATATATGGACGTCTATTTGAATTCCAACCCCTGCATATGATTTTTTTGAAATTTATTATGAAAGTTCTATTTCATGGTCCAGCATGTTATCGCCATCAAACAAGTAGCGCCCTTTAAAGCGACGACCATTCAACATTTCTGGTACCCAGATAATGTCGTCTTCCCACATTTCGTCGTAAGGAATGCTGTCCAGCCCATACCAAAGAGGAATCGCTTCCTCGGTCTCTGCCGGCGTCCCCTCATAATCACGGGCAATATACGTGTGCACATGAAAGGAGAGGCCGTCGGTAAACTGGAATAAATTCTCCCCCACAAACTCTGGTGCCACCGGTGTAATGCACAACTCTTCCTGAACTTCACGAATCGCACATTCCAGTAATGTTTCACCGGGGTCCAACTTACCACCGGGGCCATTAATTTTACCGGCACCGATGCCCCGTTTTTTGCGGATCAATAGAATCTGGTCGTCTTTAATTACAAACGTCAGCGTGGCTGGAAAGGTGGGCTGCCAGTGATTCCAGTCAATATCCTGTAGTGATTGCACTTGTTATTGTCCTGTTTTTTGCTCTGTGTGTTCTGCTGTCAGGGCTGAACGGTCGGATGTGTTTTCACTGTATAGCACACCCCAGGCAAGAAGGGTGTTAATGACCGGCCTCAGAGTGAGTCCCAACGGGGTCAAACGATACTCCACCCGCGGCGGAATTTCTGGGTACACCGCTCTATTCACCAGTCCATCCGCTTCAAGGCTGCGCAACTGCAAGGTCAGCATTCGTTGAGTAATTCGAGGCATGCAGCGCTTTAATTCGCTAAAACGCATGCACTCAAAATCCAGCAGTTGATATAAAATCACTCCTTTCCATTTGCCGCCAATCACCTCTTGTGTGATTTCCACAGGGCACTTGGTTGCCAATGTGCCTTCATGGGTTTGCTTGATCTCTGCCAGAACGACCTGCTCGGACTGCACCTTGAGACTCCCTCCAGAAAAAAGGGCATAGTATACAAATGTGCCCTGGATTCAAATCCGTACACTACCTGACAAAAATGTGCTTTCTTCACAAATTATCCCGACAACACTAAACTTATTATTCGACTAGTGTTGTATATGGTCAGGACTCAAGAGAATGAACTCCGCTCTGCGCAAACAGATTATTGACGCGTTTAACTTCCGTCATGCCTGCAAAACCTTTGATGCCAACAAAAAAATCCCGGATGAAGACTTCAGCTTTATTCTGGAAGCGGCTCGACTATCCCCCAGCTCTTTCGGCTTTGAACCGTGGAAGTTTCTGGTGATACAAAATCCGGAACTGCGGGAAAAAATCAAACCCGTCAGTTGGGGAGCACAGGGCCAGCTACCAACGGCCAGCCACTTTGTGCTGATTCTCGCCCGCAAAGAAAACAGTATGCATTATGAATCCGAATACATTCTTGATCACATGCGCCACGTCAAACAGCTACCAGAAGATGTGATCGATATGATCAGTGACTTCTATCGGGACTTCCAAACCCGGGATTTTCGCCTGACAGAATCCCCCCGCGCCATGTTCGACTGGGCCAGCAAACAAACTTACATTGCTCTGGGCAATATGATGAGCGTTGCAGCCCAGATCGGCATCGATTCCTGCCCTATCGAAGGGTTCGATAAGGATAAGCTGGAACCACTTCTGGAACAGGAAAGTATTATGAATACGAAGGATTTTGGTGTCAGTGTGATGGTGGCGTTTGGTTATCGGGTGAATGAGCCATTTCCGAAAACCCGAGCGAAAGAGTCGGATATTGTTGAGTGGTATTGAATGTGTCGTATAAGCCCGAACTCTGATTAGCAATTGATCAGAGCTTGGGCTTTTATATTTCTACAGAGGCGCTGCAATAGCGCCTATTAAGTAGTTAGCCATTTGGAATCGTATAATTCTGGCCGAGTGGATAGTTGCTATGCAAGGCACAACGTAGGAAGCATAGCCATAACTATGTGACCGGAGTTGTAACGCCGCAGAGCGGCTGTCTACTCGGTCAGAAAATATGATTTCATGCGGCTAACTACTTATTAGTACTCTACTCGATAGCTCAAGCTGTAAGCACGACCTTCGGCTTTGTGTGCACTTAGACCATTATAAGTAGAGTTTGCCCACTGACTATACACTGTCTCATAGTCTTCATTCAGCAGATTGGTAATGCCCGCCTTTACAGTACCAACCGGCATGTTGAATGACGCTAACAAGTCTACCGTTGTGTAGCCATCAATATCGTAACCGGTAACTGTATTCTTAGATTTACTGTAACTCTTGCCCTTGTCATAATCTGCGAAGCTTGTTGATTGCAGACGTACATTCATATCTCCCTGACCATAAGCTACAAATGTCGTAAACTTTTCAGGTGAAACATCTGCAGCCTGAAGATCCAACCACTTTCCAGCATCTTTGTAGTAGCTTCTTCCTTCTGTAAAGGCGTAGCTTCCACCAATAGACCAATAGTCACTCAGATAAAATTCAAGCGCTCCCTCTATACCATAGATTTTTCTCTTCTGGTCCAGCAGATCGACATTATGGTCAGCGTTGAAGCTAATCGTCTTATCAGATTCATTATAAAAAGCGGAAGCACTGGCAAAAAGGCTCTCGAACTGTCCGCGCCAACCTAACTCGAAGCTATCCGTTTTAATGGCGTCCAGATTTGCATTAGATACATCAGTTCCAACAACAGCATCACTTATACCAACAAGGGGACTGCTTTCGTTAACCGCATTGCGAAGAATCCTTGAGGCGTCCGGCACTTCAAAGCCTTGTGCGTAGTTGGCAAATACTTCATTACTGCTATTCAATTTATAGACAACACCGACATTAAACAGGTTCGCGTCATACTTTCGAACATCCCCTTGAAGATCGGTAGGGTTGGTGCCTGGAGCCAAAATCGGCAAAAACCAGATTTCAGCCAGCGGCGTATAATCACTGATATCCATTGCAGCACGTTCATGCCTGAAACCGGCATTTAATACCAAATCCTGAGTAAGCTCGTAGCTGGACTGCAAATACAAACCAAACGTTGTTGTATCAACTGCTGGCCCATAGTCATACTCAGAGCCCTCTGGCACAAATGTGGTACCACCACTGTTTGCATACTCCTGAAGATCAAACAGACGCCCCTTTTGTTCACCTTTATCTAGATCGTAATCAAACCCATAGGAAACCTTGAAGGCCTCATTAATATCTGTATCAAGGTTGAGTTTAAACCCGAACACTTTTGCCGTACTGGTTGACTGGTTAACAAATAGTAAATTGTTTTTAAAAGGGTCGTTAGGGTAAGGATAAAAACGAGCCTCTCGCTCACGGTAGTAAGACTGTAATTGAAGATTGTTACCGTAAAAATCCAGATCTTTATAAACCAGATCAACTGAGTTTCTCTTACTGTACGGTTGGGTACTTAACTGCAAGCCTTTCAGAGCAGCAGGAGCATCATCAGAATCCCCCCTGTTTAATGATGACGCATTGGCTGCATAATCAGAGTCCATCTGATCATCAAAATGTTGCAACGTTGCTTCCAGTCGTTTTTCATTCGTCAGGTTATAACCAAGCTTGATCAAAGCATCTCTGGTGTCTGTATCCATACGGCTAACCTGAGCTGGGTCAGGGTTAACCCGATCGCCATCGGCATCAAACATGCCACCACGACTCTCGTAAGTACCACTTACCAAATAATCAAAATTGCCTTCACGCCCGTTGATACTTTGATTCAAGGTATACGTCGTTAAACGTCCATCAGAAATTTTAATACCACCTTCAGAAGCAAAGCGGATTTTATCGCCTTCTGGCTTACGGGTGATGATATTGATGATGCCGCCGGTTGCTCCACCACCGTAGATTGCGCTGGCACCAGAAACCACTTCAATACGCTCAATATTTTCCGGGCGAATCGTAGAAAGATGCCGGCTAATCTGACGATTATCAGCCTGTGAAATCCCATCAATCAGAATCAAGGCTTTACGTCCACGCATGCTCTGAGTTCTGTCAGTCACCGTTTGCGTACTGGGACCAAACCCTGGAATAAGCTGTTCAAGAGCATCAGCTAACTTTTGTCCCGGCTGACTCTGTTGAGCGATTTCTTCACCACTAATTACCTGAACTGTGCCGGATATATCAGAAATGCTGGATTCCGAACGGGAGGCAGTTACCACCACCTGGTCCAGTTTGGTCACTTTGACTTCTTTAGCAATTGCCAGTTGACCAAAGCCAGCCATGGAAATCGCCAGGGCTAATGGCGCTTTTTGAATCTTCATTATTATTGAGCTTCCTATGTAGTGCTTATCATTCTCATTAGATCCTTGTAATTATTCAGGGCTCGCTTCCTGCGAACCTCTTAATTTGGATGTATTAATTAACGACGTTGGATGTATTTACCGCTGAGCAGCAGCAATATGAAATAAATACCGCCGGCACCGGAAACCAGCAGTCCAGAAGGAATTTCAAACGGCGCAATCACTGTTCTGGATAGCCAGTCACTGCCCACTAGAAGGATTGAACCCATCATTGCGGTGGCTGGAATTAAATGTCGATGACTGGAAAGCCCGGTTACCCGACAGATATGAGGGGCCATCAGCCCAATAAAGGAGATACCACCCACGGCAGCCACGCTCACCGCACTGAGCAAGGCAACCATGACCAATAAAATCGCCACTGTCGCTTGTATTCGAACACCCAGCAAAGAAGGTAAGTACTCACCCAATTGGAGAATATCCAGACGACGCCACATTGCGAACAACAAAGGCAACACTGCGAGAACAGAAATAAATAGCAAATAGAAACGTTCACTGGTCACGGCATAGGTGCTACCGGATAACCAGACCAGTACCTCGCTGGATTGGTTACTGCCCAATACCAACACCATACTGATCAGCGTCGCCGCCATCGCAGAAAGGCACAATCCGGCCAGGGCAAACAATAGCGGGTTAAACCCGGTTAAACGGCTTAAACCCAGTAATAACAACAAGGCAAAACCACTTCCCATTATGGATAACAAGGTCATTTCAAGACTGCCCAACCCCGGAAATAGCACCAGTCCGAGCACTACAAATAAAACGCCGGTGGTCGTTAATCCAGAAACGTCCGGGCTGGACAGTGGGTTTCTGGTGAGGGTTTGCAACACCAACCCTGAAACCCCGAGTGCTGCGCCGGCAAAGGCCGCACTCAGCACTCTGGGCCAGCGAAGATTGATCCATTGTAAATCGAGGTTACCAAACAGACTGAATCCAAAGATCAGTAAGAACACAAAAGCTAACGCTGATAGAAATGTTACTGGAGATAAGTGGAACAATGCCTGAATGCCCGTTTCTCCCGGCGTGGTTGCCAATGCACTCACCCGTTTACGCTGAGTCAGCAAAAAAAGCATAAACGGAGCACCGACCACCGTCGTCATGACCCCAGCAGGAAAGCTGTAATGGGAATCGGAAATCAATAGAGGAATCAGCCTTGCTGCCACATCAGCAACCAACAACAGCAAAGCGCCTACCGCAGTAGATACCAGCAGCCGCAACCACACCTTCCGACAACCCAACCCCCGGGCAATATGTGGTGCAATCAAGCCGACAAAACTGATCATGCCCACCTGACTAACGACAGTGGAAGAAAGCAGCACCGCGATAAGCAGAGACAATCCAACGGTTCGACGAACATTAACACCAAGACTTTCGGCCTGCTCTGTTCCCAGCTCAATCATATCCAACCGCCGGGCAAACAGGAGCGCCAGCGCCGTTAACATACCGATAATAGGCCAACTCCGCTGAATGGGTTGATAGTCGAACTGGGATAAATTCCCCGCTCCCCAGGTATACAAACCATCCAGCCGGTTTTCATAAAACATCAGCATGCCCGCACTGAGCGCCCCCAGCGACAGCGTCATGGCCATACCAATCAGTACCAGATTGACCGGCGAATCGCTGATTGCCTGAGCCAGTCGAAATACGAGAATCGTCGTTAAAATAGCGCCACTGAAAGCGACAACGACGGGAAACTGACCAGTGAACTGAGGCAGAAAAACCGATCCAAGAACAATCGCTAACATAGCCCCGGCATTAACACCCAGCGTTGCCGGACTGGCAAATGGATTTCGCGTAGCCCCTTGAATCAATACTCCGGCAGCACCGAGGGCTGCACCGCACAACAATGCCATGAGGGTTCTGGGCAACAGCAGCCAGGTTACAATAACGTTTGCCATCTCACTATCACCGGTCACTGGTGACAACGAAAAGCCAGATAACAATTGAGGGTCTAAACCCGATGGTCCAGTTATCAGTGATACAACCACGATAGCCAGATAGAGCATTAACATCAGACAGGTGACCATTGCTGGCCTTATTATTCCGAAGTAATTCATTACACCTCCGGCGTCAGATGGTTTGCGATAGCAGCCGCCATACGGGAAGCTGACAACGGTCCGCCGAACGACCAGAGTGCAGGCAGAAAATACACACGCCCTTCCCTCACCGCCGGTAGGGACTGCCAAACGGGTGATTCTGTCATTGTCGGCAAGCTATCAGCTTCACTACCGATAATAATCAAACTGGCATCGCCAATAGTGGTCAGTTTTAGTAAATCAACATGGGTAAAATCCCTGCCCGGCAAAGCACTCTGCCAATTGTTTTTTAACTCAAGTTCACTCACCAGCGCTCCAGCCATGGAAGCATCGGCATAAACCCGTAGGCCAAGCCCCATACCAACAAATTTACCAACAACCACCGGTTGCCCCGATAAGCCCGCCTGCTCGATAGCAATACGCGCACGATCAATGGCTGTATGCATCTCCTGAATTTTTTGCTCCGCCAAAGATTCCTTCCCCACCAACTGGGCAACCCCACGGAAAACATCCTGCATACGCAAATAGTAATTCGTCAGGTCATCGGATGATGGGTACTGAGTGAACAGCACGGTTGGAGCAATGGCTTCCAGCTCAGACGCTATACGACGATGACGCCATTCATAGCCAAGTATTAAATCCGGCTTGAGAGCAGCAATGGTTTCCAGCCCTGGTTCGGTTCTAAGGCCAAGCTCTCTCACACCATCAGGAAGTTCTGGTGTATTGGACTGCCATTCTTTATAACCTTTAATGGACGTCACACCGGCAGGAACCACGCCTAAGGTGAGCAGCATTTCTGCCTGCGTCCAATTGAGAGCCGCTATTTTATGAGGTACAGCCGAATCTGCTGACACTGGCGCTATTAGCAACCAAAAGCTACAGGCAACCGTCAGAACAATGTTAAGTTTCAAAACGTCTGACATCAGGCCACTTCCCTGCTCTTCACCGACTGCAAAGTGGGTGTTGCCGGCGCTTCTCCTACCGGCAGAAACAATGGGTCTTTATGACCTTCCGGCGTAAATTGAGTGGTTGTCACACCAAATACATCCGAAATAATCTGACTGTCCAATACCTGATGGGCTTCACCATGTCGTACAATCTGGCCGCTGTTCATCAGCACGATGTCATCACTGTATTGCAGCGCTTGATTCAGATCGTGCAATATCCAGACAACAGTGGTCTTCTTCTCCTGATTTAACTGGCGCACGATCTCCAGCAATCTGAGCTGATGGGCAATGTCCAGCCAGGATGTTGGTTCATCCAACAGCAGAATGCCCGTTTCCTGAGCAAGCACCATGGCTAACCAGACTCGCTGCATCTCACCGCCGGATAAATGATCCACCAGTTCTGATGCATAGTTTTTCATGTCGACCCTGCGAATGGCTGAGCTGACCGCCTGATGATCTTCCGCTTTCATTCGTCCGAAAGGCCCTGCATGGGGATAGCGACCACAAGCGACCAGATTTTCAACGGTCATACCCAAGGGTACCGTTGAGTGCTGTGGCAATAGTGTCAGCTCTCGAGCCAAGGCTTTACGAGCCCAGGCGTGTAAAGCCTTATTGCCTAAAAGCACCGCCCCTTTTGAAGGTGAAATCAGCCCTGAAATCAATTTCAGCAATGTGCTTTTTCCTGAGCCATTTGGGCCGAGAATTGCAGTGATTTTTCCAGGTCTTATTTCAGTACTGACTGTTTTTACGATCAGTTTTTTGCCGACTTGATAACAAACCTGATCAAGACTCAGCGTCAGATTATTCATTCATTTTTCTTTTTGGATAAAGTTAGAAAACGTTGTCGTTTGTTATGCGCTTGAGCGCTGTTTAATTATTATGCAAAAGACACTGGTCGCAGATGATAATGATTTGCATTTAACGTTTCAAGCAAAACTTCCTTCGGACTCCAGCCTTTCCAGCGCCCAGTCTCTGGCCACTTGCCAATCCATGAACGCTTTCATTGGAAATGGCATCGCTTTTTGCATATTGTCACTGACGACCCGCTCGCCTTCTTCCAACGACTGAACGTGCCGGGCAATACCACGACAGTGGTCTTGTAGCTTCAATCGATTATCTTTAAACCAGAGGCCAAGCAATTTTCTTGCAAGCGGTGAAAACTCACTATTGGGCCTGGCCTGAATCACCATGCTAAAAGGCACCTCTTTTGCCAGAATATCGGACAAGTCATTAAGCCATTTTTCAGCATCCTGATCGGTGGCCGGATAGTTAAAACAGACAACCACTACCGGCCAACCCATCATGTCAATCGCAGACATAGTTTTCCTCCATCGGAATACTGTTAACTTCAACGTTAACTTCAACACACAGAAATGCAGTCACTAACGCAACGGCCGCCACGACAATACCAATCACAGCCATCAGCGAACTATCATGCCCAGCAGTAAACCCTGCCAACAGAGCGCCAACGGTATAACCCGTGGTATGAATCATACTTAGCGTTCCAGTGAGCAAACCTTGCTGGTGCTTTAACTGCTTTAAGGCAATCGTCGTATAAGACGGTGTTAATAACGTGACCGATGCGGCACTGATTACCAGCCCTGCGGCTAGCCACAAAAAATTATCTCCGAGAACCATCATTAACGTGCCAATTAACAGCAATGCCGTTCCGGTTTTCAACGCAAGAGATAATTGCCCCTGCACCCAACGGGAAAATAAAAAGTGGGCAACAATGGTGGATAAAGCAGCAAGCATCATCAACCATGACAGCATTCGTGAAGTCTCTGCCCCATTTTGAAAAACTGACAATAACATTGGCCCAATCACATACTGCAAGAAGCCAAATAACGTAGTTACCGAACATGCCAATAGCAGATAAGGCCAAGTAACAGACAAAAGACGTATAAAAGACTGTTCTTCTGACTTAGAGGGAGCGGGTTCGACAGTACGCCCCAGAGGTAATAAGATAACCCAAAGGAACAGCAGCATTGTAAGCACAGCAATGAAAGCCATAGGAATTTCACTGCCCCAGCCGATCAAAAATGCAGGAATTAAAGGCCCAACAAGCCGCCCACCATTGATGCTCGCGGTAATACGACTGAGACTTCTTGAGGCATTATCTGGCTCCTCATCAATCGCCCAAGCCTGAACCGCCGGATAAAGGCCTGATGCCAATAAGCCATAGATTCCTCGCGCAACAAACATCAATAAAATAGCCTGCTGACGGTTTATGATGCTTTGGTTCAGGGCAAGCACACTCAAAGTAATCAGTGAGAAACTCAGTGCGATGCCCACTACACCAGCAACCACCACGGGCTTTCGCCCAAAGTGATCAGACAGTTTCCCCCAAACAGGCGCGGATAAAATAAACAACCCTGTACCAAAGGCAACCATGCCACTGAGCAAACCATAACCGATGCCAGTCTCTTCCATCATGGCTGGCAAGCTGATTAATAGCGTTGTCTGACCAGCTCCCAGCATAAAGACCATAAATAGCCGACAAAGTCCGTATGAAATAGGTTGATCGTCGTATGACTGAGCCATAGCCTCAGAACTTTTTTCTCTTTCCTGCATACCCGGTGCCTGATAAGCGAATAATTTTTGCTCGACTTATTGCAAATGATAATTATTATCATATACGATACGCACTAGATTGCCTGATGGTTCTTTTTTAATCAAGTTCATCAGCCTTTTAAACGTCATTTGTCCTAAGTAGTTAACCAATTAAAATTGAGAAGAAAATAAAACCAAAGACATGATAATAACTTCTGATCCAATACGGATAAGTTCGGCTGTTGGCATGACCAGTGATTCCACCAGCGCTGAAAAATCGGCATCACGACCTTTAAAAAACAGCATCAGGATGCAAGCCGAAAGACTGAGCGCCAACTGTTTTTTTAATGCTCTATTGCGCGAATGGCAGGGCTGGTCACTCCACCGAGTGACCAAGCTTTCTGAGAATACAAAGACTACCTCGGCTTATCTGGATCTTCCCAACTTGCCGTCGGAGGTTGAAGCCGTTATCTCTTTTCCAATGGCAGAAGCGTCGCTAGTTATTTGCCTAAGCCATTTCTCTAAAAGCGGTAGGCACCAGTTTATTCTTCCACTTTTTTTCTTCAATAAAGAGAAAAAGCACTATCGCGAAGTCTCTTTTACTGAAGCCGTTGAGCTAATTGTGAAAGAAGATATTCTTTGGAAAAGCGATTCAACCAGTAAACACCTTTTTCTAAATAGAGTATTTGCTAGCATCGATAATATTGAAGCCACATTACATTATCGAGAAAACAACCTGGTTAGTGTTTTTAATGATCTCATCACTTTTCAAGCATCTGAACAGTCATTAATTACGGGGCACTCTGTACACCCCACGCCCAAAAGCCGTGAACAATTCAGTTTGAAAGATGCAGAACTTTATATGCCAGAGTATGGCAATAGCTTCAAGCTTCACTGGTTCTCCATTCAGGATTCCCTATTAATAGCGGACAGTGTTCACTCACTTTCTTTTAAATCATTAACAAGATCCCTGGCAGAAGAAGACACACAATTCTCTCAAAGCCTGCTTAATGATATTCCTTCGGATCATACCTTGTTACCAGCCCATCCGTGGCAGGCGCAACGGTGGCTTGAGAATGAGTACATCCAGTCTTTACTTCGGGATCATAGATTAAACGATTTTGGTTTGCACGGTAGTGATTGGTGTGCAACGTCTTCAGTGCGCGCTATTCATTCAAATCACGCTTCATTCATGTTGAAGTATTCACTCAGTGTGAAACTGACCAATTCAATACGACACTTGCTACCTAAAGAAGTCATTCGCGGTAAAGAAATTCATCAGGTTAAATATCAATCCGTCATTGGCTCACAACTAAAGAAAACCTATCCAGACTTTGACATCCTGACGGAACCGGCCCACGGCGCCATCAAAGGCAAAGATGGAGAACCCCTGTCTGAAACGATGATCGTATTTCGTGAAAACCCATTTAATAATCAAACATCTAATCAATCCACAGAGCTATTAGCCAGTCTCACCCAGGATAATCCGGCAGGAGAATCCAGATTAGTTAATCTTATGAGAAGACTGGCAGCAGAAGAAAACCTTGCCCTTGATATTATTGTCAAAAAATGGTTCCAAAAATATCTGACATCCGTCGTTGAGCCATTACTGGGAAGCCAGTCGAACTTTGGATTGTTGTTTGGTGCCCACCAGCAAAACCTGTTGCTTGGTATGTCTTCTGGCTACCCGGAGAAAGTCTATTTTCGCGATTGTCAAGGTACAGGTTACAGCTATTTGGCAAGAACCATTTTGGCAGGTACTTTGCCCAATAGTACGGAAAAAAAAGCACACCATTTTGATGCCCTATTGGGCAATCGACTCTTCACCTATTACCTGATCATCAACTCAACGTTCGGTGTGATCAGCGCTTTGGGCGCTGGCAACATGATTCCCGAAGAGGAATTACTGCTCAGCTTGCGACGATTTCTTGAACAGCTACGTCAGGCACAACCTAAAGACACCAGTTGTCTGGATTATATGCTCGACAGTCGCGAATTGTGGTCGAAAGGCAATTTCTATTGTGCCTACGGCACGATTAACGAAAACACACTTGATGACCCCATGGATGTGTATCACACCATGCCCAATCCAATATATGACCTGAAAGCATCAGGCTACTGACCCTGTTCAACCAATCATGACAACCTCAGAACAAATGCTCAGAATAAAGACTCAGGGAAAGCTATGAACACTGTATCGCCAATTATTTTACCGGATGCGCTAAACAAAGGCATAGCACTGCAACCTTTGTCTTCCAACTCCCTTTTAGTGAATGACAATAATTTATCGTTACTGCTCAAGATCAGTGAGCAGAACGGAATTCAACTGTCTCCAGAAAATCCGTCAGACCTCCTCGACAGTATTCCAAATCACTGGATTGCAGCAGCACTGGATTATCTATATACACACAATCAAGAGCTGAACAACATCACTCTGTCGTCAGAATTGATTCACCGATTACCAGACAATCAATTAATTCAGGCGATCACTCAAGACAGTAAAGCGCTGAATCTTCGGGCGGGTCTATATCAGAACCGTATCTTATGGCACTGGGCAAGCAACAATAACTTTCCAACGGAAATCTGGACTGAAAACGAACACGGTGTAGAACACCCGATTCGCCAGCAGCAACCATCTGGCGTCGTCTATGAGCGTTATGATTATCAGAACGATGTCACCATTAGCTTCCGAACCATAGACCCTGAACACGATCTGGATCTCTTTCATCAGTGGATGAATCAACCACGAGTGGCTGAGTTTTGGGAGATGGCACAGAGTCGTTCCGAGCTTCAAGAATATCTCACTACTTTATTAGACAGTGGCAAAACCTGGCCCTTGATTGGCTCATTTAATGGCGAACCTTTTGGCTATTTTGAAGTTTACTGGGCAATGGAAGATCGCATAGCGCCCTATTATGACTGCCAGCCATGGGACCGAGGCTTCCATTTACTGGTTGGTAATCCTGAATTTCTTGGACCGCGCTTTTCCAGCAGCTGGATGAAGTCCATCACCCACTTTCTTTATCTGGATGACCCGCGAACTGCGAGATTGGTTGGTGAACCAAGAGCGGACAATAAAAGGCTGCTCAAATTACTGGCTCACGCTGGCTGGTCTTTCGTAAAAGAGTTTGATTTCCCGCATAAACGGTCAGCGTTGGTTAACGGCTATCGACGTTCGTTTTTTCAGGAGGTTCGGCTATGAATCAAATGGTGACTCTGCCCGAGTCAGCCTCCCTGAATGAGAGCGCACTTCGGGAACAGGTGAATAAACGACTACTGGCCAAAACACTGAGCGAGCTAAGTTGGGAAGAAGCCATCAACCCTGTAGAGACTGGGTGTGGTGGTTTTCAGCTGAAACTTGCCAGTGGTATCCGTTATGACTTCCATGCCTGGCGCAGTATCTGGGATCAGCTGATCATTGATTCAGCATCCATTATCAGAACAGGAATCAGTGGACAGATTCAACATTCACCAGACGTCAGTCAGTTTTTTATCGATGCACAAACAGAACTGCAAATGACCTCTGCGACGCTGGCCAACTTCCTGGAAGAGTTAGCCAACACACTTATGGCCGAAGTAAGAGTTCAGAGTAATTATCAGCAAAAAACCGCTGCCGAGCTTGTAGAGTTGGTAGACGACGAATTGCAATGCTATTTGGATGGCCACCCCAAAGTCACCGTGAGTAAGGGACGAATGGGCTGGGGTCAGGATGATCATCAAGCCTTCGCCACGGAGTTTCTTCCAGATATTCAGCTTGAATGGCTTGCGGCTTCCCGACAGCACTGTCAGTTGTCCACTGCGGATGACCTATCAGACCATCAACTTCTTGATGCGGTTTTGGATTCCGATGAAAAACTGCGTCTATTGGAAACCTGCCAACGGTTGAACGTTTCGTTGTCCGACTATTTCATGATGCCAGTGCATCCCTGGCAATGGCGTAACCGACTGGTGACTATGTTTGCCAGCGAAGTGGCCGCCCGACGTATCATTCACCTTGGTGTATTCGGTGACCCGATGCTGCCTCAGCAATCTCTACGCACACTGTCCAATAGAAAACGCCCTGAACAGCTGAATATTAAACTGCCGCTCTCCATTCTGAATACGTCCTGCTATCGGGGCATTCCGGGTAAGTACATCCATGCGGGGCCGATCATTTCACGCTGGTTGGCGGATATCGTCAAATCCGATCCGACACTGGCCAGTCGGAAAACCATTATTCTTGAAGAGCCTGCAGGCGCCTTTTACCCGCACCACGCTTTTGAACAGATTGACGATGCACCCTATCGTTATCACGAAATGCTCGGTTGTATCTGGCGGGACAGTGTACACGACAAAATTCATCCATCTGAAAACGCCATTTTGATGGCCACATTGTTTCAGCGTGATGGGTTCAACTATCCATTGATCTGTGAATACATTCATCGCTCCGGACTGACCACTGAACAGTGGCTGGCCAAAATGTTTGATGTGGTCGTTACTCCGCTCTATCACCTGTTGTGCAAGTACGGTATCGGGTTAGTGGCTCATGGGCAAAATGTCACTCTGGTGCTGGAGAATGACCAACCTGCGAGGGTTGCTTTGAAAGATTTTCAAGGCGATTTGCGCTTGATAGATCAAGACTTTCCGGAGCTGAGCAGCTTAAGTACCTACGCTCAATCGGTCACCACTCGCTTGCCGGCGGAATACCTGATCCACGATTTGCAAACCGGTCACTTTGTCACGGTTCTTCGCTTTATCTCTACCTGTCTGGCAGAAAAGGGCTTTTCTGAAGCCCGCTTTTATCAGCTTCTGGGTAGGCAACTGCAGTCTTATATGAAGGCACATCCAGAGCTGCAAACACGTTTTGCACTCTTTGACCTGTTTCAACCAGAAATGGCTCGAGTCTGTCTTAATAGAGTCCGGTTCAAGCTTGGCTATGGAGACGCACAGGAGCGCCCGCTTCCTGAATTAGGCTCTCCTTTGAAAAACCCTCTGGCTACCACACTCAAGGAAGAACGATGAAATTTGCAAAGATCAATACTGCTGATACCGAAACCCTCGATTTAGCCGGTCTCGGCGTTGGCCCGTTCAATATGAGCCTGGCTGCCCTGCTGGACAGTCAGCCGGATGTTGCAACCCGATTCTTTGAAAAGCAAACTGCTTTTGGCTGGCATCCGGGATTGATGCTGCCCGGTGCTCATATGCAGACATCTTGCCTGAAAGACTTGGTTACCGCCGTACAACCTACCAGCCCATGGTCGTTTCTTTCTTTTCTGGTCAATCAAGGGCGGTTCTACTCGTTTTTATCGACAGAAAAAATGGTCATCAGTCGTACAGAGTTTGTTGAGTATCTTCGCTGGGTTTCCGACAATCTGGATTCTGTGCAATTTGATACCGAGATCAGAGAAGTGAATTTTTCTGATAATCACTTTGTTCTCAAAACCAACGACAGGGTTTATAAAGCACGAAACCTGTGCCTTGGCACTGGAAAAATGCCCTATGTTCCAGAATGCGCAACGCCATTTCTAGGTGTGCACTGTTTTCATGCCAGCAGCCTGATGACAAGCGAAATAAACCTTGCAGGAAAAAAAGTCTCGGTGATTGGTGGAGGCCAAACCGGTGCAGAAGTATTTCTTAATAGCCTGCGAGGCCAATGGGGTAAAGCTGCTCAGGTTCAGTGGGTTTCCCGCAGGGCCAGTTTCGAACCATTGGATGACAGCCCATTTACCAACGAATATTTCACCCCCGACTACGTTAATCAGTTTTTAAATCTCCCTGACCATAAAAAGGAGACCATTGTCAGCTATCAGAAACTGGCCAGTGATGGCATTACACCGGACTATCTATTAGAGCTTTACCGGGAACTCTATGATCGCACCTATTTACATCAGGACGAAGTAGATTGGCAATTACTCCCGGATCGAACGCTGACCGATATGTCCTGCAACGAGTCAGGCCATTATGAACTTCGGCTGAATAACGCGCTGTCATCGAATGGTGAGAGAGTGATTGCTGATGTGGTGATTCTCTGCACAGGGTTTCAAAACAACCTGCCACAATACCTTGAACCCATTCGCCCCTTGCTGAATTTGGATTCCCTTGATCGCTTCCAGCTCTCGTCCAGTTTCAAAGTGAAATGGAATGGCCCTGATGACCGGAGAATTTATGCCGTCAATGCCGGCCTTCACAGCCATGGTATTGCTGAACCTCAATTAAGTCTGGCGGCCTGGCGCTCTGCAACCATCATTAATGATCTCACTGGGAAAGAAACGTTTCGTATTAACAGGCCGGCCAGTCTGATCAATTGGCAAGAACCGATGGGTGTGGCTATTTAAGATAATCTGGGAAAACTGATCAGCCTTTAAACCAGGCTGGTCAGTTCAATCATGGTGAGGTTGCGGCTTTCAAAACCACCGGTATCGATAAAGTGAGTATTTCCCAACGTCTCCACCTGATCGACAATGGTATGGCCGCAAAAGATATGGTCAATTCCTTCTACGATGGAATCGTTATCGGATTCTATTTTTTCTCTGGACCACTGCATGGCTCTGAGCAGTTCTACATCATTGACTGCTTTTTCAGGGTCCCAGGAAGGCAATGGGTATTCTGCATGGCAAATGGCAACTTTCTGTCCACTGGGCATGTCGATGGAAATCAGCACCGGTAATAATGCCGCTTTTTCTGTGTAACGTACCATCTGCTCCTGAGACACTCTCATGTGCCATCGCCCACCGCAGGTCACCCATTGGGCAATAAGGTGGGATGAAGGTCTCAGGGTTGTATCAATCATGCACTGCTCATGATTTCCCCGCACTGGAAAAAACCAGGGTTCATCGATCAAACCCAGACATTTTTCCGAATCAGGCCCCCGGTCAATCAAATCACCACAACTGAAGCATCGATCTTTTGACGGATCAAAACTGACCGCTGCCAATGCCTCCATTAATAGATCATACATCCCGTGGAGGTCACCTATGACAAAGTCCCTTCCCTGAGTATTTTTTTCAAAATGCTGGTATCTCACATCACTCTTCCCAAATCATGCAGATCATTTGCTCAATTACTTATATCCGCAGTGTAGCAAGTGATCATGAATTGATGGCTTGAATAACTGGAACCCTGATACTGAATGACAGGACATAGTTCAGGTAAGAAGACTATGATTAACGAGTCTTCAGGATTGAATAGGTAAGAATCGGCATGGCTGACCTTGATCTGGCAAGCACCTTCGTTGATCAATGCTTCTCTGAGATGGCTCAGAATTACTGCAGCAAAGACCTGAGCGCATTACTTGAACATTATGCCCGGGAGCCGGACCTGCTCGTCTGGCATTCAGAAGGCGAGACACTGACGACCGCCGAACAACTAAGCCTGCACTATCAAGAGCTATTTGATCAGTTCGATATTGATTCGGTGAACTTCCGAGTTGAGAAACTCTTCGCCAACCAGCAACAAATCCTTTCTACCAGCCTTTGGGTACTCTCGACCCAGCGCCAGATTGAGGATGAAGTGGTTTTTGAAGATCAATCCCTGCGAGCTACTCACCTCTTCACAAACCAGAAGGATCGTTGGCTAATCAACCATCTGCACGTTTCGCCAATGCATGTTTTTTCAGGCTAAAAAGCCTAAGCTGGAAATCCATAGCCTGTCCCTTGATAATCAAGCCATAACATCGTTATAGGCTATTGGGCTTGGATGCACTTTACTTTGCGCTTATACAGCCATATTTCTTTCGTACAGCGCTGTACATAACCAAACCCTCAGCCATCGTTTCTGTTCATTACCCTGTTCCAAAGCCAGAGGAACCTGAGTCAAGGCTATCTTCAGGGCACCCAAACTGCTGTTCAAATTCATCTATTTGGAGAACAAGATCCTCTGCTGCACTCTTGATAACGGTTATTTTTTCCGCATGTTTTTTAGGCAAAGCACTAGATAATCCTGCTAACGCAATGAACACATTGTGATGCATTCCCATCAGCCTGAATCCCTCAGATCCATCTGCCTCCTTAAGCACAGGGGCAAATAAAATATTGCTACACACATGTTTCCTGACAATGGGTACTCTTAACTTAAAAGATTCACCGATTTCTTTAAGCTTGTTCTTGGCCACACTTATAGTCTGGGCTTGTTCATCATTTTCTGCTAATAATTCAGTACATATTCCCACTGCCTTATTACACAAATTCACAGCTTCTTCATGGGGTGGGGCAATCATTCTAACCATCTGTATCTGGTGATCTTCAGGAAATACATAATTCCCTGCGTACTCCTTCTCACAATTTCCATGTAAAAGATCAATCGCTGTTGAACCGTATTCCGTTTTTTTCAAGATTAAATCAGTACTGAACTCCTCGTATAAGAGGAGTCTGGCCGTCATTCTTACCGTTTCAGAAAGCTCTGCAGGGTCATGTTTTTGATATGGCCAGCTATAGTGAAAATTCCGGCAAAGAAGGTGTAGCAGTGTTTGGCCTTGATCATCCGTAGAATTGAGACACTTGCTCAAAAAATCGACATTTTCTGTTTCCAGAAAACTCAGCAACTTGGTTAGTCCCGTCTCATTTTTTTGGGCCGCATAATATTCAAAGGTATTTTGTGATTTATCTTTGTCTCTATTCCTAATAAACACTGCTTCCAAGGCATCCTTTTCTTTTGCTGTTTCGTAGAACAGCCTCAGACAATCAGCAGGTATCCCCTCCTTGCAAGAGCGAGCAACCTTTAAAAGAAGAGGAACATCATCTACCATTTGACCCGGCAAAATGCCGCTATTAAATAGCGCCGCTATAAAGCCCGACTCCCCCCACAAATCGAACTCGTCTGACATGGCCACCAACGCCCCGGAAAGGTCAAAGCCATTCGATACAAGGGTTTGAATCATATCGTAATCTTTGTTTTTTGCGACCATGGCAAGAGCTGTATTATACCTACCACCTCCTACCTGATAGCTGTAAAACTTGTGATCGAAGTTAACCTCTTTTCCTACTTTTTTCGCTGCTGACAAAAACACGTCTAATAACGCATCATCACCATAGTAGATAATGAGCTGCAATGGCGTCATCTCAGATCCCAGGTAGGTATTGCCAGGTCTGAAATGGTCTACAATTCGACCAGTTATACAATTTATATCCTGAGAATCTGATGCGGTCAGTTCTTCAACTTTCTGCATGTCTCTTCGCAACACCGTTTCATGCAAAGGATTACACCCTTCATGTGTTTTCACCGAAGGAGCAACCTCTGTACTCAAAGACTGACATTTATAATTACAATAGGCCTTTTTAAATACAGGTCCACTATAAGAAAACTTATGTCGAACGAACCGGCCTTTCCAGGGCTTCGAATCTTCGCGCTTATGGTCGCAAGCGCCCAAAGCACTTACCGCAGCGTTTTCTGCCGGCCCTATAGAATTCGAATTGTCCAATGTTGAACCATAGCGATTTGACGGCTGTAGTGGAGTCATTGGAGTCAATATCCTTCTCTAAATTCAGAAACTACCTAAATAAGGATCATCGTTCATCAAAAAAGTTCCCACGCCCAAAACTACCACACTCATCACACCGTATCCCTGTAGCCAGAAGACGCCTGATACATAGATTCCTCCTGTTTTCATGGGAGGCAAATCCCGAACTCTGCACTTGGTGTAGCTGTTATGGAAAAATTTGAGGTCATCACTTTCAGTTTGCACACATTGGCGACGGCAATCATCCACAAGGGAGAAGAACTCTTGGCTACTTCATGGCTCGCTCGGAAGAAAGTTTATTGGATTGAATTCTTGCAACTATTTGCTGAAACCATATAGTTCCTTAATTCCCAAGGGCTGCAGGGAGATTAACTTTTATTCTATTTCGCTGTAGCCCTTGGGAATTGGGAAAACAGAATGGTTTCACCAAATAGTTACGACTTTTTTATAATCGATTTTCTTTCCGGGCGAGTCCTTAGCTGCCAAGGGTTAGAGCTTTAAGTCAGTCCCATTGCGTTATAAACTCATTTTCCAACTCACGGCTTAGGAAGAATACTTTCTTGAAAATAGCTTTGAAAACAGCCCTTCGAGGATCCGGCAGCACCCTTACCCTTCTGGCATTGAGCTTATATTCAATGTCAGCACTGGCTGAAACCCAAGACGAGTGCCTGCTTCGACAGCTAAAAGAAGGCGACAACACGCTGACGATTGGCGAAATAAAACGGCGTTGTGACAACACCAACGAGAGCAGCCATGAAGGATCTAACGTTCTGGCCAACCGTGTGCAGGAAGAGAAAGAAACCCGCGGTAATCGTTTTGCCATCACACCCCACAAACCCAATTACATCCTGCCAATCTCCTACAATGACACCCCGAACGAAGCGCCCTTTGGGTTAGACAGTACGGATGACTTCTCCAATACTGAAATCAAGTTCCAGTTCAGTTTTAAAGCACCGCTGGCAGAAGGCGTGTTTAACGGTTATGGCGATGTTTATGTAGCCTACACCAACACTTCCTGGTGGCAGGCTTACAACAGCAACTCAGCTCCATTTCGAGAAACCAATCACGAACCGGAAGCCTTTATTGTGCTGCCCACCAATTACCAACTGTTTGGTTTTGATCTGAAAGCCATCATCCCCGGTATTTCTCATCAGTCCAACGGTCGGAGCGGCGATCTCTCACGCAGTTGGAACCGAATCTACACCCAGTTTGTGTTTTCCAGAGACAACATGGTGTTGGCTCTCAAACCCTGGTGGCGAATCCCTGAATCGGATAAGAATGAAGAAAACAGCTCAAAAGGGGATGATAATCCAAATATCGAAAAATACATGGGCTATGGCGAACTGCACTTTGGTTATCAGCTCAATGAGCACAACCTTGGCATCCTGCTCAGAAACAACCTGCGTAAAGATAATAAGGGCGCGGTACAGCTTAATTGGTCATTTCCAATCAACGAGCGTTTCAGAGGCTATGTTCAGTATTTTAATGGCTATGGAGAAAGCCTGATTGATTATGACGCCAGCACCAATCGCATTGGCATTGGTGTTATGTTGACGGACTGGCTTTAATCGTTATCCGTTATCCGTTATCCGTAAAAGCACAAACTGAACAGCTTTTACGGTCAACGGAAAACGCCTCTAGCAATAAGGTCGTTTTTTAAAAACTGCCCACTAAACCATGTTCACCTCAGTTTTACCAGTTGCTTTTCGAAACATACCAACTCCAAGCACAGGAAACAGAATAGAAAGCACCAGGCTCACCCAGTTCAACAAAGCCCAAGGCGCATAATCAAGGATGAGCTTCCGGTAAGCGCTACGATTTTATCGACCAGCCTTGCAGACATCAATCATCTGAGTAAAACCACAACGCTTGGTCGGGTACTGGGTGAACAACTCTCGTCAGCTATGTCAGATATTGGTTATAACCTAATCGAAATCAAGATGAAGAATAGTGTTTTTATCAGCCAGCACAATGCGGGTGAATTCAGTCTTTCAAGAAGCCTGGATAATCTGAGCAAAGCTTACAATGCAGATGCTGTTGTCACAGGAACCTATGCAGTGGGTAGTAATACTGTATACATCAGTGCACGAATGATTGATATCCGTTCGAAGCGAGTGGTTGCAACTACTGATTTTCAAATACCTCTGGACGCCGACATTCGTATGTTGGTGCGCAATCGGAAAAAATACTAATGTGAAGACCGTCATCCCTGCCTTCATAGGAATGACGGGGCTATATGTTTTTCAGACCCTCCCTTTAATGCATCAGGAAGTGGCCTTGAACCAGTCTAAAATTTCCTGACGCCCCTGGTCCGGATAGATTCGGAAAAGCACCAGATTCTGATCAGCATTCTGGATTCCGAATTGTATCATCTCCATGTTTTTCATGGCTTCAAACAGCTTATCTGAATTATCAATCATTAAGCCGACTCCGGGATTATGGGTTAGCTTGTGCTCTACCACACTGTCCCCTATTTTTACCTCAACATAGTCGCCTGACTTCGGGTTAAGCCCATAAAATGTGATGTAGAACTCTTTCTTGAGCGTTTCTCTGTTCCTGAGTAAGCCAATGGATGCTGAGCACCCCTCACAGGATCTGAGGTAGTAAGGTGTATCGCCCGGGCTCATGAGCAGTGGATCACCATAAAAACCGGTTTCATCAAAATGCCAGGGGGCCGATTCAGCCAGGACAATAGATGATGTGGCGAGAACAAAAGTGACAAAAGCTAATTTCAGTAAGTTCAATGGACCTTCCTATGTTGTTGCAGGATTTTTGGACTTTAAAAGGCTTTGGTTATGTTTTTTGAGCAAACCAGAACACATTCATGTTACTGAGTTGATATGAACGAAGACTTAACGAGGGACTTTATTGTTCGGCTAAAAAAAAACGGAGGAGAGCTGCAGAAACAGTCTCAGTTGATCTACGCAGGACCTGTTGTGGCGGCCATTTCACAGAACAAAAAAGACTGACATGAAATGCCCAATACACAAGCAGAATTGTTTTCCCGCATCTGGCTTGCGCCAGCATGGGAAAAAGGTGCATGGGGTTTCACAACCTCAGAACATGGGAGATAACTGTATGGGCTATACTGCCTTTGCTTGAACTTTTCCGGCCACTTTTCGAAACATACCAATTCCAAGTACAGCAAACAGAATAGAAAGCACCGGGCTCACCCAGTTCAGCAATGCCCAGGGCGCATAATCAATAACCGCAACGCCAAGGGTCGATGCAAAAAAAGCACCGCCTGTCGTCCAGGGAACCAGAGCTGTCGTCAGCGTTGCGCCTTCTTCAAGGGAGCGAGACAGCACTCTTCTGTCCACACCCTTTTCATCGTACGCATCACTGAATAATTGCCCACCCAGAATAATGGACATATACGCTTCGCCCATGGTCATGTTGCCGGCAAAGCAGGCAATAATCGTCGATGCAACAAGACTCGAAGCCCGTTTCACTTTCAGCAGCAGTGTGGAGATTAACACTCTCAGGAAGTGACCTCGTTCAAGAATGCCGCCAAGCGCCAATGCCATCAGGGACAGAGACAGTGTCCACATCATGGAGGAAATACCGCCACGACCCATCAGGGAATCCAGACTGTCCAAACCCGTCTTAATACTGCCACCACTGAACAAACTGTTTAGCACTGTCGACAGTTCTTGTCCCTGAAGAAACAAGGCCAGTATGACCGCCACAATAGACGACGCCATCATACTGGGTTCAGCCGCTACCCGAGCCATGCTAAGACCCAGCATCACCAGTAAGGGCAAAAGCGTTAACAGGCTGATAGAAAAAGTTTCACGCAATGCTGATTGCATCGCAGCCAATTGATCGACAGGCAACAGGCTTTCGGCATAGTTCATGCCGACAAACGAAAACAGAATCAGCGCCAATAAATAAGCAGGGCCAGTGGTATACAACATTCCGTGAATATGATCGTAAAGATCCACTTTGGTGGTCATGGAGGCTAAGTTTGTGGTGTCGGAGACGGGCGACATTTTATCGCCAAAACAGGCACCGGAAATGACCATACCAGCAATCAAAGGTGCCGGTATGCCCATGGCCATACCAATGCCCATCAGCACAACGCCGATGGTACCAACCGTTCCCCAGCTGGTGCCTGTGGCCAGAGACATAAAGCTGCACAGCAGTAATCCTGCCGGTAGAAAAATAGCCGGGCTGACAAACTCAATACCGTAATAAATCAGGGTTGCCAACGTGCCACTTTGAATCAGTGCTGCAATCAAGACACCAATCAAAATAAAAATATAAATCGCAGGTAACGCGCCGCTGATACCACCATTCATGGCATCACGAATGGCTCGAAAATCAAACCCCAGTTTGAAAGCACTGAGAGATGCAATCAGCAGCGAAATAAGAATCAGGCTATGAAGGCTGGTTTGCAACCAGAACAAACCAACACCAATCACAGTAATAATGGAAAACAGCGTAATAAACGCTTGAAAAAAGCCGGGCTCACTCCCTGAGACGGCAGTTTGTGCGGGTTGGCTCACGCTGATATTCCTTTATTATCTTTTAAACATAGCCACTAATATTAATGGGTAATACCGATTACTGCACGAATAAATGCTGTACAGATTATTGATCAAATAAACTACACAATCCTTTTAGCGGCTTCAATAAACGTCAGAACATCCTCTTCCGTCGTATCAAACGAGGTCACCATACGATAGGTTCCTTTTTCTGGCCCGGCAAGGTTGAACGCACAGATAGCCATCAGTTGATCTGCCAGATCTTCTGGCATAGTGAAAAATGCCTGATTAGTTTCCACCGGGTGCATCAGCTCAATGCCTGGTAACGGTTGTAATCCGTCAGCCAGTAGCTTCATGGTTCGATTCGCTTGCATGGCATTGCGTTTCCAGAGGTCATCCGTAAACAGTGCTTTGAACTGAGCACTGATAAAACGCATTTTTGAGTACAGTTGCAAACCTTGCTTGCGGATATGCCCAAAGCCATCTGACAAAGTCTGATCAAAAAACACCACCGCTTCGCCAAACATTAAACCATTTTTGGTGCCACCCAGAGACAGCACATCAATATACTGGCAAATATCAGAGAGTGAGCAATCCAGTGCAACTGCGACGTTATAGAGACGGCAACCATCGACGTGCAGAATCAAACCCAGCGCCTCACAGGTGCTTTTTATGTCTGCCATTTCTGCAAGGGTATAAACAGTACCAAGTTCTGTAGACTGGGAGATACTCACCATACGAGGACGAGTAGCGTGAGGCCCCCACCAGCTTTCATCATGAAAGGCTTTGCGTATTTGCTCAGGCGTGATTTTTCCGTGAGTGGACGGCACCGTTATCATCCGGCTTCCGGTGGCATTCACCGGTGCCCCCACTTCATTGGTGATCATGTGAGACGTATCCGCACAAATAATACTATCAATACTTCGCAACAATGCTTTGGCGCAGAGCGTGTTAGCACCGGTTCCGTTATAAACAAAAAACAGATCTGCCGGTTTTCCCAGTGCTGCCACGACCATTTCAGTCGCTTCCCGAGTGAGCTGATCACCACCATAAGGCCCGGCATGACCATCATTGGCGGCGACCAATGCCTCCATCACCTCGGGTGAAACTCCGGAAGCATTGTCACTGGTAAAAGAGCGAGCCATGTTCATTTTCCTGTTCATTGAGAGAAATTTGCGTATGCAGTCTCAGGGCAAACCGGAGAATATCAGCTATTTTTAGCAGACCATAAATATTAAGAAGTTAGGCAAATGAAACCAATTCGCCTGTTGATCACTTATTTATTCCTGTGCACCACTGCGATTTCTGCCTCAGAGAGCACCCTTCGAGAAGTGCCTTCCCGTTGCGACGCATCATGGTTAACAACACACCTCGAACACCGACTCCCTTGTTACCTGCTGAAGGAGGAGCCGGAGTCCGGCTGGAAAATTATTCGCAATACTTTCCAGGTTGTGAATGTTGACGGTCAGGATCGGGATGTCTCGATTCTCCATGCGGATCTATCGTCGCTGAGCTGGGAACCTGATCCTCAATATGCACCAGACTCCCCCTTGTGGCAGCATCGATTAACGATCTACAAACCAGAAACCGTTATATCTGATCGCGCATTACTGGTGATTAATGGCGGCATTAGTCACCCTCGAACAAAAGGTCAACAACATCATCAAGGCGACATTATTGATTTTGCCCGTATCGCCGCCAGAACCCAGTCTATTGTGATTGACCTTAAAGATATTCCCAACCAGTACCTGAAGTTCCCTCACTCCTCCCATCTCAGGGAAGACAACCTGGTGTCATTTTCCTGGGGGCAGTTTCTGGTAAAACCAGAGCCTGATAGCAGCTGGCCACTCCACATGCCCATGGCCAAAGCAGTGATTGCTGCCATGGATGCCATCGAAGCAATCTTGGCTATTCACGACATCACGATTAACGGTTTTGTCCTCGAAGGTGGCTCCAAAAGAGGCTGGACTGCGTCTCTGACTGCCTCTCAAGACAAACGTGTAACTGCCATCATCCCTATGGTTGCTGATTTCCTGAACTTAGGGGAAACGATCAAACACCTGCTGAATGTTTATCCGGAGGGCAACCCGGCTGTCTCTGCTTACCTGCATCTTCCTTTGCGAGACACCTCTTCGGAATCCGAAATGCAGCAACTTATCGCCATGATTGACCCTTTCCAGTATCGCGATGCGCTGAGCATACCCAAGTACATCGTCTCCGCTTCTGGTGATGAATTTACGCCACCAGACAACAGCAAACTGTCTTTTGGGGAGCTACCGGGCAAAAAATGGATGCGAGTTCTGCCAAATCAAGGGCACTATATTGTTCGGGACAATGAAGATCTCGTTACTGATATTACGGAGTCTTTTTATGGTGCGATCGTTGAAGGTCGAGTGCTTCCTGACATTGAATGGGATTTGCAAGGGCATCAGCTTACTCTGACATCATCACAAGCCCCCAAAGCAGCCTGGCTCTGGCAAGCAACCAATGCAACGGACAGAGACTTTCGCCGAATTCCATCCATCGAAAACCTATCAGACTTTCGTCGAAGCCCCATCCACATGATCTGCCAGCAAAACGCCTGCAAGAGCTCGACAGACATACCAGAACCGGACACAGGCTGGTCAGCCAGCTTCATTGAGCTGCACTTTGACAATGCCCCTTACGCGGATTTGGTGTTCACAACCAGAGTGTTTGTACAGCCAGACCGGTACCCAACATCGTCAAGTCGATGATGCTGAGTAGCCTGACAAAGCATTTTGTCAGGCTAGATAACCACCTTGTTATGCAAAGCAATTTCTCCTCTCTGTAGGCTATTGCCCATTAGTATGAATGCTATGGAGACAGCAGTATGGAGTTAGCCATTCAGATTGAAAGCCAGGGAGACTTTACTCTGTTGAAAGTCGAAGGTCATTTGGACAGCAATAACATCCACTTGATGGAAAATGCACTAAGTAATGCCACAAAGCTGGAATCACGCCAGATCGTCATTGACTGCGCCAATCTGATCAGCATTAACGGGGACGGGTTAAAGCTACTGTTTCAATCTCAGGTTGAGATGGCAGGAAACTATTATCTTTCTTTGCAGAATGTGCGGGATGAAGTGGCTGATTTAATGGAAATCAGTGGTGTTACCCACTTTATTCAAATGCATACTCAGGCAGAGCAATTTTCTGCCTGAGTATCTTTGTCGCTGATTGACCTTTATAGCTGATTAAAAAACGGCAAAACCGTTAGACGGTTTCTTCCTTACCAACTTCAGTGGACTGATAGCGATCTTCACCCGATTGGTGCGGAAGCAGGAGGTTCAAGAGAACAGCCGTCAGTGCGCAGAGACTCACGCCCTTTAGTGAAAACTCACCAAACGTTAAGCCCATATTGCCAATACCAAACACCAGCACAATAGAAACAATCACAAGGTTTCTTGGAATACTCAGATCCACTTTCGCCTTGATCAACGTACTCAAACCCACTACCGCAATAGAACCGAACAGCAACATCATAATACCGCCCATCACCGGTACCGGAATCGTCGCGAGAAAGCCACCAACCTTGCCAATGAAGGCAACAGCAATGGCAATCACCGCTGCCCAGGTCATTACTTTCGGGTTGTATGCCTTGGTCAGCATCACTGCACCGGTGACTTCGGAATACGTGGTATTCGGTGGTCCACCCAGCATGCCTGCAGCAGTGGTTGCCAAGCCATCACCCAACAACGTGTTTTTAAGGCCCGGCTTTTCCAGATACTTCTTACCCGTAACAGAGCTGATCGCCAGCATATCGCCAATGTGCTCGATCGCCGGTGCGATGGCCACAGGGATCATGTAAAGCACTGCATTCCAATTAAACTCGGGGGTGACAAAATTTGGCATGGCTAACCAGGGACGATCCAGCATTGGCTGAAAATCCACGACGCCCATCATCATGGCCGCAATATAACCAACAGCAATACCGCAGAGGATAGGAATCAGTTTAAGAATTCCGCCCGCCATGGTAGCAACAAACAATGTCGTCAGTAGTGAGAGTGTCGCCAATAACAGAGCCTGATCAGCAGAGACCACCCCTTCTATGCCAGACGTTGCCATGCCAACAGCCACAGGCGCCAAACCAAGGCCAATCACCATGATCACAGGGCCAACCACCACAGGTGGAAATAAGCGATAGAGAATACCGGAACCACGTAACCGAACCAGAACACTTAACGCAGCATAAAGCACACCCGCCGCCATAATGCCGCCCATGGTGGCTGGCAGCCCCCAGGATTGAATACTGAGCGTGATGGGAGCAATAAAGGCAAAAGAGGACGCCAGAAAAACAGGCACTTGTCGTTTAGTCACCAACTGAAAAATCAGCGTTCCCACACCGGCAGTAAAAAAGGCGACGCTGGCATCTAAACCTGTCAGCAGTGGCACCAAAACCAGCGCACCAAAAGCCACGAACAGCATTTGTCCACCCATCAATGCCTGTCGCCAGGTGGACATTTCATCCATTAAATTGTCAGGTTCCATTGTTTTATCCATTTTTGGAATTCTCTATTGCTCTTGTTTATTTAGTACCAAAAATCTTATCACCGGCGTCACCTAAGCCCGGGATAATATAACCGTTTTCATTCAGGCCCTGATCGACAGATGCCGTAAAGATTTTCACATCCGGGTGGGCAGAACGAATTTTCTCGATGCCTTCCGGCGCAGCCACCAAAACCAGGCAGCGAATTTCTTTGCAGCCCGCCTTTTTCAGCATTTCAATCGTTGCCAGCATAGAACCGCCGGTAGCCAGCATTGGGTCCAGAATCAGGGCAATACGCTCGTCGATATTGCTGACCAGTTTTTCAAAATAAGGCACTGGCTCAAGGGTTTCTTCATCACGATATAAACCCACCACGCTGACTTTGGCGTTCGGAATCATATCCAGAACGCCATCCATCATACCGATACCGGCACGAAGAATAGGAACGATGGTGATTTTCTTGCCTTTGATCTGCTGAACCGTAACCGGGCCATTCCAGCCATCAATGACAGTGTCTTCCATTTCCAGGTCTTTGGTCGCCTCATAAGTCAGTAAGCTGCCAACTTCACTGGCCAGGGTCCGGAAACCTTTGGTACTGATATCATGGGAACGCATGATGCCCAGCTTGTGTTGTACCAGTGGATGCTTGATTTCCTGAACGCTCATGGAAGACCTCAACGGTGGAAAATTGAAACTGAATAGAATCTGAATAAATTGGCTTAAGCTGCCTGCCGGGCAAATGGCCATTCGAAAGATTTCAATACCCATGAGAAATGAACATGGGTATGATTTTAAAACTCATCTGAATGTGATCAATCGCTATCCATCTGCGAACACAGCGTAAACTTTCTTATTTTCCCACAGCTTTATCCATCTGCCCATAGGTTTTTATCACCGTAAAGCTGTGACACCTTTCACTTGCCCAATGACTGTCGGATAAGGTATTTTTCTTGGTTTTCCGCAAATAACGATCAGGATTTCCCAACATGTCTGTTGATCTCGACCATATCCGGCAAGTGATGGATGAAGCCGACTGTCTCTACAACGAGCAGCAGATCGAAGCGGCGATTACCAACATGGGTACCGCCATTACCAGCAAACTGGCTGACAGCAACCCTCTGGTATTCTGTGTCATGAATGGCGGCCTGGTGATTACCGGTAAGCTGTTAACCCACTTGCAGTTCCCACTGGAAGCGTCTTATGTGCACGCTACCCGCTACCGCGACCAGCTGACCGGTGGCCGCCTTGAGTGGAAAGTTCGCCCGATTCAGTCGATTAAAGATCGCACCGTCCTGATCGTCGACGATATTCTCGATGAAGGTCACACTCTGGATGCCATTGCTGACTTCTGTAAGGAAGAAGGCGCTGCGGAAGTACTTACGGCCGTTCTGGTTGATAAGAACCATGATCGCAAAGCCCGCCCGGGGTTAACGGCAGACTTTACTGGCCTGGAAATTGAAGATCGTTATATCTTTGGTTATGGGCTGGATTATCAAGGTTACTGGCGGAATGCTAATGGCATTTATGCTCTGAAAGGTCACTGACCAATCATAAAAAACGCCGGATTTCGGCGTTTTTTTATTCCAGAAAACTAAAGCTTCAAACCCAATTACCGCCGTCCTTAATATGTAACTGTTTCTCAGCGAAAGTTTTCAACTGAGCAAGCTCGTGTGTATTCATTTTAAACTTCTCTACATTTGACCTCGACAGCTTGCCGTTATCGTAATATGCCGCCAGCTGTTCTAGCACATCTTTCAGCTCGCTTTCAGTCAATTTCTCCAGTTCTGCTTCCCATTTTGATACATCAAAACTGCGATCACTACTTAACTTTCGAAACAGCTCATCTACCTTTGCGTCAGAGACCATGGTATCTGCATCCACACTGACAGGCCCAGATACCCCCGCAAGTTTAGAATCACCAAGCGTTCCACTATTTAACTCCCAAAATTTGAGTGCCATTCTGTCGCCAGACTTGGCTGATGAACCTGACTCACTCCCAACATAACCAGAATCCCCAGAATCTACAGATGCGGATCGCGAGCGATAACTTTGCTGATTATTTTCCGACTCGAAGAACTTAAACTTTTGCCCTATGACCACATCAAGCATGTCCTCCACGTAATTATCATCTGTACTGTAGTTATCCTGTAAGTAGCTTTCAACTAAATCCAGTTCCTGAGAGTCAAGCCTTGAAACATCTTGTTTAAAAGCTTCAATAGTTTCATAACCATCAGTACTCTCTAATAAACCGATCACTACTGCAGCACCAGCGGGCATGGACTCATAAGAGATATCATCAGGTACTGATCCGGTTTCGGAAACCCTATCCGAAACGGACTCTTGAGTTCTGTGAAAAGCTTTTTCCAAATCAGGACGCTGCTGTTTTAACACTTCCTTATGTTTCACTTTGTCAGCTCTGTAATTTTTCTCCAATTCTTCAAGCGCCCTGTCTCTTTCATCTTTATAATCCCGTAGCGCTCCTGTCAACTCAGGACCATTTTGGAGCTTCCGCTCTATATTAGATATATATTCTTTCAGAGAATCTCGCATTATTTTCAATGAAGTGATTTCGCGAGTTACAGCAGCTATACTCTCATCAGCAATAGTCTTACTTTCTTCTTTTCCTCTGAACGACACCTCTTTTTCGTTGCTACTCATTGCTTTTTTAGCAAGCCATTTAGACGCTTTTCCCAGAGTTGTGCTCTGCTGACCCAAGTTCCTCTTAGCTTTATTCAGATTAGTTTTAACAGTTTCTAGCTTTATTTTATTAGCTTCAAGTTCTGCTTTAAGAGCTGCATGTTCAGTGTGCCGATCCTTACGCATAGTAGAGGCATTATTTTGCAACTCATGTTTCTTTTTGGAATAATTATCTTTTACTTCCTGCACACCGAGGTTGCGTTTAGCCTTAGCACCTTCCTTTAATACATTTCTTAACTCTTTCTGGCCTTCCCTACCGGCATTAACAATATTCTGTTTGAGTGAAGCAAGTTCTTTTTGAGTTTTTTCAATCTTTCCTCTTACCCCAATCAACTCGCTCTTATTCTCCGAATACTTTTTATATTCTTCACTTTCTTTCTGAATATTAAGAGCATACTCCACAGCTACACCGCTTCGAGTATCAAAAGTCCCACCTTTTATCTTATCTTTAATAATCCCTCTATCATTATCCAATTTATAAACTGTACTACCTGATACAAACGGATAACCCGATGCCACCTTATTTAAAAAACTCTTTAACCCCGGATATTGATCCTTAAAGCCAGCAATCTCAGATTTCAGAGTTTCTTTTCTGCCCTTAAGTTTATTTAAATCATTAACACCAGCATCATAAATATCTATATTCTGTGCTATATCGATTTTCTTAATATCACCCGCAACGCTTCGAAGCACCTCACTCTTAAACTCAGCATCAAGGGGAGCCCAGTTTTTTCTGGAAGATGATTTTAGGCTCGGAAGAATGGCGTCCAGGTGGAGCGCAACGACAATCCTCTTGAACAGCGAAGTGGATTTTGTTTTATTACTATCACCGGGGATAAATGTACTGCCGGGAGAATGTGATTTAACACCATTTTTGGCTGTTGTTTCTCCATTGTTTCCAACGTCAGAAACCTTAACTGGATTCGGTCCTTGCCCACCTACTTTACCAACCATAACTAACACCTCAAATCCTTTTGTTATTCATAGCTATATACTAGACACCTCAAATAAAGGCTGCCCATTAAGTCAGACCACTCAACTTACTCCTTTTAAAAAAAACACAAACAATTGTTATTACTTTATTTTTTCGCTGCGTCAAAAAAACGTCCTCTCACCCTATTTGGCTAATCTTTACCGAGACAACAAGGTGTACCTTATAAGCAAATCATTTAACTTAAGATAAAAATTGCCTATGGAATCTCTATACGATCTCCCACACCTAAGTAAAATACACCTTAGGAAAGAGTCATTAACAGACAGGCTAAATGATGAAAAAAGACAAGAAAAAGGTCATAGGCGAAGAGCTGAGCGATGATCGTTTAAAAATGCTGCTGACCCTGCAACCACCAAAAGGTGAAAGCCGTGATCATCATATCCTGCTGAGAGCTTACAGACACCTGAGAAGTGATGACTTCGCCCGGTTTGTGCCTTTTTTTCTTGAGGCGGGATTCGATCTGAGCGCCACAGATGATTCCGGTTCAACACTCAAAGCCATCATCTCAAAACACAGCAATGCACAGCCTTACCTTGAGGTTTTGAATCAAGCTAGCGCTGCGTGAACCAACAAAAAAGCGGCCTAAGAGTTTTGCTCCAAGGCCGCCTTAGCTTACCCCTGAACCGGCTCTGCAGTGATGGCTGTATTGCGAGAAGCCAAAACCCCCAGAACACCACCCAGCACACCCGGCATCAGCCATACCAGCCCTTCTGCCTGCAGTGGCAAATAAGCCAGCAACTGGTAGGCAGGATTAACAAACGCCACACCAGCCGCATGCAAACCTTCAATCAGGCTGATCAAACCAACCGGTGCCAAAACAAACAGCATTACCCTTCCTGGCATGGTCAGCAGCGGTTTCAGCAACGTCACCAGAATCAGGGCTATCGCGATTGGATAGATAATCAGCAGTGCTGGAATGGTAACGGTTAGCAACGTATTCAAACCGACATTGGCAATCAAGGCACTGGCCAGAGCACAAACCACCACCCAGCCCCGATAACTCAACGCAGGCATTACTCGAGAGAAATATTCTCCGCAGGCACTGAGCAAACCAACCGCTGTGGTCAAGCAAGCCAGAATCACCGTAATCGCCAATACCGCTTTGCCCCAAACACCAAATACCGCATTCACAAACAGACTGATGATCTCAGCACCGTTTTGAGGCTGTGCGATAAGAGAATGACTGGTAGAGCCAATATAACCCAACACCAGATAAACCAATGACAACCCAACCGCCGCAATCAAACCGGCAATAAAGGTATAGCGAGCCACTTGCTTCGATTCAGTCACACCTTTGCTATGAATCGCATTAATAATCACCACACCAAACACCAATGCGCCCAGTGTATCCATGGTCTGATAACCTTCCCGGAAACCATTAAAGAAGCCCTGCTGAATCATGGATTCTGTCGCGATACCCGCTTCCCCTTGAGGAAACATAAAGGCACCAATGGCAATCAGCGCCAGAACCGCTACCAGCATTGGCGTGATGAGTTTACCCACCGTTTCCAGCAGGCGGCCAGGAAATAACGCCAGATACAGCGCTACCGCAAAAAATCCGAGGGAGAATAACGCCAGAGACAGCCCGCTCGATTCACCAATAAACGGCAACAAGCCCAGTTCGTAGGAAACCACTGCAGTTCTTGGCGCAGCAAACAACGGGCCAATGGCAAGAAACAGCACTACCGCAAAAATAAGCGCCATTTTCTCAGGGAATACCGCGGTAAGTTTCTCCAGTCCGCCGCCAACTCTGGCACAAGCCAGAACACCCAGCAGAGGTAAGCCGACACCGGTCAGCAGAAAACCCATAATCGCCGACACTAACTCGGTTCCGGCCATGTAACCAAGAAAGGGCGGAAAGATAATATTACCCGCGCCAAGAAACAGCGCGAACGTCATCAAGCCTGTCGCCATGATGTCTGTAGTTTTTAAAGTCTGCGACAAAACCAGCCCCCTGAAGGTAATAGTGAGAAACAGAGCACATTTATTCCACAATCAGGAAGATTGACCAATGAGGGTTTTCCACTACAGCTCTGAAATAATTAGATTTTCTTATGTAAAAAAAGATATTTAGAGAATAAATACCAAGAAAGATGCATGTTTTTGTTTATTTCATCTATTTAAAGCAGAGGGCTCAGTAACTGCATCGTATTTTCCAGCAACTTAAGCCGAAAGGGTCGTTTAACCCAAGCCTTGATATTTACTTCCTCCGCACCATTCATATACGAGTGAAGCACGTCAAAAATAGCCTCACCAAAGACGCTGTCGTAGATAATCATCGTGACTTCGTAATTCAGCCAGACACTGCGCATATCGAGATTCACCGTGCCAAACAACGCAGTTTTGCGATCCACCAACACACATTTGGTATGGAGAAGGCCGCCTCGAAACTGCTGAATCCGAACCCCTGCCTGCAATAGTTCCTGATAATAGGAGCGACTGGCATGATGCACCATACGAGAATCATTTCGTTCCGGCACCAGAACCTGAACATCCACCCCTCGCATGGCCGCCGATTTCAGTGCGGTGAGCAGCGCATCATCGGGCACAAAGTAAGGTGTACTAATCAGAAGTTCTTCCTCACTTTCATAAATAGCCGTCAGCAGTATCTGATGCAGCATCTCCCGATCCACATCCGGGCCTGATGGCAATACGTGCAGGCAGGCACCTTTTCTAGCCTGATCCTTCTGAGAAGGGTATTCATACTCCCGGTTAAACGAGGGATGTTCTGCTCCGGTTTCCAAGGCTTTATCCCACTGCACAATAGCGCCCAGCACATGGGCAGCGACACCCTCGATTCTCACCATGGCATCAATCCATTGTCCAACCCGGGCATCTTGTTTGAACAACGAAGGGTCTACCAGATTAAAACTGCCAGTCCATGCTATTCGATCATCCACCACCAAAATTTTTCGGTGATTTCGAATATCGATTCGTTCCACCAACATACCCAAAGGCCCGACTGACATAGAAGCGGTCACACTGACACCTTCAACCCGGAAGCGCCGCGCCCACAACCCGTTGAGAAAACCACGACTGCCGACATTATCCAGCACCACCACGCAATCAATGCCACGGCGTGAAGCGCTGATCACCGCTTCTGCCACCTCTTTAGCGCGCCCCGTGGGTTCCCAAATATAAAATTCCAGAACCAGGCTATGCCTGGCGTTTTCAATATCCAGTAACAACTGATCAATGATCTCCCCATATTCGGAAAACAGCTTGAGCTGATTTCCCGGCAACAGGGGAATGCTGCTTTTTTCGGCCAGAGAGAAAATGGCATTGTGAGGAGAAACAGGCTGGCTGGCTGCCTTATTCACGGAAACAATTCGAGAAAGATGGTGGTACCACTGAGCGTAGCCGGGGTACAACGAACGCATGCGCTTCAAGCGCCGGGCACCCAGCCGGGGAGAGCCAAACAAAACATAGAGAACAAAGCCCGCAACTGGCAATGCGACCAGAAGCACCAGCCAGGCAAGAGATACCCCAACCGGCCGTCGTGTCATAATCACAACAACGGCAAACACGACAATGGCACTGAAATAGACTGCGCCAAACAACCAGCTAAACCAAGTGGGCTCCATATTTTTCAGCCTAAGCGACAACGGATGAATTAAAGATGTCGCTTAGTGCAGCAAATGTCCATAATTTTCCCAGAGCAGTTTTCCCGTCATCACCAGCGAAACCACCACAATCATCGGGCGAATCAACGTCTGACCACGACTCAACACCAATCTTGAGCCCAGTCGAGCACCAAGCACCTGCCCAAGCATCATCACCAAGCCAACGACCCACACAACCTGCCCTCCAATAATGAAAAACAGCAGCGACGCAACATTGCTGGTGCAATTCAACACTTTGGTATTGGCTGTGGCTTTAGTCATTGAGAATCCCAACAAACCCACAAAGGCCACGGTAAAAAATGAACCGGTGCCGGGTCCGAAGAAACCATCATAAAAACCAATACCCACAGCGGCAGTAAAAGAGAAAAGCGTCAGGGAAATCAACCCGTCCGATTGCTCCGCCCCCAGCTTTGGCGAAAACAGAAAGTACAACACGATACCAATAAGAAAAAAGGGAATCAGCTGCTCCAGAATGCCGGCATCAATCCGCTGCACCAAGACGGTACCCAACACACTGCCCACAAACGTCATGGCAATGGGCAAACGCAGATCTTTGAGATTGACCGCCTTGCGGGAGATAAAATAATAACTGGCAGAAAGCGTTCCGCCGGTACCCTGTAGTTTATTGGTTGCCAACGCCTGAACCGGTGATAAGCCCGCAGCCAACAAAGCCGGAACCGTAATCATCCCGCCTCCACCAGCAATAGCATCAACAAAACCGGCAGCCGTTGCCACGGCAAACAGAAAGACAACGAGGTCCAGAGTGATGGTCGCGTCCAAGGTGAGTCCCTGCAGAAATGAGAGCGGATAGTGAAGAGGGGGTACTATATAACAAAAACCGCTGACCATCTCCCAATAATCAGCGGCTTGCAAATCTGCTCGAGGTTAACCAACACCTAGCCTGTTGATGCCTCTGAATGATCATCCTGCTCAACCTTGTGGGTTTCTGCACAGCACTCCTGGTTCGGAATATCTGTTCATCATGGTTTATAACCCTGATGCTTCACCGTCACTTGTGGCGACAGAAATAGTATATAAAGAACTGGCTAGCAGATGATTGCGAGTTTATGGCAAATTTGAGCTTTTTGAGCAATAATATTCCAAGTAAATAATAATTTGTGAAATCTTAAACCATGAATCTCGATCGCTATGATATTCGAATACTCCAAGAGCTTCAGGCTGATGCCAGTATCAGCAATCAAGATCTGGCAGATCGCATTGGACTGACTCCCTCACCCTGCCTGCGGCGAGTCAGGCATCTCGAAGAACTGGGTTTGATTACCGGAAGAGTTACTCTATTAAACTCGGAGAAGCTTGGATTAAGCTTATTTGTTCTGATCCACATCAGCATGGACAGGCACACACCCGAACGATTTGCCGCATTTGAAAGCACCATTAATGATTACGACGAAGTCATTGAATGCCTGCTGATCACCGGACAGTCTGCTGACTACATGGTGAAGGTAATGGTGCCGGACATGAACTACTATCAGGATTTTTTGCTCAATAAAATCACCCGGATTGCCGGCGTTACCGGCGTACATTCCAGCTTTGTACTGCGACAGCCCATTCGCAAAACAGCACTGCCGTTAAACCATTTACATAAAAAATCACTCTGACAAAGATAGGCCGCCAAGATGCTGTTACGCCAAGATGCTGTTACACTGTCGTCCAACATAATAATAATCAGACGTACATAGTTGAGACATGGAAAAAAAAGCCACAGATCTTCGCCAACCTGCCAGCATCTGGCGCCTTGCCTCCCGTATCACCGCTCTGTTTGTCGCTTCCGCCATAATATTAACGTGGATCTTCGCTCCTCCCACCATCGAGCAGGGAATGAACCAAGTGGCACCTCACACTCCCTATAACATTTCAAAAGCAGCTGAAAAACTTCACCAGCAGTTAGTGATCGGCGATCTTCATGCAGACAGTCTGTTATGGAACCGGGACATCACCAAACGACACAACTATGGACACGTTGACCTGCCCAGACTCCGGGAAGGCAATGTGGCTATTCAGACCTTTGCAGCGGTGACCAAATCCCCAAGGGGTCAAAACTATAGCCGCAATGACAGCGACGCCATCGACAACATTACCTTACTCGCTTTTGCCCAAGCCTGGCCTGTCACCACATGGACCAGCTTATATCAACGAGCTGTTTATCAGGCAGAAAAGCTGGAAAAAATAGAACAAGCCCATCCAGACGAACTGAACATCATCCGTTACCAACAAGACCTTAAAGAGACGTTAAAAAACAGAGCTGGAGGCAGCCAGCAGGTAGCCGGACTGCTTGCCATTGAGGGCGCACATGCCCTGGAAGGTGATTTAGACAAGCTTCAGAAATTATACGACGCCGGTTATCGAATGATTGGTCTGCACCATTTTTTTGATAACCACCTTGGGGGCTCACTGCACGGCGTCAGCGGTTCTCGTCTGAGTTTATTTGGCCGACGGGCATTGGCAAAAATGGAGGAGATGGAGCTAATTGTTGATCTGGCACACTCCTCAGAATCGGTGGTGGATGAAGTGTTGAAGCTGGCCACACGACCCGTAGTGATTTCTCACACCGGCCTACTGGGCACCTGCGATTCACCCCGGAATATTTCGGATCATCTGATCAAGCGTGTAGCAGACAAAGGCGGCTTAATCGGCATTGGTTTTTGGGATGCGATTTGCGACATAACACCAGAAGGTATTGTCAAAACTTTACGCTACGCCATCGATCTGGCGGGGGAAGATCATATCGCATTGGGCTCCGATTTTGATGGCAGCACTCGCGTGAGTATCGACGCCTCAGAACTTGCAGTGTTGACTGACTTGATGATTAAACAGGGTTTTACGGAAACAGAAATCCGTAAAGTCATGGGCGGAAACCTTCAGGCCTTTCTGCTTAAACAGCTCCCAAAAAATCATTTTTGATGAACGTTATTCAAAATAAAATCAAACAAAAAACCAAAAAAAAAGCCTTCCTGAAATCTCAGAAAGGCTTTTAGAAAATGGCTGGGGTGGAGGGATTCGAACCCCCGCATGTCAGGATCAAAACCTGATGCCTTACCGCTTGGCGACACCCCAATTGCTTTTGATAAGCAAATAAAACCGGAATAATGGTAGCTAGGGGCAGATTCGAACTGCCGACCCCAGCATTATGAGTGCTGTGCTCTAACCAACTGAGCTACCTAGCCACAAACCGGATCGCTATTGTCATGATTCAACCATCATCTGTCAATCAGTAAGATCAACCTAATTTCATCACAACAATCAGAGATTTGGCTGGGGTGGAGGGATTCGAACCCCCGCATGTCAGGATCAAAACCTGATGCCTTACCGCTTGGCGACACCCCAGCTGAGAAGCGCTTTCGATGCTACTATAGGAAATAGCGTTTTCGCAACCATCTCATTTCACCCACCTCTTTATAACAAGAGTGCGAATAAAAAGAACATGGTAGCTAGGGGCAGATTCGAACTGCCGACCCCAGCATTATGAGTGCTGTGCTCTAACCAACTGAGCTACCTAGCCGTCGAAAGATGGTGCGCACTTTAGTGATTTCATCGAGAACTGTCAAGCAAATTGCTTATACCAATGTCGTTTTAAAATTGTGGAGTGAGCAAGTCATTGTGAGCGACTGGGCAATACCCTAAAGGGCATAAAGGCGAAGCGACGAGTCATAGCCTTTATGCCCTCGGGTAGTATCTATGGCGAGGAACTTCAACGCTGACCCAGTCGGTCGAAATGGCTGCGCAACCCATAATTTAAAAACAGAATTGGTATTATATAACCTTCACTTACACTCTCTTGGTATATAAACCCATCGCCTTCTATTCTGGAAACCGGCCAGAAACAGAAAAGGCACGGTAATTCGTGCCTTTTCTACAGAGACGAATCAGCTCTTAGACGTTAAACAGGAAGTGCATCACATCGCCATCTTTCACGATGTAAGCCTTGCCTTCCACTCTCAGTCGTCCTGCTTCTTTCGCACCCTGCTCACCATTGAACTGGATGAAATCATCATAGCCGGTGACTTCTGCACGAATAAAACCACGCTCGAAATCCGTATGGATCACGCCGGCAGCCTGAGGTGCGGTCGCGCCCACTTTTACGGTCCAGGCACGAACTTCTTTCACGCCAGCAGTAAAGTAGGTTTGTAAGCCAAGCAATTCGTAACCGGCACGAATCACACGATCCAGCCCCGGCTCTTCCATGCCCAGATCCGCCAGAAACTCCGCTCGCTCTTCATCGTCCAGCTCTGCGATTTCTGATTCCAGCTTATTGCAGATAGGCACAACAACAGCGCCTTCCTGCTCAGCAATGGCACGAACGGTGTCCAGGTACTCGTTATCTTCGAAACCATCTTCATCCACGTTAGCAATGTACATGGTTGGCTTAATGGTCAGCAGGTGAAACAAACGAACCAGTTTGCGCTCGTCATCACTCATCTCCAGAGAGCGAACAGGATTACCTTCTTCCAGGTGAGGGATCACTTTTTCCAGCAGCGCTTTCTGAGCAACCGCTTCTTTATCGCCACCTTTAGCAGAACGAACCACGCGCTGCAGCTGCTTTTCACAGCTTTCCAGATCCGCCAGAACCAGCTCCATATTGATGATTTCAATATCAGCCTTAGGGTCAATCTTATTGGCGACGTGAATCACATTATCGTTCACAAAACAGCGAACAACGTGGGCGATTGCGTCGGTTTCACGAATATTTGCCAGGAATTTGTTACCAAGACCTTCACCTTTAGAGGCACCTTCCACCAACCCGGCAATATCCACAAACTCCATGGTTGTGGGCAGCACGCGCTGCGGCTTGACGATGGCCGCCAGCTTATCCAGACGCGGATCGGGCATGGCCACAACACCCGCATTGGGTTCAATGGTGCAGAACGGGAAGTTTTCCGCATCAATACCTGCCTTGGTCAAGGCATTAAAAAGCGTGGATTTACCAACGTTTGGCAGTCCAACGATGCCGCATTTGAAGCCCATAGCGTTTCTGCTCGTTCCTGAAAATAGTTAATGGGTGCGAATTATAAAGACTGAGGGGAAAAATTTCAGATAATTTTATGATCACGCAGGAAATACACAATCAAAACAGCAAAGCTCCCGAAATCCGGGAGCCATTTTCATCAACCAAATGAGGGCAGTAAACCGGCCAGATCCAGCGAAGCAAATACAATAGCCGCAACGCCAAACAGCAATACCAAAGCCATTCTAAAGAGACCACCGGAAACCTGATACCCTTCTTCTCCGCGCTGACGCCCTACATACGCCATCACCACGGGCGAGATGATACAAAAGACCACCAAAACCAGCCCGGCAAAGCCAATCGCCGTAATAAACCCGTCCGGCAAAAACATACCCAGCACAGTAGGAGGTACAAACGTAATTGCAGCGGTCTTCAGTCGCCCCGTAAAACTGTTATCAAAGCCAAACAGATCCGCTATGTAGTCAAACAGGCAAAGGGACACACCAAGGAATGAGCTAGCCACCGCCATATTTGCGAACCACTGCAGGACGGTTGAAATACTGATATGCAGACCTGTCTCTGCAAGTGCCTCCAGCATACTCCCAATATTACCACCAGCGGCAATAATCGCCGGGAATGCATCTCTGGAAAGATTGCCAAAGAAACTGTACTGCCAAAGAGTGTAGAAAATCAGCGCCAACAGCGAGCCGGACAATAACGCTTTCTTCACCTTCGCGGCGTCCTTATCCAGATAACGGGTGATACTGGGTACGGCAGTTTGCATACCAAAACTGACGGTAAAGAAGCCAAGCGCCCCCATTGAATAAGGCACCACATCAAAGAAAGGCAAGTCCACCATCAAATAGTCGACTGATGCATTGCCAATCAGCCCACTAACGCTCCAGAGAAAGGTGATCAGCATCCCACCCATCAGCACTGTACTTACTCGGTCAACCGCCCGGGTACCCATCATCACAATGACAGAGAGGATCAAGGCAAACACAAAACTGGCTGCGGGCGGAGACAGCGAAACCCACTCCACCGACTCCAATGAGTAAGAAATAATCGAGCTACCACCGGAGATGTAGGCATAGGTCAGGATGTAACAAAGAAACGCTACTGAAGCTCCATTAATTACACGGCCCAGATTGCCAATGGTTCCCTGAGCGATAGTGTCGAAGCTGGCACCCAGAGGAAAACGCAGATTCGCCTCCAGAAGGTAAAGCGCAGCGCTGTACATGCAATACCAGGAGAACACCATAAACAACATGGAATAGCCAAACCAGAGGCCACTGGTGGCAACAGGAAGGGAAAACATACCCGCACCCACGGCGGTACCTGCGACGATTACAGCGCTGCCAAGCACTGTGCCTTTTTTTCCTTCAGCATGTTTACTGATAGAGCCGGTAGCGCTCTCAGTGACAATTGCTTGAGACATTATTATTCCTACAACTTAAGGGAATACATCTGCCGCTCTGAAGCCTTTACCTCCGCTTAGGTAATGACTTCAAATCCTACAGATATAGACACCAACCCTTCAGGTTGGTTCAATCATTACGGTTTCTGATGCTGACAGCGTCTTCAGATAATTCGAGCACCGAGTCACTTTGGTGATACTGACACCTATACGCTTGGCAATCTCCCTCTGAGACTCTTTTCCAGCGACAAGTGCCCGCATTATAGACAATCTGGATCCTATCGCTTCCCGTTCCTCCCGGGTCAGCAACACATGCATCACTTCATGAAGGGAATCAGCGCTCTGTTGATCACTCAACAGTTTGATTACCTGTAACCAAGGCTCAGCTCTCATGACTTGCTCAATCTCTAAAGACCACCGTACTTCTGCAACAGTACAGCAGTACATCATTTGCTAATATTCCGGTTTCTACTTAGTAAAGGTATTTGATTGCAAAAAATGATCGCAAAAAACAGAAATTATTATTTGTTCATTGCCTGCGAATTATTTCCTCAAAAAACTGTCAAAGCATTCAAGCTTGTTTGTGCAGCCAATCTTATATCAACGACAGATGTTGCGTATTACGAAGACCTACGAGCACTTTCGGACTCATTCAGACTCAAATGACCAACCACTTAACAACTCAGTGAACTCAGCAATGAAATATTTTTTCTTTATCCCCCTGCTACTAACAACCGTGTTGCATGCATTCGACACGAATCAAATACCGAGCACCGAAGCGCTGGCAATACCAACAAGCCATGACATTGAAACACTGGAACAAAGTAAAGAGTCCCCACCCATAGTGACGATTCACTTTGACCCCTCCGACTACAACACCTCCCAGCAGATCAGCTTGAATACAAAGGGTGTTTTTGTACAAGGCCGATATATTTTTGCCCCCGCCGAGGACGTTATCGCTACTCCCGGCCAGCTATACACCCTTCCCCATCTCCCCGCCAATTCAAAAGCGAGTTACTATTGTCACGACCAAGGACTAAAAACCATCAGCCATATTTCCATAACCCCTGAACCTGTAGCAGACGAATATACAGAACTCCGCTCTGAATTTAGACCTATCACTATTCTGCGAACCTACAACGAGCGCAACTTTAATGGCACCTCCACTCTCGATGCATTGCTATGCCATAAAATAGTCAGCGGTATCATCAACCCGTTACCAAGCATCTCAGTAATCTCACTTAGCCCGCGTGCCATAAAAACACTGCCAGCCGGCATGCCAACAGCCAAACTGAGAACCACTCATCAGGACGCCTTTCAGGCACCACCAGACTCATCTTTCCTTCAATTCAAAAATGGCATCAGAATTCAAACGCCACTCTACGATTATGATGATTCCTATATACAAGAACTTCAGACTTACTTGATAAATAACGCTGACTCTAACAATACGACTCAACCAGCAGCAAAACGGGCAATCGCTTCCCTGTCCCAAACTGGCGACCTATTTACACTAAACGCCATTATCAACAATGGAGAACTGATCACAGAGTTTCCGTCTGCCATCAACCTCCCCTCATACCAAAGCAGACACCCGCTTAAAAGCGCACTCTGGAAAGCATCCAGCCCTTTTACTGGCACTGTCATGCACACCGTTGGTATTGACCACCTGCCCGGCGTCGTCGCAGCAGGGTCGAGCCTTTTATTTGCTACCGAGTCATTAACTCTAGGCGCGTTACTTGCCTATGGCGTCACCATGTTCACAGATGCCGTCACGGTTACCGAACTCTTAGCTGCCGGAACCACCCTGTTTTTTGTTCACGGACTCTATCGCTGGGGAACTTCTGAATACTGAAAACAATCCATAATTCCTTACTACTATATATATGACCCTATATACCCAAAGAATTTCAAGTTGCTCCGCGGCGGCAAACGAGTGAACCCCATAAGCCTACAACGAGTAAGTGATTGGGGGTGAACGAGCACCCAAGGGCATAAAAGCAGCCAACAAAGTAGCAACTTGAAAGGCAACGGGTATAAACAGCTAACAGCATCTGGATCAGTTTATGAAGGATAAAAAAAATACAACGATTGCCATCGTCTGTGGAGGACCGTCTCCGGAGGCGCGTGTTTCCAGGCTATCTGCCGGCCGCATCACGCAACCACTGGAAAAACACTATGGCAATGTAGTAACTCTGGAACTTGATGCGGCACTTCCCGCCAATTTACTAACCCATCAGGTTGACGTTGTCTTCCCTGTCGCCCATGGCCCTATGGGTGAAGATGGCTGCCTGCAAGGAATGCTGGAAGTAATGGGCATCCCATATATCGGCTCTGGCGTACTGGCCAGCGCCTGTGCATTAGACAAAGTCGCTACCAAAAGAATCCTTCATCATGGCGGTGTACCGTTAGCGAAAGACTGCCTGGTATCAAGCGCTGAACCCATCAAAACGTCGGTAGAAAGATGCCTGGATACTTTAGGGGAGAGAGTGGTCATAAAACCATTTGCCCAAGGGTCGGGTATTGGCGTGCAGTTTGCGGAAGGAAAAAAAGAGTTGTTCGAACGGTTGGTTGAAGGTTTTGAGAAAGACCACCTCCTTCTCATCGAAGAGTTCATTCAAGGGCGAGAAGTCACTGCCGGTATTCTGGATTTGGATCGCACACATGTTTTACCGGTTATTGAAATCATCACCCCCAACAACGCCTGGTACGATTACACGCACCGATACACACCCGGGCTCAGTGAACACATCATTCCCGCTGGAATTTCCGACCAGCAGAAGCAAAGAGTGCAAGAGATAGCGCTTCAAGCACACCAGCTCATTCGTTGCAGAGATATAAGCCGATCCGATTTTATTGTTCCGGAGAATGGCGAACCGATATTTTCTGAAATTAACAACCTGCCCGGAATGACGCCTACCAGTCTTTTCCCAGATGGCGCAAAGCATGCGGGTATCGAATTTGAAAAACTCATTTGCGGTTTGGTTGATCAGGCATTAGAGCGAGGAAAAAATTCATTCATCAGGGATAATTACTGGCCAATACCAGAGTTAAATCTGTCAGCACATCTAGACTTGGAAAAGTAATCACGCGGAAAAAGTATGCAGCTCCTGAATGGCCTTTGAGCGTTTACCGTTCAAAGCTTCGGGAGTTATACGAACAGATTCGTCTATTACGCTATCAATTTTCTGCCGATCAGCAACCGAGGGTTTGGTTAACACATAGTTAGCCACATCTTTGCTGTTACCCGGATGACCGATCCCCAGGCGCAACCTCAGAAACTCACGATTATTTCCAAGCGCTGAAATAATATCCCGCAGACCATTATGACCACCATGACCACCGCCTTGTTTTAAACGGCCGATACCCGGAGGCAAATCAAGCTCATCATGAACAACAAGAATGGATTCGGGAGGGATTTTGAAGAAAGTTGCCATAGCGCCAACGGCCTGACCACTTCGATTCATAAATGTAGAAGGGTTTAAAAGGCGGACTTCTTGTCCGCCAATTTGTACGCGAGCTGTTTCGCCGAAGAATTTCTTCTCAGGCTGCAGAACAACACCACAGCTTCTTGCTAACTGCTCAACGTACCAGAAGCCTGCATTATGGCGGGTATCTTCATACTGCGAACCTGGGTTACCCAGCCCCACAACCAGCCGAACAGGCTGCTCTGAAGGTTTCGCCATAATGTCACGCCTCCTTGGCTGCTACTCAAGCAACAATGATTACTCTTCGCCAGCTTCTTCAGAAGACGCTTCAGATGCTTCGTCTTCTTCAGTTCCAGCACGAGTAGCCTGAACACTGGAGATATCAAGATCCTGACCGTGGTTCAGAACTTCAACACCAGCAGGAACAGCGATGTCGCTCAGGTGAACGTGACCACCCAGCTCAACGTTAGCCATGTCCACTTCGATGAACTCTGGCAGATCGCCTGGCAGACACTTGATTTCCAGGTCTACACGGTTGTGCACGATAGCGCCGCCCGCTTTAACACCAACACATGCTTCTTCATTGATGAAGTGAAGTGGTACGTTAGTAGTTACTTCGTGATCCGCTTCAACGCGCAGGAAGTCCATGTGCATAGCGAATTCTTTCGCTGGGTGACGCTGCAGATCTTTCAGGATAGCCTGCTGCTTGGCACCGTCTACTTCCAGAGTGACGATCTGGGAGTAGAAAGATTCAACTTCCAGCGCTTTACGGATGGCCTTGCCTTCCAGAGTGATTTGCAGAGGCTCGGAGCTACCACCATAGATGATAGCTGGAACCAGATCAGCACGACGCAGGCGGCGGCTCGCACCCTTCCCTACATCTTTACGTGCTACTGCACTTAATACGATTGCTTCAGACATGTTTATCTCCAGTAACACCACTGCTCTTGCGACCAGAAACAGCGGTTCTTTTAAAGGTGCGATATATTACAGAGATAGTGAAAAAAAGCAAAGCGAGTTTCAACCGTGTGGTCTGTGTTTATACCTGTCCGTAATCCGTAATCCGTAATCCGTAATCCGCAAAAGCGAGAGTGACTGCAGCTTTTTCGGACAACGGACAACATTAATTGAAATATGAAAGCTAATTGGGAGCTATTCCTAACGGCTTTCTGCTTTTATCATTGAAAAATCCATCAACCCGTAACGATCAAAGCTCACCCGAATATTCAACATCAAATTGATAATCGCACAGAGAATCATACTGCTGGCAATCCCCAGCATGATCATAAGCTGATACATCACCGCATCAACCGGTTCAGCACCACCCAGAATCTGGCCAGTCATCATACCCGGCAATGCCACCAACCCAAGCGTCGACAAGGTTGCCACCAACGGACTGATGGCCGACTTCAATGCCCCACGGATAAACGGCTGTAACGCTTCAAGACGGCTGGCTCCCAGTAACAAGTCACCCATATACTGCTCATACCGTTCAGATACCGAGCTGTAAAAACGCTCAAGGACCAGGATATTTCCGGTCAAACAGTTGCCCAACAGCATCCCCGCCAGAGGAATCAGGTAGCGCGAGCTAAACCATGGCTCCGGTTGTACCAGAACGATCATGGCCACCAACACAAGCCCGACACCAAAAAATACGCTGAACAGAGAAACCATGAACAACGAGGTTATCGATAGTCCAGCCCGACTGAGGATATGCCAATTAGCCACCAACAGCATAATAGCAAGCCAGAGCAGGTTAAGAACAAGGCTATTCTGCGCAAACAGAAACTCAAGATAAACTCCAATCATGGCCAACTGCAACGTCATCCGGCCAACCCCGACCAACAGATTTTTCACCAGATCCTTTAGCCCGAGACACCACAGCATCAGCAGAGGCAGTAACAGAACGCCATAAAAAATCAGCAGCTCGACAACACCAATTTGCCCACTTCCGCTCATGGTTTCATCACCTCCCGAATCGGGTTATCAACCACTGAAACGCCACCATCCCTGACCAGAATCGAGTGCTGACAGCCTGTTATCCAACGGGGGTCATGGGATGCTGATACCACGGTATAATCGCCTCCGAGCAAGAGATCCGTTACTTTACGGCAGGATTCATCGTCGAGGGCTGACGTAGGCTCATCCGCAACCAGTATTTTCCTCCCAGTCATCAACCCTCGCACCATGGAAAGCCGCTGCCTTTGTCCACCAGACAGTTGATTCAATGACGATGAGAGAAGCTCAATAGAGAGATCAAGCTGTTGAAACCAATACTCCACATCAGAATTCCTGAAAGGTCGATCACTCCACGCTTTCCAGGAAAAAGGACGGCTGAGATAGTCAGCAACGGATTCACCACCGGAAGGCGCCTGCTGAGGAATATAGGCAATGGATGAGCGCAGATGTTTTATCGAATCCTGGCAAACTGGCCGCCCCATAAAAAAGAACTCACCTGCCTGAAGATGAAAACCACCCAGCAAAAGCTTTAACAAAGAACTCTTGCCTCCGCCGGAGGGACCGACAAGAACAAAACTATCGCCCCGGCCAATGGTTAAATTCACTCCGGAGAGCAGAGCCTTCTCCGAAACACCAATACCAACAGAAACAAGCTGAAAAACTGGATGCCCACCCATGACCAATATCTGACTTCAGTGCCTAATAAAAGGGAACAATATGGGAAGACTTAAGGAAAGGAAAGAAAAACCAACGACGTTAAAACCGAGGCCGGCAAGCCTCAACCAACGCCAATCATCGAGCGGCAGACAGCTACAGATTGGTGAGTTTTGCCTTAATACGACTAATCACCTCATCATTTTCAACAGAGACTTCCTTCATGACGGCCGTGAAATCATTCATGGCGTCTTCTCTATCGCGTGCCTCTGCTTTTGTGAAAGGAATTTTTATCCACTCATCCCTTATGTAGCCTGAATAGATACTCAAAACCCTGCCATTCTGCTCAAGCTCTTTGAGATCAGCTAAAACCGACACGGCAACTTCATCATTTGAAGCAATACTTTCAATAACCGCCCTCAATTGTTTAACCAGAGAATTACGGCCAGCAACGGCAATACCTCCTTTCAAACTTAACTGTTCTGTAATCTTCAAGGCTTTTTCATACTTTTGCCGATTCTCCTGGACAATCTCATGCTTTTTCTGCCTCATTATCCCTGCTAGCTGAGCAATAGACTCCTTAGAAGGATCAACTGATTTTTTGCCGCCCGCTCCATCCATTGGACTCTTTTTTTCCTTTAACAGGTTATGTTCTATAAAACGTAACCGCTTTGTAACCTCAAGCATTTTTTCATGATTTTCCCGGAGTTCCTGATCAACATCATTTTTCTCTTGTTCGAGCATCGCCTTCATCGGTTCATGGGAGCCTCTTGATAAACTCTTTGTTTGACTCTCCAATTCACCAAGGATCTTGATATTTTCTGTATTGATATCATCAACGGCTTGATGAAGCTGGTTAACATCCTCAAAGGAAACCTCATTCGATTTCACTAACTCCGACACTTTATCCAATTTAACGTTTGATTTACGGAGGTTATCCATAAAAGCATTATGTAAACGCCGACTATCACTAATTTCGGGTTTGTTTTTCTGCTGCCTCCTCCCCATTGCCAGCATCTCTTTATAGAGAACCTCTTTTTTGCCAACCTCATCATTCATTTGGGGTGAAGGAGCTTGATCTGTCGACTCCTTTGCCTGTGCCAGTTGCTCAAGTCTATCCAACTCTTTCATCCTGGACAGTATTTCATCTTTTGTTTTTGGTATTTGAAATTCGTCCTTCTCTCTTCTTTTCGCTTTATGGGCATGCTTAACTGACTGCTTATCTTCAGCCGATGTCGATTTTCGACTTTTGTGATGCCTGCTTTTTTTTGATCTCTTTCCCTTGTGGCCAGCCTTTGAATCAGGATCACTCTTATCAACTCGAGCTTTTATTTTTCTATCTAGAACAGGTGTTTCCTCAACCGTAGCCTTATCAGCCACGGCTCTACCTTCTTTCAAATGAGATTCTGGAGCAACTTGCTGGACACGACCTTGTGGTTTTGAGGGCGTTGACGCTTTTTCATCATTAAGTTGCTCATACTTTTCTATCTGCTTTCTAACCTGACCGTCCGAAGGTGGTATCCGTTGTGTCATGCCTCTCTCCCTGAAGCAGTTACTGTATCTAAGCCAAAATACGCAGGGCTGATAAATCAGCCCTGCAAACAATAACTATAAGACATTGATAACGGACAAGAACAAGGAAAGAGTACCGATGGCATGAATTACAGAGTTGAAGCCAGAAAGCGTGGTACTTTCTGGCTTCATTTGGCTTTGAGATATTCCGATTGACTCGGAATATGAGATCGGTTCCAACACCGTGTTTTTATCGACAAGATCATCATGAGCCAACTAGAAAATCATTGCAGACACCGCTTAACAATTAGCTATTGCCCGATCCAGCAGCCGATTTTTTTCTTCAAGCAGGCCAATAGGACCTGAAAAATCCCCATCACAACTGCGGAATATTTTGATAGCTCTATCGTTACCGGCAATTTCTGCTTCGATTTTTTTCAGATCTTCGTCAGTTAGCCGACTGCCGGCTGATACCATTTTCTGCCAGAACATTTCTCGCATTTCATCATCCGTAACATCTCCATTCATAAGGTCATCACAATAACTGAGAACCAAATCAAGAGGAAGATCCTGAACCGCATCAAGCTCCTCTTCAGCTTCAAGACGGTACTCATTTAGCAGCTTACCAACAACAAGGTCATCCTGACTCTCAACATTCAAAGCTTTCTTATCTTCGTTTGAAACCTGCTCTGCCACAGCCATCATTTTATTAATCAGGAGCTTACGTGCTTCAGCATTCATACCATCACTTAATAGCTTGTTGCAAATCTCAACGTTTAACGATTTAGAAAGATCTGAACCCAATAACTGAGTGAGTGACCTTTCTGGCTTCTCAAGTGCTTCTTTTTTTGAACCATTCGCCATATCGCTTTTAACCTCTCCCACCCCAGCTTTTAATTTCGCTAATTTTTCTTTCAATTGCCCATCTTTTTCTTCTTCAAGAAGCTCAATCCTTCCTTTAGACGCAGCCCCATCGCCAGAAGCCGTTGCCGGTCTTTTTCTGGAAACCGTTGGTGTGTAACGCATTTTTTTTGATGCTGCCTCGTCTTCTGAAGAGCCAGCAGATCTTTTTCTGGAAGCCACTGATTTTTTTACAGGCTCTTGTCTCTCTTTAACTGGCCATTGAACCTCATAAGAAAAAGGTGGTAAAGGCTGACTTTCAACTTCCTGCTGACTACTTTTAACAGGCCAAGTTGCTTTACAGAAGGAACCTGGAGAAGGTTCGACTTCAATTATGCTCTTACATCTTATATCGGTAGCTTTCATTTGGGTTGTCGGTTCTATCATCCGTTTTTTAGGCAGGAGAAAAACCTTAATTAGTTTATGAACACCTACTTTTCTACTCAACCACTCCACCAACCTACCGAATTCATTGATTTTCTTGACCAAACTGACTGGTAATTTACTTAGACTAATTCCACTGATGCTCATAATTCACCCCCATTCCGTAATTAAATCTAATGGGGTACATTTTAGGGAAAATAACTATTTGAATCTGTTAGACATAAGAAGTACAAAAATCGTGCAAAACAACCAATTTAACGCTTGGAAGGAAAAAAGCGGGAAGGATCGGATCAGACGAAAGTCGAAGAAGGCGCATAAAATGCGCCTTTATATTCAATTCACCGTTTAGTTTTTACTGAAACATAGCACTGATCGATTCAGCATTGCTGATACGACGCACAGATTCAGCAAGTAAAGGTGACATATCCAGCTGACGAATCTTATCCAGCGCCTGAGCCGCAGGGCTTAGAGGAATCGTATTTGTCACCACCAACTCATCCAGCTCTGAATTCACAATATTCTCAAGGGCACGGCCAGACAGAATAGGGTGCGTACAGTAAGCATAAACCGCCTTGGCACCTTTGTTTTTCAGTGCTGCAGCTGCCTGGCAAAGCGTACCGGCGGTATCCACCATATCGTCAACCAGAATACAGGTACGACCAGAAACATCACCGATGATGTTCATAACTTCACTTTTGTTCGCTTCCGGGCGACGTTTATCGATAATCGCCAGGTCAGAATTCAGACGTTTGGCCACTGCACGAGCACGAACCACACCACCATGATCCGGAGATACCACCATCACATCGCTGTAATTACGACGCTCAATATCGTCCAGCAGGATTGGGGAACCGTAGACGTTATCCACCGGAATATCGAAAAAGCCCTGAATCTGATCCGCATGGAGATCCACAGTCAGAACACGGTCAATACCCACACTGGCAATCATATCCGCAACCACTTTGGCGCTGATGGCCACACGACTGGAGCGAGGACGACGATCCTGGCGGGCGTAACCGAAGTAAGGCAGCACTGCCGTTACTCGAACCGCAGAAGAACGACGCATAGCGTCAGCCATCACCAGTAACTCCATCAAGTTATCATTCGTTGGCGCACAGGTGGATTGGATGATAAACACATCACGACCACGAACGTTTTCCTGAATTTCTACGGCACATTCGCCATCACTAAAGCGGCCAACATAGGCCTTGCCAAGCGGGATATGCAGGTGATTGACAACTTTTTGAACCAGATCCGGATTGGAGTTGCCGGCAAACACCATCATTTTCGACACGGGAAATCACCTTGGTTGGGTATTGGGCGGAGGTGGAAATATCGACTGGAATAGGGGAATCCAGACAATTTGAAGTCTGGACAGACCGCATCAGCGGGAACTGAGCGATCACAGCGCTTTGAAAAAGCGGCTGTATGAATATGGCTGGGGTGGAGGGATTCGAACCCCCGCATGTCAGGATCAAAACCTGATGCCTTACCGCTTGGCGACACCCCAGTAAATGTTATTCTCAATCCGTGCACAGTTCTGGCCGACTTATCGTAATAAATAGACTTAGTTAACAGCTGCAATCATCAAACGTTAACGGCATAGCCTGCGTTTTCCAAAGCACTGCACTGCATCAACCAGCGGTGAGCAATTCATGCCACGCGCCACAAAACTGCGTACTTTTGACAGCCCCGCTGCAGCCTCTCTGGACGAGAGCGCCATTTGAGCCGCCAATGCCTGTTCACGACTGGCAAACCGAGCAAACACAGATGCTCCCGAGCCACTCATAACAGCCTGTCCAATGCTGGAATCTGCGAGATTATCCAACAGCGAGAGGGTTTTATCAACCTCAGGGTAGAGCGATCGAACCAGAGGCTGAAAATCATTTCGACCCTCCTGCTCAAGAGCGGCGGCAACTTTAATGGGGGAGGAATCTCTTGTCAATTCCTGATGACCAAACATCGCCGCGGTGTTCACATGAACATCTGGAACAGCGACTAAAAACCAATATTCCGGTGGCGAAACCGGCGTGAGTATTTCACCAACGCCTTCCGCAAACGCACTAAAACCACGAACAAATACCGGAACATCTGCCCCGAGCTTTAACCCAAAGTCAGCCAGCTGATTCACAGATAAGTTTAAATTCCAAAGAACGTTCAGTGCCAGAAGCGTAGTAGCGGCATTAGAACTGCCACCACCCAAACCACCGCCCATAGGCATTTGTTTATCCAGAGCGATTCGGACCCCTTTCTGACAACCGGTTTGCTGTTGCAACAACCGGGCAGCCTTGACGATCAGATTATCTTCCGGAGCAACCCCAATAAGTTCTGTAGTGAGTTCGACATCAGAATCACTGAGAGTAAATGTCAGTTCATCACCGATATCCAGAAATTGAAAAAGGGTTTGAAGGTTGTGATAACCGTCCGCTCTTTTGCCCGTAATATAGAGAAATAGGTTCAGTTTGGCAGGGGCGGGTAACGTCAGCTCTGTCAGCATCAAGAAAATTCCATGCTTCAATTAGATCATTAAAGAGACCATTGGTTGATCAAGAGGTTGAGCCTTACCACTTTATTGGAAACGGTCAACCTGGTCGGCAACAACAGCGAGCCCGAAGGCTTGTATTGCTGATAGACAATGACCCAGCCCGCTTGTTCAATCTTTTCGGGATACCCCTGATTATTCAGAGTCAGCTCAGACGCCACCCCCTGAACAGGAAGCCCTTTGATCCAACGCCTGAGATAGCTGACCGGAAACTGCCAGCCGGTCATGGAATAAAGCAACATTTCTGGAGAGGAACCCACCATCGTATCTTCTGATGCCGTCACCGAGACTTGATTCTGATCACCGGAAATAGCGGCAATGGCGGCACCGAAAGGGCCATCCAGATAAATTTGATACTGAGCTTCCTGCTGGCTCCAATCGACAGATAAGGTGCCCGACTGCTTGGGTACCTTCAGGTTCAGCCGCCCACTCATCTGCCAGGTTTTCAGTGCAGCTAACTGCTGCTCATGACCTTGCCAGAGCTGGCGCCTCGCCTCATCAGACAGCTGAACACCCTGATCAACAGATCGGGACGCGCATCCGGTAAGCAGAAGCAAAAACAGAACCCGGAATAGGTTCTGCATAAAAAAAGAAAAAATAACCCGCACTTTTCCAGGCACTTACATATATTCCTATCTACTTCCTGATCGTACTCACCGTCTCAGACGGCTCAGCTAACGGGCCGCCAATCAAACGATCCACGGTTTCCTGTAATATCACACTATCAGGACTGTCATTCAAAGCCTCTGCAAACAACTGACGAGCGGCCTCGCGATCCCCTTTTGCCCACAACACTTCGCCAAGATGCGCTGCCACTTCTGCATCTTTGAAGCGCTCGTAAGCCATTTTCAGGTATTTCTCTGCCTGCTCATAGTTACCCAGACGAAACTGAACCCAGCCCATGCTGTCCATGATGGCGGGATCTTCACTGTTTAACGCAAAGGCCTGTGAGATTAACGTCTCAGCTTCCTTCAGGCGATCGGTTCGGTCTGCCAGAGTATATCCGAGCGCATTCATTGCTGCTGCATTATCGGGTTCTATGCGCAAAATCTCACGCAAATCTTTTTCCAAACCACCAAGATCATCCATTTTCTCAAAAGCCATAGCTCTGGAGTACAGAAGATTGGTGGACTCAGGGTTGGTTTTCAACCCTCTCTCAAACAACTCGAGCGCTTTTTCAAACTGATGATCGCTAACCAGCAATTCACCCTCGAGCAAGAACAAAGCTTCCATTTTGGCAGGATTTCTCTTTCTTGCCTTGTCAATCACACCACGAGCTTCTTCCAGCTGCCCTTGCTCAACCAGCATTTGAGTGACGGCGATCTGGGCTGCCATAAATTCTTTGCTGGGGCCTACGGAGGCGTAATAACTTCTGGCCGCCTGATACTTTTCCTGTTTTTCGCTCAGGCGTCCAAGGTAATAGTTCGCCGTACTGCTGCGCTGACCAAGAGCCAACAACTGCTGAAAATACAACTCAGCATCCTGATCCATATTATTTTCAAGGGTGATCAACGCAAGGGACAGCAAAATATCACTGTCATCCGGTGCCTGACGCTGAAGAATTTCAAACTGCGCCCGAGCCTCAACCAGCTTATCCTGTTGCACCAATATTCTGCCGTACAACAATCTCAAGCGGCCATTATCACTATTACGTTCAAGCGCACTGACCAGTAATTTTTCTGCTTCATCATTTCTGTTCAGCTGACTGAGCGCTCTGCCCTTAATCATAATGACTGGTGTATCACTACGGTCTTTTCTCAGCAACTTATCAGACAGCGTCAACGCTTGCTCATAGTCACCGACTTGATGAAACAGAATGGCTCGCCCAAGCATAAGCTCACGATTTTTGGAATACTGACCCTGCAAGCCATTCAACTGATCAATCAAAGCACGACGGCGGCCATCCGCAGCCTCACCATCCAGAGCACTCGCACCTCGAGCTAACATATCAAAGGGCGCACGTCCGCCCAGCTCCAGCACCTTATGCATTTGCTGAAAAGATTGCTCCAGCTGCCCTGCATAGACTAATTCAAGGGATAAACTGCTGATTGCTTCGAGACTGTTTGGCTGCAACTCAGACCACAACTGAACAGAATCAAGCGCCGCCTGCCTCGCCCCCACATAAACCGCTATTTGATAAGCCCGTTGCGCAACACCCGCATCTCTGGTGTTATGAGCCTGCTTTAAATAATTACCCAACGCCAGATCATAACGCTTACGATGGCCTCCCACTTCAGCCACCAGCAAGTCGTAAAGCGTTTCGGCATCGAAAGGTATGACCGGCTGATCATCCTCAGCAGCAGCCACAGCCCGTGTAGACTGGCCTAATTTGGTATTGAAGAATCCATTCTCGCTCAAGAATCCCTGACTGGCACACCCAGTCAGTAACACAACAAAAGATAGAGCAGCCCAACGCCCACCTTTCAGAAGAATGTATTTAGCGGCATTCAATATGGTCATGGGTGATGCGCCCTGTTCCCTGTCAAGTTAACTGATGAAGCTTTCATCGAAAGGCCACTACGGAACTTATGATAAAAAAGCAACAAAGAGAGTTTGCAGTTGCAAGCTTTCCATTGCAGAATTGATCGGCCAAAACACCTGCCAATCCAGCAAGCGCTGATAAGTTTCATAAGATTCTTTGCATGTATTTTGTGTGCATCTCATATAAAGAGTCACTTGAGACGGAACCCGCACTCTGGATTAATGGTACAAAAGAGCTATTACAGCCTGAACAGGATTTGCAACACACTATACCCAAAGGATTTCAAGTTGCTACGCGGCGGCAAGTAAGCGAAGCTCCGTGAGCCTACAACGAGTAGGTGATCGGTGTGAGCGAACGCGGCCAATAAAGTAGCAACTTGAAAGGCGACGGGTATATAAAGCAGTCAGGTAACAGTACAGTGACTGGCCTGTGGCATTTTCAAATTTATATTTCAAACTTATAGATGCTCTGTACGCATTATGTCGCATCTATGGTAGCAGTGAATCAGAACAGCAACAGAGGTCTGATGGGGTATTTTACCGCTGGCATTAATCACAGGACAGCACCAATTACGCTGAGGGAACAGGTTGCCTTTTCTACCGACCAGCTAGCTGATGCCCTTCAGGACGCCAGACAATACACGGGCATTGATGAAATTGCCATTCTGTCGACCTGTAATCGAACAGAAATCTACTGTGCCACTTTGCATAATGACGAAGACCGCATTCAGGATTACTATCAGCAGATTATTAACTGGCTGACTCGATATCACAGCATAGAGAGCCACCAGACCGGCAGCCAGCACCTAATCGAACATTCTTATTTCTTCCACGACCGGGAAGCCGTAAAGCACCTAATGCGTGTTGCCTGCGGGCTGGACTCCATGGTTCTGGGGGAACCCCAGATTCTGGGTCAGCTGAAAACTGCTTACGCCAGCGCTCAAGAGGCAGGTACCGCAGGCTCAGGCTTGAACCGACTGTTTCAGCACGGTTTCACCACCGCTAAACAGATTCGTACTGAAACCGCCATTAACCAGCAACCCGTGTCAGTAGCCTACGCCGCTACCCGGTTGGCTAAGCAGATTTTCGCCGACTTAAGTCAGAACACGGCGTTACTGATCGGCGCCGGTGAAACCATCGAACTGACAGCCCGCCACCTTTGCCAACAAGGTGTTTCCAATATCATTGTGGCCAACCGCACCATTGAGCGGGCAAAACGCCTGACGGATATGTTTGGCGGCAAACCGGTATTACTGTCCGACCTGCCCCAGGTACTTCATGAAAGCGATATCGTCATCAGCTCCACCGCCAGCCCGGTGCCGGTGCTCGGAAAAGGCGCTATTGAACGGGCATTGAAGCAACGCAAGCATCGGCCTATGTTTATGGTGGATATTGCAGTGCCCCGGGACATCGAACCGGAAGTCAGCGAACTCTCAGATGTATTCCTCTACACCGTTGATGACTTGCAGGATGTTATTGAAGACAACCTGCAACAGCGCAAAGATGCCGCCCAACAGGCAGAACGCATGATCGAAGCGGACGCCTTCGAATTTATGACCCGCCTGCGGGCGCTGGATGCGGTACACTTGCTGAAACAGTATCGCCAGAACACCGAGTATCTGCGGGACCAGGAGCTGGAAAAAGCCATGCAATGGCTGGCCAAAGGCGCAAACCCTGAAGAGGTTCTACAGCAATTCGCCCGCGCCATGACCAATAAAATGATGCATCACCCCAGTGTTCAACTAAAGCTGGCAGCCGCATCCGGTCAACATGAAAAGTTGCAGTGGGCCGAGAAACTTCTGGGTTTGGAAACCGACCCGACAACGTCTACTCAGGACGCTTAAAAGCGTTCTGTTCAACTGTTTTTTTTTGCTGATTCATCAATTGAAAGTGAAATGAAAGAATCCATTCTCTATAAGCTCGAAAACCTCAGCGACCGCTTTGAAGAGCTGTCTGCCCTGCTCAGCGATGCCAGCGTCATCAGCAATCAGGACCAGTTCCGCAAACTGTCCCAGGAATACGCTGAACTGGAACCTGTAGTCAAAGCCTACAAAGAGTACGCGCAGCTCATCAGCGACAAGAAAGAAGCCGAAGCCATGATGGCCGAAGGCGATCCGGACATGGCGGAACTGGCAGAGGAAGAACTGCAAAGCTGTAACGAAAGACTGCCCGAGATGGAAAGCAATCTCGAAGTTCTGTTGCTGCCAAAAGATCCAAGAGACGGCTTGAACACCTTCCTGGAGATCCGTGCCGGTACCGGCGGTGATGAAGCGGCTATTTTTGCTGGCGACCTGTTCCGAATGTATTCCAAATACGCAGAAAAGCGTGGCTGGCGTATTGAAGTCATCAGTACCAACGATGGCGATCACGGCGGCTATAAAGAAATCATCACCCGGGTGATTGGCAGTGATGTTTATGGTCGCATGAAATTCGAATCTGGCGCACACCGTGTGCAACGAGTACCTGAAACGGAATCACAGGGCCGCATTCACACCTCCGCCTGCACCGTGGCCGTTATGCCGGAGCCTGATGAACAGGCCGCCATTGATATTCGCAAGGAAGATTTACGCATCGACACCTTCCGTTCCTCGGGTGCCGGTGGTCAGCACGTCAACACCACGGACTCCGCTATTCGTATCACCCACATCCCCACTGGAACCGTGGTTGAGTGTCAGGACGAACGCTCCCAGCACAAAAACAAAGCCAAAGCCATGAGCTGGCTGGCGGCAAAACTTCAGGACGCTCAAGACAGCGCTGCCGCCAAAGAACTCAGCGCTACCCGGAAAAGCCTTGTGGGCAGCGGTGATCGTTCCGAACGCATCCGCACTTACAACTATCCGCAGGGTCGTGTGACGGATCACCGCATCAATCTGACGCTCTACAAGCTGCCAGAAATCGTTGAAGGTGAGTTGGATCCAGTGATCGACCCACTGCTTCAGGAACATCAGACTGAACAGCTGGCCAGTCTGGCGGCAGGCGAATAACCATTGAACGATTCCAAGCGGGTTCGCCGCATTGATCAAGTTCTGGCAGAAGCATCCCGCATGCTTTCTGCCAGTGACACGCCCAGACTGGACGCAGAGTTACTTCTTTCCCACATTCTGGATAAACCCCGCACCTATTTTTTCACTTGGCCTGAAGCCGAATTGAACGACGAACAACTGTCCCGTTTTAACGCTTTATTAAAGAAACGGATAAATGGAACACCTGTCGCTTACTTGACCGGTTACCGGGAATTCTGGAGCCTGCAACTAAAAGTCACAGACGCGACGTTAATTCCAAGACCCGACACAGAGCTTCTCGTTGAACTGGCACTTGCTCAGCAACTTCCTACCCACCAAGTAAATATTGCTGACCTTGGCACCGGCACCGGCGCCATTGCATTAGCGTTGGCAAAAGAGCAACCTGACTGGCAAGTCACTGCTGTCGACAAAAGCCCTGAAGCCCTGGCGGTTGCCAAAGAGAACGCCATCAGCAATGATGTTCAGAACGTACAATTTAACGAAGGTGACTGGTGCTCAACGCTCGCAGCAGACTCACTGGATATGATTGTCAGCAATCCGCCGTATATCCGCAGCGATGACCCACACCTGCAACAAGGCGATGTTCGCTTTGAGCCAATGTGTGCCCTTGCTTCCGGCGAAGACGGGCTAACAGATATTCGAACCATTGCCAGAGATGCTTTCAATACCCTGAAATATGAAGGCATGTTATTAATAGAGCATGGTTACGATCAGGGAGAAGCCGTACGATCCATTCTCCTTAAGGCAGGCTATTCAGCCGTGAGAACCGAACAGGATCTCGCAGGGCATGAGCGCGTCACACTGGCACAAAAACTCATGCACTAACGGCAAATTGGCGATAGTCATAATGAAGCTGGAAACGTTAAGTATTTACCCTTAATACAAAGCAAGGTTCAGTCAATATAAACTGAGCGCCATTTTTGCCCGCAGCGCCCATTAACACCACAACGGCGCTTCACCGCAAGTTTGCGGAAATGGATATGGGGCAACTGGCAACCGCCGGTTCGCTTAAGGCACTTGGAGACAACATGCTTGCCAGACGAATTCACAATTTTTTACAGCAGGATTACGCCATCGGCGTACTGCTCTTTATTGCCTCAGCATTGGCAATGGTGGCGGCTAACTCTTTCTTTGCCACCTGGTACGACGCCCTGCTCAACACCCCCGTTCGCTTTATGGTGGGCCCGCTGGACATCCACAAACCCCTATTACTTTGGATTAACGATGGCTTAATGGCGATCTTCTTCCTGCTGATTGGTCTGGAAGTTAAACAGGAGATTATAGAAGGCGAGCTCAGCTCCCCCGCTCAGGTGATTCTTCCCGGGATTGGCGCCATCGGCGGCATGGCGATTCCCGCGCTGTTCTACGTTGCCTTTAACTACGCTGACCCGATAGCCCTGAAAGGCTGGGCAATTCCTGCAGCGACCGACATTGCCTTTGCCGTCGGTATTCTCGCCCTGCTTGGTAAGCGAGCTCCCGCGTCTCTGATGACCTTTTTGCTGGCTCTGGCCATTATTGATGACCTGGGCGCCATCATTATTATTGCCCTGTTCTATACAGAAGACCTTTCGCTGATATCCATGGGCATTGGTGCAGTACTGCTGGCAGTGCTGGCCATCTTCAATTATCGCGGCGTCACCCGGCTATCCCCTTATCTGGTGGTGGGCACCTTACTCTGGATCTGCGTATTGAAGTCCGGCGTACACGCCACACTGGCTGGCGTATTGCTGGCCTTTACCATCCCCTTGAAAGCCGTTGACCAACGTGGACGTTCGCCTCTAAAGAAGCTGCAACACGATCTGCACAGTAAGGTGAATTACATCATCCTCCCGGTCTTTGCCTTTGCCAATGCCGGATTGGAACTGAACGCACAGCAGATTCAAAGTCTGTTTACGCCGATCCCCATGGGCATCGTCGCCGGCTTGTTCCTGGGCAAACAAATTGGCGTATTCAGTTTCTGCTGGCTGGCGGTGAAATCTGGCATGGCTAAATTGCCAACCGGCGCTGGCTGGATTCAAATGTATGGCCTGTCCATCCTCTGCGGCATCGGCTTTACCATGAGTCTGTTTATCAGCTCTCTGGCGTTTGAAAATGTGGACGTCAGCTACATGATTTCAGATCGGATTGGCGTACTGGCAGGCTCTATTCTGTCCGCCATCTTTGGCTTCGCCGTTCTTCATTGGGCTGGGCGCAAAAACGTCTAAACCTTCTGCAACACTGCCTCTAAAAAGAGTCAGTGTTGCCTGCAAATAAAAGCGCCTTTTCCCCCAAAGCTGTTAAACTCGCTTACCAAATAAACAATAACGTACTCAAAAGAAACAATGGCATTTACGCCAACTATATAGAACTAAGTAGTTGTGCAAATGGAATCGAATATTTCTGGGTGAGTGGACAGTTACTATGCAAGGCACAACGACGGGAGCATAGCCGTAGCTATGTGACCAGAGTTGTAACGCAGCAGAGTGGCTGGCCATTTGCTCAGAAAATATGATTTCATTTGGTCAACTACTTATATAGAACTAATTGTGGAACTGATTCGCCCATGAAAAAAAGAGGCATTCTGCTGGTTAACCTAGGGTCACCGAACAGCACATCCGTTGAAGATGTGCGCAGTTACCTTGATGAATTTCTGATGGACAAGCACGTCATCGACCTTCCCTGGCTGATTCGCCGGGCACTACTCAGCCTTTTTATTCTACCGACCCGCCCGGCAAAATCGGCTGAAGCGTATCAGGCTATTTGGACTGACGCCGGATCACCACTGATAGTGAACAGCGAAAAGTCCGCAGAACTTCTGCGACAGAAAACCACACACCCCGTCGAGCTCGCCATGCGTTATGGCAAGCCTGACATGTCTGCGGCACTGCAAAAACTGGCCAACGAACCGGACATTGAAGAAATCCTGCTCTTCCCACTTTATCCGCACTACGCCATGTCGTCGGTAAAAACAGTGATCGAAAGAGCACAAAGCCTGGTAAAAGAATTAGGCATCACCATTCCTCTCAACGTGCATCCTGTGTTTTATGACCATGATGAATACATTGATGCGCTGGTAACCAGCGCGGCGCCCTGGCTGGAAAAAGACTACGATCATCTGGTATTCAGCTACCACGGCGTGCCTGAAAGGCACATCCTGAAAGATGACCCAACCGGCAGCCACTGCCTGAAAGACAAAAGCTGTTGCCAGAAGACATCTGTCGCTCACAAAACCTGTTACCGCCATCAGGTTTACCAGACCACCGACGCCTTTGTGAAAAAAGCAGGCATTCCCGTTGATAAATTCAGTGTAGGCTTCCAATCCCGTCTGGGCAGAGCCAAGTGGCTGGAACCCAACACATTGGACGTACTGAAACAGCTGGCAGAAAAAGGCGCTAAAAAGGTGTTGGTGATCTGCCCGTCTTTTGTGTCTGACTGCTTGGAAACTCTGGAAGAAATTGGCATTGGTGCCAAAGAGGAATTTATAGAAGCCGGCGGCGAGTCTCTGGAGTTAATTCCCTGCCTCAACGAACACCCCGCCTGGATCGACCTTCTCCATCAATGGTCAGAAAACCCACTAAGCAACTAGCTCCACTTGGTAAGGGCGTTGAAAAATACGCCTTCCCACTAAAATCTACCTTGTCACCACCAAACTCTGCCTTTATAGTACAAATACCTAGCCGATCTATGTATCACAACTCCCAAGCGAGATGGGCACGATGAACAGGCAAAACCGCAGTAACCCAACAAAAGCAACCTTAATGGGCTTTCCCAACCTGCCCAGACAACGCTTTGCCCCTGTTCGCCTACTACTCCTACTGCCTTAGGGCATATTATCTTTTTATCTCCCGGACAACGGCCTGATGGCCTGACAGCAACGCACTTCTCTTGAAGCGCTTTGCCCAGTCGTGCGCTGCCTCTTCATATCGCATTGAAGCAGCATAAAAGAACAAAAAACAATCAGCCTTTCCGATCGAGAGGCAGGGATAAAATCATGAACAACAATCAGGTCGTTATTTTCGATACCACCTTGCGCGACGGCGAGCAAAGCCCCGGTGCTGCCATGACCCGGGATGAAAAACTGCGCATCGCCAAAGTGCTGGAAAAACTGCGAGTGGATGTGATCGAAGCCGGTTTTGCCATGGCCAGCCCCGGTGATTTTGAAGCGGTAAAAGCCATCGCCTCAACGATTACCGAAAGCACCGTTTGCAGTCTATCCCGCGCATTGGAAAACGACATTGATCGTGCAGCGGAAGCGTTGAAACCAGCCAAGCGTGGGCGAATTCATACATTTATCGCCACATCGCCCATCCATATGAAATATAAGCTGTGTATGGAGCCGGACGATGTGATCAAACAGGCAGTTTTTGCTGTTAAGCGCGCCAGAAATCATATAGATGACGTAGAATTTTCCTGCGAAGATGCTGGTCGTTCCGAGATAGACTTCTTGTGCCGTATTATTGAAGCCGCCATTGATGCCGGCGCTACCACAATCAACATTCCAGACACCGTTGGTTACGCTCTGCCCCATCAGTTTGGCGATACCATCAAAACGCTGATTGAACGGATCCCTAATGCCGACAAAGCCATTTTCTCCGTACATTGTCATAACGATTTAGGGCTGGCTGTGGCTAATTCCCTGTCTGCCGTGGTGAATGGTGCACGACAGGTGGAGTGTACAATCAATGGTTTGGGTGAACGGGCAGGTAACGCTTCGCTGGAAGAAATCGTGATGGCCATGCGCACCCGCTCCGATGATTTAGGTGTCACCACCGGCATTGATACCACTCAGATTGTGCCAGCATCTCGCCTGGTGTCGTCCATTACCGGATTCCCGGTGCAGCCCAACAAAGCCATTGTCGGGGCCAACGCTTTTGCCCACGAATCCGGCATTCATCAGGATGGCATCCTGAAACATCGGGAAACCTACGAAATTATGAAGGCGGAAGATGTAGGCTGGAACACCAACCGGCTGGTGTTGGGCAAATTGTCTGGCCGAAATGCCTTTAAAACTCGCATGGAAGAACTGAGCATTACTTTTGATACCAAGGAAGAATTGAACGAAGCCTTCCAGCGTTTCAAAGTATTGGCGGATAAAAAATCCGAAATCTACGACGATGACCTGCAAGCTCTGGTCAGCGATGTGCGCAGCAGCAATGAACTGATTGAGAAATACAAACTGATTGCCCTGAACGCTGGCTCCAGCATGGGGGAAACCCCGGAAGCTCGATTAACCCTGTTGATCAATGGCGAAGAGCAGGAAACTGCCAGCGCTGGCGACGGTCCTGTGGATGCCATTTTCAAAGCCATTGAGAAGTGCGCTAACTCCGATGCCAAACTGGCACTGTACAACGTCAGCGCCATCACCTCAGGCACCGACTCTCAAGGTAAAGTCAGTGTTCGACTGGAGAAAAATGGTCGCATCGTCAATGGCGCTGGTGCAGATACGGACATTGTTATCGCCTCTGCCAAAGCCTACATCCATGCGCTGAACCTGCTGGAAGCAGAAAGTGCCAAGGCAAATCCGCAGACCGGGCCTTGATGCAGCTTGGTAATCATGCCAATAGTGATTTTCAGTGGTACTATTGGCAATCACCAACTTTTATTCAGTCAGCATAGAGAGCCACCATGCCCGGCGATGCCAACCCAACCACCTCATCTTCTATTGATGAGCAGTACGCTCACCGTGAGCAGTTGCGGCAGGGTTATCTGGATGCCATGGGTATTCAGACTTGGTATCCCCGGGTGCAATTACTCAATGCCCGGGCGCCTCGGCCTTTTGACTGGATTCAGGAAGATGTTCGTGCGCTGAATAATGAGACAGCAACACCCGCAGAGCCCGTTACTCAAAACACCATCAGCCCAAGCCGCGAACCCACTCCGGATTACACCCCGACGCGAGCGGCGGATATTCTTGGTCAATTTTTGCCGCCTGCTCCAGAGCAACCTGCCGTTGAAGAGAAAACCGCACTCACCAACACAACGCCGGAACCTGCCAAATCGGTCAACACTGTAGTCAGCAAATTCCGCCTGATTGTTCAGCCGGTCACGGATGAATGCCTGGTGGTGGCGGAAATGCCACATTCAGGACTGAATCAGTTCAGTCGCTTTCACCAGCGTTTGTTGAATGATATTTTGCGCGCATTGAATGTCACAACGGATCAGGCACCCACTTTTCGGGAGTTCATCTGGCCCATGGCCGATAATCGAGGGCTGTTGAGCCGGATGAATCAGGACGATCACTCTGCTGCTGATGCCGTGCGTGCGTTTCTCAATAATCAGTACGGATTAACTCGCCGACGCACTATTTTGTTGCTAGGGCAATCTGCCGCCCGATTTGTGCTGGATCCGGAAATAGATTTCGACCACCTGCGAGGCATTCAGCAAGGCAACCAGCCGAATCAATATTTTGCTGTCACCTATGGCTTGAATGAATTGATGAAACAATCTGTTCTGAAACGGGAAGCGTGGCAGGATATTTCGCCATTATTGTCAATGCCCCGCGCTTAAAGACAAGTCACCGTTATTTATCACCTGCCTTTTTTGTTCACCTGATTGCTGTAATTTATGACCACATCCCCACTTACTTTCAGAGCCATACAAACCAGCGATCTTGATCAAGTTGATCAGATTGAACAACGCTCCGCAGAACACCCATGGCGTAGAGCGCATTTTGCCGACAGTTTGACGTCGGGTTATCGCTGCATATTAGTTGAGCAAAATCAGCATCCAGTGGGACACTGCATCATGATGATTGCAGCCGGTGAAGCCAGCATTTTGATTTTGACCATTGATAAAAACAGTCAGGGCAAGGGAATTGGCAAGCAGCTGCTGCAACACATGATTATGCAGGCCGGCCAATCTGGCTGCGACACGCTGTTATTGGAAGTGCGCAGGTCAAACCACAGAGCATTCAACCTCTACCTTAATGAAGGTTTCAGCGAAATCGGCGTTCGCAGAAATTATTACCCCACCAATAACGGTTCTGAAGATGCCATTGTAATGGCTATGGATCCATCGCTGTATTGAGATGCTATCGAAATAATCAGCAAACAAGGAATTACGCCTAGTTTGCTTACGCTCCAGCACGTAGTAAACGACACCTTGATCATATCTGCGCAATGGGGCTTCGTCTTCCCAGCATCCAGTTTATCAGCATTCTCAAATATCGTTTTCCATCGTTAAAAAAAACTACAAAATACGAGCTTTCCCCCCCTGCACAGCGGAAATTAGATCGGTATAATCGCGCCCCTGTCTCAGTCTTAGCTAGGTTACGAACGTTGATTATCTTCACTGTCACCAACAAAACCACCTCTCAAGTCTATGTTGGTTCTACCCGCAATGACCTGACAGACCAATGGGAAAAAATGGTGGCTGCTGCAGCCGAGCAGAACATGGACTACCCGCTGTACCAGGAGATTCGCATCCACGGTCGTGATGGTTTCGTCGTAGAAGAGTGGGACTTTGTTGAAGATCGCAATGAACTCATGCAACTGGAACAAGAAGCCATTGACTCCCTGAGCGCCAGAAGTCTGCGCGGCTATAAAACCAGCACCGTTAAAATTCAGCCGAAGAAGAAAACCCGTGTCAGAAAATCCAGCCTGGAAAAAGAGCTGGCGACACTGCTAGTGGACTCTGACGACGAGATCGATGCCTTCGAAGATCTGGACATCGGCGGCAAAAAAGAGAAAACCGAACAAACGACGACAACCGTTCATGCACCGGTGGAAACACAGCCACAAACAAATACGGTTAAGCCAACGTCAATCCGGTTGGAAACCACCACAATTGAGCAGCCAAAGCCTGAACCTTTGAAAACCGCTGAGGAAGCCATTGTTCGCCCGGACACCGGCTCTCAGGTGAACGCCGTTGTGCAGATGAACGACATCTGTCTGAGTGATGATATTTCTGCCCAGCTGGCGGCTATCACCGCAGCGGCTAATGCAGTGCTAACTGGCGAAGGGGATGCTGTTGAACTGTTGAATAGCAAACCGGTTGTACAGGAAGTAGTGAAGGAAGTCATCACCGAAGGCGTGGCCGAAGATGCAGCTGTCGTTGAGGTGGCTGAACCGGTTAAAGCAGCGCCAGAAGTTGCAGAGCTAGAAGTAGTTGTTGAGCTTAACCCAAGAGAAAGGCGCATCCGCGACGCCATTGAGCGCCACCGGAAAGTGCGCGCTCAAAAAAATACCGCCAGCCAAACCAATGACCGCCAGCATCTTGAACAACTGCTGGCAGAACTCAATGCCCGCGCCATGGGAATGACCAATTCCTCCATCGCCGCCGTCGCCTGATCCGTTTTTCTTCCTATACTGGTGTTTATGGACGACATAAACACCAAATCAACTTCGCACTTCCCAACTGAGCTCTCCAAAAAGCTCGGTAAAACCTGCAATACACTTCAGAAACTGGAACAGCGCATGGCGCTTATTGCTCACAAAAGTCAGCAAATCGCTTCTGAAATGAAACGCATTCGAGAACAGCTTCCTCCGATCAGAACAAAAACACACCAATAAAAAGTTAATCACAAATTCTGTGGATAACTCTGTTAGTGCCTTCAGGAAAACCCTCAACACCTGACAAACCATAGCCCGCTGCAAATCTGATTATTTTTTAACCAAATCCAGAAAATGCCATAAAGAAAAAATAATTATAAAAATCTATTTTCATTCTCCAAAAACACCTATATATTTCGCGTTTTTCTAACCGTCCGATCAGACAAAAAATCTGAACACCGCTTCAGATTTAACGAACGCAGTACTGATAAAGGCAAAGGTAATTTATGTTCAGCAGGGACTTCCTGGAAAACTACTTTGAGTTAAAAGCCAATGGTACGACCGTCAAAACCGAGGTTATTGCCGGTTTAACCACGTTCATGACCATGGCCTACATTCTCGTGGTCAACCCGTTGATTCTCAAAGATGCCGGCATGGATTTCGGCGCGGTGTTCACGGCTACCGCCCTGTCTGCCATTATCGGTACTCTGATCATGGCCGTTTGGGCCAAACTGCCTTTTGCTTTGGCGCCAGGCATGGGGCTGAATGCCTTCTTCGCGTACGGCGTTGTGCTGGGTATGGGATATTCCTGGCAGATGGCGCTGACTGCGGTGTTCCTGGAAGGCATTATCTTTCTGGTGCTGACGGCGTTTAATGTTCGGGAAGCCATTGTTAACAGTATTCCCCTCAGTCTGAAGAAAGCGGTATCCTGCGGTATTGGTTTATTCATTGCATTTATCGGCCTGCAGAATGCCGGTATCGTTGAAGCCAATCCAGCAACGCTGGTTTCCGTGGGCGAGCTGACCAATCCAAAGCCGATGCTGGCGATGATTGGCATCCTGGTCACTGGCCTGCTGCTGGTGAAAAAAGTACGTGGCGCTCTGCTGATCGGTATTATTGCGACCACGCTGATCGGTTTCCCTCTGGGCGTAACTTCCATGCCGGATTTCAGTAATGGTCTGACACCACCGGATATTTCACCCATCCTGTTCCAATTCCAGTGGGAGCACGTGTTCACCACGGATATGGCAATTATCCTGTTCACCTTCCTGTTTGTGGATATGTTCGACACCGTTGGCACTTTGGTTGGCGTTTCCACCAAAGCCAATATGTTGACCGAGAAAGGCGAAGTACCTAACTGCAAACAAGCGCTGTTTGCCGATGCCGTTGCCACCACCGCGGGTGCATGTCTCGGTACCAGTACCGTAACAACCTTTGTTGAAAGCGCTACCGGCGTTTCTGAAGGCGGTCGTACTGGCCTGACAGCATTGGTCGTTGCCGGCCTGTTCCTTGTCGCTTTATTCTTGTCGCCACTGTTTTTGATGGTGCCAGGTGCAGCGACGACGCCTGCGCTGGTTCTTGTAGGGCTGTTTATGTTATCGCCCATCAAAGAAATTGATCTGGACGATTACAGCGAATCCATCCCGGCATTCCTGACTCTGCTCTTTATGCCACTGACCTACAGCATCGCCGAAGGCATTATCGTGGGTATTCTGGCCTACATTGTGTTGAAAGTGCTCAGCGGTAACTATCGCCAAGTGTCTGTTGCCTCGTTTATTGTGGGCATTCTCTGTCTGGCCAAGATCGTAATGTAATGACGTTCTGACAATCCGCACTTCAACTCCCTTTCGATACGGCTCATAATATGAGCCGTTTTTATTTGATGCCCGGTACCATGTCCTTAGCAGCAGTCCAACCCGAACGATATGAAGAACAACTGGCCCAGAAGGCCAGCATGGTTCGCAATGATTTTTCCCATTTCCCGATGCCTGAGCTGGAGCTATTTCGCTCCAAACCCGAGCATTACCGGATGCGGGCAGAGTTTCATGTCTGGCATGAAGGGGATCACTGCTACTACTGCATGTTTAACCCGGACACCAAACAACGTTTTGAAGTGACTGAATTCCCCAGTGGTTCAAAAACCATCAACCGCTTGATGATGCCGCTGATGGAAGCCATCATAGCCAGTGATCACATGAAAAGACGGCTGTTTCAAGTAGAGTTCCTGACCACACAAACAGAAGAAGCCTTGGTTTCACTGATTTACCATCGTCAGCTCAATGAAGAGTGGCAACAGGAAGCCTACGCGCTGCAAGAAAAGTTCGGCATAAAACTCATTGGCCGGGCCAGAAAACAGAAACTGGTGCTGGATCAGGATTTTGTCACCGAAGCACTGACGGTCAATAGCGAAACCTTCCGCTATACCCAGGTGGAAAACAGCTTCACTCAGCCCAATGCCGGCATTAATGAACAAATGCTCACTTGGGCCAGCACTATTTCCAGAGAGATCACCGCGCAACAACCTGGCGATTTGCTGGAGCTTTACTGCGGGAACGGGAATTTCACCTGTGTACTGGCAAAACATTTTGACAAAGTGCTGGCTACGGAGATTGCAAAAACATCGGTCAACTCCGCCCGGAAAAACTTCGGCCTGAACCAGATAGAGAACGTGCAAATCGCCCGCCTTTCCAGTGAAGAGTTTACTCAGGCCATGAATAAGGAGCGAGAGTTCCGACGGTTAAGTGAGATTGATCTGGATAGCTATCAATTTTCAACCATTCTGGTGGACCCACCAAGAGCCGGCCTGGATGAAGGCACCGAAAAGCTGGTGCAGCGATTCGACAATATTCTGTACATTTCTTGCAACCCGGAAACTCTGAAGCAGAATCTGTCAACCATTTGCCAAAGCCATACCATTGAAAAAACGGCACTTTTTGATCAGTTTCCCTACACTCATCACGCTGAGATGGGCGTTCATCTAAAGCGTAAATAAGACCGCCCGCACTCCCCGGCAATCGCCTACCTTGAAATTAATGTTCAAGGAAGTTCACCGGGGTAGTCACAGTGAAGAACTCAATTTTTAAAGCCTGCACACTCGCCATTGCTTTGCTGATCAGTGGCTTCTCCATGGCCGCCCAATATCATCAGGACGGCTACATCAAAACCTCCGTACTTTTTATCGCCTATGACGAGAGTGAAGCCAGAGCCTTTTTGCAAATTCAGGAGCAGCTGAAACGGGTGGGAGTCTCCTACCGGGTTGTGGCCATGGGTAAAGCCGTGCAGTTTTTCCGTAACGATCCGGCATTAATTGATGAAACTCGATTAATTCACAATGAAGGCGTCAGCGACAATCGTAACCATAGGGTTAACCACAAACTGGTTTACAACGTGCTAGACCGGATTAACGCTCGGATTCTTTATACCGGCATGTCCAGCCGGGCTCAGGCTCAGTTTGCCAATGTGGCACAGCTGGAAGGCTCCAAGGTCATTGCCTTTTACAACGGCCTGAACACATTCGATCAAGCGTTGCAGGTTAAGCCATTTTTGGATGAGATCCGATACGCTGATGAAGTTCATGTTCCAAGCAAGTCGATTGGCTTAAGCTTCAAGGATATTGCCCGCAGCAAAGGCGCTACAGTAAAAATTACAGGGTTGCCCGTAATGGAAGCGGACATGAAGATGCATAAAGACATCGACACCCGACAACTCCGAAAAACTCTAAAAATCAAGGCTAGGCAGAAGGTTGTGCTCTTTCATGGCGGCTACCACAAGCACTACCCTGCCGCTTTAAAGACTTTTCTTCACGCGACTCGCATGATGCCAGAAACCCTTTTTCTGGTGACTTTTGACCCTAGATTAAATGGTACGCTGGAAGAAAGCCTGATCAATGCCATTGCCGGAGAAAATGTGCACTTGCTGCACTATGGAAACTATCCCGATGCGGCTCTGCGCTCCATATCCTCCACAGTGATTGTCAACAGTGTCAAAGACGCCATTACTGCCAGTTTTCATGGTAAGCCGGTTATTCTCATGAACACTTCCGGCATGGAGGTCAGTGATCAACAAGTCGCCATGCAGGCAGCCTCGCCGGACGAGTTAGCCAAGTGGCTGTCCTCAAAAAGAACAGCCACTCCGACCCAAGATATTCCAACCAATATGGATCGAGCCATTCTAGCCCAGATTATTTACGACCTGCGGAGAATGGCAGAAGAAAAGTAAATTATGCCTCCCTGTTCTTTATGATTTAAGGACAATGTGGTCTACTCATATTGTGACGGATTTGCTTTAAAGGCCTGCAATGGGTGCTCTAAAACCCACTTTTTCGATGCTTGCAAAAACGGCTGTGTTGCTCACGGTCGTACTTAGCGCGCTCATCGTTATTTGTAATCTAGTGATCACCACTTCAACGGATGATGCGCTCTATAGCAATATAAAGTCACTTCCCCATAACGAAGTGGGTGTTTTGCTGGGCACCAGCAAATATTCCCGACAAGGCGGTGTGAACGACCATTATCGTCTGCGGTTAAATGCTGCTTTGACACTGTATCAAGCCGGTAAAATCGACTACATCCTCATTAGTGGTGATAACGCAACTCGTTACTATGATGAGCCCAGCACGATACGCCGAGATCTCTTAAAGCTGGGAGTTCCTCCAGAAAGGATTTATCGCGATTACGCGGGCTTCCGCACTCTGGATTCCGTTTTGCGCGCTCATCACGTTTTCGATCTGGAAAATTTCACCATCATCTCTCAGGCACCCCATAATCAAAGAGCCCTGTATATTGCACGTAATCATGATATTGATGCGATCGCTTTTAATGCCGGGGAAGGAGAAGCATCGGATTTAACCAATAAAACCCGGGAAATCCTGGCTCGGGTACTGGCTGTAATGGAAGTACATTTATTGAATACGGGGCCAAAATTTCTGGGGCCACCGATCGAAATAGGCGTTACTCCGCCAACATGAATTACAACTGTATGTTGAAAAAAGAAGACCGCTTGATATATCGACGAAACTTCTCCATGGTGCCTGGAAACCATTTGTCCAAGCGGTAAGTTTCCCGATAAATTTCATCGACCATCCTTGGATTTTGATAATCATTGAACACAACGCCCACCAGCGACACATCATTCTGAGTCAAACGATCCAGCGCTGTTTTAAACTGAGTTTGCTGCGTGACACCGGCCATGACCATGAACACCGCTCCATCGACCATAGCGCAAACCGTCTCTGCAGGAATGTTATTGCGGTTTCGGGCATTGACTGGAGAGGTATCAAAAATCACCGCATCGTAATTCTCCAACCAGTGCTGCATCAGTTTGCTCATGGTGGCAATATTTCTGAAACGAAGTATATCGCTGTCACAGGGAGCGGGGAGTACATCTAAATTCAGATCATTGGTTCTCATAATATTGGCATCAGCAGACTGTGCGGTAGGAAACCAGTCGGTATGCTGATGCCCTGAAATATCACCCAGTTCAGGGTGCAGCATATTCACTTCCACCAGCAGGGTTTTCTTGCCATCCAGCTCACTGCGCTTGCTCAATGCATAGGCCAGCGTGCTGCATCCTTCACCGGGGTTTGCTGCCGTAACCGCCAGTGAACGCATCCCTTTACCCAGGCTGTTGCTGTAGATCTCTTCTATCTCAAGGTAGTTAACTGGCAGCTTAATCATGGTGAAAACCACCCCAGGTTGGTTAGCAATAACAGCACGTTTAGTATCCCTCCGGTATCGGTCACCAGACTATTAAAACTACGCCAGTTAGACTGGGATACCTCTGGAACAAAGATTGTATCTCCAGCTCTTAGCACTGGCAGACTTTCTCCATCCGGATCTTTCATAAAATCCACCAGATCAAATGTGCTGGCACGACTCTCTTCACAACAGGAATTATTTACTATCAGAATTTTTTCGATATAAGCGGTTTCATTTGGCCCTCCCGCTTCCGCCAGTAAGTCGAGAATGGTCATATTCGTGGTGAATTCATAGCGTCCGGAAGTCGCCACTGCGCCCATAATTCTGACGGTATCTTCCGGCTCCTGCTCCGTCCACTTTCGAGATCTGGATGCAACGAAAATGGTATCTCCAGACTTTACTTTCGGCAGCAGGCTTTCATCACCGGTTTCAAAAAAGGTCAGTAAGTTCACTTTGCTCACTCTAGGCGAGCCTTCATTTCGGTGAATAACCCTGAGACGACTTAAATCAGCCTCCCTGTTGGGGCCTTCCGCTGCAGAGAGGATATCCAGAAACCCAAGATCTTTATTAAATGCGTATCGCCCCGGCTGAATGACAGCACCCATAATATAGATAGAGTTTTCTTTAGGAAGTTTTACCCAGTTAGCGTTGTTATCAACGGGTGACTCCGGAAGTTCCGGGATCACAAGCGTCGTCCCACCTGCCAGTTCGGGCAACTCATCCCAGCTGCCACCGGATTCCATAAATGACTGTAAATCGAATTCAGTGACTGAGCGCTGGCCATCGCTTTGCACAATAACCTTCACATGAGCAAGATCAGCACTTTTGGTGGGGCCACCGGCATTACTGATGTAATCAATAAAATCAACCGTCTCAGACCAATCAAAACGTCCTGGGTTTCTCACAGCACCCAGAATTTTCACCGTTTTATCAGTGGGCGTTTTAAACCAGGTTTTTGCCTCATCATCCGGATTCTTTTCCGGAAAAAAAACAGCATCACCTGCCTCAATAGTCGGGAGATCGCTGCTATGCCCTTCCGTGAAAGACAGCAAATCGAAGAGCTCTACCTCTCCGTTTTGACGAAGAACTCGAACCGAACTGATATCTGCATAACGATTAGGGCCACCAGCATCAGCAATCACATCCAGAAAACCAACACCTTCTACCGCTTCAAAAGCACCAGGGTTTTGCACCTGCCCCATGACATACACAGTTCGGGCACCGGCAGATATGGTGTCCAACTGAATAGGCACATAAATGGTAGAACCAGGCAATAAGTCGGGAAGGTCCTCTTTCAAACCACTGTCCAGAAACTTTTTCAGATTAAACATCTTCGGCTTAGAACCGGAAAGAACACGAATCCGCTCAACATTGGCATAACGACTAACACCGCCGCCCCTTAAAATAGCATCCATCACATTAACCCCTTCATGGAAAGGGAAACTTACCGGCGTGAGCACCTCACCGAACACTTTAATGACCGATCGATCCGATACGGAGTCCACACCTGAGTCTCGGGGTTCGCCATGCACATTACTTAGCCCGGGAGATGATGGCACAAAGATTTCATCCAATGACATGAGTTCTGGAATAACTTTCTCGTCGCCGGTATCCAGATAACGCTTAAAGTTAAAAGTGGTTATTTCTTCACCTCTTCTGAGCTGCAATTTATCCAGCTGAGCACCATCGACAAACCCTCCGGCTTTATTAATTGCTGTTTGAATATTGTCATTACTGGACAACTCAACCTCTCCGGGGTTATCGACAAAGCCTAACACGGTAATTAGCAACCGCTTTTCTCTTAACATAATGGAGAGTTTGTCGAGCCCCAAAAACATTTCGGACATCTGCTGAGCAATCAATATCTCTGCCTGATGGAGTTTCATGCCTGCGACTTTCAACTGACCGATTTCCGGCAATTGCACAGTGCCGTCACGATCAATAAGAAAATCCTTGTTAAACCCTTCTTCTCCTGGCAGTTCAATAAATAGGATGTCACCAGCCTGCAATAGATAGGTGTTGAGCTTGTTGTTCGTTTCCAGAGTATCATTGGGAAGGTTCAGTTTATTAATGGGAGTAATTGCGGCTTCTGAAAGATCAGCCTGTTCAGAGTCAGGCTCAGGTATAGTAAGGCTTTCTTTCTCTGTGGATTCAACAATCACGGCCGCCTTTTTCAAAGAGATAATCACAACGTCATTGTCCTGCAGAACAAGACTTCTTTGTGGAGCCTCCTGATAACCTATATTGACACCGTTACGAATGACCTCGTAATGCGCATCAAAGACGCTGTCATTAAACAGTCCGTACTCACTACCAAGCAGGTCAACTGTATCGCCTAATGAAATGCTGTATTCTCCAGGGGAGTCAATATCCCCCATCACTACAATCTTCACAACCTTTATCACTTCACTGGCCAACATCGGTGGAGAAAAGAAAACACACAGCAAAAGAACCCTTAAGCCATACTCTAAGGCCTTAAAGCTCCCTTTATTTTCGCAAAGCATTTTCATTACCGACTCCGAAGTAATAACGGTAAACTCTTCGGTTGCGCCCAACCGCCTAGTCCCAGAACAGAATCTTCCTTACCTTTCGTATTCTGTCTGGTGTTTTCCAAAATCAGGTATTGAAGAGGACAGCCCGTAGTTTCAGCCTGTCTTTCAAGTCGTTGCCGAATGTCATTCAACAATATAAATGTCTGCTCAAGTCTCTTTTCAGCTTCCTTTAACAAACGTGTATCCATCGTCAGGTTTATTTGCTGGTACTCCTCCTGAATGTGGTTCATCCGGGCTGGAAGGCAATATTGCCCTCCCACTCTGACTAACTCCTGATACCGATCTTTACTAAGAGCCAATAACGTCAACAACTCATTCTGGTGGAGACGCTCTCCAACCATTTCTGGCTTGACTGACAAGCTGTACTCTCTTTCAGAAACTGACGGCCACAACATCGTGCACGCAGAGAACATAGGCACACTTAAGAAAAAAAGTATTTTTATACTTCTTTTAAAGAAAGTGTAAAAATCATCAACTTTATTAATCTTTCCCAATTAATCTTTCCCAATTAATCCTTCCCAATTAATGCTTCCCAAGATATTCTTCAATACTTTCATATTGCTTGATCGCTTGACTGATCCTGAGCATTGTCAATAATTCGTCAGCCTGACCATTAACGCCAAGCAAACCAAGATTCCGACTATTCATTCTCAGTCGCTTATAAAGAAAAACTAACGCACCCACTCCAGAGGAATCAATCTCACCCATTTCACTCATATCAATAAGCACATCACCGGCGCCATCCTCAATCAAACCTTCAAAATACCCTTTAATATCATTCACCGTTCCTGAATCAAAATCATCATGTAATTCAACCACATGACAATCATTCGATTGATAAGTCGAGTAATCCATCAATCATTACCTCAATATCCATAAACATCCAATTAAAACAATCTCCACATAAAATCAGACTAGCCAATCAAAATTCAAAAAATGGTAATCAAAAAAAAAATGACGGAAAGAATTATATTTATCCAACCAATAAAACAATCAACAATTTATTAAAAACAAAACCTATAGTTAATTAACAAGACATTTAAGAAGTTAAGATAAAACTTATTCAGACCTCATGACGTGCCCAAGTATTTCTGAATAAATGGCGGAAAGATCATTTCACCTTATGGATACGAAAGAAGGCACTCCCGGTCAATCGCAGCTTTCCCACCAACTGCTGAAAGTGGTTTTGCTTTGTGCCTGTCTTCTTGGCGTGCTCCTCAGCCTTGTTCAAGTATTTATTGAAGCCCGCCAGACCAGTATCGCCATTGATAAAAGAGGTCAGGAAATTCTGGCCATGATCCATGAGCCTGCTCATAAGGCGTTGTCGCGCTTTGATAATAAGATGGCTCAGGAAATCTTGAACGGCGTGATGGAAGTATCATCCGTTCGGGCTGCCGCCATAAGGCTTGAAGATCAATCACTGCTGGCCAGAACGGAAAGACCGTTATCCCATTCCCGCTATCGCCTGCTGACCGATGCTATTTTCACCCCTATAAGAACGTTTCGACACTCAATGAGTGCGGACTCACATGCCCCGTCCGCCTCAGGTGAAGTGATACTTCATTTTGATACGGCTTATGAAGGAAAGTCGTTTGTTCAACGCTCGGTCACTATCGTTCTGGTGGGTTTGGTCCGCGCGATTACCATGGCGCTGGTATTATTTTTCATTTATTCCACCTTACTGACCAAGCCATTGAACCGGCTTATTTTTCACCTCACAGGCATCAACCCTGAACACCCCGGTAAGGCACAATTACCCATCCCGAAAGGACATGAAAAAAATGAACTCGGCCTCTGGGTGGCCACCGCCAATAAGTTATTACATTCCATCGATAAACATTACAGCCTGCGACAGAAAGCAGAAGAGCGCATTATGCGCCTTTCCCAATACGATTACCTGACCCGACTGCCCAATCGACGTTCTTTGCAAAAGCATCTGAACCGGCTCATTAAAAAAGCGAATAGCAACGATAGCATGGCGGTGATCTGCCTGGGTCTGGACGATTTCAAATCCCTGAATATTCAGTTGAACTTTAATGCGGCAGAACATGTACTGGTAAAACTTTCCGATCGCTTAAGAAACCATGTCAATAACTCAACCTATCTGGGTCGGCTGGGAGAAGATCAGTTTGCCATTATCCTGACAAATGTGGGCCAGCCCTATGAAGCGGCCGAACTGACTCAGTCCCTGCTGCAGGAATTTGAAAAACCGTTTGTAATTAATGACGAATTTCTCACCGTCACTGCCACAGCAGGTATCACTCTGTTTCCTAATGATGGGGATAATGTGGATAAACTGCTGCAGCAGGCCGAGTTTGCCATGATCATGGCGAAGTCCCGTAACCGCAACCGTTACCAATTTTATATAGCCACCATCGACAGTGACATCCGCCAACGCAAACGGCTGGAAATGGATCTGCATCAGGCACTTGAGAAGCAGGAACTCAGTCTGGTGTATCAACCACAGTTCAGCTGTGAGAATGGTGAGTTGGTCGGTGTCGAAACATTGATTCGCTGGCATCATCCTGACAGAGGTTTAATCTCGCCTGACCTTTTTATCCCCATGGCCGAGCAAAGCATGGATATCATTCCCATTGGCAACTGGGTACTGGAAACGGCCTGCCAGCAATTAAAGCAATGGCAAAACAGTGGCTACCATGGGTTGCGAATGGCCATCAACCTTTCCGCCGTCCAGCTTCAAGATCCCGATATCGTTGACCGGGTGATTTATCTTCTGAACAAGTACCAGTTTTCCCCGGATGCCCTGGAGCTGGAAGTCACCGAAACCTTCATCATGGAAGATGTTGAGATCGCCAAACTGCAATTGAACCAGTTAAAGAGTTTAGGTATCACCCTGACACTGGATGACTTCGGCACTGGTTATTCTTCTCTGGGGTATTTGAAACAATTCCCCTTCGATAAAGTGAAAATTGATAAGTCCTTTATTGAGGGGTTGCCAGAACATAAAGAAAACGACGCCATTGTTGATGCCATTATCCAGATAGGCAAAAGCTTTGGCATGGTCGTACTGGCGGAGGGTGTTGAGACTCTGGAACAGGAACTGTGCCTGAAAGAAAAAGGCTGTCAGGAAGGACAGGGTTATTACTACGGCAAACCACTGCCTGCAGACGCTTTCATCGAGCACTTAACTAACCTCGACGTATTGCCAAGGATACCCGGGAGAGCCAATGGTTGATCAGCCAATCGTTCTGCTTCTGGACTCACGGCAACCCGGTGGGATTGAGAGTCATGTTTTTCAGCTGGCCAGCGCACTTAAACGCAATCGCTGGCTCATAGAAGCCTGGTTTTACCGGCGATATTCAGTACTCCACCCCCTTGAAGTAGAACTCAATGACGCCGGCGTGAAGGTTAGATATCTCAATGGCACACTCCGCGAACTGAACAAGGCCATAAAAGACACCCGCCCTCTGGTTCTCCATACCCACGGCTACAAAGCAAACACCCTTGGCAGGGTAGTAGGTCTAATCAATAGAATCCCCGTTGTCTCAACGTTTCATAATGGTGACCGGGGCACCGGAAGAGTTCGGCTTTATACCCTGCTGGATGAACTGTCTTCAGTGCTTTCTCAAAATATTATTGTGAATAAAGAAATGGCTCGCCGGTGGATTCATCGTCCGATTAAGCTCAGTAACTTTATTCAAATTCCGGAAAAACAGCTCCACTCGGGACAGGCTGTTGCCTTTGTGGGTCGACTGAGTCACGAAAAAGGACCGGATCTTTTTCTGCAACTGGCCAAGCATCAACCAATGCTCTCCTTTCATATGTATGGTTCCGGCCCTATGGCCTCCAAGCTGAAAGAGCAGGAAGTCAGCAATGTTGCGTTTATGGGACAGGTGACTTCCATGAATACCCATTGGCGGGATATCGGTTTGCTTTGCATCACCTCCCGGGAAGAAGGGCTACCCATGGTGGCACTGGAAGCCATGGCCAACGGCATTCCAGTCATCAGTTTTCCATTGGGTGGGCTGCCAGAGCTGATTACTCAAGGTTACAACGGTTGGACAACACCACCTGGCGATTTAATGGCCATGAGCAGTCTTGTGCAGTTCTGGATGTCGCTGCCTGAGGTGGTGAAACTGCAACTGGGTCAATCGTGCAGAGATACGATTTCCCGAGAGTATTCTTCACGCACCATTGTACCGGGTATTCTGTCGGTCTACCGGCAGGCCATCGACATAAAGGGACAGCCGGTACCGGAACTTTTTTCTAAGCAAACACTCAAAAATTCGGTCAATCACCAACAGGACAACACGCTTCCTCCCACGTCATCCACCCACGGTTAGGTTTTATGGATACTGGTCGCCACGTTATCAAAGGGTTAAAAGCAGGTGCCGTGCTCAGGCTTTTGGCTCAGGCATTCACCTGGATCAATACCCTGATTCTGATACGACTGCTCACGGAAGATGATTATGGCCTAATGGCCATGACCATGGCGTTTATCGGCATATTCGCCCTGATGGGCGATCTGGGCATGGGGAAAACGCTGATTCAGGCTGAAAGCCTGAGTCCTCTGAAACTTCGCCAGGCGTTCACCCTGAACCTGATATCTGGCTTGACCTTCTTCTGCCTTTTTTATTTTTCGGCTCCGGTCATTGCCACTTTTTTCAATGAACCACAAGTAACATTCCTTATTCAAGTGGCCGCCTTACAGTTTTTGATCCTGATTTTTCATACCCTGCCCAGCGCTTCAGCCAGTCGCGAAATGCTGTTTAAAGAGCGGGAAAAAGTTCAGTTTTGGGCAACACTGATGACCAGTGTTTTGACTCTGGCAATGGCAGCTGCCGGCTTGGGTGTCTGGTCGTTAATTTGTGGCCACTTATTTATGCGATTGGCATTAACCATTGGCTTTAACAAAATTTCACCCTGCTGGGCCTGGCCGACACTTAACTTTCATCAACTGTCGTCTTTGAGCACGTTCGGAGGCATCACCACCACCAATGATCTGCTGCGGTATTTTTTTCATATCTTTGGCAACCTGAGTATCGGACGACTGCTGTCTAAAACAGAGTTAGGTATTTTCTCCGTCGCCCGAAATCTGGCCAACTTGCCCAGTGATAAGATCGGTGAATTAGTGAATCACATTGGTCTGTCCTCCCTTGCCAAGCTGCAAAATGATCGAGGATTCGCGGGGCTGTATTTGCAGAAATCCATCCAGCTGGCAGGTCTGATTTTATTTCCGGTCTACTTTGGCTTGTGTGCAATAGCACCGGACTTTATTCCGCTGGTGCTGACGGACAAATGGACTTCAGTCGTCGTTCCTTTTCAGATCCTCTGTCTCTCCAGCCCATTTCGCTTGCTCACCGAGCTGCTCTCTACCGGCGTGACGGCTATTGGCAAGCCTGGCTTAAACAGCCGAGCTCTGTTCTACACACTGATGACTTTACCCGTATTTATTGGTGGTATTCAGTTTGGTGTTGAAGGTGCATGCTGGGCATGGCTCGGTATCACTCTCTTCAGTTTTGCCTGCCATTTGCGACTCATTCTCCCGGAGTTCAAGGTTCGTACTCTTACCATACTCGCTTGCCTGTTTCCGGGATTTTTATGTTCAACCGTTATGCTCGCAGGCCTGTTATGGGGAAGGAGTGAAATTACTCAGTCATGGTCTGCTCTGGTTTCAATGTTCACGATTGGCAGCGCTGGTCTTTTAATTTTCATATCGATGCAGGTTGTTTTGTTCCGCCCATTTTTTTTCAAAACCCTCCTGTGGTTAAGGCACTAGGTGGTTAATATGCAGCTACTTAATATGCAGCTACCCGGTATCGAGCGACTCTTTCTCAACCGTTACCAAACCATCACCGTTGCCGCCTATTGTCTACTGGCTGCACTGCCTGCCGTGATCATGCCTCACCCTCTGGCATTAATGCCTCTGGCCGTGATTCCTCTGGGAATGATTTTTTTACTGAAAAAACCGTTTGTAGTCTGTCTGATATTTATACTGTTTTCATTTTTCCGATTGCATGAAGTGATCCCCCAATTAACGCCTCTTAAAATCCCTTTATTAACCGCCCTGAGTTCTTACTTTGTATTGGCATGGCACATCATCCTGACCCAGAAAGTAAAAGTCTACTGGCGGCAAGAACACTCAAAGTTTGCCCGTTTCTTTTGCTGGGTGGTGATTGGTATCGCATTTTCCAGCTTTCCCCCCTCATCCTTTGAAAGCTTTACCAGCGTCTATATGAAAATCGGAATCATGGTTCTGGCCATATCATGGTTGATGACGGAGTACTGGCACTTCAAATTGACTCATTTGCTAATCATCTGCTCTGGATTAATTGTCGGTGGCGTCACACTTTATAACAATGCCAATGGTATCGGGATGGTGGAGGAAACCCGTGTCACCATCCCCGGTACCAGCCTCGGTGACCCAAACGACCTTTCTCTGGTACTGAGTTTTCCTATGAGTTATGCCGTGGCGGTCGTTACCACAAAAGGTACCGGACGATTTCTGACACTGCTTGGTCTCATCGGTATTGTGGTTTTCGTCGCATCCATTCTTGCTACCCAGAGCCGGGGTGGTTTGCTGGCAGTTCTGGCAGTGTTCGGCATTTTTGGTCTGCGCATCATCAAATCAAAGCTGCTGCTGGTCAGCATTGGCTGCTTCGCTATCGTTGTCTTGATGGCTGCGGCGGGCATTAGTGATCGTAAATCCGGCGGAGCCCAGGAAGAAGGCCTGGATGAATCGTCCATGGCTCGTATCCATGCCTGGGAAGCGGCATTCAATATGGGGCTGCGCAATCCGATGACCGGTGTTGGGTTATCGATGTATCTGGATAATTACTGGGACTATGCCACACACAGCCGTGCAGAGGGCAAGGCTCACGTTACCCACAGTACATGGTTTCAGGTGATGTCCGAATCCGGCTTTGTTGGATTTATTTTATTCACCGGGATGCTGGTTGCCATCTTCTTATCCATACGGAGGTCAATAGCCAAACTGGATGAGCAACAGGAATCGCCGGATTACGATCCCCATATGTCGGCCATTGCCGTTGGCACGTATGCCGGACTGGCGGGATTTTGTGCTTCTGGTTCATTTTTGAGTATGGGGTTTCTATGGCCCGTTTATATTATGACAGCCATCAGTATTGCCATCGCCCAATATATGGATACTCACCACACTTCTAAAAACACAATAAGTTAAAAACTATATTTACTAAGTACCCGGCCATATGGAATCGAATATTTCTGGCTTGTTGATCAGGCTCTCTGCAAGGCGCAACAGCGGGAGCATAGCGAGCTATGTGACCAGAGTTGCAACGCAGTCAGAGGGTCTGATCAATGAGTCAGAAAATATGATTTCATATGGTTGGGTACTTATTGATGGAATTAAAACCGGGTTATAAAGGAAGCAACCCTATGATTAGCAGCCTTAAAGTACGAATAAAAAATAGCAACTCGCCTTTAGCAAAGTTAATCACTTCCAGCGGTTTGTTCATTCGATATTTCACCTTTCCAACCATCAAACCATTCCACGGGGGGCTCTATTGGCTGCACAAATCAGTCACCGGGCTGACAGGTTATCTGCTGCGCACTTTTTACTGGACACCTCTGTTCAAATCTCAACTCATCAATGACCCAAAATACCTTTACCTTTTTTCAGGAATGCCTCTATTGCTAGGTAACTTTCAAATATCCATGGGCGATCATTGTCGAGTTTCCGGTCATACAACCTTCTGTGGCAGAAGCTCTCCATCCCCTGCAACACTGGTCATTGGAAATAATGTAAGCATCAATTGGCAAAATGAAATTCTCGTCGGCAATCGTATTATCATTGGCAACAATGTCCGTCTGGCTGTGAAAGTCCGCCTTGTTGGTTACCCCGGTCACCCGGTTGATCCGGTAGATAGAGCAAACGGCCTGCAGGACACACCTGACCAAGTAGGCGATATTATTCTAGAAGATAATGTCTGGCTGGGTGCCGGGGTCTCGGTCATGGGTGGTGTCACCATTGGTGCGGGAACCATTGTCGCCACCGGCAGCGTAGTCACTAAAGACCTTCCTCCGGGTGTTCTGGCTGGTGGCATACCGGCCAAAATCATTAAAAAACTACCGACAGGATCAGAGGCTTCCCATGACTGACTTTGTTGTTTTTGCGGAAGACTGGGGCGCCTTTCCTTCCAGCACGCAGCATCTTATTCGACATTTAATGCCAAAGCATCGAGTTATCTGGGTTAACTCCATTGGCCTTCGAGCACCAAAACTTACCTTCAGGGATACTAAACGATTATTCCTTAAAGCCTGGTCAATGTTCCGCCATAACCGTCAAAGACCTAAATGTCACAATGACACAAAGAACCCTTACATCATTGAACCGCTTGCCCTGCCATTTCACCAATTCAAAATCGTACGAAAACTGAATCAATACTTGTTATCACAACAGATTAACAAAGCGATTAAACAACAGAGCTTTAGCCAGATCACCCTTTGGATATCACTGCCCACCGCTGCTGATTTAGTTAACTGCTTTGGGGAAAAAAAAATCATTTATTACTGCTGCGATGATTTTGAAGCCTTGGAGCACGTGGATCACCAACCGGTGTCTCTATTGGAGCAAGAACTGGTGCACAAAGCCGACCTAATTGTGACCGCCAGTCAGAATATTGCAAAAAAATTCCCTGCCCATAAAACCGTAGCCCTACCTCATGGCGTCGACTATCAATTATTTTCCACACCCACTGATGCACCCAAAGATACGCCAAGCTCGGGGTGTGTAGCTGGTTTTTATGGAACCATCTCCTCCTGGATTGATACCGAATTATTATCAGCTACTGCTAAAAACATGCCTCAGTGGCAATTCATTCTGATTGGTTATGCCAAAGTGGATATTACACTGCTGAAAGACCTCCCGAACGTGCACTTTCTGGGTTTTAAGCCTCACCACGAACTTCCTGCGTATGTCCAACATTGGGATGTCGCACTTCTGCCCTTTCAAAGGAATCCGCAAATTGAAGCTTGTAACCCGCTAAAGCTGAAAGAATATCTGGCTTCTGGAACACCGGTGGCTGCCACCCAATTTCCCGCTGCTGAAGAATACCAACATGCCATTGCGATCCAATCGCCGGGAGAAGATTTTGCCAACGTCATTACCCGAGCCTACTTACAACAGGACAAAGCGGCATTCCGACGCCAACTAGTTGCAGACAAAACCTGGCAAACCAGAGCTGACCAGCTGGAAGACCTAATAGAAAAACAGTGACTACACTTAAAATAATGCGCAATAAATAACTGTTTTTTTGAGAGTTTCATTAAGCGCTTTATCAAGAATGTATCAATAAAGGATGGCATTAAAAAAAGAGTGCCATTAAAACAGTCATCTTTATTTATCTCAGCAGGTTCTCTGTCGTCATAGACAGAAAATCGTCTGTTCTGGATGTTTAAACAGACTTCACTGTTTTCAAGTGATTAATCATTCAGGAAATCAAGTGGCCAGAATGAATGGATTCAGACAACTCACCTTGGTGTGCACCTTAATGGTAACCGGTTGCCAGACGTCGCCTGATTTCCAGGAATTGATGAGAAGAGAGCAAGCAAAAGCAACGCTGAAAAAGCCCAACGGTGTTATCCATCAAATGCAGGCTGCTGCAGGATTACCCGCTGCGGAAAATGTCTATAAGCGTCGTTTATCCCTAACGTTCCAACCTGATGAATTAACAGCCAGCCAGCAAAATGCTCAGCTGATCCATTTTTTCTTCAGCTCGTTACCAACCAGCATGAGATTAAGTGTTGTTATTTCCGTTGCCCCCTCTTCGGCAAAAGAACCGTTTAAAACATTGAAAGATTCATCCACCCGATTGCAAAGCCTTAAAACGATCTTACACAGTTATACGCCTCATATTGAGTTGATCTATCAGCCAAGCATGACCATTGATACTGCCGGCATTCACGTGACGGGCATCCCTGTTTCAGGAGCATCCCATGTCCAATGAAATCCTGAAAAACCTGTTTAGACTGCTCAATGCTGGCTGGCGTCGGCGATACACTATTTTCATTCCGGTACTGATCATGCCGATGATTGGCGTTTTCGTCAGTTTCATTGCGCCAAAATACTACGAAGCCCATACCACGATTCTGCTTCAGGACACCACAGCACTGAACCCGATTCTGGAAGACTTTTCCGTTTCAACCAATCTGGAAGAGCGACAGTTAGCCCTGAAATTACTGTTAAAAAGCCGCAAAGTATTGAAAGGCGTTGCTAATGCGGCCGGCTTTATTGATGAAACGTCTTCCCGTGAAGACGTTGATGAAGCCATCGACGAACTTTCCCGTTCTCTCTCTGTGGTATTTGGTGGCGAACTGATAAAAATCTACTACCGAAGCAAACGCAAAACTGACATTAAAGAACTGCTCACCAAAGTGACAAACCACTTTCTGCATCTGGTTCAGGCACCGCAAAAATCTTGGCAATCAGCTTCCACTGAGTTTTTGAAGGAGCAGGTGGAACTGCGCCATCAGGAACTCTCCAAATCAGAGTTGAAGCTGTCTTCCTACAAAGCGGAATACGCTCTGGAGCTTCCGGAACTGCACAAAGCAAACGTCACCCGTCTTGCCGAGTTACGTCAGTTATTGATGGAAAAAGAAACCGAACTGGCCGGGGCACAGGCCGCTATGACGGAGTTTAATGGCAACCTCGCACAAACCAACCCGGTCATCGGCAAACTGGAAGAACGGATTATCAATATCCGAACCCAGCTGAGCATGCTGCGTTCCCGGTACACTGAGAAGCACAGTAAAGTTCAGGCAACCGTTCGGGAGCTGGATCGCTTGAAATCAGAGCGCCAAAGAATGATTTCCGAAAGCAGTAAACTGAAAACAGAAGATATCCAGCGACTCTGGAATCTTGCAGCGTCCACGCCCACCGTCGCTGGAGAAAATCAGCAAGGGCAGACCACTATTCTTGCATCACAGTTACAAGCCGTTCAGGAAGCCAAGGCAAAGGTGACGAGTCTGAAAAACGAGGTCAAAAATATCAAAGACCAAGCCACTCACCTTCAGGAAAAAGTACAGGAATTTGCCACTATCGAACGGTCGCTGATCGAACTCGAGCGAGATTTCACTATCAAGCAAAAACTGTACGATGATTTTCTCAATCGCTATGTGATGGCACAAGTTACAGCAGACCTTAGCGTCTATGAAGAAACAGAAAGAGTTAAAATTATTGATGAGCCGTTCAACCCAAGCAGCCCGAACCAACTGCCCACCGCGCTGTTTGTTGTTGCTGGCTTATTTGCCGGGCTTGGCATTGGCACCGGCTTAGCGGCTATTGCAGAAATTTCTGATACCACGTTACGTTTGCAGGATACCGTTGAGCGCATATCCGGCATTCCGGTACTTGCCAGAATTCCAGCTGTGCCAGAAGCCCCCGCCCTGATCTACGATGCTGGAAAAGATGGATTCAATGATGGAGAGGCAGCTTCATGAGCAAACCTTTAGTCATTGCACAGATCGTTCAGCACCTTGCTCCCGGCGGCATTGAAACCATGGCGATTCAGCTTCAACACCATGCTCAAGATGACGACACTGTCCACATCATCAGTTTGCAGGGTAGCCAATCAGCATCCATAAACGCCTGGAATAAATTAGCCACTCTTCAGAATATTCACTTTTTGGATAAATCCAGAGGCCTTAGCCTGAAAACCATTGTGCAATTGAAAACGCTCTTGAAACAATTGCAGGTGGATATTGTGCACACACACCACACGGGGCCTCTGATTTATGGTGGTATCGCAGCAAAGCTGAGCCAGTGCCGACATATCCATACAGAACATGATGCATGGCACTTGAACCATAAAATAAACAGGCTATTGGTAAGCGGTTGTTATCATCTTCTGCAGCCAAACGTCGTCGCTGTTTCAAAGCTAATCGCTTCTAAAGTAGAGAAGCTCACTGGTTACAGAAAACCTGCTGTGATTTTTAATGGGGTTGATACCAAGCTGTTTTCTCCAGGTAGCCAAACCACAGCCAGAGAACAACTAAGTCTGCCAAAAGAAGCCATGATCATTGGCTGCGCTGCACGCCTAACGGCCGTGAAATCTCATGATCTATTACTCAACGCGTTAACAGAACTCCCTGACTCAGTACACGCAGCACTGGCTGGAGACGGCGAACAAAAAGAAGCGCTGCATAATCTCACCAACCTCTTAGGCCTTGAAAAGAGAGTTCACTTTTTAGGCAACCTCGACAACATGCCCGCATTTTATAATGCCATTGATGTTTTTTGCCTGACTTCACGAAATGAAGGGCTTCCCTTTTCTCTGCTGGAAGCTCAAGCCTGCCAAAAAGCTGTAGTCGTCACAGATGCTGGCGCCTGTCGAGAAGGCGTCAATACAGAGAGTGGTTCCATTATCGCTATTGATCATTATGAAGGCTTAGTTAAGGTGCTCAGAAAACATATACCGCTTTCCACCCCTGCCGGTACAGCAGCATCAGCAAGAGCCTTTATTGAAAGCACCTTTGGTCTGACCAGAATGATCAATGAATATCGCCGTCTTTATCTGGAGGCAGCATGACAGATCAGATACTGATTTCTATTTTCGTGCTGTCCGTCGCCATTATTGGTTACCACTATATTATTTACCCGGTATTACTGTCTTTTATTAATATCACCCGCTATTCATTGCCAAAATACTTCCATCGTAATTACATACCTTCGCACAAAGATGAAGCCTTACCTTCCATACACATCATTATCCCCGCCTATAATGAAGAGCGTTATATCAAGGATAGAATTCTCAACCTGGCCATTATCGATTATCCAGAAGATCGATTTAAAATAACTGTAATATCCGATGGCTTAGAGGACGATACCTACAGGGCTGCACTTAATGCAGTATCACTTCCTGAGTGCAAACATCTGAATATTGACATTCACGCTCTGGAAGAAAATATTGGCAAAATCGCTATCATCAATCAGTTTGTACCCGCCCAGAATTCAGACATTGTCGTTTTATCAGATGCCTCCGCAATCACCTCTATTAACTGTCTTCTGATTATTGCTGCGTACTTCCAACAAGATAAACGTATTGGTGCTGTCTGCGGTAACTACCAGTTTGTACCAGCACAGTCTTCAGGTGAGCAGGCCTACTGGAACTATCAACGTAGAATTAAAATACAAGAGAGTATGCTGGGTTCAACCATTGGCCTGCACGGTGCATTTTATGCCTTTAAGAGCGAACTTTTTCAGACTATTCCCCATGACACCATCAACGACGATGTTATTTTACCGCTCAGCATTATTCGTCAAGGATTCAAGTGCCTTTACGACCCAAGACTGATTACCATTGAACTGGAACCTTCCTCAGATCAGATGAACTTTCAACGTCGCGTTCGAATTGCGGCGGGAAATTTACAGCAGTCCATTCGGAATATGGATCTTTTATTGCCCAGACATAGACGATTCGCCTTCAGTTTTTTCTCTGGAAAATTCCTCAGACCCTTCATCCCACTGTTACTAATTTGTAGTTTTATATCCTCAATTCTATTAGCGACAGAATACCTGTTTTTCTTGTCAGTTATTTTTATCCTGCTAGCCCTGACCACAAGCACTTTATATTACTTACTGACAGGCTCTCAACCGGATAGCAAAATTGCGAAAACGCTGTTTTACATTGCGGCCGGTCATATTGCCATGACTCTCGGGGTTTTCAGTTACGTATTTCATTCGCCCCATAAACGATGGCGAAAAATAAAAAGTTCACCCCGTCTTGAAGAACCTCGTAATTAAGGAGTGTACTTATGCATCAAAAGCGCTACGTTCACCCCATGTCAGCTGTGGGAAAAAGATTCTCCGATATTACCATCGCAGTGCTTGGGTTAATCTTTGCACTTCCACTCTATCCATTGATTGCTGTCGCGATTCGTCTCGATAGCCGCGGGCCTGTTTTATATCACCAGATCCGAATTGGCTACCAACAAGACGACTGTGTATGTCTTTTCATGATGCACAAATTCAGAACCATGAGAAACAATGCGGAATTCGAAACGGGCCCGGTATGGTCGCCCAGAGATGACCCAAGGATTACCCGGGTCGGCCAGTTTTTAAGAAAAACACGGCTGGATGAACTGCCACAATTATGGAATGTACTAGCGGGTGATATGTCGATCGTCGGGCCGCGTCCTGAGCGCCCCGGCATATGCAATAATCTTGACCATGAAATTCCGTTCTATTCCGAGCGCACATTTGATGTGCTGCCAGGCATCACAGGACTTGCGCAAATTAATACCGGTTATGACGAAACTCTGGATGATGTCAAAGCCAAAGTTGCCTACGATCATGCCTACGCGCTTGCACTCAGTAATCCATGGCTGTGGCTGAAGATGGACTTTTACGTAATGTTCAAAACCATGCTGGTGATGATTACCGGTAAAGGGCAATAACCTGATCACCTGACAATTGATCACCTGACAATGGACATCGCCAGTTGATCAAGGCTTAACCTGAGGGCTTCGATGTTATGAACCCCTTGCTACCATCCGATAGCGGTGCCACCAAGGTATCACAGCGTAAACCTTCGGGTGCTTGATGTTCCTGAGGCCATAGAACAACATCTGGATACACCGCCGTCATTTGAAACATCCAGTCCAGCGTTTCGCTAACTGACATTCTACCCACTGAAGATGCCTCCTGATTGATATTTGCCACAAACACTTTCAGCGCTTTACTCTGGTTGACCGCCTGAGCAAATTCCGGAATAAGCAGGGCAGGTAAAACGCTAGTCATAAAACTACCAGGCCCCAGAATAATCATCTCGGCATCACGCACTCTCTATCGCTTCCGAAGTTGCCTTGATCTCTGGTAATAACAATAATTTCTGAGGAGTATCACTTAATCCATCGATCGTGCATTCTCCCACTATCTCCTTTTCGTTTGAAACCGCACCCAGTCTTGCCGGCTCTTCTGACATTGGAATCAGTTCTGCAGACACATCCAGCATTTGCCGAATTAAATTGACTGCGTCCATTGGGCGGACACACATCTGATCCATAGCCAGAAGAATCAGGTTACCCAGCACATGACCATCCAGCTCACCGCAACGTTTAAATCGATACTCAAAAAGAATACGGGATAAAGCAGGGCCTTCTGCGCACATCTGGTTCAGGCAGTTTCTTAAATCCCCCCAGGCAATACATCCGCTGGCATCCCTGAGTCGACCGGTCGAACCACCATCATCCGTTGTTGCCACAATGCCTGTTAAGCGCTCTTCATGAAAACCGAGAGAGACCATAACTCCTCCAAGACCATGGCCGCCACCCGTTGCAATTGATAGAGGGCGCTGATTGATTGCATGCTGGATTCCGGAAAGATGAGGAAAAGCGATGATAAGTCAGATGATGTGCTGCAAAACTATCATCTGACATATCAGATTGAACTCAGGTCTGAGTAATCCCAATGATTCTGGGGGTGATAAGAAACAAGCGAACCTGCTTATTTTTTGTTGTGCTCTGGGATCGGAACAGATGACCAAGGATAGGAATATCACCCAGTAATGGCACTTTTGAAGAGAGTTCCTGATCACTCTCTTTATAGAACCCGCCGATCAGCAAACTTTCCTGTTCACTGATGATCGCTTGAGTATTGATTGAGCTATTCGTTGTGGTTGGCAGGCTGGACACTTCTTGTGATGTCTGGGCACCATCCTGAATATTCACACTCATGTGAATACGACGCCCCTCATCTTCTTTGACGATCCGTGGGGTAACCTGAACAACTGTCCCTGAGGTAACCGGGAAGAGTTCAGAATCCTCATTACTTTCCACTTTCACATAGAAGGTACTGCTGCTGTCCAGAATCGCTTCCAGATTATCCAGGGTTAGAATGGAAGGTCTGGAGATTACTTTGGCCTTACCCTCGTCAGCCAGCAATTTCAGTGTCGCATTAAACGACCCTAAACCTCTGGAGAGAATCGTTGTATAGCTTGGGCTCTCAATATCACCAGGAAATGCGTCAAATGAAACATTTGTATCGCTGCCACTGCCCGTATTATTCCATTCAACGCCCAGAGCTCTGACATCCTGAGTATTGATATCAATAATCGACACACTGATCTCAATCTGCGAAGACGGTTTATCAAGAGAAGCGATGAGTTCTTCATACATCGGCATTTTTGCTTCAAGGTCGTGAACAATCACCGCATTCAGTCTGGGGTCAGCATTGATATAAATGTCTTCCGCAACTGCTCCAGCATTGAGTTGCATGCCAGCGCCTTTCGCTGCTGCCGGCATCATTTCTTCTCCGGCTCTGCTGACACTGGCAGCCGGTGGCAGTGTTGGTGAGCCCACGGCTTTCTTCTCAATCTGGGCTACACCACCACCGTGAATAATATTTTGCAACAGGGTAGCAACGCCAGGTACGGTCAACTCCTGACCTCGGAAGGTGAACGACTTATCCGTGGCCCAGGCATATTTAAGGGGAAAGGTTTTCACTGTCAGCTTACTTTTCTGGCGATCACCTTCTTTATCATCCAGCAATGTCGCCGTTTCAGACACCAGTTCAATATAACGGGGAGGGCCAGAAATAAACACCAAGCCTTCTCCCTGTTGTTCTTTCCAGAAGAAACGACCATCCCAAATACCGATTTTTTTCAACGTCCGTTTGAATTGATCTATACCCATATAATTCAAACTGATGATTTTCTGAATAGCAGCGCCACCGTCATAAACAAAAAGACTGTGCCCATCGAAATACCAGATAAAGCCAAAGACATTGGAGAGATGATCCAAAAAGTCCACGGGCGTCATTGGGCCAATCTTACCGTTTACCTGCCCCTGTACCTCATCCGTAATTACAATCGGCATATAGTAACTGCCCGCGAAATTTCGGAGCACATCCCTCAGACTGTCCCCATTGCCGAAATAAGCATATGGACGAAGGCCGAAGGCCGACAGTGCTGGAGATTCATTATCGCCAATTTCATCTTCTTTTGGTTCTTTCGTTGTTGTTTTGGTGGTTTTTACAGAGAACCCAATTTTGCCACTTTCCTGAACAGACCCACTTTGAGAACCCACCCCTGAGCTGTACTTGGAATGACCATTGTTCGATTTCTTATCGTTGTTCGTTTTCTGCGTAAAGTTATAATCCAAATCGGACTGAAATGGGTTTTCTGGCTCAGAATTAGAGATCGATATATCCATTTCTTTACCTGAAAGACGTGTAGACGCGCCTAACTTGGCCGTTGTTGTCACCTGGATAGGCTTACTTTCAACCACAGCATTCGGGTATTTTTCTGCATCTAATGGTTTGACCTGATCGTAAGGAATGGGATCCGGATTCTGCAAAGCAATTTCCGAGGGAAAATAAATAACCTGTCCAGGTCTTAGTATCTGAGTTAAATCCAGCTGGTTATAGTCCGCCAGTTCATTCACTTCAAAACCGTAACTGCCCGCAATTAACTCAAGGGTTTCATTGGCTCGAACCACATGCTTTCGAGTTTGAGGTTCTTCAGAAGACCAATTGGCCAGAGTCGGGATAGTTATCGCCAACAAAAAAGTAAGTGGTGCCAGGGTCCTTCCTGTAAAGCCCATCAGACGCGTGCCTCCATGCTCATGCCTGTTTCAGCTTATTCAACAGCCCTTAATGAATAGATGCTTTGAAATTCCGTTATGTGTCAATAAATATACGATCGACTTCAGTTTATCGGAAAATAAACTCAATTAACTAGTATTTCGTCAAAAAAGTAATAAACGTTAGCCTAACCGCTTGATCTTTCAATTATCTATCCGATGCTAACTAATGCTTTTTAGATGATGAGGCAAAGCTATGACTCCAGTGACGTTTGGTAATGGTATTACGGGTATTTCAAGAGTCCAGAACTCGCAAAATGAAACGGACTTCCCTAAATCAAAATCTTCTCTGAAACCTTCCGGAAAAAAAGTAGTCGACCATACTTGGAAGGCTCTGGAGATGAACAAAAGCCTTGCCCAACAGGAGTTAAAATTTGCAACCAATATTCCTGCAGCTATTGTTCATGCCTCCCCTGAAGAACATTACCGGCTTACCAGGCAGGCCATCAAATCTTTGGCTGATTATCTGAACAAAGAAAAACAGGATAAGAAAAAAGCCAAGGCTATTCAGGGCGCTCTTGATGTCATAGAACAAGCAAAAGAAGACAGCGAATACCTGATGATGTGCCGCAATGTCCTGATTGCCAGCTAGAGGAACCACACCATGGAAAAGCCCCTGCATACCTGGATGCTGTGTCAGGCATCTTATTATATCGAGTACATGCAACCGAAAAAGTCGATTGCCCTGCTAGAGGCACTCGAGTCCATGACCCCGGAAGATCCAGATGTGTACCGCATGCTCAGCTACGCCTATTTGCAAGCAGAACAACCTGAAGATTCACTTCGTGCCGCCGATAATTTTCTGCGATATACGCCGCCCGGCAGTGATGTAAGGGCAATCAATTGGATTAAAGGAAGAGCCCTGCTCAAGAAGCGAAAGTCAGCAGTAAGCAACTGATTTTCAATACCTTTGTCAGCTCTTCCACAGTGATGGCATACCTAACATGGCACAACTGTTACCCGGGCTGAACTTAGGGGGACGTAACGATTTGGTACTGGCAGCCTTGCTGGTATCGGTTATCGCACTCATTATCCTTCCCATGCCCACCATACTGGTGGATTTTCTGATTGCCCTGAACATGGGCATTGCAACCATACTTTTGATGACGTCTATCTATTTGAAGTCACCTCTGGAATTTTCATCATTTCCCGGCGTGCTTCTTATTACCACACTGTTTCGACTGTCATTATCCATCACCACCACACGTCTGATTCTGCTGCAAGCAGATGCTGGTGAAATTGTTTATACGTTTGGTAGCTTTGTGGCGGGTGGCGACCTGGTCGTTGGTGTGGTTCTCTTTTTGATTATTACCATTGTGCAGTTTTTGGTTATCACCAAAGGCTCCGAGCGGGTTGCAGAAGTGAGTGCCCGTTTCTCTCTGGACGGCATGCCTGGTAAGCAGATGAGTATTGATGCTGACCTGCGGGCCGGCGCCATCGAGATGGAGGAAGCTCAGAAACGAAGAGAGCTTGTTACCAAAGAAAGTCAGCTGTTTGGTTCCATGGATGGAGCCATGAAGTTTGTTAAAGGTGATGCCATTGCCGGCTTGATCATCATCTTCGTTAACATCACCGCTGGTGTTGCGATTGGTACCAGTAACGGTATGTCCAGTGGCGAAGCACTGCAGCTTTACGCCATTCTCACCATCGGTGATGGTCTGATTTCTCAGATCCCCGCTCTTTTGATCTCCATTACTGCGGGCATCATCGTTACCCGTGTATCCAACGAGGAAGCAAAAGATCTGGGTAATGAAATCGGTACTCAACTGACCGATAAACCAAAAGCACTGATGGTTGGTGGAACACTGTTACTGGGGTTCGGTATTGTCCCCGGTTTTCCAACACTGACCTTTTTAATTCTTGCAGCCCTTATCGGGGGCGGTGGCTTTTATCTGTTTAAGAAAGCTGAAAAGAAAAGAACTTCTGAAGAAGATGGCGGCATACCAGCAATGGCTGCAGCCACAGAAAAGCCAGGAGAAGCAAAATCCAGATTGGATCAGCAAGAAGAATTTACCCAGACATTACCCCTGATTATCGATGTACCCACGTCAATTCAAAACAGCCTGAACACCACATCGTTAAACGAAGAACTGCTCAAGGTGCGCAAATCCCTTTATATGGATCTTGGTGTGCCCTTCCCCGGTATCCATCTTCGCTTTAATGACTCGATGGAAGAAAACACCTACACCATTCTTCTACAAGAAGTCCCTGTGGCCTCGGGTCACTTTAAGCCGGGATACCTGTTTATTCGCGAAAGCGATGATCATTTAGACATGTTAAAAATCCCCTATGAAGTGGGTGATGCCTTCCTTCCCAGTCTGGATTCACTCTGGGTGGCCGAGAGCCAGCGAGACAAGCTGGAACGCAACAATGTGAACTTTATGGATTCCCCAAAAATCATGACCTACCACCTGGCTCATGTTTTGAAGAAGTACGCGGAAGACTTTGTGGGCATTCAGGAAGCGCGCTACCTGCTTGAGAAAATGGAAAGCAGCTTCGGCGAGTTGATCAAAGAAGTACAGCGCCTCTTGCCTGTTAATAAAATCACTGAGATCTTCCAGCGACTGGTGTCTGAAGATATTTCAATCCGGAATCTTCGTTCTATACTTCAGTCCCTGGTGGTGTGGGGGCATAAAGAAAAAGAAGTGGTGCAGCTCACCGAATATGTTCGCTCATCACTGAAGCGTTATATCAGCTACAAATACTCCAATGGCAAGAACATGCTGCCAGTGTATCTACTGGATCAGGATGTGGAAGACACCATTCGCTCCGGTATTCGTCAGACCTCTGCAGGTAGCTATCTTGCCCTTGACCCGTCGACCTCTGCCCAGTTTGTAGAGAATGTGAAAAATTCCGTGGGCAAAATAGGCCATTTGGAACACAAGCCTGTGCTGATCACATCGATGGATATTCGCCGCTATGTTCGAAAGCTACTTGAACTTGAGATTTATGACTTGGCGGTTCTTTCCCATCAAGAATTGACTGAAGAAATTACGGTTCAACCCCTGGGTCGTATTTCACTGTAATCGATTTATTGAGCACAAAAATAAAGCCGCCGGGATATTCCCCTGCGGCTTTATTTATTCGCTTTTATTAAGAAACCAGAATTAACGAACTAGAATTAACGAACCAGGGCAAACACCAGCTGATCAATAAACTGATCATCTTTGTAAACATGCTTTTTCATAACACCTTCCAGTTCAAAACCACACTTTTCCAATACTTTTCTTGAACCTGGATTTCTGGCCTGAACGTCTGCATAAATACGCACCAGCCCCATTTCATCAAACGCATAATTGGTAACATAGGAAAGTGCTTTGGTCATTATGCCTTTTCCCCAATGATCTTCGGATACCCAAAAACCAATCTCCGCGCCGAAACGATGAACATCCAGCTGCACCACAAACCCAATTTCACCAATGGCCTCACCATTATAATCAATGGCAAACCGGGTTTTGGTTTCATGCTCTTTCACATGCTGAACCCAGGCTCTGGCATGTTCAATGGTATAGGGATTCGGAAAGGTGTCCCTTAAATATTGAGAAATCTTGGGGTTATTACCATGATTAGCGAGAGCAATGGCGTCTCCATAAAGAAATCTTCTGAGACAGTAACCGTTACCCAAATCAATGTGCATATTTTTTTCCTGATATCAGCTATCAGGTAGGACATCGGCAATAGAAATAAAGGCTTTATTCGTCTAAATCGAATAATAAGCACACAATGATTATTGCCTGAATGTAACCAGTAAAGCTGAAAGTAAGTATTATCGAATCCTTATGTATTGCTTTGAATAGTCTCAAAAGCTTAATCCTTGAATATGAATGCCAGTATAATACGCATTCTGTGTTTTTCCTTTTATCTATATAACTTACTGTCTTTCTGTCCTTGAAATCCAATTAAGAGGCATAAAAGTACTGTTACAGAATAATCGTACCAGTACTTTTATTCGATTGATTCAGACCAGCGAGGTTAATGTCTTACGAAGTAATGAGACCTTGTCTTGACTGACCACATCGCTCTCCAGCACGGCACTGTAAGTGTGCAAAGAGAAGTGCGCATTGATTCTAATCAGCGCTCTGGATATCTCCAGCGAATTCTGTAGATTCACGCCACCACCAACAACCAGCTCTATTTCACCATGGGCGTGACGAAGCATATGTTCCAGGCAATTAAGGCCATCATAAGCCGTCCCTGCCTTCCCCCAGGGGATGCCCGCTGTTAATACACGATCAATGCCCAGCTCTATCAAATCATCAAGGCCGTTTTGCCAATCAGTAATCGCATCAAAAGCGCGGTGAAATGTGACTTGCATGCCTCTGTCTTTGGCTTTACCCACTAATCGGCGACAACGTTCCTTATCAATTTTCCCGGTATCAGGGTCAAGAACACCGATGACCACACCATCAGCCCCAGCATTACCGGCATCTGAAATCTGTTTTTCCATAAGCCGAACGGTCTCGGCATCATAAAAGAAGCCTCCCGGGGTGGGACGAATCATGACCATCAGCCCTGCTCGATCAACAAATGTCCTGCGAGCTACTTCAATATGACTCACCGGTGGCGTTAGACCATCATTAGCCATATCCGAACACAGCTCGATACGGCTTGCACCGCCCTGCCATGCAGCAGAGACAGATTCCAGAACAGCTGATTCACTTTGACTGTGGACGCAAATTTCTACGGGTATCATTGAACATCCATTCTTGAATAAACAGAACAGCTTCAAAGCTGTGACTTAACGCGTTTCAGTGAATCTTATCGCTATCCGACACATCAGCACAGCCCAAATATATAAGTACCGACCATTAAAACCTAACTTTCGCCGATACCGTTTATGGCGAGATTGATATCTAATGCCATATAGTTATTCGAAAAAGAATATGTATGTTCGCAAACGAAAACGATGTTAGTATAAAAGTTCGATTACAATAAATAAACCAGACAACATCTGGCGTCTAAAACACGGGAGCTGTTTCATGACCCCTCATTCACAACCCTATGATCTGCTCATTATTGGTGGAGGTATCAATGGTGCAGGCATAGCTGCAGATGCGGCCGGTAGAGGGCTGAAGACGATCTTATGTGAACAGGGTGATCTTGCTTCAGCAACATCCTCCTCAAGCAGCAAGCTTATTCACGGCGGGTTACGGTATCTTGAACAATATGAATTTCGTCTTGTGCATGAATCATTGGCGGAACGGGAAGTATTACTTAGAAAAGCGCCCCACATTATTAAGCCCCTGAGATTTTGCCTGCCTCACGAACGGCATCTCCGCCCCGCATGGATGCTGAGAATGGGCCTGTTTTTATACGACCACTTGTCTAAACGGGTAACGCTGCCTGCGTCAAAGAGTATTTCATTCAACACTGATACTGATAGTCCTTTGGTAAACAACATCACCAAGGGCTTTGAATACTCCGACGCCTGGGTAGAAGATGCACGGTTAGTGGTTTTGAATGCGATGGACGCCCGCAACCGTGGTGCAACCATTTTGCCCAGAACTCGTTGTATTGAAGCCAGGCGACAGGGTGATTTATGGCAGATAACACTTCAGGACCAAACCAGCAAAGAAGTCACGACAATATCCAGCCGGGCATTGGTCAATGCGGCAGGTCCCTGGGTTAATCATGTGTTTGATAAAGCTCTCCATGAAGCCGCGCCAAATAATATCCGCCAGATTCGTGGCAGCCACATTATCGTTCCCAGGATTCACGACCAACCTCAGGCTTATATCCTTCAGAATACCGATGGACGAATCGTGTTTGTTATCCCCTTTGAACAAGATTTTTCATTGATCGGCACCACGGATGTGGAACATAAAACCAGCCTTGACCATATCTCGATTTCAGATGATGAAAAACAATACCTGATCGCTGTCGTCAACAAATACTTCAAGCAGAAGATTGATAAGGCTGACATTATCACCAGTTATTCCGGAGTTCGCCCATTATTAGATGACGATGCGGACAACCCTCAGGCCATCACCCGGGATTACACTCTGGAGCTCGACCATTCAAATAACCAACCTCCTCTGCTATCCATCTACGGCGGTAAAATCACCACCTATAGAAAGCTTGCGGAAGCCGCGGTCAATAAACTCAGTCCTTTCTTTAACGAGGAAGGAAAAACCATTAGCCAATCCTGGACAGCAGATGCACCTCTGCCCGGCGGGAATTTCGACAGCAAAGAATTACTGAGCCAGAAACTAACGACTGAATATCCATGGTTGCCGGATTCACTCAACCAGCGTCTTGTGGCAAATTACGGCACGCTTTGCTACAAAATCTTAGGCAACGCAGAATCTATTAAAGATTTAGGCGAACTGATTGGTTCAGACCTTTACGAAAAAGAAGTGGGCTATCTGTTTAACAGTGAGTGGGCTCGAACCGCCGAGGACATTCTCTGGCGGCGGAGCAAGTTGGGATTACGGTTTTCTAAAAATGAGATAAGAAGCCTTGAACAGCTGCTCAACACTTTAAATAGCTGATAACGCAAAAGCAGGCTGACGCCTGCTTTTTATCAGAAATTATCCCAAACCAAATTTAACAACTTCAGAGTGATATCTTCTGGCGCTGACGTGTTTACATTTTTCTCGACTGAGAGTTGTACCACTTCCGCATAATTGCTAACCCGAAGCGTTAGACGGTTCTCATCTGCCTGGTTCTCGCTTTCCTCTTCATCACTGCCGAACAGGGTAGACCAGAAACCTTTCTCTTCTTCCAACTGCTTTTTAGTCGTCAAGTCTTCAGAAAGATAAAAAAGGCCAGCCGAACGGTTACGATCCAGTACACTCAATCCCGCTTTATCCAGAGCGCTACCAACAGAGTCCCAAACCCGGGCAAAGGATACGCCACGAATAGTCAGAACCGGGTTGCCATTGCCATCCTGAGTGATTTCCGCCTGAGAGCTCAGATCAATGCTTTGCGCCTGAAGAGACACAGAAGAATTCACTTCAGCTTTCGCAAGATAAATTAAGAGCTCTGCAAGCACCTCGTTATCCAGCTTTTGGCTGCGCTCGTCTTGATTATCCCATTGGGATGGTACATTTTCCTTGTCTTTCTCCGACAGCGGACGCCCCTGATGATAAACATACACTTCAGAAGAGCCAGGTTTAATACCGGACTTTAGTTCAAAGCGAAAACGGTCTTCCATTGAGCCAGCGTGATCAGCGCCAAAGAGCTTACCCAGAGTTCGGTACAATACGCCTTGGTTCTCGGCATTATTAAAGTCCGTCCAACCGGTTTCAACGGTGCCTTTCACAGGATTCTTAATAACAACATTGACTCCAAGGCTGTTCACATAACCCACAACACCAGGCCATACTTCTGCAGGTGCTTTGTCCACAGCCAGCCATTCCTGAGTGCCACTGCGCTCCAGACTGTAATTCTCGCCTTCTTTCAGCATCAGGCGTTGGGAAGGTCTGGGGACGTCAAATTCTTTGCCCAGATCTTCATGGGGCTGGCTGATATCAGGAATCACCAGAATATCCCCAAGCAGCACACTATCGCCGCCTTCTGGCAATTTAACCGGCTCTGTCACGCGAGCTTCTGTGTAATCACCGGAGCGATCACGCAAATAACCTTCCTGCCCAAATGGATTGGTACAACCTGTCAGGGTAACAACCCCCGCCAGGAGCCACAGGCCTGAACGAGTATCCTTTAACAATTTACTATTCCTTAAGGCTGAAACCATCAAATTAAACCTGCCTGTTGTAGCGCACTTTTCACTGCCGAATGATGGCTTTCGGAAAGCGGCGTTAACGGTAAGCGAATGCCAGACTGAATCATGCCCATTTCCTGCAGCGCCCATTTCACAGGAATCGGGTTAGCCTCCAGGAATAGGTTTTTGCTCAGGGCATCAATTTTTGCATTGAGCTGTTCCGCCGTTTTACGGTCACCGGCAATAGCCGCAACACATAAATCATGCATGATTTCAGGCGCAACATTGTTTACCACAGAAATCACACCATTGGCACCCTGAAGCATCAGCTCCATACCTGTGGCATCGTCACCGGAATAAATAGCAAAGTCATCACCGCAAAGCGCACGAATCTGCGTGCCACGCTCAACAATACCTGTTGCTTCTTTCACGCCAACAATGTTGTCCAGCTTGCTGAGCCTGCCAATGGTTTCCGGCAGCATATCCACAGCGGTTCTACCGGGCACGTTATAAAGAATCTGCGGGATGGCGACGGACTCTGCGACGGTTTTATAGTGCAGGTATAAGCCTTCCTGAGTGGGCTTATTATAATAAGGTGTGACCAGCAGGCAGGCATCTACACCCAGCACCTTCGCTTCTGCGGTTAAATGAACAGCTTCAAGAGTTGAATTGGCACCGGTTCCGGCAATCACCGGAATACGTCCATTCACCTGAGCTACCATGCGTTTGATCGCTTCACAATGTTCCTGTACTGTCAAAGTAGCCGACTCACCAGTGGTGCCTACCACCACGATACCATCGGTTCCCTGGTCGATATGATGTTCAACCAGCGCACTCATACTTTCCCAGTCCAGTTCGCCATTGCTGTGCATGGGCGTGACAATCGCCACCAGGCTCCCGGTAATCATCAGTTCACTCCTAAAGGCATAATCTCCGGTAATGTTACTCATGCCCTCACGCATTCACAAGGTTAAAACCAGACTTCGCAAGGCTCACGTAGTAAAAGTTTTCGTTTGCTTAATTTTTATTGCAAACCTGCCTTTTTCTGATTGATGGTTTAGACTGTTCTTCTGAATTACATAATGAGAGCAGCTGAGACAAAAGGTCAGAGCAAGCACTGACCTGACGCAACAGCCTCACACGACTAAGGATAAAAAAGTATGAGTGTAACCCTTGGCCACCCTGTTCCGGACTTTACCGCCGAGGCGACCAGTAATACCACGGTAAAACTCTCTGACTTGAAAGACCAAAAAGTGGTGCTTTTCTTCTATCCGAAAGACAACACTCCAGGCTGCACCAGTGAAGGTCAGGCATTCAGAGATCTTTACGAGCAATTTCAGGCTTCTGACACCCTGATTTTTGGTGTATCCAAAGATGGCATGAAAGCCCATGAGAACTTTCGTGCAAAGCATGATTTCCCCTTTGAGTTGATCTCCGACCCGGACGAAGAACTGTGTAAACTGTTTGACGTGATCAAACTCAAGAAGTTGTACGGCAAAGAGTACATGGGGATCGAGCGGAGTACGTTCCTGATCGACAGCAACGGCACCTTGCAACACGAATGGCGCAAAGTTCGCATCAAAGGTCATGTAGAAGATGTGTTGCAGGCCGCCCAGATGGTAGACACCCAGGCAATAGAAGCCGAGGTGGCTGAAAGCAGCTCTGAAAGTAAGAATGAAGATGAGTAATCAAGACGCCTGAACTTTCTGTTGAGCGGGGTATCGTTATCCCGCTCCAGCATCCATCTCTTCCACGGCCGGCCAGGCATTCATTACGGCTTTCAGTAACGTTGCCAGTGGTATCGCAAAAAAGACGCCCCAGAATCCCCAAAAACCACCAAATACCAATACCGCAACAATAATCGCCACCGGGTGCAGATTCACTGCCTCAGAAAATAGAAGCGGCACCAGCACATTGCCATCCAGCGCCTGGATAATGCCATAACCAATCATCAGAATGGCAAACTGATCAGTCGCTCCCCACTGGAAAAAGCCGATCACAGCAACGGGCAACGTTACTACCGTTGCACCGATATAAGGAACCACCACAGAGAAGCCTACCAAAACCGCCAGCAATGCCGAATAACTTAGCCCCAAAATGGCAAAAAAAGCATAACTGACGCCACCAACAATCATGATCTCCACGGCTTTTCCGCGGATATAGTTAGCAATCTGCCCATTCATTTCATCCGCCACCTGATCAATCAAACGACGGCGTCTTGGTAAAATCCCCGCCATCCAGTGCAGTAACTCATCCTTATCTTTTAGAAAAAAGAACACAAGAATCGGGATCAGAATAACATACACCAGCAGTGCCAGAATGCCCGGCAGCTTTGAAATAGAAAAAGAAAACGCCCATTGCCCAATATCGGCCAGATGCTGATTGATTGTGGTTACGACCAGAGCTACCTGATGCTCCGACACAAATCCCGGGTACATTTCCGGCAAACTTTTCAGCAACTGTAATCCTTCACGAACCATATTGGGCAATGCGTTAAGCAGTTGCGTCACCTGCTCCCAGATTAAAGGCATCACGACAAAAATAACTAAAAGGAATGCGGTAAAAAAACCGGAAAACACGACATTGACCGACAACGTATGAGATAACTTTTGCCGCTCAAGCCAACTGACCAGACCTTGCATCAGGTAGGCCAGAACCAGTGCCGCCAAAGCAGGCGCCAGCATCCTTCCCATCGTGAGGATAACGGTAAACCCGATGATCAATAGAATCAGCAGAACCACCGCTTCCTGATCGGATAAGTATCGGTGCAGCCAGCCTTTCAAAACATTCAGCATGAATGAGTCCCTTTTTATTTATGCATCACGGTGTGAATGAATACACCGTCTTTCTCCTCGCTGGCCAGTAACTCATGACCACTGATATTGGCAAAACTGGCAAAGTCTCGAACCGAGCCGGGGTCCGTTGCATAGACCTTGAGTACTTCACCAGGTTTCATGCTGTTCAACGCCTGTTTGGCTTTCAACAAGGGCAAAGGGCAATTCAATCCTTTCAGGTCGAGCTCCTGATCCACATTTTGCATACTGCGATTTTCTCTTAACTATTTACCTGCTTCTTACCAGCTTTCTATTAAGAAGCGTCAAAAGTGTGTAAGAACTTTAGAGGATAAAATGACAAAAAAGTAAGATACACGGCTATAGGCTTTTACAGGTTTTTAATGACGATTACATAATCGTTCATGATAGAGTGTACCGCAGATCACAGGAGTATGGATATTCTATGAAGCAAGCGGGCTTACTGTCAGCCCTGATGCTGACTACAACGCTAAATCTGGTTCCGTGGCTGGCTCACGCCAATCCACTGAACCTGCCTGCCCTGGGGGATACCACTTCCGGCGTTATTTCTCAGCAGGAAGAATATGAGCTCGGACGCTCATGGCTGAAAATATTACGCAATCAAACGCCCATGGTCGCTGATCCGGAGTTAAAGCATTACCTGGAAAGCCTGACCCACCGTCTTTCTGCCGCCAGCCAGCTCTCTGATCACCGACTGATTCCACTGGTTATTGACAGTACGGTACTGAATGCCTTTGCCGCACCCGGCGGTATTGTTGGCGTGAATACCGGTTTGTTTCTGCACGCTGAAACAGAGCCTCAATTTGCCGCGGTGCTCGCTCACGAATTAGCTCACCTCAGCCAGAGACATTATGCCCGTAATGTGGAAGAAGCTCGTAATCAGAGCATTCCCACCGCGGCGGCGCTCTTAGGTTCCATTCTGATTATGGCCACCGCAGGTGGTGATGCCGGTGCGGCAGCGCTGACCTCAACAGTAGCCGGTATGCAAAGTGCACAATTGCGCTTCAGCCGCCAATTTGAAAGAGAAGCGGACAATCTCGGTATTTCTACGCTGGCCAACGCAGGGTTTGATCCACAGGCAATGCCGGCCATTTTCGAACAGATGAACAAAGCCAGTCGCTATGGCAGCCGCCCTCCTGAATTTCTGTTAACGCACCCGGTAACAGAAAACCGGATTTCCGACTCCCGGGCGAGAGCCGATCAGATGTCTACTCGGAAAACGGTAAAAAACGCTGGCTCACTGAACTATCAATTGATGAGAATGCGGGCAGCTTACATCAGTAGCAATAACATCCATGAAATGGCTCGCCAGCTCAGCAAAGAAGTCACGGTTGCAGCAGACAATGCGCCAGTAGCAAGCCGCTACGGGCTTGCCCTTGCTTCGTTGAAAGCCCGGGACTTTAATACAGCAGAACAACAGACCAACTGGCTACTCCAGCATTACCCTGATAACCCACATATGATTCTTTTGAAAGTCCAGCTGGAATCAGAAACAGGTAAAGGCAAGCAGGCTCTGGAACGTATTAATCAGTTACTGAGCATTAACCCGGACAGCTACCCTTTGCAAGCTGCCAAAGCAGAAGTATTTCTCAAACAGCAAAATTACACAGAAGCCAGGAATATCCTGCTTAACTTGAGCCGTTCAAGGCCAGAAGACCCGGATATCTGGTTCGAGCTGGCAGAAGTTCAGGGGTTAGCAGAGGACATTATTGGCCTGCATCAATCCCGAGCTGAATATTTCTTTCTGAATGGCAATATGGATGATGCTATCAAGCATCTGCAATACGCGATGAAAATGGCAGAAGATAACTTTGCCCTGAAATCCAAACTACAACAAAAGCTCAGCAATATCCGCGATTATCGCCAAAAACTGAAAAACTCCTAATCCTATCGGTGAGCCGTATTTTTGCGGCTCCTTACCTTTATATTCACAATAATAAATACCATAGAATTTTATAGCGCTTAAAGTTATAAAAAATAACCTTTCGCTCCAGAAAGAATACCCTTCAAGCCTATACTTAATTAAATCTTGGAGAGGGAGGTCTCAGGATGAATACGTTCACCATTGAAGGTTGGAAGAAAAAACCCGGCGCATTTAGTCCAACGCCCATCAACAATCTGCACTTCCGCATTAATGACCACTATCATCTTCTCCTGGAGCAGGCTGAAGAGAGCTTACTGGACAGCGACAAGGAAGACGTCATGTTCGCCATTGATATGGAGACCATGGAGCTCCAGCTTCCCAGAGAGTGTGGATCACTGGCGGATTGCCAGCTGAGAGTTTATCTCAGCCAGCAAAGCCAAAGGGGGCAGTTCCATCTGGTAGCTCATTGCGCTGAGGATAACAGTTTAGTGTATTCCAACGCAGTGATGATTGATCAGCTGGGGTAAAAGTCATTGATACAAAAATGCCTCCCGTGAATAACACGGAAGGTATTTTGCAGTGGAACATCGAGTTTGAGCTAGTGAGATTAAGAGCTACTGAGATTAAGAGCTACTGAGATGCCGTAAAATCCAGCATTCGCTGAAGGGGCCTTAGGGCATCTGTGCGCAGCTCATCACTGACCTCAATCACATTCAATGCGCCTGGAGACTCCAGACACTCCAACAGTGCATCCAGCGTATTCATGGCCATCCAGGGGCAGTGTGCACAACTTTTGCAGGTCGCACCACTGCCCGCAGTTGGCGCTTCTAAAAACTGTTTATCCGGTGAGGCCTGCTGCATTTTGTAGAAAATCCCACGATCCGTGGCCACAATAAATGTTTTATTTGGCATCTCCTGAGAAGCTTTCAGTAGCATGCTGGTAGAACCCACCACATCAGCCACTTCAACCACCGACTGCGGAGACTCCGGGTGCACTAGAACAGCAGCGTCCGGATAGACCTGTTTTAAATCCAGAATACCTTTGGCCTTGAACTCCTCGTGGACAATGCAGCTACTGTCCCAGAGAATCATATCCGCGCCGGTATTTTTCTGGATATAAGCACCGAGGTATTTGTCTGGCCCCCAGATTATGGATTTTCCTTCAGCATCCAGATTTTCCACAATATCCAGTGCACAACTTGAGGTCACTACCCAATCGGCACGGGCTTTCACCGCAGCGGACGTATTGGCATAGACGACCACTTCACGATCTGGATGTTGGTCGCAAAACGCAGAAAACGCATCAGCAGGACAACCCAAATCCAGAGAACATTCCGCCTCCAGGGTCGGCATCAGAACCTGTTTTTCCGGGCTGAGAATTTTTGAAGTCTCCCCCATAAAACGAACACCTGCGACCACAAGCGTCTGGGCATCATGGCGCGCACCGAAGCGTGCCATTTCCAGAGAGTCCGCAATGAAACCACCGGTCTCATCGGCCAGCGCCTGAACGACAGGGTCTGTATAATAGTGGGCAACCAGTACTGCGTCTTTTTCCTTGAGCAGGCTTTTGATTCTGTCTTTTTTAACTTCCGTCACTGCCGAATCCATCGGCACCGCCGTTTGTTTTAAATGGCCCTGAACGAGCTCTCTATCTATCACTGCATTCATAAAGCTGGCATCCGGAATAGCAGCACTCAGCTCTGGAGTGCTCTGTCAACCTGTCTATCCCCATCGTCTTTCAAGATACTACGTTGTTGTCAGCGTTCGCTCACCCCGATCACCTACTACTTGTAGGCTCACGGGACCCGAGGGCCTAAAGGCTTCGCTTACTTGTCGCCTAGTAGCATCTTAAAATCCAATGGGTATACAGAGGCACAGGCAATGCCTGCAAATCCTTACTTAAACAGCCTGTTGGCTGAAAACAAAAGCGAAGTCTAACACACCGTAGAAAAGTCAGCAGCTTGAATGAAAAATTAGGACAATATGAAGAAATACAAAGCAGAAATGGTGGGTCGTGTAGGATTCGAACCTACGACCAATTGGTTAAAAGCCAACTGCTCTACCAACTGAGCTAACGACCCGTGCCAGAAATTATACGTGGAGGAGCTTGTATTACAAGTACCGATTTTTCCTTATATACCCAAAGCATTTCAAGTTGCTACGCGGCGGCAAATGAGCGAATCCGCAGGAGCCTACAAACAGTAGGTGACTGGGGTGAGCGATAGCAGCCAACAAAGTAGCAGCTTGAAAGGCGACGGGGATAACATTGCTCGTAGCCCATACTCAGCCTTGGTATAGCGTTGGATCAGCCACGCCAGCTTCCGCAAAACCTCTCTTTCGATACGTACAACTATCACAAATTCCACAGGCAGCACCTTGAGCATCCGCCTGATAACAGGAAACGGTAATACCATAGTCCACGCCTAACTGATCACCGGCGACGATAATTTCGCCCTTGGTCATGGTCAGAAGCGGTGCATGGACTTTAAAACTATCGCCCTCAACACCAGCACGGGTTGCAAGGTTAGCCAGTTGCTCAAAGGCTTGTAAGTATTCAGGCCGACAATCCGGGTAGTTGGAATAGTCAACAACGTTCGCACCTATAAAGATATCTCGAGAACCAAGAACCTCCGCCCAACCGAGCGCCATCGAAAGAAAAATCGTATTTCTTGCCGGCACATAAGTAGAGGGGACAACACTGTTTTTTTCTTTTTCGGGATCGTCAAAATCCGGTACATTCATTGTTTGATCCGTGAGCGCGGAGCCGCCGATATCCGTTAGCCCAACCTTCAGAACCTTATGCTCGATAACGCCCATCGCGTCAGCGACACGCCTGGACGCTTCCAGCTCTGAACGATGCCGCTGACCATAATCAAAGCTGACGGTGTAACATTCAAACCCCTGCTCTTTCGCCATTGCCAACACAGTTGTGGAATCAAGACCACCGGATAATAGAACTACTGCTTTTTTCATTTTTTGTTTCTCTAATTCAGACACCGGGTTTATCACCCCAGATAATTCGATGCAGCTGTATTTGAAACCGAACTGACAGGCGATCTTCCAGAATCCAGCCTGCCAGTAGTTCCGGGGAAAGCTGGCCACTCACTGGGGAGAACAGGACATCAGAAACTCTTTCCGACAGCCCGAATTCAATCAGTTTTGATACTGACCAGTCATAATCTCCCCGATCAGCAATCACAAATTTGATTTGGTCTTTATTATCCAGCAGGCTGATATTTTCATACAGGTTTCGATGGGACTCACCAGACGCAGGGGGCTTAAGATCCATCACCTTCACCACTCGAGAGTCGACATCATCAAGAGCAAATGCGCCACTGGTTTCCAGAGAGACTTCGTAGCCTTTATCCGCAAGCATTGACATCAACTGCTGACACGCCTTTTGCGCCAGGGGCTCGCCACCCGTTACCGTCACATAACCCGGGTTAAACTCATCCACCTGAGCAACGATGTCCTCAAGGCTCATCAAACTCCCGCCTTTAAAGGCGTATTCGGTATCGCACCATGTGCAACGTAATGGACATCCGGTCAACCGAATAAATACCGTCGGTAATCCCGAAGTTCTGGTTTCGCCTTGCAGGGAGTAGAAAATTTCTGAAATTCTTAGCATTAACGTTACAGCCAGAATAATGCTTTAGCATTGTGTGATTATTCAGCGGACTATTGTAGGTGGTTTAATTATCGATATCACCCTTATTATGGGTGTTGATGTTTAGATACATATAAAAGAGGGGAATACAGTCAGTGCAGATAGAAAAATCCGCACTGAAACAAGCCGTCAGGAGTTACCCATAGCCCGAAGATACGTGTCAGACAAACGTGCAGCTGCGCTGCCCGGATATTTTTCGATGACCGCTTCGAGCAATGCTTTGGATTTGTCGCGCTCACCTTTTAAGTCGTAAATCCGCCCAAGCTTATAGCTGGCATCCGGAACTTTGGCACTCTTGGAAAAATCTTTTATCACCACTAGAAACGAGGCCAATGCTTCATCATATCGCCCTTGAGCCATATCCACTTCACCTAACCAGTAATGTGAATTAGCAGCAAAACGACCGGTTGGGTAGGTTTTCAGCTGCTTCTGCAGCGCGGCTTTGGCTTCATCAAACTTTTTGGATCGGATTAAACTGAACGCTGCTTGATACGCTTTTTCTTCTTCAATGTCTGCAGGTTCATTAACCACTTCTGGCAATGGCTTTAATAACGGCGGGGTGGTTGACTTTATTCCACTGGAGGCAGATGCAGTACTTGGTGTGGCTGAACCAGAATTGGAAAGACGTGTGATTCGATCGTCAAGATCAACATATCGCTCCCTGTTTTCACGCTGCAGTTTGTCAATCAGGAAAGCCTGCTCTTCCAGCTGGCCACGAACTTCCATCAATTCCTGCTGCATTTGATTCAGGGTATTGATCAGATGAGCTGTACTGTTATCAGCACCGCCCACTTGATCAGAAGGAATTGAACGAACAGGTTGATCCGATATTTGGCTGACGCCCGTTTGAACCGATGACGCGCCCATGGGAACGGAATCTTCAACTGGGGCTGGAGCTGCCATTACACCGCAGGAAAACACTGCGAGTAACGAAAACACCAGGGTCTGCTTTGATAGCAATGCCGAATCTTTTTTACCTGTAATCATTCAATCCCCTATATTTTGCAATTACTCAGTAATGATAACTGCACGACGGTTCATAGACCAAGCAGTATCATTATGCGCTGGGTCCAGTGGCTTTTCAAAACCGAAGCTAATCACTTCGATACGGCCAGCAGCTACGCCTTTAGCAGCCAGATAGTCTTTAACTGCTTTAGCACGACGCTCACCCAGAGCAAGGTTGTAAGTTCTGGTGCCGCGCTCGTCGGTGTGACCCTGGATAACGATGTTCTTCATGTAGCCCTGATCAGAAGTCAGATAAGCAGCATGAACATCCAGAGACTTATATGCTTCCTGACTCAGCTTGGAGCTGTCGAATGGGAAGAAGTAAGTGTTCTTATCCAAGAGCGCCTGAATTTCTTCAACAGAAGCATTTACCTTGCCACTATCAACCACTGCCTGTACAGCAGGATCGATCACTGGCTGCACTTCTACCAGCACTTCTTCTTCAACGGATACGGAAGGCTGGGTATTAGCAGAATCCTGCTTGGAAGCACAGCCCGCCAGCCAGATAGAAGTCACAGCAATTGCTGCTACCTTAACAAAATGACCCATACGCATGGTTAACTCCAATCGTTTTTACGGTATTTACACCAAAGTCACATTTCAGTCCGATTATATACTGAAAAAGTCATTACGAAACTGAGATACAACATCAGTATCACTAAACGAGCAGTACACTATCAGAAGTCAAGACCCTCGACTAGCACGAATACCAGGGGATGATAAGAATTCCTCAAATATTGTACTGCTGTCTTGTAGTAACTCTCGTAGTAACAGCAGCATAGCATTTAATAACTAAATCAGCGGGTTAACACTTACAAACTCCGCATCCTTCTATGGCCCGGGAGGCTGCTGTCAAACCTTCAGGAAACCAGACTATTTCAAAGAAGTAGCTGGCCCCCATGCTGGCTCGCGCACATCACCATAAGCCGACGGTAAACGCTGCTTTACGCGGCCGTCGGCGGAGACAATACCCAGCTCGCCATGTTCTCCACCTTGAACCGAATAAATCAAACGCCGACCACCAGGTGCAATACTCGGTGAATCCTCCAGTTTAGAAGACGTCAGTGGTCGCAGGCGCCCGGTATCCAAGTCCAGAATGGCAATATTAAATGCCGCTGCCCCCTGACCTTTATGAACAAGCGCGATAGACTTGCCATCAGGGAATACCTTGGCACGGGCGTTAAACTTGCCTTCGAAGGTCAGCCGCTTTGGTTTACCTTCAGCGACAAATTTACCATTGCTTCTACGGGACACAGCTTGCTGATAAACCTGCGGACCACCGCCTCGATTCGAGGTAAAAATAAAACTCTTACCATCCGGCATCCAATCGGGCTCTGTATCGATACCATAGTGACTGGTTACATTGCTGAATTTATTGGTCGCCAAGTCCAGAATATAAACGTCTGGATTGCCATCTTTAGATAGCACCATGGCTATGGATTTTCCATCCGGCGCCCAGACTGGCGAGTTATTCAAGCCTTTAAAGTTGGTTAATTTCTTGCGTTTTCCTGTTGCCAGCTCCTGCATATAAATAGCAGGGCGACCTTGTTCGAATGAAACATACGTCACACGTGTGCCATCAGGAGACCAACTGGGAGACAGAATCGGTTCTCTTGAACTGAATACTTTGCGGGTTCGTTTGCCGTCCGCATCCGCATAGTTCAACTGATAATCTGTTCTTTCTACACTGTGGCGTTGAGCCGTGACGTAGAGAATTCGGGTAGAAAAATCCCCCGTTAGCCCAGTAATGTTTTCATACACAGAATCACTGACCCGGTGGGACATTTCACGTAATTGACTGACCGTTCCTGAAAAACCACCTTGATCAATTCGTTTGCCCCTGATCACATCATAGAGTTGATAGTTGAGGGTAAACACTGGGCCGGTTTGCGACACTTGCCCGGTCACCAGATAGTTAGCGCCCAGAACCTTCCAGTCACGATAATAAACTTCGGCCTCGTTGACAGGGAAACTCAACATACTGGTTCTCGGCATCGCTTTGAATACGCCGCTGAGATTCAAATCATTATCAACAATGCCAGCAGGATCCTCTGGTAAAATTTGATCTCCCTGCCAGCTGAATGGTGACACCGCAATGGAAACAGCTTGATCATTACCACTAGTGACTTCAATCAACAATTCACCGTGAGCCAGCATGCCAAACAACAAACTGTAAATGACTAAGCAGCTTTTGAGTAATTCCCTCATCTCACCAAATCCTCAGGGCTGAACCGAAATGTTATCTGTCGAAAATACTGGTCGAACAGGCGTCGTTCAAGGTTTTTTAGCTCAGAAAAAGGCGAGGCTCGCCGCAATGCCTGAATAACGGAGCGGTCATATTCTTCATTACCACTGGACGTCATCATACTGATATCCAGCACATCACCAAAGGGCGAAAGGTTGATCCGCACTTCTGCCACCATGCCATTTCTGGCACTGGGGGGACGATTCCAATATTGGGAAGCCAATTGTCTGATCAGTGCAACATACCGTGCCTGTTCAAGTTGATCATGTTCCAGCTGTTGCGCTTCCTGCTGAGCACGAGCTTCTGCTGCCAGCGCTTGCTCAAGGGCAGCTTGCTGTTGCTCAAATCGGCGCTGTTCCTCTTCACGCCGTTTTTTTTCTGCTAATGCTTTCTCATCCGCTTCGGCTTTTTTCTTTTCCTGTTCACGCTTCAGAGCAATGGCTTTCTGACGCGCCTGTTCAGCCTTTTTCTCAGCTTCTGCCTTGCGCTTTGCATCCGCTTTTTTCCGGGCGTCAGCAATGCGCTTCTGTTCCGCCGCTTTCTGTTTGGCATTATCAGGCACACGAACAGGCTTCGGCGTCGCTTTCGGGAGCTCAACAAGCGCTGCACTGATGGGCATTGGCGGCGTAAACTTCGGTTTTGATTCCGTGTGCCAGCTGATGGTTAACAAAATAACCATCAATGCATGAAGAATCACAGACAAGGCAATGGCAAAGGTATAACTTTCACTTTCCCGTCCACCGGAAAACGTCCCTGAGAACAGACTTCTAAAACGTCCTTTCATTTACTGTCCTTCCAGAGCCGCCGGATCAGTAACCAATCCTACGTGGCTGATACCGGCTTTTTGAATGCCCGCCATCAACTGTACAACAGAACCATAGGCAACATTGGTATCCCCCTGAATCAACACTTGGATATCCGGTTTGGCGGCAACCACCTTAGCCACCTTTTCGGTCAATGATTCAAGGGTGACTGCCGTATCACTTTTGCCGCCCAGATCAATGAAGTAGCTGCCATTCGCTTTCACTGAGACAGTGAGAATTTCACGATCTTCCGGCAAAGCAATACTCTCGCTGGAGGTTTTCGGCAGCTCGACCTTTACCCCTTGAGTCAACATCGGCGCAGTGATCATAAAGGCGACGAGCAACACCATCATGATGTCGATGAAAGGCACCATGTTGATTTCAGACATGGGTTTGCGACGATTTCTAACCTGTGCCATAAGCTCAACAAACCCTGTTAATTTTTGCTATACACTTTGCGATGAAGAATGCTTGAAAATTCATCCGCAAAGGTTTCATAGTTTGCCAACAGAGCTTCCACTTTGGCGGCATAGCGGTTATAGGCGACAACGGCCGGAATCGCAGCAACCAGACCTACGGCCGTGGTCAAAAGCGCTTCAGCAATACCAGGCGCCACGGAGGACAGCGTGGGTTGTTGCACCATAGCCAAGCCACGAAAGGAGTTCATAATCCCTACCACGGTACCGAACAAACCAAGGTATGGGCACGTTGAACCCACTGTGGCGAGAAAGGGTAAATTCATCTCCAGACGCTCCTGCTCTCTGGAAATAGCGACTCTCATTGCTCGCTGAGCACCTTCCATAACCGCATCAGGATCTTCTGTCCCCTGATTACGAAGACGGGTGAATTCAGAAAACCCCGCTTTAAAGATGTGCTCAAGACCTGAGTTCGGATGTTCATTCTGTTGAACTTCCCGATAAAGCACAATGAGATCCATACCGGACCAGAAACGATCTTCAAAGGTGAGCATTTCATTTCGCGCACTGCGAATTAACAGCCCACGCTGAATGATCATTCCCCAGGAAGTAACCGATGCAGCAACCAGGATCAGTAAAACCAGCAAAACCATCCAACTGGAGTTACTCACCAGCGCCCAAAGAGACATGCTTTCTGCCACTAAAAACCTCTCAGACCGTCAAATACAAAAATTGGCGCTGATCATATCATCAAATAGATAGCCATAAGAGGCGAAAAGAGATAGATCAAGCACGTTTTGAAAAGATAATTATGTATTGAATGATACTATATGGATAGGGTTGCAAAAAAATTTACAGACTGAATATATCTAAATTTCTTTTAGCCTTGTGAAGATTTCAGCTCATCACATAAGGTTTCTAACTGATGTATATCCAGAGATTTACAAGCTGCGACAATTTTATCAGGGTAATCACCATAACCTCGATTTCCAACCCAGGTGCTCGCTACCCGATAAAGGCTGTCAATGTCGCCTATATCGAGCGTTCTTTTCATCGCAGCGGTCATTTCACTAATAACAACATGTTCAACCTGCATGCTTAACTCATTAGTTTGATCGGAGCCCATATAATGCTCAAGTATTTCAAACAGCTGGTCAAAACGAATTGGCTTTGAAATAAAAGAAGCAAACCCATACTCAGTAATCTTCATTTGGGTTGAATCAGTGACGCTGGCTGATACAGCTATAATGTTGACCGTTTTCTGGCCGCTGACCGCAAGGATAGACCGCGCTGCTTCAAACCCATCCATTACCGGCATTCTCAGATCCATTAATATCACCTCATACCGGTTCGCATGAAACAGTTCTAAAGCTTTTACTCCATCAGCAGCCGCATCAACACTATAGGATCTGGATTCAAGCGCCTTAACCAGCATATTACGGTTTGTCTGACTGTCATCAACTACGAGTATTTTGCCTTTAGTGGCACTAATTGAGTGGCTCGTGATGCCTACAGAGTGATCAATATTCAATGAGAGCGCTGAAACTTCCTTACCCTCGCAAGTTTGACAAGGTATCGAAAAATAGAAATTACTTCCCTCTCCGAGGACGCTATCAACCTGAAGCTCGCCCCCCATTGCCTTAACTAGTCTGTGGCAAATTGACAACCCTAACCCAACCCCTCCGGAATCAGTTCCTTGATTAAGCTGGGTAAACGGTTGGAACAATCTGCTTACTTCCTCTAATGCAATGCCTGGACCACTGTCAATCACCTCAAAAAGCAATCTTCCAGACACAACACTGAGATTCAAATAGATAATACCTTCGCTTGAAAACTTGACAGCATTACCCACCAGGTTAATCAAGATCTGACGCAATTTAATATTGTCCGCAACAATTTCATCAGGCACATATTCATTGACAGTCACTTTCACTTCCAAAACTTTTGCATAAGCAAGCTCCCTTACGTTTGCCAGTACTACCTCAATAGTCTGCTTTAAGTTGAAGGGAACGGCGTCTGTTTTAACGGTTCCACTTTCTATCTTTGTGATATCCAGAATATCATTAATCATCGTCAGCAAATGCAGTCCACAGGACTCAAGACACCCCAAACTCTCTCGGCAATGATCGGGTATTCCCGAGTCTATCAATAAGATCTGAGCATAACCAAGCACTCCATTTAATGGCGTTCTGAGCTCATGACTGATATGCGATAAAAACAGCGACTTGGCGCTGCTTGCTTTCTCTGCCGTTTCTTTAGCTCTTAACAGCTCATTTTGAATAGCTTCACGTTCCGTGATATCCCTGAATACAATTGAGATAATTGCGCCATCCAAAGTCATTAGAACATTGCTCGAAATTTCTATTGGAAAGCTGAAACCGTGCCGGTTATAACCCCTCGATAAAACTTCATTCAGACAGTGCGTCTCAGGAGAATTCACTTCAAGGCGATCTAACAAAACAAGCTGATCGCGACTCTCCGGATCAATTAAAACCGATAGAGGTAAACCAACAATATCTTCATCATCATAACGAAACAAGCTCACCACCTGTCGATTGATCAGTTGAATAACACCTTTATCATCCGTAATAACAATAGCATCTGGTGAGCCTGCAACTAGTAATCGAAAGCGTTCAGCATCTTTAACCCTATTAGTAACATCACTTCCAAGCCCTTCGATGCTGAACTCAGATGTTGATCCATAACTTGTCAAATCACCTTGATGCGCGAGCCCTCCACAATAAACCTCGATGAAACGTGAAGTTCCATCACGATGAATCATTTCAAGCTCAAAGGATTCTAGACGACTATCCATAAATCGATCCTGAAGCATGCTTTTAAAAAAGATATTTGTTGAAGAGTCAGTCAAGTAGCTTTGAAAGAATCCAACAAATTGCTCTTCACTGAACCCTAAAACAGATTTAATGGAAGGACTTACATATTTAATCTCTCCAAACTCACTTAAACTAAAATAAAAATACCCACCTTTAAGCTGATTAATTAAACTCCCAAAATTATTAAAACTCAATTTTTTAATTTCGTTTTCACGACTCAGCAATCTATTTTTAAGCTGATGAAAGCTTCTTTGCAAACTAACAACCTCATCATTTATTTCACACCCTGACTGGCCGAAGTAAGAAGCCACACCACCAAAAGCATTCATCTCTTCTTTTAATCTATTGAGAGGTGACACTATTCTTCCAGACACTATCCACAAGCATAAAATAGAACAAAGTAGCGCTATCAAAATAAGACCTCCACTTAAAACAGCTTGCTTTATTAGAGGCGCTAAGATGTAACTTTCCTTAATAGCAAAACTGAAAAACCACCCTGCCGTTGGTAACGGAACAGCTGTACTCCACCTAGTATATCCTCTAGATGCAATTCTAACCGACGTCAATCGACCGCTACTTACTACCTCACCCAAAGCCTCTAAGAAATAACCACATGGGAGACTTTGATTCTCATGTGAAATTACCGGATTTAAAATAAAGTCAGAAACGGAGTTATTACTAATATCTGGAAAAAATAGCTCGCTATACCCTGTACTCGACTTTAGATTTTCCATAAAACGGAAGTTTGGTCAGATTGCATAATTTCAAACAAACCAACATCGACGAACTATTTTTTCAGGCTCGCTTATATTCGGTTTTTTTGTCTAAAAGCCTTTAGTTATGCGGCTTTACCCTTATCACAAACCAACTGGTCGGTCAGTCTATTAAAATCAAACTCATATTTTTGGTTATATCTGTTCCAGCCCTCGCGAATTGGGAACCGTGGAATAATTTTTGAGAGCGCAATTCTCATCATGCCAGCGGTCGTAGTGTCCTGATCTCGCCAGGGTAAACTCGAGATGCTTAGGCACGCCTCATTTTTACGGCTCTTCAGGGATATCTGTGGGTAAAAAATGAACTGATTTAATGAAAAAAAGCACCAGCGATCAATTTCTGATAGA
>NZ_CANMAO010000006.1 GCF_947495845.1 uncultured Endozoicomonas sp. | reverse complement strand
AATCTATCAGAAATTGATCGCTGGTGCTTTTTTCTTCAAATCAGTTCATTTTTACCCACAGATATCCCTGAAGAGCCTAAGTTTTAAATTCAGGAGAGACGACAACTATGCTGACACAGGGGGCTAAACAAGAAGCTCGGCAAGCTAAACGAGTTTTTTATGTTAAATGAGGCACTCGATAGTCTTGAACTGTCTCTGGCAACACCCGATAACTCTCTTAAAAACGCCACTCACCTGAGAAATTTGAGCGAAAGCAATCCAGAACAGGCTGAACAAGCATTGTATGCATGGATATATGCAAACTTTGATGAAAAAAACCAAGAACATCTAGCCATCGCAGAGCTGCTGAAAGACCACGATTATCTAGATGTGCGGGGAAAAATTGATGGCCTGCTACTCACAGATGCTCTGAATAAACAGAACGCCAGAGAAGAGTTAGAGGATAAGTTCGACGACATAGCACGTAAACTTCGAGTGCTTAGCAAAGCACTGAATATAAAATAATGCCACTGTTTGGCTACTCAATGAGCAGCCATTTTCCTCGGCTCCATCCAGCGACAGAATAAACCACACCTTCTTTGCGGTTTTCACATATAACCATTACTATGTGTCTCCTACCGGGAAACTGCATCGAAGTAATATGTATATCTACCGCCTCGTCCTGCTTCTGGTGATCGGCATCTACCTGTTTTCCCCGGCTATTATGGGCTGGTGGATTACCTTTGGTGAGCATTGGTATCAGCCTTGGGTTCTCTGGCTTATCCTGATTATTGCGGCTTTTGCTCTACAGATTCGGGGTAACAGTGATGAACTTTGAGCTGGAACATATCCTTCTCGTCAGCTTTCTCTACCTGCTCCTTCTCTTTTTATGCGCCTGGGCCACCGACAAAGGCTTTATTCCCAAACGCATTGTTAACCATCCAGCGACGTATGTTTTATCGCTGGGCGTCTATGCCAGCAGCTGGGCATATTATGGCAGTATTGGCGTTGCCCACGACGATGGCTATGTGTTCCTGAGTTTTTATTTTGGCCTAAGCGGCGCATTTCTTCTGGCACCGGTATTACTGATCCCCATTCTTAAAATCACCTCAACCTATCAACTCAGCTCACTGCCCGATCTATTCGCTTTTCGCTTCAGAAGTCCATTGGCTGGCACCCTGACCACACTACTTCTGTTGTGCATCACCTTCCCACTCCTTGCCTTACAGATTCAGGCAGTATCCGACAGTATCTCCTTGCTGACCAATGAACGCATGTCCGATCAGCTGGCCTTTGGTTTTTGCCTGCTGGTAGCCGTATTAACCATTCTTCTTGGTACTCGGCACCTTGCCGGCCGCCATCAGAATGATGGCCTTGTGGTGGCGATTGCCTTCGAATCACTGCTCAAACTGTTGATTATTGCGCTGCTGGGCGGGGTGGTGATCTATCAAATTTTTGGCGGATTTCCAGAACTGAATCAGTGGTTGGAGTCCAACTCTCAGGTCATTATTGGCATGAACTCCCATCTAGAAGATGGTCCATGGCGCACAACACTGTTGATGTTCTTTGCTTCTGCCGTGGTTATGCCTCATGTATTCCATATGACCTTTGCAGAAAACCGGGATATCCGACGACTATTCACTGCCAGTTGGGGGCTGCCATTTTTCCTGCTCTTACTGAGTATTTCAACGCCACTGATTCTCTGGGCAGGCTTGAAAATTAACAGTAACTACCCACCGGAATACTTCCCTCTGGCTATCGGTGCAGCGCTGGATAATCGATTACTGACCATGATCGCCTATATTGGCGGTCTCTCTGCTGCCAGTGGCTTGTTTATTGTGACCTCTTTAGCCCTGTCATCCATGCTGATGAATCATGTCATTCTTCCGGTTTACCAAAGCCGTGAACCCTCAGCGCCTGCTCATATCAACATCTATCGCTGGCTAACCAATGTAAAGCGCCTGGTGATTATCGGCCTTATCCTCTCGTCTTATGGCTTCTATCGCCTGCTTCACAACGAAGTGGATATGTACAGCCTGAGCATTGTCGCCTATGTCGGTGCTTTGCAGCTTCTACCCGGGACACTCGCAACCCTGTATTGGGGCAGTGCCAATCATAAAGGACTCATTGCCGGTCTTCTGACGGGTAGTGCCGTCTGGTTCTTTACCTTGATGATGCCGCTGACCATGGGGATGGAAGTGTTCCCGATTCGCAGTGTGCATTTTGGCACCATTACGAATGACGGGTGGTATTTGGCGGCCATGTCATCATTGGCAGTCAATCTACTGGTGTTTTTCCTGATGTCTAAATTAACCGGCATGTCTGATGAAGAACGCAGTGCCGCGGCAGCCTGCCTGGTTAAAGAAGTTGGTCAACAGCCCCATAAAATCCCCCAGGCTCGATCATCCTATGAGTTCCAGGAAATGCTCAGTGCCCCACTTGGCCCAGTTGCAGCACAAAAGGAAATCAGTAAAGCGCTGAGCGACCTGAACATGCGAGCAGACGACAATCGTCCACATTCTCTCAGGCGCTTAAGAGATCGCATTGAAACCAATCTTTCCGGCTTAATGGGCCCCACCATTGCCCATGATATTGTTGACTCCTTTCTACCACTGGATGCTGAAAGCAATTACGTGCCAAGGGATATTCATTTCATGGAATCCCGGATGGAGGATTACCATACCCGGCTCACAGGGCTTGCCGGTGAACTGGACAGCCTGCGCCGTTATCATCGAGACACATTGAACTCGTTGCCCATGGCCGTCTGTGCCATCGACTCTATCAGCAACACCAGTAATGGGCTGATCAGTGACCGTGATGTGATGTTCTGGAATCCAGCCATGGCTGAACTTACCGGCATCGAAACAGAAGCCGTGCTGGGTATGCCGTTGAGGGATATTCCAGAGCCATGGAAAACGGTACTCAATGAGTTTCTTCGCCTCGAAGGCAAACACCTGACCAAACACCGCATTGAGCTTGATGGTGGCGTTCGATACCTCAACCTGCATAAATCCACAATTCATGCACCCGCCTCCGGCACTGGCGGTAACCAGGTTATCCTGATGGAAGATCAAACAGAAACCCAGCTTCTGGAAGAACAGTTATTCCACAGCGAACGTTTGGCGTCTATTGGACAACTGGCGGCAGGTGTCGCTCATGAAATTGGTAACCCAATCACGGGGATTGATTGTCTCGCACAGGAGATGAGTGCGCTCTCCAGTGATCCGGATATTAAAGAAAGTTCCCAGCAAATTCTTGAACAGACAAAACGGGTCAGCCGCATTGTTCAAACTCTGGTCTCTTATGCACATTCAGGGCAGAAAGGAGCCAGACAACAACTGTCTAATGAATCAATCTCCTCAGAACCTGTTGAAATATGCAGCACGATTCAGGAAGCAGTTAGCTTGTTGCAATTAAGTCATAAGCACAGCAATATCGAGTTCCGTAATCTGTGCTCAGCGGGACTCTGCGTCTCTGGCAACAGCCAGAAACTGCAACAAGTGTTCATTAACCTGTTAAAAAATGCAGCGGACGCTTCTGATTCTGACCCAGAGATCACCAGCTTGATTTCAGTCACGACCAGCGCTAACCAGCATACGGTCACCATTCGAGTTGAAGACCAGGGACACGGTATTCCAAAAGAGATTCAGGAAAAGCTCTTTGAACCATTTTTTACCACCAAAGAAGCAGGAAAGGGCACGGGTCTTGGCCTTGCCCTTACCTGGAATATCATTGAAGAGCACTTCGGCAGCATTCAGGTGATAAGCCCATTAGATGCAAATACCGGACGAGGGACGTGTTTTATGATTTCCCTTCCACGCTACGAAGCAGAGCCAATTACAACAGAATCAGTCTATGAGCTGCAGGGGGAAACGGCATGAGTCAGAGCACTACGGTTCAGGGCAAGGTTCAAGACAAGGTCCAAGACAAAGCTCAGGGCAAGATTCTCATTGTCGAAGACGAAGAAATAATCCGTTCATCTCTGCGCAGACTTCTGGAGCGTCAGGGCTATAGCGTCACAGAAACTGGCTCCGTTTATGAGGCCGAAGATAGCCTGCTTAAAGATGATTCTTATGATTTGATCATCAGCGACTTACGTCTTCCGGGCAAACCGGGCACCGAGATGATTAATCTCGCGGGCAGCATCCCAGTGTTAATCATGACCAGCTATGCCAGTCTCAACTCTGCCGTTTCTACCATGAAACAAGGTGCGGTAGATTATATTGCCAAGCCCTTTGATCATGCCGAGATGCTGGAAAGAGTGGCTGAGGCCATCAAAAAGAAAGACACCCTCGCCCAGGACACCTCTGAAAATCAAAATGGTACAACAGATATTAAACAGGCCGCCCTGTCGTCTGATGCTGGCTTCAGCGGCATTCTAGGGCAGTGTGACGGCATGAATTTGCTCTTCCGACAGATTCAGAAAGTCGCACCTACCGATGCCACCGTTCTGATCCAGGGAGAATCAGGCACCGGCAAGGAACTGGTTGCCCGTGCCCTTCATGAAAACAGTCGTCGCGCCAAAGGTCCGATGATTTCGGTTAACTGCGCCGCCATTCCGGAAACACTGATTGAGTCCGAACTTTTTGGTCATGAAAAAGGGTCTTTTACTGGAGCAAACGCCGCCAGAACCGGTCTCATTGAAGCAGCGAATGGCGGCACTCTGTTTCTGGATGAGATTGGTGAACTACCTCTTGAAGCTCAAGCTCGATTGTTGCGGGTTCTACAGGAAGGAGAAATCCGTCGTGTAGGTTCGGTTCAGTCTCAATCCGTGGACGTACGACTAATCGCAGCTACTCATAGAAACTTGAAACAGTTGTCATCACAAAATGAGTTTCGGGAAGATCTCTATTACCGCCTTAAAGTGGTTGAGCTCCGCATTCCGCCGTTACGTGAGCGGGGCAGCGACATCTTAATGCTGGCGGAGCGGCTGCTGGAAAAGACCTGTGAAAAAATGGGCTTGGAGGTTTTCTCACTGGCGCCAGAAACCATGGCCGCCATGTCTCAGTACCAATGGCCGGGTAATGTCAGAGAAATGGAACACGCCATCGAGCGGGCAGTCATTCTTTCGGAAGACAATATTATCACCCCTGAACACTTGGATATTGAGGTGCGGGTTAAACAGGTGCTGTTCCGAGCCGACGCTGAAGAATCTCAGGATGGGCTGACCCTTGAAGATTATTTCCAACGCTTTGTTCTTGAGCATCAGGATCAGATGACAGAAACGGAGCTGGCACAAAAGCTCGGAATCAGTCGTAAGACGCTTTGGGAAAGACGACAAAGACTTGGCATACCCAGAAAGAAAACAACCACTTAGGAGCTTCCCCGAAACAAGATCCACATTTACTGAGGCCTTGAAGCATCGTTGAGACCGTTGACCGCTATCCGTAGGCCGTAGTCCGAAAAAGCGCGAGTGCCCCAGCTTTTTCAGAAACGGAAACGTGTAAATTATTTCATGTCAAATCCCTAATGTTTTGACATGATTAGCACACGACTATAACAGTCCATGGTGCACTCACCACAGCCTGTACAGCGTTCAAGATCAATCACTGGCTTTTTACTCGCATTAAATTCGATAGCCTGCTCATTGCAGGCTTCGGCACACAGATGACAGTACATCCCAAGCTCAGCCTGACAGCTCCCTGTTAATAAAGGGATAACCTGTCGTTTTTTCCCACGGTCCTTATCTAATGCACCGGACGGACAAGCATCAACACACTGACCACAGAAATCACAGCTGCCATAAGCAAGATCCAGAATCGGGCGACCGTGCAGAATTTCTTCTTTCTCATCCGATTTACCCAGCACTCGCATCGGGCATTGACTGATGCATGCATCGCATTGAGTGCAAAGCGCCAGAAACAAAGCATTTTCAACGGCCCAGGGAGGCCGGGGATAGTGGCTGTCGGGAACAACAGTCGGTTGCTCCGGCGCAAACCGACGAAACAACGCCCGTCGTGCAGGCGACTCTAGCTGTTCATCATCTGTTTTGTTGATATCTGACATTGCTTCACTGGGAAACCGGTAACAGGAAGACAGACTTTAGCCAAACACTGGCTGACTTTTAAGCAGTAGTTCTACCGTTTCCTGAACGCAATAACCACCAACAATAAAACGTCTCATCACGGTGCTGTACTTTATCCTAACTGGATATGCAGACCCAGAAAGAGGTCGTCATCAAAGCTCCACCCACGGAGCACTGAGAAAACCAACCATTTCTGGAAACCCTGCTAATGGAAGAGTGGCTCAGTGGATGATTGATAACCCGAGGCCTGATCTGACAATCGTCAGAGATATCATTAGTCATGACTGGCAAAGGTCTTCAGGCGCTGCATCGTAAAGAAGTGATTCATCAAGATCTCAGGCCTGCCAATATTATCTTTATGAGCCTGATCCGAATTACGTCATTAAACGGCATCAAACCCTTTTAGATAGAGATCCTGTTCGCTTCTGGCAGGTAACCTCTCTGGTGCTTGCCATTATTGCTCTGGCTCAGCACTTTTAATCCGCTGGGTTCTGGCTGATAACCAACTTTAGCCGTAAATAGCCAAACGTCTTATTTCTTATTAATCCCTGCTATGGGAATGTTTCCTCATTCGTTCAAAGTCTATTTTTTTGCGAGGGGCAAATACAAGGATTTATTATGTCTACTGCACTAGGATCAAAAACAATAGTACAACCAAAAATTTCTGCCTTTTATCAAAAGCCAGTAGAGCAAGGCAATGTCCAAGAAAAGGCGCGTATATTTGAAAGCCGAATCATTGCCAGTCAGCCAATCCGGCCTGTTCTTGCTCATGCTAAGAAAGTAATCGATAAAAGCAGGTTAAATGCTGAACCTAAAAAAAATGTATTCACCAAAACAACATGTGCTGAAAGATCAGTAAAAAATATCCCTATTATCTCTCTAAAACCCACTAATAATCCATATCAACCCAGCACAGATATAACAAAGGCTCATAACAATAACGCGCCCCAAAAATTAAGCGCTGAAGAATTAGTAGCAAACCTGAGAAAAAACAAACCTACTTATCAAAAGCAAGGTATTCAATCATTAATCAGTTTTCACGAATCAGCCATTAAGAAAGCAAGTGGAGAGCCTGCCGCCAGAAAAAGGCCTGCCTCACCCACCAAGCAGTCGATCTCAAACCAAACTTTACCGGCAAAAAAATCGCCACCACCGGTAAAACCAAGAACGATGTATGCAAACAGAATAGATAAAAAAACCAGTAAAAAAGCTTTCACTGAGATTATTATCAGAAATCAAAACGGGCAATATTCAGCAAAGGCAAAATTGCTTAATAGCTTACCCTACGAAGCACTGATTAAATTTGGCTGGACTGATGATGATATTTTAAGCCTCGTCACAAAGGAAGATAAAAAACCACTGACAGAGCTCGCAGCTACAAAGCTGGGCATCAATGCTTCGGATATCAAATCACCCAACATTGGCTACTACCTCGGTAGTGGAGCAGCTGGCATGGTTAAATTCGCTCTCATTACAGAACCAACCACCAATAAATCTCACCTGTGTGTCGCAAAAAAAATAAAACCCAAAAAACCCAATAATAAGGAAGAAATCGATAAGTTACGAACCGAACTCAAAAAAGAGGTTAGCCTACAAAAAGCATTAGGTGATAGTGCTCCTAAAATTCATGGCGTTTCTGAAACCAAGGACCAATCCGGGAATAAAGAATTTATTATTTTCATGGATAAAGCTGATGGCATTGACGGCTATACGTATACAGAAAAGTATATTCCAGACTCAAAAGCAAAGAAAAAAATAATTCAGAATATGATTAAAAATATTAAGGATATGCATAAACTTGATATAGGGCATAGGGACTTTAAGTTGGATAACCTGACAATCAACCCAGATACCTTTAGAACCCAAATACTCGATCTTGGGGATGCAGAACAAGGTGAAGATAAAGCATATGGAAAAACGGGTGTGCCGATCTATCGAGCTCCTGAACTGGTTATTCAGAAAACTCATAACCCAAAGACTTGTGACATTTTTTCTCTGGCCGTTGCGATCATCGATATGGTGATCGACCCGGAAGTCGAGGATAATCCATTCATGCTTGGACTTGATGACCCCGAAATCCTAGGCTGGGTTAACAAAATGACAGAAAGAAAAGTGTCGTCTATCATTTCCAGAAAACTAAATACCGTTAAATTCCAGAATAAAGAATTGAAGCAACTGGTAGAAGGAATGATGCAGGTAAATCCAGTGGAAAGACCAACACTTGATCAGGTATCACAAGTTATCGAAAATATTGATTTCGATAAGTAAGGGCAGATTATCGAAATATTAAAGTTTAATAAGAGCCGCTCAAGTCAAACAAGCATTAACATGAAACACATGTAGCCTGACTTGAAAGCTTTGCCGGAACTGAGCAAGTAATATTTCGTGAACTTCTACCAGCGGCCAAAAGCAGGCTGAAGGCAGTCATCCCCCAGAAATAAAACCAGGGGATGATGCCTTCATAAATCACATACCGCTGGCAAACATATGCAGGTCGTAAAAGAAAATACGACCACAGAGTTCAGCCATCAGCACCATAATTGTACTAAAGGCTGTCAGGCCAACCACGGCATTACTGCCACGGGTTGCAGAAATCACCCACAAACCCATGCCAACAAACAGCAGTGCCAATCGAGCCAACATTAAACTACCGTGGTATTCAAACAGTCCCAGAGGGTTGGCAGGCAAATCAACCTGCCCCAACCAGAACAGGTACAGTGGATAACCCACCAGCACCACCCCCATCACCAGAAAGCCCAAGGTTGCCAGTGCACGGTCAGCATTCTTTTGATATGCACCCAACAATACCGATTGAGTTCGCAGCATCAGCGCTGCTGCCGGAATGCCAACGACAAATGCCGTCATCACAAACTGGAAAACCGTCCAGCCGCTATTCCAGGCGGGCACTGTCGCCAGCGTATACACATTGGCAATGGCCAGCAGTAACAATACGCCCAGCCCCATGGCACCAGCCAGCACCAGCTTCTGCAATTTTGGCAGAATGCCGAAGTGGGTCATGGCCACGTAAGTGAAGACAGCACCACCAAACAGTGAGGTACTCATAATCTCCACACTCAGTGCAGACAAGTGTTCTAGACCAAACACCACATTGATAGCACGCAGCGGCTGACCAAGGTGTGTCATGGCTGCAGCACCGGAAATACCCAGCAGTACCAAAACCACCATCAGCATTTTGTTCAACAGCTGCTGACGACTGTTGTCACTATTTACCATTAACAGGCAGGCCAGTACCAGAAACAGACCCACGGTTCCCTGTGCCAGAACCGTAAAGAAAACCAGTGGCAACTCGTGCATGGTTACACCTCCCGTGTGTTGATAATGCGTCCGGTACGGTCACCGGAAGGCTTGGCATAACGACTGGCTTTCATCACCAGAGAAGGCAGAGTCAGAGATGAGTCTGGCAGCGGAGCAATGTCGGCTTCAGTGCCGTATTTCGCCCGCAGCTCATCAATCGGTCCGAATTCCAAAGCACGCAGTGGGCAGGATTCGATACAGATCGGCATCTTGCCTTGTTCAACACGGTCATAACAGCCATCACACTTGGTCATGACTTTCTTTTCTGCATCAAACTGCGGTGCGCCGTATGGGCATGCCATTTCGCAATAACGACAACCCACACAAACATCGCCGTCTACTACCACCAAACCATCTTTCTCACGCTTGTGCATGGCGCCGGTTGGACAAGCCTTTGTACAGGCTGGCTGTGCACAGTGGTTACAGCTGATGGAGGTATAATAGGCAAATACGTTTTGTTCGTAGGTGCCGTCTGCGTTTTGCATCCAGTCACCGCCGCCGTATTCATACACACGACGCCAGTTCACACCAACCTTCAGGTTGTTTTCGTCTTTGCACGACAATTGACAGGTTTTACAGCCTGTACACTTGGCCGTGTCTACATAGAATCCAAGTTGTGTCATTTGTTTCTACCTGTCATGCCTTGGCGATTTCAACAAGGTTGGTGTGCATTGGGTTGCCTTTGGACAGCGGCGTACTGCGATGTGTGGTCAACACGTTGAAAGAGCCACCACGGTCGACTCCGTCTTTACCCGGCGTGTACCAGGCACCTTCAGCGAGTGCGGCAACACCCGGCATAATACGCGGGCTGACTTTCGCAGGAATACGGGTTTCTCCACGGTCATTCCAGACTTTCAACATATCGCCATCTTTAATGCCACGAGCGTCTGCATCTGCCGGATTCATCCATACCGCATCCGTGACGGCTTCACGGAGAAGAGCCACGTTGTGATAAGTAGAGTGCACACGACCTTTGGTGTGGAAACCAATCAGCTGCAGCGGATACTTTTCTGTCAGTGGGTCCAGATGACTTTCCCACGTGGTGACGTACTGAGGAATCGGCGTAACCACATCACCTTCCGGTAATTCCCATTCAGCGGCAATCGTCGCCAACTTCTCGGAATAGATTTCAATTTTTCCAGAGGGTGTGCCCAACGGATGCTTATTCGGATTGCTGCGGAAATCTTTCAGAGCAATGCGAATACTTTCCGGTGCTGGTTGCGTATACGGCCCATCTCGACGCAGATCTTCCAGAGTCGGAACCTGAGGCTGCTCCTTGCGCATCAGCTCATACAGTTCTGCTACCCATTCTTCATGGGTTTTTCCTTCGGTGTACTGCTCTTCCAGACCAAAACGTTGGGCGATACCCGAACAGATGTCGTATGCACTGCGGCACTCATACATTGGCTCAATGGCAGGCACCAGCGGAATAACAGCACCAAGGCTTCCGGATGAATAACCGTTACTCGCCACTTCGTAATTTTCGATGGTGGTGATATCCGGCAACAGAATGTCAGCAAAACGTGCGGTAGGTGTCATGTGGTTTTCAAACACCAAAATAAACTCGCATTTGCTTTCATCCGAGAGAATTTCTTTCGTCCGGTTGATATCGGAATGCTGGTTAATGGTGATGTTGCCTGCATATTGCCAGATAAACTTAATCGGGTTCTTCAGGTGTGTTCCGCCCTGCAAACCATCCGTCTTATCCGTCATTTCATGGTGACGGTGAATGGCGTCGGTCCACTTAAAGAATGGAATCGCTGTTTTGATCGGGTTATTACCAACCGGCAGGGTTTTCACCGGGAAGCCATAGTTACCCGGCATTTCACCGGTATTGGTTCCAGCCAAACCGATATTGCCAGTCAGAATTGGCAACATGCAGATCGCACGACTGGCCTGCTCACCATTTGCCTGACGCTGAATGCCCGTACCCTGAATAATGTAAGCCGGTTTGGCACTGCCAATTTCACGGGCCAGCTGGATGATTTTCTTCGCTGGAATACCGGTGATGGTGGCAGCCCATTCGGGTGTTTTTTCGATGCCGTCCGGCCCCTGCCCTAGAATGTGCGCTTTGTAGTGACCATTCTTTGGTGCGCTGGCTGGCAGTGTTTTTTCATCGTAGCCAACGCAGAACCTCTCAAGGAAAGCCTCGTCCACCATATTCTCTTTGATCAGCACCCAAGCCATGGCTTCAACCATGGCAGCATCGGTACCCGGGCGAATAGGAATCCACTCAGACTCTTTGCCCAGCATGGTGTCGGTATAACGAGGATCAATAATGATGGTGCGAACATTTTTGCTGTTCACAGCATTGGTGTGTTCGTAAATTTCACCGCCACCACTCATACGAGTTTCAGCAGGGTTGTAACCAAACATCACCAGCAGTTCTGCATTGGCAATTTCACTGGTGAAACTGCCATAAGCCGCTGGACGACCGCCGCCGTAAGTAAATGGCAGCGCAAACTGAATTTGTCCCCAACTGTAGTTGCCGTAGTAAGGCAGATAACCACCGATCAGGTTCAATAAACGTTTACCAGCAAAAGGTCCATCGGTCTTATAGCCTTGGGTGCCAGAGCCATACTGGTAATAAATCGCATCATTTCCGTAGGTGTCGATAGTGTATTTCAGCTGTTTGGCAATGGTATCCAGCGCTTCATCCCAGCTAATGCGCTCAAAGCGACCTTCGCCACGCTTGCCTACCCGCTTCATCGGGTATTTCAGACGATCAGGGTTGTATACACGCTGTTTGATGGAGCGGCCACGGAGACAGGCGCGGATTTGATGATCGCCATACACGTCATCGCCACGGTTATCGGATTCAACATGGGTAATCACACCATCTTTGGTGTGAACCTGAAGTGGGCATCGGCTGCCACAGTTCACCATACAGGCAGTCCAGGTCACCTTCTCTTCAGATTTTTTTTCAGAAGATGATTCAGCAGCAATGGCTTTCAGTGGAAGCGCATTACCTGCGACAACAGCAGCGCCGCCAGCGGCAGTACCCCATTTCATAAAGGTTCTTCGCTTGACGATGGACGACAGCGCACTATCAAGTAGTTTCTTCATTTATTTTACCGTTATCACTAAGCCAGTCCGTAAACCAGGTCGCCAAAGCATCCATGACAAGCAACACGGCAAGGGAGAGTGTACAAATAATGAACTGACAAAAGGGCGATGATGATAATCGGTGATCAAGAAACAACCGCTTGATCTAAATCAATTTTTTGCGCGTTTTGAGACAATTACACAAAGAGTGGTGGGATCACAAATTGTACTAATGATGATCCCTTAACAAACGTGTAATTACACCATATATGATCATTTATCCTGAATCTTTAGCCAGGCGCTTCAAAGTCAAGTATGCGGGTATGATTAAAAATGAAGCATAATGGTTGCTGAAAAACTCCGGGCATGAGTTAGCATACCCGGAGTTGCTCATTTACATACCGCTGGCAAACATATGTAGATCGTAAAAGAAAATACGCCCGCACAGTTCAGCGATTAGCACCAGCACAGTGCTGATTGCTGTTAAACCAGCCGCAGTATTACTTCCACGGGTTGCAGAAATCACCCACAAGCCCATGCCAACAAACAACAGCGCCAATCGAGCAAGCATTAAACTACCGTGGTATTCAAACAGCCCCAGAGGGTTTACCGGCAGATCCACCTGCCCCAGCCAGAACAAGTACAGCGGATAACCCACCAGCACGATGCCCATCACTAGGAAACCCAGAGTTGCCAAAGCGCGATCAGCATTTTTCTGATAAGCACCCAACAGCGTGGACTGGCTTCTCAGCAACAGCGCAGCAGCTGGAATACCAACGACAAATGCCGTCATAACAAACTGGAAAATAGTCCAACCACTGTTCCAGGCTGGAACCGTTGCCAGTGTATACACATTGGCAATGGCCAGCAGTAACAGTACGCCCAGCGCCATAGCACCTGCCAAAACCAGCTTCTGCAGCTTAGGCAGGATGCCGAAGTGAACCATTGCTCCGAACGTGAATACTGCACCGCCAAACAAAGAGGTAGCCAGAATTTCAACACTCAGTGCAGAGAAATGCTCAAGGCCAAACACCACATTGATCGCACGCAGTGGGTGTCCGAGGTGAGTCATGGCTGCAACACCGGCGATACCAAGCATGACTAGAACAGCACCCAGCCCTCGACTCAAAATCCGCTGCCGGCTGACATCCTGATTAACCATTAACATGGCAGCCAGAATCAGAAACATTCCGACTGTGCTCTGAGCAAGTACCGTAAAGAAAACTAACGACAACTCATGCATGGTTACACCTCCCGTGTGTTGATGATGCGTCCGGTACGGTCACCGGAAGGTTTGGCATGACGACTCGCCTTCATCACCAGAGAAGGTTGAGTCAGGGAAGAATCCGGCAGTGGTGCGATATCCGCCTCCGTACCGTACTTCGCACGCAGCTCATCGATCGGTCCGAATTCCAACGCACGCAGTGGACAGGAGTCAATACAGATCGGCATCTTGCCCTGTTCAACCCGGTCATAACAGCCATCACACTTGGTCATGACTTTCTTTTCAGCATCAAACTGCGGTGCGCCGTATGGGCAGGCCATTTCACAATAGCGACAACCAACACAAACATCGCCGTCTACTACCACTAAACCATCCTGCTCACGTTTGTGCATCGCACCGGTTGGGCAAGCTTTAGTACAGGCTGGTTGGGCACAATGGTTACAGCTGATGGATGTGTAATAAGCAAATACGTTTTGCTCGTAGGTGCCGTCAGCATTCTGGAACCAGTCACCACCGCCGTATTCATATACCCGACGCCAGTTCACACCAACCTGTAGGTCGTTTTCATCTTTGCACGACAATTGACAGGTTTTACAGCCCGTACACTTAGACGTGTCTACATAAAATCCAAGTTGAGTCATTTACTTCTACCTGTTATGCCTTGGCAATTTCAACAAGGTTGGTGTGCTGTGGATTTGCTTTTGCCAGTGGCGATGGACGCAATGTCGTCAGCGTGTTCAAGCAGGCACCCATATCCACACCATTACGGTCCGGCGCATACCAGCTGCCCTGTCCCATGGCTGTGACACCCGGAATAATTCGTTCTGTAATCTTGGCGACCACACGAATTTCACCACGATCATTCCACACCTTCAGCATGTCACCGTCTTTGATATCACGCTTAGCAGCATCAATCGGGTTGACCCAGATTTCCTGACGACAGGCGTCTTTAATGACATCTACGTTGCCATAGGTAGAGTGAGTGCGGGATTTGTAATGGAAACCAAAAAGCTGCAGTGGATAATCTTCTACGGTTGGTGACTCGTGGCCTTCCCAAGAAGAAACGTATTCCGGCAGAGGGCGGATGGCCTCATCGTCTTTCAACGTCCAGGTCGCGGCAATTTGAGCAAGGCGCTCAGAATAAATTTCGATTTTACCGGAAGGCGTGTTCAAAGGATTGGCTTCTGGGTTCTCACGGAAGGCCTTGTAAGCGACAGATGGCTCACCTGGGTTCTTCTGCTTCACGATACCCTGTTGACGGAAGGTATCGAAATCCGGCAAACCGGCGTTCTTTTTCTGAGCCTGTGCGTAGATATGTCGTAACCAGGCTTCCTGATCACGCCCTTCTGTGAAGGCTTCTTCAACGCCCAGTCGTTTAGCCACTTCAGAACACATGTCGTATACAGAACGGCACTCATACAGCGGTTCTACGGCTGTATCACAGAAAATGGCATACCCCATATTTCCGCAGCTGCCGTTTGGTGCAAAGTCCGGCTGCTCTGCAGCAGTCAAGTCTGGCAGAAGAATATCCGCATAACGGGCACTGGACGTCATGTGGTTTTCAATGACCACAATCATTTCGCACCGGGATTCGTCCTGAAGAATTTCATGAGTACGATTGATATCGGAGTGCTGGTTGATAATGCAGTTGCCCGCATAGTTCCAGATAAACTTGATAGGCTGACTCAGTCGTTCAGCGCCACGAATACCATCGGTTTTATCCGTCATTTCAGAATGGCGATAAATCGCATCCGTCCACAGGAACATCGGGATTGCCGTTTTGATTGGGTTTGTCAGCGTTGGGAAAGCTGCGAATGGCATAGAATAGCTGCCTTCACGGGCACCACTACCTCCACCAGCGACACCTACGTTTCCGGTCATAACCGCCAGCATCGCAACAGCACGACAGGCTTGTTCACCATTGGCTGTACGCTGAAGCCCCCAGCCCTGCATTACATTACACGGCTTTGTCATGGCAATTTCACGAGCCAGACGAATAATGGTTTTGGCAGGGACAGACGTAATTTTTGCTGCCCAATCCGGTGTTTTTACAACACCGTCCGGACCTTCACCCAGAATGTAAGATTTCCAGGAAGAGCCTTTTGGTGCACTTTCTGGCAAAGAATCTTCGTCATAACCCACGGTATAACGACTGAGGAAATCATTATCCACCAGATTTTCAGTCATCATTACCCACGCCATACCCGCCACAAGCGCAGCGTCGGTTCCCGGGCGTAATGGCACCCATTCATCATTTGGCCCAAGCGCGGTATCCGTCAAGCGAGGATCAAACATGATCATTCGTGCATTACTGCGCTTTCTGGCTTCCGACAGATGATAAATAACACCACCACCGCTCATGCGGGTTTCTGCAGGGTTATTACCGAAGTTAACGATCAGTTTGGTGTTGACCAGATCAGAAATACAGTTGTTGCTGTTGGCTCCAAACAGGTATGGCATACCAATGGCAATCTGAGCCGTACTGTACGTGCCGTAGTGATTCAGGTAACCGCCCCAGCAGTTCATCAGACGGGCAATCGGGCTGGAAGCTGGCGGCCAGGATTTGGCAATGGTGCCACCCAGGGTACCTGTCGCATAGTTGAGGTAGATCGCCTCGTTGCCGTACTCTTTCTTAATGCGCTTCAGGTTGTCAGCAACAATATCAAACGCTTCTTCCCAACTGATGCGTTCAAAACGACCTTCACCCCGTTTGCCTACCCGCTTCATTGGGTATTTCAAACGATCCGGGTTGTATACGCGCTTGCGGAATGAACGACCACGCAGACAAGCACGAACCTGGTGATCGCCATAAACGTCATCGCCCGTATTATCGGTTTCAGTGTGAATAATCACGCCGTTTTTTACCTGATGGCGCAAGGCACAACGAGAACCGCAGTTGACTGTGCAGGAAGACCAAACTGATTTAACATCATCATTGGATGCCGCTTTCTTTTCAGAAGCCACTGCCTTCATTGGCAGAGGACTGCCGCCTACCATCGCAGCACTGCTTGCTGCTGCGCCCCACTTCATGAACGTTCTCCGCTTCACATTGGAAGCTAACGCCTGATCAACTATTTCTTTCATCAACTACGCCGTCGCAAAATCATCATCGTAAATTTCATACTTCTGCAAAAAACGACCATGATGATTCGTTAGCTTGCAGGGTCATAAAATCGAAGGGGATAGTAATTGCACAGCGGTATATCGGTGTATGATCCAGAGCAAATTTTAAACAGATTGTATAATCGAGCGCTAAGACTCAATTGCCATCCTTATCAGATCGAGAACATGACCTGATGCTCCTTTGGTCTATATTTGGCTCACCGATGTTCCAATACGGGATGCACGATGGAGTTCAAAGACTACTACAAGATTTTGGGTGTCGATCCTGATGCGGATAAAAAAACGATCAAAGCCGCCTATCGCAAGCTCGCCAGAAAGTATCACCCGGATGTCAGTGAGCATCATGATGCTGAAAACCAGTTCAAGGCGGTTGCCGAAGCCTATGAAGTGCTCAAAGACGATGCCCGACGGGCGGAGTACGATGAACTTCGACAGTATGGCGGCTCTCAACAGAGCTTTCGTCCACCACCGGGTTGGCAATCGTCAGGCTCGCAGGATGGGAATGACGATTATTTTCAGGGCGATTTTTCAGATTTTTTCTCATCCATTTTTGGCTCTTCCGGTGGTTCGCGATCCAGAGGTTTTGAAGGACGTCCATCATTTAGTCAACGCGGGCAAGATCTGGAAAAAGAGATGCCAGTATTTCTTGAAGATACGATGTCCCAAGAATCGAAAACGATCTCTTACAGCATTCCCCAATACGATGATAACGGTCGTATAACGGAGAAGAACAAAACCCTGAAGGTCAAAATTCCAGCCGGTGTTACTGATGGAGAGCATATCCGTTTGAAAGGACAGGGGGCACCAGGGGTCGGAGGAGGAGAAAATGGCGATTTGTATTTGCGTATCCGGTTAGTCCCTCATCCTCTGTTTGACGTCGAGGGGCATAATTTGATCATCACGCTTCCTATCGCTCCGTGGGAAGCCGCTTTAGGTGCAAAAATCACGGTACCTACACTCTCCGGAAAAATCAGTTTAACCATTCCGGAAAACAGTCAGAGTGGCCAACGATTGAGAGTGAAAGGCAAAGGCCTTCCAGGAAAAAAAGTGCACGGTGATTTTTATGCATTACTGAAAGTGGTCATGCCAGAGAACAATGAACCCATAAAGGAGCATTGGCAGAAAATAGCTGGGCTGGCGCCGTTCAATCCAAGAGCCGAGTGGAGTGAAGCATCATGAGTGAGACACAAACAACCCACTTCAGCTTCACCGAAGTCTGCCTGCGAACCGGTGCAACCAAAGAAACCGTTATTGAAATTATTGAGCAGGGCATTGTAGAGCCGTCAGGCACTTCCGCCGAGGAATGGCAGTTCAGCCCGACTATGCTGCTGATAACCAATAAGGCTGTGCGCTTACACCGCGAACTTGATGTGGACTGGCCAGGCATTGCTCTGGCGATGGATTTGTTGAGGAAGCTCGATCAACTGAAACACGAAAATCGTCATCTGAAACGACGGCTTAGTCGCTTCACTCCGGGTATTCTGCCCCCGTAACTAAACAGTTCAAGAGGTTGTTGCGAAACCCTCCAACCCTGATGTTTGGGGTATGCATTCCCACGCGGAGCATGGGAACGAGGTGTTTTGAGTTTTGCAACAACCTCGGAGCATGGGAACAAGGTGCCGAAGAAAGCCCCATTTTTTAATGGGGCCGATCCATCATCATTAAGCCGACAATTGACGTACTTCTTCCGCCAGAGACAGAGTCAGTGCTTCACGGGCAATGTGCTGGCACTGTTCATAGTTCAGGCTGCGAACACGGGCTTTGACCACCGGAATGGCCGGCACACTCACCGACAATTCCTGAACACCCAGACCTACCAGCACAGGAACCGCTGCCGGATCACTGGCCAGGCTACCGCAGATACCCGTCCACTTGCCTTCTTTGTTGGCCGCTTTTACGGTCATATCAATCAGGCGCAGAACCGCAGGATGCAGACCATCCACACGAGCCGCCAGTTTTGGATGACCACGGTCAACTGCCAGGGTGTACTGGGTCAGGTCGTTGGTACCGATTGAGAAGAAATCCACTTCCTTGGCAAAGTGATCCGCCAACAGTGCAGCAGAAGGCACTTCGATCATAATGCCTACTTCTACCTTCACGCCGGAGTTTTCCTGCTCTTCCAAAACCAGCTTTTTCACCGCCCGGAATTCATCAATGGAGCTCACCATTGGGAACATGATGCGAGCATAGCCGGCATGTGCCGCCTGAAGGATCGCACGAACCTGTTTGCGCAACATGGTCGGACGATTGATACCGATACGCACGCCACGCTCACCCAGGAATGGGTTTTCTTCTCTTGGCAGTGGCAGATAAGCCAAAGGCTTATCACCGCCTACGTCGAGGGTACGAATAATCACCGGACGATCTTTGCCCATCGTCGTCAAAATGGCTTCATAGGCTTTCACCTGCTCATCCATCGACGGCTCAACCGCACGCTCCATATAAAGAAATTCTGAACGCAACAGACCCACCGCTTCAGCGCCCATTTTCACTGCTTTTTCTGCATCATCGTTGTTAGCGATGTTGGCAGCAATCTCAACATGATGTCCATCCTGAGTCACCGCAGGCTGATCCGCGACTTTCAGAGCTTCTTCATGTTCCGTCGCAGCACGTTCCTGACGGGCAACGGTTCTCCCGATTTCTTCCTGCGTCGGGTTAACCAGAACATAACCCTTGTTGGTATTCAGGATAACGTCGGTGCCATTGTCGTAGTCACGTACGCTGGCAGGCACGTTCACCAGGTATGGAATACCCAGAGAACCGGCCAAAATGGCTGCGTGGGAAGTCGCGCCACCATGCAGAGTGACGATACCAATCACACGACTGCGGTCCAGCGTGACCACTTCAGACGGCGTAATGTCTTCCAGACACAGAATGGTATTTTCCGGCATTTGTTCGTTGGCATCGTCAATGCCCATGAGCACACGCAGCACTCGAAGACCAACGTCTTCTACATCGATAGCGCGAGCCGCCAGCATAGGGTTATCCAGCTTGCGCATATCGTCGGCTTCTGCCAGAAAGCTTTTGTGCCAGGCCCACATGGCGCTTTTGCCGCTCTCAATCAGCTTGTGAGCGCGCTCACTGATGGCTGGGTCGTCAAGTAGCTGCTGATGGGCAACAAACACTTCAGCATGACCGCCAACGTGTTCAGCTTCCATTTTGGAAACCAGCTTTTGCAATGCTTCGCGGGCTTGCTGGATACCGTAATCTAACTGCCCGAGCTCATCTGCAACGCCAACACCTGCTTCCGGGTAGCTTGGCAGTTCGTGCTCCAGATGACGCAGTTTACCAATCGCCATGCCCGGCGCTGCTTTAACGCCCGGTAAACGACCATCCTCGCCTTCTACTGGCCCCAGCAGTGGTGCTTCTTCTGGCTCGGCTTCTGCCGCCGTTGGTGCAACAAAGCCGGAAACATCTTCTCCCAGACCGCTCTCGAACCCTTCAAGCACCGCAGCCATGGCATCTTGTGCATCAGGGCCTGTCACTGTGATTTCGAGATTAGAGCCCATCACCGTCGACAAGCCCATCATGGCTGTCAGACTGTTGGCTTTACACTCTTTACTGTTATCCCGGTTCAGAATGGTTACATCAGAGTTAAAACGCTTGATAATCTGAATGAGTGTGGCTGACGGGCGAGCGTGCAGACCAACCGGATTTTTCAGTACAAAAGGCTCCACCAAAGTGATGGATTCCTGCTGAACTGCCGGGACGGCTTCAGATACCAAACTCGCCGCTTCTTGCTCAGCGTTATCACCGATGGCAAATACTTTGCTCTGGCCAGCGGTCACTTTGCTGCCCTGGTTAATGACGACACCGGTTTCACCGGTGGTGATCATGATAGCGGTCTGAAGACTGGCAGCTTTGGCACCCACCACCTCGGCGTCGAAAGACAGCAACTTCTGACCAACAGTGACTTTGTCGCCTATGCTGACAAAGGCTTCGAAACCTTCACCCTTCAAAACAACCGTATCAACACCAACGTGAATCAGTATCTCCAAGCCCGCGTCGGTTTTAATAGCGACCGCATGCTTAGCGTCGTGTAACTGGCTGATCGTGCCTTCACAGGGTGCAAGGACTACAGAATCTTCGGGATCAATGGCAACACCATCACCAATCAGTCGACCAGCAAAAACCGGATCAACAGACTCATCAATGGAACGTAACGTACCTGAGAGAGGAGCCACCAGAGAGAGAGTTACAGTAGAAGTCATGCAGGAACCTCAATTTTGGACAGATCCTCCGTAACAGGGATCTTTTTCATTTCTTCAGCGATGTCCTGAGCCATTGGTCCAACCACTACCTGCAGATTTTTATCACCTACACGCACGACAGCTGCCGCACCGATGGCTTTCAGCTGGGCGTCGGTGACTACAGTGTTGTCTTTCAGGGTCAGACGTATACGGGTGACACAGGCGTCAATCCGGGTAGCATTACCATACCCACCCACCAGTTTCAGACACTGCTTTGCAAACAGTGAAGCATTGATTTCAACCGCTTTTCTGGTTTCAGAAGCGGTTGTGACAGGAGTGCTGGCGGACACGGGTGGTTCGCTGACAGGCGCTGATGGTTTTGATGAAACGGCATCATCACCGGATAAATTCAGGGCTTTTTTCAGCCGCTGGAAGAAACCTAAACTACTCATGATTCATCAACCACCAGTTACTACTCATACATTCGCAGAAATGCTCCAATAAAAATGCCGCAAACGCGGCACTCTTATCACAGTCCTTCTGTGACCTGCCCGAGAAATTAGAAAGTGCTTCACTCCACATGCACAGAGTTTGGCAATCTCACTAAACATGAATGCCAGCCAGTTAAGTAGTATTCACTATTATGGCCGGCACATCATTCCTGGCAGGTCAGGACTTTGAACTAATTACCCTTTTTAAGGGAGGCGTATACTACCCAGATCTTCATCTGCAGCAATCTTTTTCATCTCTCCGGCAATAATTTCTGCCTTTGGACCAAGAATAATCTGCAGATTTTTCTCACCGACTCGGATCATGCCACTGGCGCCCAGCGCCTTAACTACACGCTCGTCTGCCACTGCTGGATCGTTCAGCGACAATCTCAGGCGGGTAATACAGGCATCAATACTGGTGACGTTACCAAGACCACCAATAGCTTTTAAATACTGGCGTGCCTCGTAAGCATTATCACTCATGCCCTGCTTGTCTTCTGTTGATACTGCAGCGCCAGCAGTTTCATCTTCATCTTCACGACCCGGCGTTTTCAGGTTGAAGATTTTAATGGCGAAGTAGAAAACACAGAAGTAGATAACCGCAAATACAAGACCAATGACGACCAGTGTCCATGGATTAGTTGCCAATCCCCAGTTTAGCACCATGTCAAACAGACCGGCGGAGAAACCGAAGCCATGCAGGGTGCCCATGGCGTTAGTCACGACCAGAGAGAGACCGGTTAATACGGCGTGTGCCGCATAAAGCGCTGGCGCCATAAACATGAACAGGAATTCCAGAGGCTCAGTAATACCGGTCAGAAACGCCGTCAGGCCTACTGAGAACAGCACACCGCCAACCTGCGCACGACGACTTTTATCAGCAGTCAGATACATAGCCAATGCAGCAGAAGGAAGACCAAACATCATTACCGGGAAGAAGCCGGTCATGAAGACACCTGCGGTTGGATCGCCAGCAAAGAAGCGATGCAGGTCACCGTTAACAATATCGCCGGCAACGTTAGTGAAATCACCCAGACCAAACCAGAAGTAGGAGTTCAGTACGTGATGCAAACCGAAAGGAATCAAACCGCGGTTCAGCGTGCCGTACACGAACTGGCCGATGGCACCCGAATCGGCAACTGCGTGACCAAAGGCATCGATACCACTTTGAATGCCAGGCCATACATACCCACTGATCCAGCCAATCAACAGCATGAACAGACCGGTCATGATCGGCACCAGTCGTTTACCGCCAAAGAAAGCAAGGTAGTCTGGTAAAGAAGCCGCATGGAAACGATTATAAGAATGTCCGGCGACAATACCGCTGATGATGCCGCCAAAGAACGACATATCAATATCCGGATTAATGGTAGCGGTGGTTGCTTTTAAAATGAAAAAGCCAACAGCACCAGCGATGGCAGCAGCACCTGCGCCATCAATAGACAGACCAACGGCAATACCCATGGCAAACAGTAATGCAAGATTACTGAATACGGCGTTACCCGCCTCTGCCATAAATGGAATGCCAAGCAAGTCTGGCTGCCCCAGGCGAAGCAAGAGCGCCGCCACGGGTAAAACGGCAATGGGCAGCATCAGCGCCTTGCCGAGTTTCTGTAAGTAACCCAAAACGTTCATGATTGATCAACCGTTATATAGTTTTAGTGAGAAGGTACATTTGTGCGTATGACCACTACAGCTTACCTATTTATTTTTCGGAAAAAAATATAAACCCTCAAAACTTTGATAGAGATCAACAAAAACCAGCTGTTTTACACTTTTTCAGACAAATTTAATGCCATTTATTTTCCATCGAAAAATAAATAATCTATGATGAAACTAACTAGACAACTTTCCACCAGATATAAAATTCGAGTACTGATACATGCGATTCATCCCTCTCAAGAACAAACCTTCTGTTGGTCAATGGGCTGCCCGCTACATTGTTCAGCGCATCAACGCTTTTAACCCAACAGCGGAACGCCCGTTTGTACTCGGCCTCCCTACGGGCGGCACCCCAATTCCAACTTATCAGGAACTGGTTCGCCTCCATCAGGCGGGTGAGGTTAGCTTTGCTCATGTTGTCACGTTCAATATGGATGAATATGTTGGACTTCCGGCGGATCACCCTGAGTGTTACCGGGTATTCATGCATCGAAACTTCTTTGATCATGTGGACATCCCGGCTGCCAACATCAACTTTCTGGATGGCAACACCAGTGATCTGGAAGCAGAATGTCAGCGTTACGAAGAAGTCATCAAAAGCTATGGCGGTATTGAACTGTTCATGGGCGGCGTGGGACATGATGGTCACATTGCTTTTAACGAACCGGGCTCTTCACTGGCATCCCGTACTCGCATCAAAACCCTGACTACTGAAACCCGTCAGGCAAACGCCCGTTTTTTTGATCAAGACATCAGCCTGGTACCCAAGCTGGCCCTGACTGTCGGCGTCGGTACGGTTCTGGATGCCCGTGAATTAATGATCCTGGCCACTGGTGCTGATAAATCACGCGCCGTACAGGCGACAGTGGAAGGTTCTGTCAACCATATGTGGACCATCTCTGCCCTGCAGCTGCACCCAAAATCCATCATGGTTTGTGACGATCCTGCCACGCTGGATCTGAAAGTTCGTACCCTGCGTTATTTCCAGGATATTGAACACGACAACATCAAAGATTTTGCCTGAACGGAGTGATTCAACATGCCTGCAGAGTCGCCTTTCAGCCCGGAGCAAACTTATGCACTGGTTAATTTCAAACCATTGACCGGTCAACCGGAGCAGCCTGACTTCAACGCTATCATTATAGATAATGGTCGTATTTCAGCCACTTGCTCCGTTCAGGATATCCCTGAAAACGTTGAGAAGATCGATCTTCACGGCCTTACCGTTAGCCCGGGATTCATTGATCTCCAATTAAACGGCTGCGGTGGTGTGTTGTTTAATGCCGATATATCCGCCGACACTCTGGATACCATGCACGAAGCAAACCTTCGATCCGGTTGCACAGCGTTTCTTCCCACACTGATCACCAGCGTGGATGAGGACATGCGCCGTGCTATTCAGGTCACCCGTGAGTACATGGCAAAGCACCCGGATCGTATTCCCGGTGCTCACCTTGAAGGCCCATACCTGAATAAAGAGCGCAAAGGCATTCACGACCCGGAGATTATCCGCACGCCCTCTGCCGAAATGATCGATTACATCTGCGACAATGCCGATGTGGTTGCCATGATGACACTGGCACCGGAATCCTGTCCGGAAGGCACCATTGAAAAGCTCAGCAAGGCGGGCATTGTCGTTTCTCTTGGTCATACCAATGCGACCTGTGCTCAGGCCAAAATAGCAGAACAGGCCGGCGCCTCCTTTGCCACGCATCTACACAATGCGATGAGTCCGTTAGGCAGTCGTGAACCCGGCGTTGTCGGTGCTGTTTTTGATAGCCAGCGTCTTGGTGCCGGCATTATTGCGGACGGCCATCATCTGGCCTTTGAAAACCTGCGCATTGCTCATCGCATAATGGGCGATCGTCTGGTATTGGTCACTGATGCTACAACGCCTGCCGGCACTGAAATGGAAACGTTCCTCTTCGCTGGTCAGACCATTTACCACAAAGATGGAAAGTGCACTAACGCCGATGGTACGCTTGCCGGCTCAGCGCTGACCATGATTGAAGCGGTTGCCAATAGCATTGACGCCGGAATCGATGCGAATGCAGTGATTCGTATGGCAACCATCAATGCAGCAAGAGCCATCCATCAAGCGAAAAATATGGGAAGCATCGCTATTGGGCAGTATGCCAATCTGGCGATCTTTAACGACAGTTTCCAGATGCGTGGAACGGTCAGTGGCGGAACATTAAAGTTGAATCAACAGTGATAGGGATATCATGACATCTGTAATTGCCAATCTGGATTTTGTCAAAGAGCGCAATGTTTCAGCCGTCTATAAGGCGATTGTTGAACATGGCTCTATATCCAGAATTCAGATTGCCAGACAGTGTCGTCTGGCTGCCGGCAGTGTCACCCGCATCACCCGGCAGTTAATGGATGCAGGCCTGATTGTTGAACAGGAACAGCAAACCTCCGAGCGCGGGCGCCGTGCTACCTCTCTGGCGCCAGCTCCAGGGCAGTTGCAGATTCTTGCAGCCCGAGCCGGTAGAACACGGCTTCATATTGGTCTTTGTGATATCTCCGGTAAGCTGCTTGCTAAATATTCAGAACCACTGCACCCCCACAGTGAAAATGAATTTACCGAACAGCTATTATCCGCTCTGAAAACTTTTCTCCGGAAAAAGAAAAAACATATCCGTTGTCTGGCGGGCGTTGGTATTACGACGCCCGGTCTGGTGAACTCTGCCACCGGCATCGTGACCTTTATGCCACACCTGTCGGTGCATAACCTGCCACTGGCTGAGCACGTTTCCAATGCCCTTGGCATTCCCTGCTATATCAACAACTTTATAGCCTCCATGGCGTTGGCTGAACATCACTTTGGAGTGACCCGTGATGTGAAAAACAGCCTGCTGGTCAGCGTCCACAATGGTGTTGGTGCCGGCATGATTCTGGATGGCAAACTCTATGAAGGCAGCACGTTAGCCGTCGGTGAAATCGGCCATATCCAGATCGAACCACTGGGCGCCCGCTGTTATTGTGGAAATTTTGGTTGCCTGGAAACACTGGTCAGCAATTCAGCCATTGAAGAGCGGTGCCATAAACTACTGGCGTCTGGTGTTCCCAGCACGCTTAAAGCCAGAGCGGACATGACTGCCATCTGTAAAGCGGCCAATAAAGGTGACAAATTAGCCACCGATCTGTTGAAAGAGGCTGCTGGCAATCTTGGTAGAGCCATTGCCATGGGAGTAAATCTATTACGCCCAGACAAGGTCGTTTTGGCTGGAGAAATGTGTCAGGCATTCGATGTAATTCATCCAGTCATCAAACACTGCCTTAATACCCAGACCGTATCAGTAAACCCAAATCTTGAGACCAAAGTCGTATACTCTTCCCTCTATGACAGCCCGTGGTATGGTGGTTTTACTCTGGTTAGAAGAGCGCTATTGGAAAAGGGCCTGATTCTTCAGCACATTAAGTAGTCGTGCCACATATTCTGACATTTAAAGATTTGTGTAAGATTTCTTTACTCTTGCATGACAATCACGTACAGATTATCCGAGCTAATAATTTCCCCGGTGTTATCAGAAAACACCTGACCAATATAATAAGATATTGATACGGACTGTTACCGTGGCAAAAAAATTCGTACCTCGTCAGTTAACCTTATCCGTTGGCATTCTGGTTATCTGCATTCTCATTGCCGTTGCCCTTTCCAGCTGGAAGGAAACACCTGAAAAAGAGCGTGAGCCTGATCCGGTTCCTCTGGTCGATATCATGATACTGGAACCCCAATCACTTCAGTTGACCATCAACAGTCAAGGTGTCGTGTCCCCATCCATAGAAACGACAATGGTTTCTGAAGTATCTGGTGTTGTTAAATCAGTTTCTCCCACGTTTGTCAGTGGTGGAGTCTTCAAGCAAGGCGATGTGCTGGCGCGCATTGACGACAGTGACTATCAAGTTTCGCTAAGCCAGGCTGAAGCCTCATTAGCTGCCAGTACCGCACGTTTACAGGAAGAAAGCGCCCGCGCCGAAGCGGAAAAGAAAAGTTGGCTGAAAAGCGGTAAAAAACTGGATGCGGCTCCAGCACTCTTGTTAAGAACACCGTACGTTGCCGAAGCTCGCGCCAATGTAAAGGCGGCAGAAGCTCAATTGCGCAAAGCTCAAAGAGATCTCGAGCGCACCCAGATTAAAGCCCCTTATGATGGCATGGTCAAAGAGCGCACCCTCAACCTTGGGCAATTTGTTATGGCTGGCAGTCAGGCTGGTTCCATTTTCTCTGTAGATAAAGCTGAAATTCGTTTACCGGTTAAATCGTCGGATCTGGCTTTTATTGCTATGCCGGCACCGGTGAAACTCACCCAGCGCTTTGGTCTTCAGGAGGTAAAATGGAACGCCGAACTGACGAGAGCGGAAGGTGTCGTCGACGATCGAAGTCGGATGCACTATGTGGTGGCAGAAGTTACCGACCCTTATGATTTGAACGCGACAATACCACAAACACCCTTAAAATCTGGCAGTTTTGTACAAGCAGACATCACCGGTAAATCCCTTGATGGTTTATTCCGTTTACCCAGAAATGCGATCTACGGTGATGGTAAAGTGTTGATCATTGATGAAAACAGCACTGTTCAGTTCCGCTCTATCAACCTGATCTACAGCGATAATACGGCGGTTTTCGTAAATGGCGGCCTGAAATCGGGCGACAGAGTTTGTTTAACTCCGCTTTCACTTCCTATTGAGGGCATGAAAGTACGCATCAAAGGCGAAGCCCAAACTACAGACACCGTCGACCGCTCTGACGCGGCTTAAAGGAGGAAATTTATGAGCACTTCGTCCTCCGATAGCACGCAAAGCAATAAGGGCATTGTCGCCTGGTTTGCCAACAACCCGGTGGCTGCAAACCTGCTGATGATTCTGATCATTGCAGCGGGTCTGATGTCTGCCTTCACCATTAAAAAACGGATGTTTCCCGACTTTGCCACCAATACGGTACAGGTTGCTGTTGTCTATCCTGGTGCAGGCACGCTGGATATTGAACAAAGTGTTCTTCTGAAGATTGAAGAGTCTTTGCGGGATATTCAGGGTATTAAAGAAGTAAAGTCTCTAGCCTGGGAAGGTTATGGACAAGTTCAGGCTGAATTGGACTCTGGCTACGATATTGACCAGCTGTACGACGATGTCAAAACAGCAGTGGATGGTATTACCAATCTCCCCGGCGATGCAGAAGACCCGGTAGTTTCCAAGCTGGAGCCCAATGAGCAGGTTTTGTTTGTAGGCCTATACGGTGATATAGACAAACTCTCCCTGCAAAGAACGGCGCAAAACCTTCAGGATCAACTGTTAACGCTCCCGGAAGTATTGAACACTAATCTGATCGGCGATGATGAGCTGGAAATCTCCATTCAAATCTCTGAATCCTCATTGCGAGAGTATGGTTTAACCTTTGATGAAGTGGCTAACGCCCTGAGAAGAGGTTCCGTTGATGTTGCCGGCGGATCCATCAAAACCAGCGAGGGCGATATTGCGGTTAAAACCCGAGGGCAGGCGTATAAAGGCATCGACTTTTCTGATTTTGTCATTCGAACCAACCCAGACGGCAGTCGACTTTTACTGTCGGACATTGCGTCCATTTATGATGGCTTTGAAGAAGAAAGCGGATTGTTCCGGTTTAATGGTCAAAATACTATTTCCATTGAAATCGTTTCCGAGACTCAAAGTAATGACCTGAAAACGTCAGCAGCCGTCAAAGAGTTCCTCAAAGAGTACGAGAATAAGCTGCCTCAGGGCGTTTCTGTAAAGATCTGGGGGGATATCTCTTACTACCTGGAGGGCCGCATCGATATGATGATGGAGAACATGTTCTTCGGGGCGATTCTGGTTTTCCTGCTGCTCAGTTTGTTTTTGCGTATACGGGTGGCGATCTGGGTTATTGTGGGTATTCCGGTCTGTTTTTTAGGCGCTATCTGGTTGATGCCTAATGGACTGTTACCCGTCTCCATCAACATGCTCAGCCTGTTTGCTTTTATATTGGTGCTGGGGATTGTGGTGGATGACGCCATTATCATTGGCGAGAGTGTTTACACACGGATTTCCCGTCATGGACACACTACGGATAACGTCATCATCGGCGTTAACAAAGTTATTGTGCCTGCCACCTTTGGCGTATTAACGACCATGGCTGCCTTCATGCCTTTATTGTTTATTGAAGGCCGGGGAGCGCCCTTTTTTGAATCCATAACCATCGTTGTTATTTTCTGCCTGTTCTTTTCTCTGGTGGAATCAAAAATCATTCTGCCAGCTCATCTGGCTCACATGAAAAAGCTGGATCAGAATCAGGGGCCAAAAAGCAGAATCACCAAGCTTCAGGATCGATTCGCTCTCTGGTTTGAAGGGGTGATTGAACGCTATTATCTGCCGTTGATTCAATGGGTCACTATTAACCGCTACATCACTATTTTTGGTTTTGTTGGGTTGATGATTGTTCTGGGTGGCGTTATTAACAGTCCGCTGGTTCGCTTCTCCTTTTTCCCGGAAGTGCCCAGTGAATACGTCAGGGTTAATCTATCGATGACGTCTGGCAGCACCATCGAGCAACGAAATAACGCATTGACCCGTCTTGAGCAGGCGATGCTGGAGCTGGATCAGGAGTACCGCGACACACATCCTGACAGTAAAGGTGTGTACGAAAGCATCAATATCTGGTCCATGGGTGATAATGAAGGCTCAGCATTTGTTGAGCTGATTAAAAATGAATCCCGTAGCCTCAGCCCTCAAGAAGTGGAAGAGCAATGGCGGGAGAAAACCGGTGAGATTCCAGGTATTCAACAGCTGACGTTTTCTGCTGCACAGAATGCCGGTGGCAGTAAGCCCGTATTCTTCAAGCTACTGGGCAAAAACAGCGAACATTTGAATCAAGCCGCGGATGAGCTGGAAGCCTATCTAAACAGTTATGAAGGTCTGTTCGATGTAGAAAACTCGGCGGAAAGCGCCTCTGAAGAAGTGATTCTGGACATTCTGCCCAGCGGGCAAGCATTAGGCCTCACACTTGCAGAACTAGGCAACCAAGTCAGGCAGGGTTTCTACGGCGAAGAGGTTCAGCGCATTCAACGTGGTCGTGAAGAAGTTAAGGTTATGCTTCGTTATCCAACAGAGGAACGTAACGATCTGAAAGATTTGGAAAGCGTCCGAATCCGAACGGCTGATGGCAGTCAGGTGCCGTTTTTTGAGGTTGCCAGCGTAGAAGCTTCTGAAGGTACGCCATTCATTCGCCGTACTGATGGTAAACGTTCACTGTCGGTCAGTGCGGATTTGGATACCAGCAAACTGGAAGCCAGCACGGTAGTCAAAGAAGTCATGAAGGAGTTGGTGCCAGAGCTTAAAGGAAAATATCCGACAGTGGATATTCAAACCGGTGGTGCAACTCAAGAAGAGCAAAGCTCAATGCAGCAGCTGGCACTATTAACAATGGTGGCCTTGCTGGGTATTTATGCACTGATTGCTATTCCGCTGAAGTCCTATCTGCAGCCAATCATCATCATGGGTATCATTCCTTTTGGTTTGGTGGGTGCAGTGATTGGTCATATGCTTTTGGATCTGCAATTAAGCATGATGTCGATCTTTGGTTTGATTGCCCTCGCCGGTGTATTGGTAAACGACAGTTTAATTTTGGTGGATTTTATCAACAAAGCCAGAGAGCAGGGCATGCAGTTAACCGATGCGGTGATGAATGCTGGCCGTGAGCGTTTCCGGGCGATTGTACTGACGTCATTGACCACGTTCCTCGGCCTTGTGCCCATCACGTTGGAACAAAGCCTTCAGGCACAGTTTGTCATTCCCATGGCGGTATCACTGGGTTTCGGCATTCTGTTTGGTACAGTCATTACTCTGATGCTGACGCCAGCGCTTTACCTGATGGTGGAAGATATCAAACAATTTTTCCGTTCTCTGTTTGGTAACCAAAATCTAGCATCCCCTTAAATCAAATAATGCGGGTTATGGTTGATAGCGATCATATAGCCTTAGCCCGTGTTGCTCTTTAAGTTGGCTCAGCACTTTTGGATATCGAAGGCTGCCAGGGGGGTAGCAGGTACTGAACCCGATAGGGGGCTTGGAGTGATAGGAAACAAATCTTCAGCCTGAAGCTTTAGAAGGTCGAGCGCATACAAAATTATCGTTTCCAGAGCAGCATCGTTTATAGCGTCTGGCATATGGCGGTAGTGCCTCATTTTAGCAACTTCTAAAGCAATTTTTTCAATTATGTTTTCAGCACTCAGTAACTCCTTTTGCAAGTAGAGCTGATACATAACAATAGCGGCAGGGCTTCTGTTTTTTCCTTCTTCACAGTGAATCTGTACATTCCCACAGTCCAACCTATTCACTATTTGTTTAGAAAACTCAGGCTTCAACGAACCTGCATCATCCCAACCATAAATCTGATCAACGTATACATTGTACTCGTCAGCTACAGACTTATTTATGTCTGAGACTTTTAGTTCAACAATCACTTCCCTTGCATTTGTGGTTGATGAAGGCAATTCCCGCAATGTTTCAAGAGAGTTAATTTCCTTGACTGTTACCTCTACATCCTCATCAAAAGACCGACTGTCTCCAACATTGAGATCATCTGGAACAAATATACAACCACCTTTGTTGCTTGCAGGCGGCATGTACTTTGGCTTGAACGGTGGATCTGCCAGAGCCACGATTCTCTGTACTTTGCTATCAGCTATCTGAAGCCAAAAATCCTTACCGAACTGATCATAATCGTCATTTAGTCTTTTAACCTCAGAGCGCAATGAATGTACATATATATTCTGCTCATCATGCCCCTTTACTCGATAAAATTTAATTTCTTCATGTCTGGATACAACCGTGTTTGTGCACTTTTCATTAAACCCATAACTTAAAGCCTTTATCTTAATGGCGTTAATGATACGACCCAGAGCTAAAGACGATTTATTTCCCACTGAATGCAACTCTGGTAAAGAAATACCCGTTGCTATTCTTCGCCTTTCAAATAGCGATAACTTGTTTGGACGACGACTAGCATCCGAATTCACCCTACCACGGTTGCTTTGACCCTCTATTTGAGCCTCTAAATGCATAGACTGCTCAGGTTTTTTTCTTGCTACTGCAGCAAGTCCAGCAGCGCTTCCAACGTGCATGCCATTTTCCTACCCAAAAACATTTAATTTAGTCTCGTGGATGCAACACAAGTTCAACATAAATATTTTTTTCTCCCCACAACCATGTTAGAAATAGCCTCATAACAATAAAAAAAACAGGCTCAGTTTCATGAATCCCATTGTTTATGCCATCCCGGTTTTCTTTTTGATGATTCTTATCGAAATCATCACCACGGTGGTTAGAAAGAAAGATTATTACCGGGTTAACGATGCCCTCAGTAGCCTGAGCACCGGCATGTTGAGCATAACCACCGGCGTTATCCTCAAACTGGGTATGTATACCCTGATCTATAATCACACTGCATTTATTTCATTTACTGGCGATGCTCTTTGGGTATGGGTACTGAGCTTTATACTGCAGGACTTTTTTTATTACTGGCATCATCGAAAAGGGCATGAGATGAACATTCTCTGGGCAGCCCATTCGGTTCATCATCAAAGTGAAGAGTACAATTTGACCACTGCCCTACGGCAAACCAGTACCAGTTTTTTCTCCGGCTGGGTCTTTTACGTGCCAATGGCAGTGCTGGGCATTCCTCCTCATATCTTCTTAACGGTCAGCTTGATTAACCTACTTTACCAATACTGGGTACACACCCGTCATATTCCAAAACTTGGATGGTTTGAATGGTTCTTTGTCACCCCCTCAAACCATCGGGTTCATCATGCAAAAAACCGGAAGTATCTGGATAAAAACTACGGTGGCGTTTTTATTCTCTGGGATCGCCTGTTCGGCACGTTTATGGAAGAAGATGAGAACTACGAGCCCATTCGCTACGGCACTCTGAAACCCCTGCGCAGCTGGAACCCCTTATGGGCCAACGTGCACCTCTATATCGACATGGGTAAAGACGCATGGCAAACCAAAAACTGGAAAGATAAGTTCACGCTCTGGTTTAGAAGAACCGGGTACCGCCCATCAGACGTCGCCAGCCCAATGAAAATGCCAGACATTCACGCTTATCAGGATTACAACCCTACAGCGAGCCTTACTCTGCAGATTTATGCTATTGCTCAGTTTTCTATACTGGTGCTGGCAACCATCGCCCTGATGGCTATCAATCACACGACACCTTATGGCTTCAACATACTCTGGACAGGAATACTGACACTGAACCTGATCAGTGTTGGCTGGTTACTGGAAAAGCCCTCCGGGTTACTCTGGGTGGAAATCACCAGATTCACTTTGTCGAGCGCTTCAGTATTCCTATCTAACCACTTTTGGCCCGGCTATCTTGATGCATGGACATGGCAGTTTATTTTAGCCTCAGGATCGCTATCCATTCTCTTGTTGAGCAAAATTTCTAAAGCTGAGAATTCCCTTAATCAAAAAACAGCAGGCAATACGACATAACTACTTAGAATCTGCTGCAACCATCTGGTTGAAATAACACTTTTCAATCAGGCGACACATCTCTAAGCTTTTTAATACCAATGGCGTTTTTTAATTTTGGAACGAGCAAGTTATTTTGGGCGACTGGGCAAGGCGAAGAGACGAGTCATAGCCGTAGCTATGGCGAGGAACTTCAACGCAGATCCAGTCGGTCAAAATAGCTGCGCAGCCCATAATTTAAAAACAGAATTGGTATAACACCCTCCAGACCCTACAATAATCATAAACAGGTGGCACTCTTGGGATTTCTTAAACGTTGTTGTTTGGCAGTTATCATTACTTTGCCCGTTGCTTACTTTGTCGCATGGATGACCTACCCATCGCTGCCTGATTTATTGCCTTTTCAAACAGCTGCAAAGAAATACGATGTTGAGATTTTGCGCGATGAATACGGCGTTCCCCATATCTACGGAAAAAACGACACCGATACTGTATTTGGCCTTGCCTACGCCCATGCTGAAGATGACTTTGCCACTATTCAGGATGTGATTCTGGCAACCCGTGGCAACATTGCTGCTGAAAAAGGGTTTGATGCGGCAAAAACCGACTTCCTTATCAACTTTATGGGTGTCAGTGAGGCCATTACCGCAAAGTACAGCTCTCTGCCTGAAGATACCCGACAGATTGCAGAAGCCTATGCTGACGGGCTTAACCTTTATGCAGCAAAGCATCCGGATGTTATTTCTCCATGGCTACTGCCGGTGAAAGGGCAGGATATTATTGCGGGTTTCACTTTTAAAACCCCTTTGTTTTATGGCTTTGATCAAGTAATGGGTGAGCTATTTTCTGGTGAGCTAGTCAAAGAGCACCGGGAGCAAATGAGCAACTCCGGTCAAACGGCATTTTTATGGGGGCAGGAAGATGCGCTGCCTACCGGCAGTCAGGGAATTGCGGTTGCCCCCCATCGCAGCGATGACGGGCACACGCGACTTTTGGTGAATTCTCATCAACCACTAACTGGCCCGGTCGCCTGGTATGAAGCTCGTTTAAAATCGGAGAATGGCCTGGATATTGCCGGCTCTACATTCCCCGGCGCGCCGTTGATTATCCATGGTCATAACCAAAACGTTGGCTGGTCAAACACCGTCAACAAACCCGACCTTGTGGATGTTTATGAGCTGGCGGTTGATGACTTGGAAAATCCAACGAAGTACCTGCTGGACGGAGAATGGCTGGATTTTGATATCCGCACTGCACCCATTGTCGTGAAAGTCTTTGGCCACTTCAGGCTGTCAGTCAATAAAGAAATACTGATATCCAAACATGGTCCAGCACTGCAAACAGACGACGGGGTATTTGCGGTGCGCTGGGCGGGTATGGGCGAAGTGCGAACGCTGGATTTTCTGTATCGAATCAATCAAGCAGAGAACTTGGATGAATTCATTTCAGCCTTCGACATAATGGCCATGCCATCGATCAACTACGTCTATGCTGACTCCAAAGGCAATATTGGCCATTTGTACAATGCCATGATGCCAAAACGAGAAGTAACGACAGACTGGCAAGGTATTCTACCTGGTGATGACAGCACTCTGATTTGGAGCGATTACTGGCCAGTCAGTAAGATTCCTCACACACAAAACCCGCCTTCTGGCATGGTGTACAACGCCAACAACTCACCTTTCAACGCCTCCGAAGGGGATGGTGAGCCTGATATCAAAAACTTTCCCGCTTCAATGGGATTGGAAATGCAATGGACTAACAGAGCACGTCGTATAGAAGAACTCTTTAAAAGTGATCCGAGCATCAGTGCTCAGGATTTTCATCAGTATAAATTCGATACTCGATACAGCGAGCATTCTGACGTGATCGTCAAACTTAAGCAGTTCTTAGAACAGGGTTTACCTGAAGGTTTACAACAAGAGCCTTATATCTCTGCCTTTGACCACCTTCAACAATGGAATCTGGATACTGATAAAAACAACCGGCAGGCAGCACTAGCCATTCTGACGTTGCAGGAGTCTCTAAAGTACGGAAAAAAAGGCAATGAGGCTGTCAATATTGCCACCGAATTTGTAAAAGCTGTCGACCTACTGCTTGAAACACACGCAACTGTTGATATTCCATACGGGCAGATTAACCGTCATGTACGCGGCAACAAAAGCCTGCCGATTTCCGGAGGGCCTGACGTGCTTCGTGCTGTTTACGGGGATTTACAAGAAGACAGTGGCATTCTGAAAAATCGCGCTGGAGACAGTTATGTCATGTTTGTGGAGTGGGATGAGCATGGGAAAGTCAATTCATCTTCTGTTCATAATTTTGGCAGTGCCACACTGGATCAGGCGTCAGCTCACTATGATGATCAGATGGAGCTATTTACCGACCACGATCTAAAGCCGGTAAGGCTGTCAAAAGCAGACATTGAGAACCACCTATCCCGTCGTTATCGCCCTCAGGATTAGTAGCAAATATTGATTATGGCGTCGTCTTTGAACTGCATTCTCCAAAGCTGTCGCCATAACAAATAATTATCAAAATAAGAAAAAATGATAATTATTTAATGCCTCGCCAAATCTTTATTATTGTCTCATTTTCTGGCTGCAGAATCGTTTTTTCTTATCGCGTTCTACCACATTGAATAACAGGCAATATCGCAATGACCAATACATTATTTCAGCCTTTGCAGCTGGGTCGCCATACTCTGAACAACCGAATTGTCATGCCTCCGATGACTCGCTCCCGTGCCACACAGCCAGGTAATGAAGCGAATGAGATAATGGCAACTTACTATGCTCAGCGAGCATCGGCCGGATTGATTGTTGCCGAAGGCACTCAGATCTCGCCAATGGGTCAGGGTTACGCCTGGACACCGGGTATTTATACACAAGCGCAGATTGATGGCTGGAGAAAAACGACAGCGGCTGTTCATGAAAAAGGCGGTGTGATTTTTGCCCAGCTTTGGCACGTTGGTCGAGTCACGCATCCAGACAATATTGGTGGTGAGCAACCGATCTCTTCTTCAGCGCTTAAAGCTGAAGGCGTGAAAGTTTTTATCGACAATGGCACCCAGGAGCCTGGCTTTGTGGACGTAGTCGAACCCCGTGAAATGACCAAAGCAGATATCCAAATGGTGATTGCTCAGTACCGTCAGGCGTCTTTGAACGCAATTGACGCTGGCTTTGATGGCATCGAGCTTCATGCTGCCAATGGATATCTGGTCAATCAGTTTATTGATTCTGAAGCTAACAACCGTACTGATGAATATGGCGGCAGCATTGAAAACCGTCTGCGCTTTCTGAATGAAGTCGTTTCTGCTCTGGTTGAAGCTATTGGCGAAGATCGAGTTGGCGTACGTCTTGCGCCGTTTACTTCTCTGAACGGTACTGTGGATGCAACGCCTGCAGAGACCTATACCGCTGCGGCGGCATTGTTGAATAAGCACAATATTGTGTACTTGCACATTGCCGAAGTGGATTGGGATGATGCTCCGGAAACTCCGAATTCATTTAAACACGCGGTGCGTAAAGCATTTTCTGGCGTTTTGATTTATGCGGGTAAGTATGACGCAGAAAAAGCACAAAAAACTGTTGCTGATGGTCTTGCGGATATGATTGGTTTTGGGCGCCCCTATGTAGCAAACCCTGATCTGCCAGAGCGCATCAGACATGGCTACGCTTTAGCGGATCACGATCCTGCAACGTTGTTTGGTGGAGCTGAGCAAGGGTTGACGGATTATTGTGAATATCAGGCAGCCATGTAAAGGTTGCATGAACTGATTAGCGATATTGCCCTTATCTTAAAGGGTGGTGTCGCTATTTTTATTTGTCAGCAGTTGACTACTGCAACATATTTCACTTTAGACTAAGGTCACCATTCTATTTTCAGCACCGGTAACACTCCTACTATTTGTTAAGCATTTTGGGCATGCCGGAGGGTTACTTTGCAAATATTTTATTACACCCTTCTGATGCAAGCAGTCTCTATATAGCTCATTGATATAATCTGAAGCACTTTCAAGTAGGTTGACTTGAAAACTATTTTCGCTTTTTTGACTTTCGACGATTTCAGAAAGTTGTCGATTCCTATCTTTAAGTCTAAGGTTATCAATTTTAAGCGAGTCAATTTTAAATAATAGACGACTATGATCACATAAGGTGTAAAACCGGAAATCCTCCTCAGGTGTTGACTGCTCATCACGTAAAGATTCGTCTTTTTTTGAATCATGAGCACCCATGAAACCGATCCCTGAATCAACAGAGTTTCTTTTCGAAGATGAAGTATCAATTTCTGATTCGGAAATTTTTCCCGACACACTGAATATGTTCACCGGCCCTCTCAAAACTGATTGCTCAGATGTCTTACGACTATAAATTCCATTTTTTGCTTTGTCTTCAGGAGGATGCCTATCCTGATTACCACGGATCAGTTTCAGGCCTCTATTTGAATGCATTGAGACACCCCTATCCTTATGGCGATGCTCTGCCTCTCTACTGGCTTCAGTCTGAGCTTCTTTTTTATTGTCTGCGCCATCAGAAAAAATTGATCGGAAAAATGATGTAATTACACTGAATGGCATATGACCCCTATAGAAAAACCAATGATCGGCGTAGATCATTATTACAGCAGTATTCGACAGAGCATGTATCGATTAGACATAACAATCACATGACTACAAACTCTATTCAATTATCTGATTTTAAGTTCATCTATAGACTATTTTGACCCATAACGACGATAAGCTTCGAGTGCCGACGCCTCATCAATTAACATTTTCTCGAACTCTTTCAATTCATCATCAGAAGCTGCTTTCATGGCCTGCAATTCACCTTTAAGGTCGGTTTCATGAGCGGTCGATATTTTCATTTCATGCACCGCCTGATGAAAAGCGACATCAGCCTGCTGAAATTCATCGTCTGTTTCGGCCAACACGCAGGCTTTCAGGTTTTCCACAACCTGCGAACGATCTGCGGTTACCTGTGAAGCACCTCTTCCTTCCAAGAGATCCAGCCAGAGCTGTGTCTGTTCACATTCCAGCTGCAAACTGCGCAGGCTCTTTTCGCCAACACCTTCGGCACGAGCCTCACCTAATTTCTGCCAGGCTGCCTGATTTTTCTCCTCAAAAAGCGCAATCATGGAACCCAGCTTTTTCTGGTCATGAATCGGTTTCTGTCGGCTAAAAAACTTATATAGCGAAAGAGGGAGAAGGCTTCTGATCTTTGTTCGAAGGGTATGATTACTTGATTGAACGCTCTCTTTTAATGTTGCAGAGCTGCTGTCCAGAATACCGTGACAGCTTTTCAGGATATCCTTTAATTCTGCGAGTATTTTCTTCTCGTCGTCATGGTTTGAATCATTATAGACGGAAGGTTTAAGGGCAGGTTTTTGTTCTGAAGATTGCTCGATTATCGAACCGTTGCCTGACGGGTCGGGGTCGTTCATTCAACATCCCTTTGCTGATATAGACCCCTTAAGCTTAGGCATTGCTGGCCGGTATCGCCAGCAACTGCTTCACACTTTTCAGCGCCGCATCCAGCGGTGATATTTCCCCACCCATTCCAGCACCTTTTCAGGGGCATGAGCCCTCTTCCATTCACCGGCAGCAAACTTGTTCGCTTCGCTGAGTGTTGGGTAAATATGGATGGTTCCAAGGATTTTGTTCATGCCCAGGCCATGTTTCATAGCGCTGATGTATTCTGTGATCAGCTCTCCGGCATGATAACCAACAATGGTGACACCAAGAATTTTATCCTTACCTGGCACGGTGAGAACTTTCACAAACCCTCGAGCTTCTTCATCAGCAATGGCACGATCAAGGTCATCAATTCCATATTTGGTCACTTCGTAGGCAATGCCCTGCTCTTGCGCTTCCTGTTCATTTAAGCCGACTCTCGCCACTTCAGGGTCAGTAAAGGTGCACCATGGGATCACCGAATAATCCACTTTGAATTTTTTAAAGCGCCCAAATAGCGCATTAACAGCACAGAACCAGGCTTGGTGAGCGGCGGTGTGGGTAAACTGATAAGGCCCTGCAACGTCACCACAGGCGTATATATTGGGGAAGCGGGTTTGCAGATAATCGTTCACCGCGATGGTGCCACGGGCAGTTAGCTCTATGCCCAGATTCTCAAGCCCAAGGTTGCTGGTATTGGCTTGCCGCCCGGTGGCAAATAGCACAACATCGAAATCAATTTCTACGATTTGTCCTTGAACACTGGCTTCCAGATACTGTCGGCCATTGTCATTTCTGAAGGCCTGCGCTTCATGACCGAGCCGTAAATCCACACCATCATGGATGAACTGCTCCATCACCAGCTCGGAAACATCTTCATCTTCACGGTGTAACAGGCGACTGCCGTGGTCAACCTGAGTAACCTGAACCCCTAAACGGTTGAACGCTTGAGCCAACTCACAGCCAATAGGACCACCACCCACCACCAGCATACGACCGGGGTTTTCACGGAGTTCCCAGATGGTATCCGACGTGTAGTAGTGAATATGCTCAAGACCCTCTAACTGAGGAACAAAAGGCCTGCCGCCACTGGCAATAATAATATTTTTGGTTCGAACCCGTTGACCATCGACTTCTACCTCCCAAGGGCTAATAACCTTGGCAGTACCAGTAACACAATCAACACCCAAACCTGAATAACGCTCGATGGAGTCGTGGGGCTCTACCTGTTTAATAACATCCTGAACCCGTTCCATAACTTTTCGAAAATTCACATCACCAGCAACCTGTTCGAGACCGAACTCGTCGGCACGCTTAAGGTAGTGAGCCATTTTGGCCGATCGAATCAACGCTTTGCTGGGTACACAACCGGTGTTGAGGCAGTCGCCGCCCATTTTGTGTTTTTCAATCAGAGAAACTTTGGCTTTTACGGCAGCCGCAATGTAACTGCTGACCAGCCCGGCGGAACCAGCGCCAATCACCGTCAGATTATTATCAAAGGTTTTGGGTTTCTGGAAAGCGCTGTAAACACGACGACGGCGCAAAGTTTCCATCACGGCTTTGGCTATCCAGGGGAAAATACCCAGCAGTACAAAAGAGGCAATCAAACCCGGCGTTAAAATGCCTTTGAACGATAACTCTTCAACCAAACCAAGCTGAACGCCAGCATTCACGAAAACCGCAGTGCCTGGCAACATCCCTAATTGACTGACCCAGGCAAAAGTCCAGGCTCGCATAGCGGTCAGTCCCATAACGAGATTGATCACGAAAAAGGGAACGGCGGGAATCAGTCTTAGCGTCGCCAGATAAAAGGCGCCGTCTTTCTCGACACCTTTATTAATGGTGCCAAGGTAGCCAGAAAACTTGCTCTCTACCCAGTCTCTCAGCAAGGTTCTCGAGAAGATGAATGCCAACGTAGCGCCCAACGTGCTGGCGAACGACACCAGCAGCAGCCCTGGCAGCAAGCCAAAAATAGCACCGCCAACCAGCGTAAGAATGGCTGCACCGGGCAAAGAAAGCCCTGTCACCGCCACATAGAGCGCAAAGAAAATTCCGGCGGTCAGTGCTGGGTTATCCTGATACAACCCCTGAAAGAAATCTCGATTCAGATACTGCTGGCCATCCAGCCCATAAAATGCAGCAATGGCAATCACCAGCACTGCAAGCAGGATCCATTTTTTCTGATTCATAGTGCTTTCCAATTCGAGGGAATTTGTACGTTATTTCACTTATAATGCCAGCGATCTTGATGAATGAAAAACCGCCGCTATACCAAAGCGGTATAAAAGGATAACGAACATGATTCACCGTCCATTCCCTTCTGCACGTCCTCGTCGGATGAGATATAACGATTTCTCCCGCCGGCTGATGCGGGAAAATCAATTGTCTGTGGATAATTTGATTTACCCCATGTTCATTGTCGAAGGTTCTGGGCAACGTCAGGCCGTCGCATCTATGCCCGGCGTTGAGCGCCTGAGCATCGATTTGCTGTTGGAAGAAGCAGCAGAGTTGGTTGAACTGGACATTCCAGCCATTGCTCTTTTTCCGGTAACACCGGCAGACAAAAAATCAGACCTTGCCGAAGAAGCCTGGAATCCGGAAGGCCTCGCTCAACGTGCCGTTCGCGCATTAAAAGCGAATTTTCCTGAGCTGGGTGTGATTACTGATGTGGCGTTAGACCCGTTTACCTCTCATGGTCTCGATGGCCTGACCAATGAGCAAGGCTACGTGGTGAATGACGAAACCGTTGAAGTGCTGGTTAAACAGGCGCTGTCTCACGCGGAAGCTGGTGCGGATATTGTTGCCCCTTCCGACATGATGGACGGTCGTATTGGCGCTATTCGCCAAAAGCTAGAGGCAGAAGGTTATATCAACACTCAGATCCTCGCCTACTCCGCCAAGTACGCATCCAGCTATTACGGTCCTTTCCGTGATGCGGTGGATTCTGCCAGCAACCTGGGCAAGAGTAACAAGTTCAGCTTCCAGATGGATTTTGCCAACAGCGATGAAGCCCTGCACGAAGTGGCAGCAGATTTGGCAGAAGGCGCTGATATGGTGATGGTAAAACCGGGCATGCCTTATCTGGATGTGGTTCGTCGGGTGAAAGATGAGTTTAAAGTGCCCGTGTTTGCTTATCAGGTCAGTGGTGAGTATGCGATGCACAAAGCAGCAGCCGCCAATGGCTGGTTGAATGAAGAGGCTGTGATGATGGAGTCGCTGATGTGCTTTAGAAGAGCTGGCGCTGATGCGATTTTGACGTATTACGCGAAAGAAGCTGCGAAATTCCTGAAACAGAAATAGTGATAGCGGTGATCAGGTCAAAGGGCTCCCGCTGTGCTCAAACTTCTGCTTTCTGTCATTGATCACCGCAGTAGCCACACCTTTAAGTTCTTTCCAGAGAGGATTCACATCGACTCTGAAACCTGCATTTTCCATCGTTAAATAGAATTTTTTTAGCTCCTCTTTGGTTTTAATAAGCAAAGGGGACTGCTGGTAAATGCCCATGGCACTTTGCCACTGTTTTGCAATAAAAATGGTCGCGGGTAAATCAGCATCCAGCTCAGTTGCCGGGTTTTCCGTATCGGCGCCATGATGGAACATATTTTTCCCTTCCCCTCGATCCAATTTCTGATTCAATGCCTGAATAACTCTTTTCTTCCTTAGAGACACAACGCCCATTTCATCATCCGCTGCCAGTACTTTATCTTCTTTAGAGAAATCCACGTCATCATAATGGGCATGAATGAACAGAATATCGAAATCTGCTATCACATTAATGACGTCGAGTTTGTGCCGAGATTCTCCGCTACCGGAATAGACAACCCAGTTTCCCTCACTGTTCTGAAACGCCTCAAAGGTAACCTGCTCTCCAGCGGGAGAACGTGAATTAAATTTCAGTCCTTTCTTGAAATTTGGAATCGCATCAATCTCAACAATATCTATTAAGAAACCAAGACGACTTAACTCTTCTCGCCGCTGATCGGATATTTCCAACTGCTCTACTTTAACAATACCTGAGTTGACTAGCTGCTTACTGAGTGCATTAAATGCTGTAACTTTTGTAACATTACCTGCCAACTTGCTGAAGTTCTGATCAACGGGAATAAGTCCAGCCATAGGCCCCCAATTGGAGCTTTTAGTTTTTATGTTTAAACCCTTGGAGGCAAACCCCTCAAAAAGAAGTGGCTTGCATATGCTTTCGAAGGGGCGAAGACCCAGGATAATGTTCAGTTCATCAACTTCTTCCTGTATTTTTTCCAGATAGTTTCTTGGAATGCCCTGATTTTCATACCTTGCTACTGCATCCAGACCAAACAGAATGTGTTTAACAAGAAGGGATGATTCGTGCTTCAACAGTTTGATGAAATGGTTAGCGCTCACAACTGTTGTAACGGCTTTCTTAAAAAAATGATGGCCTGTCACAACCGGAGGAGAGGGTACATGATGCATATGTCTTTCATCTTGTACTACAAACACATTACTGTCCAAATCAGGAAGTTCGCGCAGACTGGGTCGCCTTGGTTTTGTTTCGGGTGGTTTTTTAATATTGCGTTTCTTGTCATCCTGTCTAGCTGACTTATATGAAGACAAGTCAAGTTCAAATTCTTCCTTCACTGTAGGTAGTGAAGAGCCAGACTTACTAACTGATCGAAACAAATATTTTGGTAGCTTCTTTGGAGGAAGCAACAGAGAGTGGCTTGTATTGGCACAATCAGAAAATACAGAAACGTTATTCATGTTACGATCACCTCATTTAAGTCTCTGAGTCAGGTTTAATCATCAAGAGCCTATTGGGCTTAATCAATATCGTATTGAAATACTCCGTTTTTTGCCAAGCAACAGAAGTATAGAGCAAAGCCCTCTGCCATCTGGATGAATTCTAACTAGAGCCTCAAGACCACCAAACTATTCGATCTTTACGTCAGTAATCAGCCACTAGAGAAAATGTCGTCATTAAAGGTTCACATTGAAATATTCTCAACAGAAATCTGTTAGAATAAAATAGATAGTACGCGATCAGCATATTGTCCCGTTTGTTTTGTCACAAGCAGTGTTTGTTACAACATAGGGTTTGTGCTCAGAGGTTTCTTGCTCAGTAAATCGCTTGTTAACCGGACAAGGCTGCATTCACTGAAAGCCCGGTTTCACCATCTTGCTATCGGCTTTTTTCGTTACACAGAGGTCACATGGATAATCCCCAACAATCGGATGTTCAGGACAACCAGACCCAGCCATCGGGCCTGACAGAACCCGTAGCCACCAAAACACCCGCTCCAAAACTCACTGACTATCAAAACCCGGATTACTACATTAACCGTGAACTCAGCCATCTGGCTTTTAACTTCCGGGTTCTGCAACAGGCACTGAATGATGACTACCCGCTGCTTGAGCGATTCCGCTTTCTGCTGATTTTCAGTTCCAATATTGATGAATTCTTTGAGATCCGGGTTGCCGGACTGATGCAGCAGGTTGACTTCTCCCGTGAACAGGTTGGTCTGGACGGTATGGGGCCACAGCAGGTTCTCAAAGAAATCAGCAAGAAAGCCAAAGAATATGTCGAGCTGCAATACCAGATTCTAAATGAAAGTCTTCTGCCAAGCCTAAGAGAGGAAGGCATCCGCTTTCTGCGCCGGAATGAACTTTCTGAAAAACAGCAAGCATGGATCAAGCGCTTCTTCTATCACGAAGTCATGCCCATCATCAGCCCAATCGGACTGGATCCTGCTCATCCATTTCCACGACTCACCAACAAGCTGCTTTGCTTCATTGTTTCTCTGGAAGGAAAGGATGCCTTTGGCCGTAATACCGGTATGGCGATCATCCCTGCTCCTCGCTCACTGCCGCGTATTGTTAAAATGCCAGCGGACGTTTGTGAGGGCCGCGAGAATGAATACGTTTTCCTCTCTTCCATCATTCACCGTCATGCGGCAGATCTGTTTCCGGGCATGGATATCAAAGGCTGCTACCAGTTTCGTCTGACCCGAAACAGTGACCTTGATCTGGAAGATGAAGTGGAAGATCTTGCTAAAGCGCTGCAGGGTGAATTGCTATCGCGCCGTTATGGTAAAGCCGTACGTCTCGAAGTGGTGGATAACTGTCCACAGCCTCTGGTGGATTTTCTGCTGGATGAGTTCGGTCTGAAGGAAGAAGAACTGTATCGAGTGAATGGGCCGGTAAACCTGACTCGAATGATGTCCATCTGTGATACCAACGATAAACCAGAGCTGACGTTTCCTCCATTCACGCCGGGTTATCCAAAAGGTCTGCACAGCAAACGCAAACATGGCAACAACGTAATGGATTTGGTGGGCAAGCAAGATATTCTGCTGCATCACCCTTTTGAGTCGTTTACGCCGGTTGTGGATATGTTGCGTCAAGCCGCCAAAGATCCGGATGTCTTGGCTATTCGCCAGACGCTGTATCGTACCGGCGCTCATTCCGAAATGGTGGACGCTCTCGTAGAAGCTGCCCGCCAGGGTAAAGAAGTGACGGTTGTCGTAGAAATCCGTGCCCGCTTTGACGAAGAAGAAAACCTGGCGCTGGCCCGTCGTTTACAGGAAGCAGGCGCCGTTGTCGTGTACGGTGTGGTTGGTTATAAAACCCACGCTAAAATGATGTTGATTGTTCGCCGGGAAGGACGACAGATACAACGTTACGCCCACCTTGGTACCGGAAACTATCACGCCGGTAACGCTCGACTTTACACCGATTACAGCTTGCTCACCTGTGACAAGATCCTGACCAACGACGTTCATAAGATCTTCCACCAGTTGACGGGAATGGGCCGTGCGGTTCGTGTTCGCAAGCTGTTCCATGCGCCATTTACCTTGAAGAAAAACCTGATCGATCTGATCAATCAGGAAACCAATAGAGCGAAAGAAGGCAAAGCGGCTCGTATCATCATCAAAATCAATTCGCTGACGGAATCCAATATTATCCGAGCCCTCTACAAAGCCTCTCAGGCCGGAGTTGAGGTGGATATGATCGTGCGCGGTATTTGTTGTCTCCGGCCCGGCATTGAAGGGCTGTCGGATAATATTCGTGTCAGATCCATTGTTGGGCGGTTCCTTGAGCACACCCGCATCTACTACTTTGAAAATGGTGAAGACGATGCGTTGGTTTATTGCTCCAGTGCTGACGCCATGATCCGTAATCTGGATATGCGGATTGAAACCTGCTTCCCGGTTGAAGATCCAAAACTGGCGGCACGGGTAAAAAAAGAGCTGGACTATTATCTCACCGACAATACCCGCAGCTGGCAATTACAAAGCGATGGCGAGTATGAAAAGAACAAACCGGTACGCAACCAGCGTCGCCGGAATGCTCAGGAGCGCTTGATGGAAACGCTCGCTATCATCGCCAACAAACCTGCCGCTACCGAGTAATATTGAGTTGCTGATGGCTGAGACACGGCATCTGTTGCCTGATATCAGCCAGCCTTTCTAAATCCAACTCAGCCGTTATTACAGCGACGCCTTCTTCAGGTGCTTCTGCCAAGATCTCTCCCCAAGGTGAAATAATCATACTGCGACCATAAGTTTGCCGGCCATCCGGGTGCGTGCCAGCCTGGTTAGCTGCCAACACATAACATTGATTTTCAATGGCTCTGGCTCTTAATAGAGCTTCCCAGTGGGCTTTACCGGTCACTTTGGTAAACGCAGAAGGCACCGTGAGGATGGATGCACCCTGATTAACCAGATAACGGTATAACTCTGGAAATCGCAGGTCATAACAAATAGACAGGCCAATCCTGGCTTTCCCTATATCCACCAAAACAGGCTCTTTACCCGGTTCAAAATCATCAGACTCCCGATACCTTCCTTTATTATCCGATACGTCGACATCGAACAGATGCATCTTGTTATACACTGCGACTTCTTTTCCTTCCGGGCTGTATACACGACAGGACGCATAAGATTTGTCACTGCCCTGAACGGGAACAGGCAAAGCCCCACCAATCAACCAACACCTCATTCTTTTGGCCGTTTGTGACATCCACTCCATGACTGCAAATAAATGCTTTGAAAATACTCTCTGGGAAGATCCCATCATTGCAAAACATTCTGGCAACAAAACGACTTCAAACTGCTGTTCCTTATCACTTAGCTGCTCCCTAATAACGCTCAGATTTTCCTGTACGTTTATTCCAGAACAGACCTGAACAACCGCTACATTCAAGGTGTCAGGCATTATTATCTATCCTGTTTTCTCAGTTATTGTCATTTTCCTGCCCGCCGGTATCACTTTAGGAATTGATAAACTATCCAGCCTCCAGCACAGATCATACACACTGCTTGCCGGAAGAGTTCTGTGTTTATTTGCTCTATTTTCTTTTATGTGGGCTCCCATAGCAATAATTCTTATTTGTTGATTTTCATTATAAAAAAACAGAGTACATGTATTTGCCCCTCCTTTCTCCCCTTTTGAAATCTTAAATACTGGTATTTCTTTACCACTTACAACCAATGTAATTTTAGTTTGATAATGAAACAGTCCGCTCCCCGACCAATGGAATTTATCTTCAAGCTCAGACAGACATTTATTCAAGGCTGAAGTCGCTGCCGATAGACGTTCAGTCATGATCTGCTGAAAATAAGCACGCCCTCCGAATATTTGATTCATTTTCCGAGCCTCAGAATGAACGTCCGCTGTCTTTTTTGACTTGGATAAATTCTTAAACTGAGAAGCCGGTGGATAATTCACATTGTTCAACCAGTTTGTAAAAAAATTCTGGCACAGAATTTCTTCCTGACCAGCGGTTTGTTTTTTATTGAATTGCGTTGATGAAGAGGGTGGCTTTGTAGTTTTCTCGTCAACCTCATAAGAGTTAGCTAGTAATTCATCAAGGGATAGAGCTGCCATTTTTCCGGATAATTGTAATGCCCAGATTTTAATCTGCACCCTTTCTACACCTAAATCTTTGATAGCATAACCAAGTTTTTTTGATATGGAACTTGCCGCCTTTCTGTAGGGCTCTTTTTTATCTTCCTCTGGAATATTTTTAAAGGCATCTACAATCATCTGGTCACTGACAAACTGCTGATCACTTATCGAGCTAAAGTCTTCTATAAGCATGTTTACTGCTTTAACAAAGCTATTTGACAATCTCATATTATCAACAACAATCTGACTAAAGTTATCAATATGCTTTACCTGCTTTTTTTGTTTTCGCCACTCAGAAAGTGTTAACTGATTATTAATAAGAGCATCAAGGGATACTGACAATTTAGTCAGTTCCGAAATACTGACATCGGAAGAAGGCTGACGTTCTGATAGATAGAGAGAATCATTGCAAGAACTGGGGGGTGATTTCAATGATGTATCATTAGATGGAATGGGCTCAAGCAGCTTAGTGAATTGCTTTTTTCTTACACATTTATCATGCTGCTTAATGGGAGAGGTAGTGCAGAATGTACCATTATCACTAAGAGATGACTTACCGCTTGCTGGCGACAGAGTCGATAATGGTAATTTTTCCAGTGCTGCCACCCTGAGATCATTCTTTAATTGTTCATAGACACATTGTTTTTTATCTTCTATTTTTTTTTGAATTTCTACAAACATGGGATCATGTAATTTAAAGGATAAATTTTTCCAAAATAAAAATAACAGCGCATTACCATAACCCCTTAAAAAAAAGTCTCCAAACGATGTTTCATTTTTTGTAAAAGGCAATTTGTTTCTGCAGGACATAAATATCGGCTGCACTTTCTTGAACATATTTTTACCGGATAATAGTCCGTTGTATATTTCTCCATAAAGATCACGTTCAAATATAGCAAAAAGAACATCCGATAAAAAGCTACAGCCTGCACGCTGACTTTGTTCTATTTTATCGGAGCGTAGAGCAGATACGGCATCCTCTAGGGAGCTATTAAACTCCCCCCCTTTTTCATAATCATGTCGAAATTCAAAAAGAGGGATAGAATATATTAGCTCCATTTTCTTTGCCCTCGCGCATATCTCTTTGAAGAAAATATCTGGATTAAAGCTATTTTCAAGAAACTCCAGCTTTCTCTCTTTGCTATCAAACCGTGAAATTTGCCTGTCTACTACTTCTCTCCAATATTGATCGACCATATCATCACAGGCTTTTGAACCCGCTAAAAATCCAGAAATCCATTGAATTAAAACCTCAAAAACGATAATAATAATAAAAAACCCCTCGGGACAGGTTAATATTTTCGACACATGAGCATCATATTCCATTTGTTCACATGTCTTGACAGATGTATTAAATCGAATTTGCAGATTAGCCAACTCATCGAAAAGTACTTGACAATAAAGCTTATATTTATCTACGCAATCAGATTCATCGGGAATAATATTTTTTATTAATTTAAATTCGAATCCAATGCCCTCCATATGCTGAGTCACATCAAGAAGAAAATTATTTTTAATTTCCGGAAAGCTCATAATATTTCTGATATATTCAATAGTATCATTTTCTTTTGCATTTTCTGTTTTTTCCTTTTGCGCAAATCTACTACAAATACATTTATTTTTAATATTACTATCAACAGCCTCTCTAATTTTTTTTTCAACACAAGAGTTTAAAATTTTTCCAATTTTTCTATTGAACGCCTTCGCATGATCATCACAACAGGTTTGAGAATGTAAGGGGCAATACCTTCCATCTACCATCAGTTGCTGAATAAATTTGGTAGAACAAGTTTCGCACGAAAAAAATTGCGAGTTTTCATTGTTGCATAACATTTTACTGAGCATAAAGTTCGTGACTCAATGGCAAATACAATAGAGAATCAAGAATAGTCCATAAATATAGATTAATCTTGATGTGTCTTATTATCTTTTCCTGGCATCCATGTAGCCCTAAACCTCTTATTCTTGCAGCTAACCGTGATGAGTTTTATCAGCGCCCGACTGACAGCGTCCAGCATTGGGATGACCACCCCGATGTCTTTGGCGGACGCGACCTTGAAGCCGGCGGAAGCTGGCTGGCCATCAATAAAAATGGCCGCTTTGCGGCTGTGACCAACTATCGTGAAATGCCTCCCGTGACAACAGCGCGATCACGGGGTGAGCTTGTGCATAACTTTGTGACAGGCTCTCAAAGTGCTCACGACTATCTGCACGGCATTAAACAGCAAGCAAACCAATGGTCAGGTTTTAATCTACTGGTGATGGATAACACCGGCATTTACTATTTCAGTAATCGCGCTGGTGATATAGATATAGCACCTCTTCCAGCAGGTATCTATGGTCTTACCAATCACCTGCTGGATACACCCTGGCCCAAATTGATCAAGGCAAAGGACGATTTTTCCCATGCTGTTTCTCAAACTGCACCAATTGACAGTAACCAATTAATCGAGCTGATGCACGACTGCACTCAGCCATCGATCGAGCAACTTCCAGACACCGGTGTTGGCAAAGAGCTGGAGAAATTGTTATCCAGTTGCTTTATTGCCAGCCCCAATTATGGCACCCGCAATACCAGCGTTTTAATTCTGAATGACGAAGGCGTTCTTCAATGGACGGAACAAAACTATTTACCTAAAGGCGTAGTGGGTGAAAGGCAAAACTTTCGTATCAAAACTTTCATATCAACATATTGAAAACAAATGAACTAAGCTAGAGGCTGTTGATAAGTTGTCTGAGGTTGAATGATGGCTGCACAATCTATCCGTCCTATCCGTCTTTTACTGCTGTTGTTGATAACATTACCTTCTACCGTCTTCGCCATTGTTCCTTCACAGGCTCATCAATGGCTTGAATTAGGCTCTGCGCCTGCACGGTTTAGTGATAGCTCTCTAACCATCGTACCCAACAGTGATAAAAGCTTTGCCAAGCTGCGATTTCATATTTCACAAGGGAGCATCATTTTGAATCAAGCCAAGGTTTATCTGGTGAATGGTGATGTTTTTCACTTTGGTCTGCAGAAAACCTTAAAAGCCAGTACCACAGAGAGTTCCGGTTATGAGTACTCTCAAATGATTCCTCTGGTCAACGCTCAGCAAAGCCCAATTAAAAGAGTGGAAGTGTCTTATAAATTCAAGATGCAGCTACAGGCGTCAAACCCGGTGGTGCTGAAATTGCAGGGCATACCCATCAAGTAACTTCAGGCGGGCTTTTCCGAAAAGCGACGGCTTTTGATACCCAACACTTTACCAACGCCTTCTTTGCAGAGAGCAAGTTCCAGAGAGCTTCGAATCAACTCTGCATTGTCCTGCTGGAGCAATTCGGCAAAGATTTCCTGAGCCCGCTCCATGCTAATTTTCCGCAGCACCCACTTCACTTTCAGCAGATTCACGGCGCTCATGGAGAGCATATCAAACCCCATAGCCACCAGCAGAACCGCAGCCGCTGGATCACCAGCCATTTCACCGCAAATGCTGACGGTTTTGCCCGCCTCATGAGCATCATTGACCACCGATTGCAGCGCTTTTAATACGGCGGGATGGAATGAATGATATAGGTCAGAAACTCTGGGGTTGTTTCGATCCACAGCCAGCAAATATTGCGTGAGATCGTTGGAGCCGATAGAGAGAAAATCCACCCGAAGCGCCAGATCTTTCACAATATAAACGGCGGCAGGTACCTCAATCATCACACCAACCGGTGGCATTTTAACAGACCAGCCTTCTGCCAGAACTTCTTCATAAGCGCGATGAATCAAATGCTGGGCTTCTTCCACTTCAAAAACGCTGGATATCATCGGCAGCATAATGCGCAGATTATCCAAGCCCAAACTGGCTTTCAGCATGGCGCGCACTTGTACCAGAAAAATCTCCGGATGATCCAAAGTAACCCGAATACCACGCCAACCGAGAAATGGGTTGTCTTCTTTGATAGGGAAATAGCTGAGGGATTTATCACCGCCAACATCCAGCGTCCGCATCGTAACAGGGCGCGGGTGAAACGATTCTAACTGGTAACGGTAGATTTTTTCCTGTTCAGATTCACTGGGAAATCGATCCCGAACCATGAAGGGAACTTCAGTTCGGTATAGCCCAACGCCCTCGGCACCTCGATCCAATGAACGAATCGTATCCGTCATCAAGCCGGTGTTCACCCAGAGTGGAATTCGATGCTTATCCACTGTTTCACAGGGCAAATCAGCAATGGCTTCAAGCCCTTTGCTGAACTGATTTTCTTCTTCAACCACTTCAACATAATAGTCGAGAAGCTCCTGCGCTGGCGTTGAATACACCAGCCCAAGGTTGCCATCGACAATCATCTTCTTACCGGACAACTTATGAAAAGGAAGATCAACGACACCCATCACCGTAGGCACGCCCAAAGCGCGGGCAAGAATCGCAACGTGGGAATTACCAGAACCCCGGATGGAAACCAGGCCCGCAAGAGAATCCTGAGGTACTTCGCCCAGCATGACCGGTGACAGCTCTTCACTGATCAGAATCGTATTCTCCGGATATTCAACCCGAGCATGCTCTCCCTGCTGAAGGTAAGCAAGCACTCGCCGCCCCAGATCCCGCACATCCGCAGCACGCTCCCGAAGATAATGATCATCCATCATCTCAAAATTACGGACGTGCTCTTCAATCACCTGACGCAGAGCACCCTGAGCCCAGGCGCCGGCACGAATGCGATCACGAATCTCCTGCCCAAGAGCACGATCATCCAGCATGCGCTGATACACATCAAAAAGAGCACGTTCTTCTTCGGGTAAACGACCGGCCAGCCGCGCAGCGGTATCTTCCATTTCTGCACGAACGGCAATCAGTGCATCACCAAGAAGCGTTAACTCCTGATCAAGATCTTTCCAGGTGCGATCAGGCACTGAGCTCAAATCCGCTGGCGGAGAAACCACAACCACATGGCCAATGGCGACACCCGTTGAACCAGCACTGCCTTTAAAACGCGCGATTTTCTTTTTCTTCGCCGGCGCAGCAGTCGTTGTGAGGGTGGAGGTCACCATCGTGATGGAACCGGTTGCCTGTGCATGGGCAATGACACCGGCCAATTGGGCAGACATGGTGACCAGAAACGCCTCTTCGTGCTCATCGAAACGGCGCTGTTCAACCTGCTGCACCACCATAACCCCTAGCGGGTTGCGGTTATGAATGATGGGAACCCCGAGAAAAGAGGTAAGACGTTCTTCACCGGTTGCCTGGACGTAATGAAATTTGGGGTGGGATGCAGCGTCTTCAAGGTTCATGGGCTCTTCACGCAGCCCCACTTGCCCTACAAGGCCTTCGGAATGGGCAAGGGTCACCTGACCAACCGCTTCAGGGTTTAAACCTTCTGAAGCCATTAGCGTGTAGGTGGAATTTTCAGGATCGAAGAGATAAACCGAGCAAACTTCAGTTTCCATGGCGCCACGCACCCGCTGCACGATGATCTCCAGAGCCATCTGGAGATCGGAGGCGGCGCTGACTTCCTGAACAATATTGCGCAGGGTATTCAGCATGTCAGTTAAAGACCCTGTTTTAAGTTAGAATTACTCGTTTTTTAAAAGCATTAGCCATCGTCACTGGCCTGTAACTTTGCAATCCTTGGCACCAGCTCCTTTAAAGCCCGGCGATACACTTCCCGCTTAAACGACACCACCTGACCAAGGGGATACCAATAGCTGACCCAGCGCCAACCATCAAACTCCGGCGACCTGGTATGGTCAACCCGGATACGGTCTTCATTGCTTACCAGCTGCAGCAAAAACCACTTCTGTTTTTGCCCGATACACAGAGGCTTCTGTTCTCTGCGCACCAGCCGTCGAGGCAGACGATAGCGCAACCAGCCACGGGTGCAACCCAGGATTTCCACATCCTCGGGACAGAGACCAATCTCTTCGAATAGTTCTCTGTACATTGCATCTTCCGGTGATTCCCCGTCGTTAATACCGCCCTGGGGGAACTGCCAGGAATCCTGTCTGATTCGCCGTGCCCACAATACCTGACCGTGATGATTTGCGAGGATAATGCCCACATTGGGCCTGAATCCATCATTATCAATCACGTTTTGGTTACCTTTGGGTCACCTCGATGCAGTGCAACTTATTTCAGTTCATTACAACCTACGAGCATCCGGCAAGGGATCGTCGCATAAAACGTGCCTATGAAAAGGAATAAACACAACCACTGTTCGGCAACCACTTAAATTATTTCTTATTACGCATTGTTTCACAAACTGCCAGTTCTCAGCAAACAGGCATTTCAAGAACTTTGGGAATATTCCCTGACAGTTGTAATCCCTTGATTCTCTATTTTAACGCAAGAACTGCTGGCGCATCGGAGCACTCTCAAAGAAAATACCAGCAAAATAAGAACCTGCTTTTAAGGATTCCCCATGGCTCTTGCGATTTTTGACCTTGATAACACCCTCATCGCCGGCGACAGCGACGCACTGTGGGGCGATTTTATTGCCACCAACGGGCTGGTTGATTCAGAGATCTACCGGGAAGGGAACAACTACTTCTACGAGCAATACCAGCAGGGTCAGTTGGATATCCATAAATATCTGGCCTTCTGCCTGAAGCCACTGACGCAGATGAACCTTGATGAACTGGCGATATGGCATGACCGCTTTATGGAGCAAGTTATCAACCCAATCATGCTGGCGAAAGGCAAAGCACAAATCGAGAAGCACCGGGAACAAGGCGACTTTCTTATGATCATCACCGCCACCAACCGGTTTATCACCGAGCCAATAGTACGACAGCTGAACGTTGACGAGATGCTGGCGATTGATCTGGAGATCAAAGATAACCGCTACACCGGCAATATCGTGGGGACGCCGACCTTTCAGGATGGCAAAGTGATTCGCCTGCAACAGTGGCTCCATAAACACCCCGAGCATTCTATGGCAGGCAGTTACTTCTACAGCGATTCAAAAAACGATCTGCCGCTATTGAAACAGGTAGATCATCCCATCGCTGTCAATCCTGATCCCGAGCTCGAGAGTATCGCCAGAGATCAGGACTGGGCAGTGATGGACTTTCGTTAATAACTCATTAATACGGGGTCAAACGAGTAAAAATCGATTTAATATAATCGGTCTCAGGAATGGCCGGATGAACAGGATGGTCCGGCCCCTGATGCCCCTGCTCCAGAATTTGCAGATTACGACCAATATTCCGACTGCCTGTACGAAGCAAGTCCACCATATTTTCTCGCTGCAAATGCATGGAGCAGGATGCCGCTATCAAGTAGCCGTCTTTATCCAGCAAACGCATAGCCAACTCATTAATACGACGATAGGCTTGTTCACCCACTTTGATATCTTTGCGTTTTTTAATAAACGCCGGTGGATCGACAATGATCACATCAAAACGTTCTTCAGCACTTTTCAGGGATTTCAGTGCTTCGAATGCATCGCCTTCAATGGTTTCCACTTTGTCCTGAACGTCATTCAGCTCGGCGTTGGCATGCACGCTGTCCAAAGCAAATGCAGAAGCATCCAGACAGGTGACTTGATCTGCCCCAAACGCTGCCGCCTGAACACCCCAGCCACCCACATAACTGAAAACATCCAACACTCGCTTATCCTGAACATAAGGACGTAAACGATCACGATTCATTCGGTGATCATAAAACCAGCCAGTTTTCTGACCTTCCACCACCGGTGCCTGAAAACTCACGCCATTTTCTTCCAGCATGACCACATTTGGCACTTGACCAGAGACGACTTCTACGTACTGCGCGAGATCTTCCAGCTTGCGTCCATTGCCATTATTTTTGAACAGAATGCCTTTTGGCTTAAGAGCCTGATTCAGCGCATCGATAACAACATCTCGCAGGTTTTCCATACCCGCTGTGGATATCTGAGCCACCAGATAATCGCCAAAACGATCCACAACCAAACCGGGCAGGCCGTCACTGTCGCCGTAAACTAATCGATAGAACGGCTTATCAAACAATCGCTCCCGCATACTCAAGGCAATGTTGATACGATGCACCAGCAATGATTTATCCAGCATCTGTTCACTATCCCGGCTGACCAACCGGGCACAGATCAAACTGTTTGGGTTTACATAGGCAATCCCCAACGCTTTGCCATTGACGTTTTCCACCAGCACTTGCTCACCAAGCTCGAAACTTTTCAGCGGGCTTGTTTTTGTGTCCACTTCATTACTGTATATCCACAGGTGACCGAACTTCAGACGGCGATCTGCTTTGTTCTTCAACCGTAATCTTTTTATTAACATCTTATTACCTTTTTGATTTAAACGGCTGCCGACGGGAATACCAGTAAAGCCAGACAGACAAGCTCAGTGTTATCAACAAAATGATCCATGAGCCATAGATGACACCGCTCCAGCCAGACCAGCGCCAGAAGATACTCAGATAAAAACCACCCGTGCTGGCTCCAAGGTAGTAGAACACTAAATAAAGTGACGACGCACTGGCTTTAGCACTCACTGCATTATGGCTAACCCAGCTGCTGACATTGGAATGTGCAACAAAAAAACCAAAGGCATTGATCAGAAACCCACAAATGATCCAGCCGATAGACTGTGTCAGCATCACGCCAGACCCTAGAATAATCAGACAGACACCGGCAGCCATGATCAAAGGTTGTGGAAATAATCCGGAAAGCCGGCCAGAAAATGCCGCACCCATGGTACCGCTAAGATAGGTCAGAAAGAGCATGCCCAGCCAACTGGACGACAATCGCCATGGCTCGTCGGACAGTAGAAACGTAGCGTAGGTATATTGGTTGACGAAAATGAAGAAGTTAAACCCGCCAATCAGAAAGGGCACCAGCAACAGCGGGTTTCTCAAGTGCCCAAAAAGATCGCAACAGATGGTTCGAAACTTAAGCGGTGCTGGCTGAAAGTTTTTGGAATCTGGCAGCCAATACACAAAGATAGTCAGGCAAATCAAACTGAACATCGCCATAAATAAAAAGGCGTCTTCCCAACCAAACCAGTCACCAACAAAGCCACCAATCAATCTGCCGCTGATACCGCCAAGGGAGTTGGCACTGATATAAACTCCCACCGCCAACGTGAGTGCTGGCTTCGCAAATTCATCGCCCATGTAAGCGATAGCAATAGCCGGCAGGCCGCCAAGACAAAAACCTTGTACTGCACGGAGCACAATCATGTGCTCATAATCACTCACCTGAGAAATCAGCGCTGCGCACAAAACAGCACCGGCCATAGAGCAGATCATTAACGTCTTTCGTCCAATAGCGTCAGACACTGGCCCGAAAAACAACAACGACAAACCCAGCATAAACGTGGCAATGGTAAAACTCAGCCCCGCCTCAACGGGCGACAGCTGAAAGTTATCCGCCAGCATCGGCAACAGCGGTTGGCTGATATAGAGGTTTGAAAACACCATAAAGGAGCCAAGGCTCAGAGCCAAAGTGGCCCGCCAGAAACGGGGAGTACGTGCTTCAATCATGACGGCTTACCTGATTATCTCTCTGGCTCGATTTTCTGGCTCAATCTTTTGGCTCATTGTTCTTATGTGAAGCTGCAGTCTATTTAAAGAAAGCGCTAGCTACCAACCCAAAGTCCCTACTTTTTCTCTTTTCTTACCCGAAACCCGAGGGGAGACTAACCATTCCCCATCATCATGTCAGGGGAACTACGAATTCATCCACAGCTTCAAGCACTTTAGTCTTGTTGAGAACACAACGAGGAGCTGTACTGATGTCTGATAATAACGAAGAAACCATGTTCCAGTTACTCCACTCTCTTATGGGCAAAACGCCAGATCATTCTCTGACCGACCTTCTGGAATCAGCTCATAAAGGTTTTACCCACGGCGCCAATGATTTTGTCGAACAGGCTGCAGGCAACATGCAACCGGTGGAGATTAAAAATAACTTACGCAGTTATCCTTTGGCACAAATTCTGGTCAGTATTGTGAAATACCATGAATTAAATAAGGATACCGACATTATCCGTGAAACCGTGCTGGCCACTCTGGAATGCCTTGAAAACAATATCCAGCAAACGACTGATGCCGCTCAGACAGTGGAGACGACGTTACACTAATATTAAATCAGTTATTTAATCAGTGCTGGATGCCTGTTGAATCAGGCGAATACTGGTTTCAGTCAGTAAACTGGTAGAGCGCCAGAAGTCACTTTTTGCTTCTGGCGACTCGGGTTCACTTTTACTGAGCATCACAAGGCTGCTCTGGAGATCCACAGGGCACACTGACTGGCGATCCGGCGCAGTTACTTCAGGATAACTTTCCTGATAAAACCGCAGCCAATCAAAACACAACCCCGGATCAGCCTTGCCTCGAAAGCCAGCAATATGTTCATGCCCTACCACTCGTTCAGGGCTCGCAAGATTGGGGTAGTGTTTTTTCAATTGCAACATCACCTGCTTTAGCGCACCGTACTGAGCTTCGGTATATGGAAATACATTGCCATTGTAGTTCACTAACTCAATACCAATTGAGCAGTCATTCAACCCCGTCATGCCAGCCCACTCACTGACCCCGGCATGCCAGGCTCGCAGCGCTCTGCCATCAAGGCAATCCACCAGCTCATAAATATCACCAGTTATATCAATCACCAAATGAGAAGATACTGACGACTCTGGGTTTGTGAAAAGCGCCAGCGTTTCCTCAAGGTTCACAGCCGTGTAGTGAAGCACCAGAAACTCCACGGGAATCTCCCAGTCATCTCGATTTTTCGTTTTCAGGCTGTTTACCGTTAAAGACATTATCGTCTCTCAGAAAAGGGTTTTGATTTATCATTGCCTGAATTAACCTCCTCTTCAAGACCCATTATTTTTTCGGAGTTATCAAGATGGCCAAAGGCCTGCAAAAACATCAGGCGCGCAAAGATGCCCTGAACCTACTGGGCAAAGATCTGGCTCGCCGGGCAAAGTCCAAATGCGAAACCTGTGAAGCTTCTGGCGTTTCACTGTCGATTTATGAAGTAGAGCCGGTTCCCAATGAGCCGGATTACGACCATTGTCTTATGATTTGCGAAACCTGCAAAGATCAGCTGGAAAACCCAAAACGTATTAATGTTCATCACTGGCGTTGTGCTGCAAAAGGTATCTGGAGTGAAGTACCAGCGGTTCAGGTGGTTTCTCTGAGACAGTTGAGAAGTTTATCCACAACTCAGGACTGGGCTGCGGATGCACTTGAACACGCTTATATTGATTCCGACGTAGAGGCATGGGCGAGCTCTACTCCCTGAGTAGTTGTCACACAGAGGTTCGCGCCACATTTTTGCCACTATCTGCTCTAAGGTGCATTTGCTCATCATTGCTAGCGACCTCGGGGCGTGCGATCCATTGACGGAATGCAGTGAATGGTCGTGAGGCAACATTCCCTGCAGACTTCATTATCAACCTGCGGGTTCCCATTTTTGCTTGATCACCGTCATTACGCAGCCTTTGGTATTCCTTACCGGTATAGAAAGTAAAGGCGCCCACGCCAACTGCAGCGACTATTGCAGTGCAAACTAACCCAACCGTAGCTTGTGTACTTAAACCGGTACAAGCTGCTACCACGCACATATCATTACCACTGGTTGAACCATCCATTTCTGCTGGAGGTTCAGAAGACGTCATGATATTTTCAGAGGTTGAGCCTGAATAAAACCCCGGCGGACATATCATTCCTGGCGTCGCAGTGGTTTCAGGCATTTCTTGGGTGGGTATTTCATGACAATGCAACTCATCCTCACCATTGGTACAATCAGGCACTCCATCGCAAGCAAAGGCTTCAGGAGCATGATTGCCGGATGGTAACTCACATAACAGAAGACCATGTTTTTTTAGTTCATAGCCACTGCAATTGAATTCATCTGACTTATCTTTACACGAATTGAAACTATCACAATTTCGTCCCTTCACAACAACGCCATCGTCGCATTGAAATAGACCATTTTTACCATACGCTTCCTGAGTACACCCTTGTTCGTCTTCTGCTCCAGGGCAGTTTATCGAGCCATCGCAATATTGACTGGGGGTTATCTTCTTAAATGAATCAGGGCATTTCATATCGCGCCCTAATTTGCTAGTAAACGACAGGTCATTACATCTTGATACATCTTCATCATCATTATGCGGACAATGCTGAAAATTATCACACACATTCGAAGCTGGTATCTCCCTCTGCCCGCCCGCTGCCTCCTTACACAAATAATGCCCATGTCCCAATTTTTCGGAAATTGTACAGTTTTGGTGAGAGGAGAAATCTGCACAGCCGTTACGGTTATGATAACTCCATGACTCACCATTGCATCGATTCTCACTCTTAATCACTTCTCCACTGGTACAACGAAACATACCGTTTTCGAAGTGTTTTTTCTGAAGCTGTTGATCACTAGATATTTCTTTCCCGCTTTGCTTTGCCATGCCCGGACAATTATCTTCATCGAATCCATTGTCACAATCGGGATCATAATCGCACTTAAGAAAATCTGGAATAATGACTTTCTCACCGTATCGAGTGCACTGAAAGAAGCCGTTTTTCTTATAGTCTTCATCTTGACAGCCTAACTCATCTTCATATACATCTACATATACAGCGTTCACTGAAGCTTTAACTGAAGCCTTCGTTGATGCCTCAGTGGTTGGCACACCAGTAGTTGTCACATCCGTGGTTGGCACATCACTGATTGTCACATCACTGGTTGTCGCATCACTGATTGTCGCATCACTGGTTGTCACATCACTGGTTGTCGCATCACTGGTTGTCGCATCACTGGTTGTCGCATCACTGGTTGTCACATCACTGGTTGTCACATCACTGGTTGTCACATCACTGGTTGTCACATCACTGGTTGTCACATAAGTGGTTGGCACGCCCGAAGTTGGTACACCAGTGGTTGGCATCCTTGTTGTTGGAGACTCAGTTAGCGCCAATGTTGGCACATCCACTTTAACTCGATAACCATAACAATCCATTTTGTTATTGCACCTCTTTTCGCTTGGTATAGACTCTTTGCGCGGATCCTCATAACAGGTAAATACCTTGTATTCTTTCGAGCTGCAGTCATTTTCATCCTTGCCGGTTGTTTTGCAATCATCAACAAGATTACAACGTTCTGACTCATGGTATGAAGTTCCATCTCCGCATGGCCTTCTTCCATTTGCAGCCAGCGCTTCATCGGTACAATTTTCATCATCTTCGCCAGGGCAGTCGGGCACGCCATCGCACATTTTGGATTTATTGATATAAGAGCCGTCAGCACACTGATATATCCTAGCCTTAAGAAGCTTGACTCGAGCTCCCTGAGAATCCTGAGAAGACGAAGTGTGATTATCAGTATGTTCTGAACCTACGGGCTGAAAAATACTTAAAGACCAGCCGAGAGTAAGAAGGAACTTTCTTCCGCCAGGCAACAAATAGTCCAGCTCAGGTGTTAGCTCGATCTGATTATGCAAATACCCTGCTGAAGCCTTAGCTGCTTTACCAAGAAATTCGCCAACTTTTGATATTGATCGATCGACAAATTGATCAGCCTGTTGAGCAACATTCAGTGGCTTTTCTGTTGCTGAACTTTGAATATTAGCTCCGCAGCTATGGTATCTGGATGGATTAGCATTAGAGACTCTTCTGCTACCTGAAAACAGTTGTTGTGCAGCACTTTCATGTCTATTAATACGACCATCAATATAAGATTGTTGTGCAACTGTCTCAAGTGGTCTGGTAAATAACTGAACGACAATATTCATTAATACAACCACCCTATTTTTTAATTTACATTCGGGTCAATAAAATATAATTTTCTAACAGGCAAACTTAGACGATAATTATCGTCCTTGATTAAAAAATCCAATCCAATTAATTATGTTAACTTTGCGCATTATTGAGAAAATAAACACTGAAGTAGCGATTTAAAAGGCACTTGCCTTTTAAGCCGATAGCGTTCTATAGTTTTAGTATGAATAAATTATTAAAATATTTCTTCGTATTATCTTTTTTCCCTTCAGCACTCTGGGCTGAACCCGAAGAGACTATTCAGCCTGTCTCCGAGATGAACTTCATACAAATCATGATGCCTTTGCTCATGGTGATCGCCTTGATTTTCATGATTGCCTGGCTGGTCAAACGTTTTAACCCCAAGCTCTCCACGATGGGCATGAGCAAAGAGATCGAAATTCTGTCCAGCACTCAATTATCCACACAATCAAAGCTGTCTCTCATCAGAGTTGGGGGAAAGGATTTACTGATCGGTATCACGCCTCAAAGTATCTCTCTATTAAAAGAATATGATGAGCCTGTGGTAAAAGAGCAACCAGAAAAAGAACAAGTAGCCCTGGCCGACCAGTTTCGCAGCCTGTTAAAGAAAAAGCCTGAGTGAAATAACGTAAATTAGCACTTATTCATCAGGCCTCTGATAACGACTTATACAACTAATACACAAGTTACTAACAAAAACTCCGCAAAGTTATCCACATAAAATTCTCATCTGTTCGCCATCTCTGATATCAGCACCACCATTCTTATTTCACTGATACAGATCTGCTGAAGGGACTCCCGACTCTCATCACTCAAAGAGTCTAGTTTGCTCATTTGCTCACTGCTGTCATGCCAGAGGCCTGCTGCCATTTTTTCTGGGTAATGACTCTCCAGCTTTTCCTGCAGGCTGTTCCGCTTTTCCTGCAAGACAAGCAACATGCCAATTAAAACCGTAGGCGTATCTCCGGAAACTTGCTGACGTAGCCTTATGTAGGTGAAATAGAGCATGGTGATCCGCTCAGTGCTGTTTCTAAGACAGAGCAGACAAAGATAAGACTCATCTTCAATGGGCATTAATGGTGTGTCGTTGACGTCCATTCGCTGCTGATGGGCTTGTTCCATACTGACCTCCTCCATGAGGTTACTCATTTATCCAGAATACCGGAAATCTGTGAACTATTTCCACAGATTTCCTGATCAACCCATTGAATGAGCTGTGGATAAATCCCTTTACCCCCTACTAACACTACACAAAGAGAGCGCTGTTTGTTTTTTGATCAACATCATTTTCATTCACACCTCTTTCAAAATATTTGCAGGTGATTCACTGACAACACGACGAATGCCCAACCAGCCCACACCGCCTAAAACCACACCGCCGAACAGTGGCAATGCCAGCCAGATGTACCACACCGGCTGCCAGGCTAACTCAAAGACCTTTGTGGTTAAGAAATAGGTAGCCAGTTCTGTACCCGCAGCTGCTAACAAACCGGCCAGAACACCAAATAGAATAAACTCACCCACCTGCATAAGCAGCAGCTGTCGTCTCGTTCCGCCCAGTGAACGGATCAGCGCACCTTCCCTGAGCCGCTCATCAATAGTGGACTCGATTACTGATACCATAACCAGCAGGCCAGCGATTAATAGCGCGGCCAGCATGGCTTCGACAGCAATCGTAGATTGCGCCAACATGGCTTGAACCTGACGGATTACCGAATCCAAATCCAGTAATGTCATGGTTGGGAATCGGGTAATCAATTCGTTCAGTAATAGCTTATTATCGCTGCCCAGATAAAAGCTGTTAAGCCAGGTTGCCGGTAAATCCTCCAACACCGCTTTTGGGAAGATCATGTAAAAGTTTGGACGGAAGGATTCCCACTGAACCGTTCGGATACTGCTGACCGTTTCAGTAAATTCGGTGCCGGAGACAATAAACGTCAGTCGATCTCCCATTGTTATCCCCAGCCTCTGAGCCAGTTCGGATTCAATGGATAACCCATCATTACTGCCCGACTCCCACCATTGCCCAGCTTCCAGCTGATTTTTTTCGGGTAGATTTTCGGACCAGGTCAGATTCAGCTCACGATTCAAAGTGTGATCATCTTGCTCATCTTTTGAAACCGCTTCCCGCACCGGCAGATCATTCAACCGAATTAAACGACCACGAATGATTGGATACAACTGACTGGTATCCACCTGATGCTCAGCAAGAAACTCACCGTAAGCTTCGACTTCTGCTGGCTGGATATTCATAGCGAAATAGTTTGGCGTATTGTCTGGTAAATCATTCTGCCAGCGATTCAGAAGGTCGGTGCGCAGAACCAGCACAATGGCCATGGCGATAAACGTCAGAGTAAACGCCAGTAACTGGGCAGATGTTTTGCCTTTGCCTTGAATGATCCTACTCACTGCCGGTCGCCAGAAAACCGGTATCCCGGCAGCACTGTGGCGATGACCAAAATAGCCGAGGGCAAATTGAATCCCCAGAGATATCAGCACTAAAACCACACCAGAAGTCACCGCAAGAATCAGTGCCATCATCAAGCCGCCAGTGTGGTACCAGAGCAGAAGAAATACCGCCAGAAGCGAACAGCCGTAAACCAACCATGAAGCTGCCGGAGCAGGCGACAGATCACGTCTTAATACCCGAAGCGGAGAAACCTCCTGAAGGCGGAGCAACGGCGCCAGACCAAAACCTGCCAACGTGATAACGCCGGTAGCACCACCCACCACCATTGGCATCCAACCGGCTTCGGGTAACCAGGCTGGCAGGATGCCTTTTAATAATTGCACCAACCCTTCCTGCAAGAGCCACCCTGAGAAAACACCAGGCAGAGCAACCAGCAATGCCACCAGTGCCAATTCACCCACCAGCAAACGCAACACCTGTTGACGGCTGGCACCAAGACAACGCATGACGGCACAGCTATCAAAACGTCGCTCCGCAAATCGCTGGCTGGCCATGGCCACAGCAACACCTGCCAGCATCATGGCAGCAATGCTGGCAAGCCCAAGAAACTGTTTGAGCCGAACCACAGAATCCCGAAGATCACGGCGGCTGTCGTCCGCCAGAATTAACCTTTCACTGTCGTCGAGCTTTGGTTCTGCCCAGACTTTAAAGCCCTCAAGCTGATCACGCTCACCGGCTAGCATTGCTTTCCAACTGACCCGGCTGCCCGGTTGGATAATCCCTGTGCTTTGAAGATCATTAAGATTGAACATTAACCGGGGCGAAAAGCTGTAGAAATCGCCTCCACGATCGGTTTCAAGCGTGATTGCCCGGGTGATGGTCAGCCAGGTATTGCCCAGCATCACCTTGTCGCCTATATCCACACCCAGCAGTGGAAACAATCTTGGTTCCAACCAGGCAGTGCCCGGTTGCGGAATGTCATCTACTCTTTGATCCGGTGAAAATGGTTGGTCTGCGGTTCGAATATGGCCACGCAGTGGATAATTGTTTTCCACAGCCTTGGCGGAGACCATTTGCATCTCCTCCCCAGCCATCACCACCGACGGAAACTCCAACACTGTGGATAACTGCAAGCCCTGTTCACGGGCCTCAGTCTGCAAACTTTCCTGAACCGGTCTGGAGCTGCGGATAACCATATCCGCACCCATGACTTCGGCCACCTGTCGTCCAAGTGCCAGTTGCAGCCGATCGCTGAATAAAGCAATGGCGGTACTGACGGTGACCGCCATCAATAATGCCGCCACCAGCAGCCACAATTCACCGGAGCGCCAGTCTCTCAGTAAAAACCGCCAGGATAGTTTTGCCCAGGATAGCTTTGAAGAACACGACGGCTTGTGGGTAACTGGCCTGGCAGAGTTATTTACAGCAGCGCCGCTCATACCTGCGCCTCCAGTTTTCCACCATGAAGTTTCAACACCCGCTGGCAACGTCTGGCCAGATCCATATCGTGGGTCACCAGAATAATGGTGGTTCCTCGCTCACGATTCACTTCAAACAGCAGCTCGATGATGCTTTCACCAGTGTGCTCATCAAGGTTGCCCGTGGGTTCATCGGCAAACAGTATTTCTGGCTCGCCGGCAAATGCCCGGGCAATAGCAACCCGCTGTTGTTCACCGCCAGACAGTTGTTTTGGATAATGAGTAAGACGGTGTTCAAGACCCACCCGAACCAACAGGGCTTTGGCTCGCTCTTCCGGGTTATCCACACCAGCAAGCTCCAGTGGCAACATGACGTTTTCCAGAGCGGTCAAATTTGCCAGCAGCTGAAAGGATTGAAAGACAAATCCCGTATGTTCACCGCGTACCTTTGCCCGTGCATCTTCATCAAGCGCATCAATTCGCTTGCCGGCTAACGACACGGTGCCCGAACTGGGCAAATCCAAGCCGGCGAGAATGCCCAACAAGGTGGATTTACCAGAGCCTGACGTCCCGACGATAGCCACCGATTCGCCAGACTTGATCTCAAGGTCAAGTCCGGACAAGATGGTGAGCGAGTTATCCCGGGTCACGACCGTTTTTTCCAGACTGGACGCCGAAACCGCCATGACAATCCGATGGTCAGCCGTATTTTCGTTAATAGAGTTTGAAATGGTAGTTGAAATGGTATTCATGAATAAATCCCTGGTTCGAAGGGTGCTTGCCTTTACCCTGCTATCGTTATTTTCTTTGACTCTTTCAGCGGCGGAAAAAACACTGCTGGTGTATGGCGATAGTCTCAGTGCAGCTTATGGTCTTACGGATTTAAATCGTGGCTGGGTTCATCTGCTACAACAGAGAATTGACCAGCACCAATACCCCTGGAAAGTGCTCAACGTCAGCATCAGTGGTGAAACCACCTCTGGCGGCCTGAGCCGTTACCGAAAAACTCTTGAGCAAACCAAACCGGATTTGGTGTTACTTGAGCTCGGTGCTAACGACGGCCTGCAGGGGAAGCCCCTGAAAACTCTGAAATCCAACCTTGAGCAGATGATCATCCTGACGCGTGAGCACAATGCTGACCTTATGCTATTTGAAATGATGATCCCACCCAACTACGGACCGGTGTATACACGACGTTTTACAGAAACTTTTCACGAACTGGGTAAAAAATACGATGTGCCGGTGATTCCATTCTTTTTGAATGGCGTAGCAGGGGATGAACTATTAAATCAGCCGGATGGTATTCATCCGACAGAAGATGCTCAGCCTAGTTTGCTGGATAATGTTTGGCCAAGTGTCAAATCAGTTCTTCATTGAAGGGGAGTCTTGCTTTATGGAAGAAATACATCATTGTCCTCAGAAGAGGCCGTATTGATCCCCAGTTCTCTGTCAATAATATCTATGAGGGCATCCGACGGCTCACCCAGGGTTTCCGGTACTGTTACCTCATCGGACTGCACCGTTGAATCTGGCATGATATAACACGGGTGAACCGAGTACACTGGCTGACAGGTAGAGATTCTATAACCACCAAGTTCACGCGATGAAAGATGCTGACTACCCGATGTAAAGAGTCCTACTTGTAAGTTAGTGACACAAAAACCTCGGAACAAACCACTCACAGATTCATACTGTTTTATGTCGATAAACGGATTGGTAGCAAAAGCCTGTTTACTTGTCATAAATACAGGCTTGTCATTATAAACACAGAGAAAATTATTTATTTTATACATAGCCACCTTGAATCTATTGCAAGAGGCTACGTAGAGTCATCAAAAAGTTTTTAGTTCCATGTACTGACATTCTTTACCCCTTATAATGGTGCTACATGGTGTCTGACATTTCCGCTTGCCGTCATCTCAAGAAATGCATCACCAAGACGCTTGCTCTCACTCACCACCTTTTCCCAATACTTTACCCGATCATCATATGAAAAATTGGCAAAGTCATTCCGATCTGGGATTTTCCCATGGGGCAGGTTGGCGACAAATTCTTCCGAGGGCGAAATGAGTACAACATTGTCTGTATTTTCAGCCCTTGGCTTTCGATGTTTCAGCGCTTTATCAAACCAGCCAGGAATCATTCGGGAATAAAAATGAGGATACAAAACCAACCCTTCTCCGTGATTAAATGGCATATCGAAGTGGTAATCGGTAATCCCACCGTCACGGTACATGCCATCGGGCGCGCCACTGATATTACGAATACCCTGCATCACCGCAGGAATAGAACCGGATGCCATGATGGCATCCACAACATTCTCTTTCGTGAAAACCACCGGCTCAGTATGCATATCGCCCGGATTGAAGAAAGCCGGTTTCTCTTCATTTTGATAGGCTGGGTGATGAAAAAGGGTGCGTGTAAAAAAAGAAGGCAGTGTTTTTCTACTGATCAAGTTACCAGTAGCAGCCAGCGCCAGGCCAGCCATTTGAATAGGCTGAATTTCTGATGCAGTGAGGCCATGGCACCTGTCTGCAATCAAGTTAAAACGCATGACTGGATTATTGAGAATCTGATCCACACTCTCCGGGGTTACCATTATTTCCACTAAATCACGGGCTTTTGTGCTTATTTCTTCTGGTGTTGGTTTGTCAGAATAATTGGTATAGAGATACCCTTTTTCAAATCGTTCATGAGCCGCCAGTGGATCATTTTGTGCGTAACAGCTGAAGCGCCAACTGCCGGCTGATGTACCCAGTAGATCAAGAGGTGTTTTTCGATCCCGAAAGTATTCGCCAAGCAAGGCTTTATCCAGACCACTCAATACAAACCATTTTGGCCCACCGGAGGCGCCCACCATCACTTTGATGCTTTCTTGTGGTAACCCTTCAGACCGGATCTGCTCCAGAGCCTTTGCCCCCGCCTGAATATCCAGAAGCTTTTCCATCAGCACTGCCTTTTATTATATTAAAAACCTGTACATTCTATTTGGATAGAAGCGCTCAAAACTAGCCCATCCAACAAATATACGACTAATTTTACTTATTTCTATGCAACGATGCTGTTTGGGAACTTCTCTGTATTCAGAGACTCAATAGCAGTCCATAACAATACATATGAAAGTAGCTATTACATGTTTAGTTTGGAAACCGCAGCACAGAGGTGCTCATCTCTCTATTATTCAGAACTCCTTAATGAACACGGAAATGTAAGAGATGTAAATATACGAATTGGCACATTCTTTAATAAACAGGTTGTAAGTTATAACTCTGAAGGCACCATACAGATAAAGTCAGGTGAAAGTCCTTTATCAAAGCATATTCGTTCTATCGAAGAGGTAAAGCTGTTTGCGGCTAGTGGGTTAGCATTCTCTTCTGAAGCCTTAGTCTGTGCTGGGGGTTGCGGGCAAAGATACAATTTACTTAGCTTGGGAATAGTCAACGATGCCAGCGACATAGTGAAGCTACATGACTCACAGCACCCAAATTGTGATCGTCAGAAGCTGCAAAAGGAAGCCGAAAAACACATACCAATTCATACCTTTACCGAAGCAGATTACAGCTCTGAATTCCATCCAGATAATTCTCAAAACCCAGTTTTAGTTCACGTAATCGATGACTGGTAAATACTCTCAATTACCCCATTCAACTTGGCGTTAAAATCATCATCGCTCATCTGGGCACTCAAACCATCCGTCAAGGCTCTGGAAAAACTGGCTATCACACCATGATTGGCCGCCAGCTTCACATTAGCATCTTCCAGGCTGTAGCCACCGGAGAGTGCAACCACTTTCAGAACCCTTGGATGATCAACCAGCGACTTATAGAAATCTTCTTCATTAGGCAGTGACACCTTCAGCATGACTTGCTGCGTATCGGGTAAATCATCCAGCTGCTTTGTGATTTCCGTTTTCAGGATGGCCTCTGAATCCGATTTATCGGGACTGTGGATATCAATCTCCGGCTCAATAATCGGCATCAACCCTTTTGCCAGAATCTGTTTGCCCACTTCAAACTGTTGTTGCACTACTTCAGCAATGCCTGCGGCATCTGCCTGTTTGATCAGCAAGCGCATTTTGGTGCCAAATACATTCTGATTATTTGCTTTATCCAGAAGTGCATCCAGTTCAGGCATGGGCTTCATCAACTGTACGCCGCCTTTGTCGGTAGCCAGTCCTTTATCCACTTTCAGAAACGGCACAACCTGCTTTTTCTCCCAAAGATATTTTGAGGTAGGTATGCCTTCTATGTCCCGATCCAGCGTATTCTCAAAAAGAATGGAACCCAATATACGATGGCTGTCGAACACTGCGCTGGTGATAATGCGAGTACGCATTTCGTGCACCTTGGCAAACATTTCCTCATCGCCATTGTACTGATCCGGTGAGATGCCATAACTCTCTAAAGCCTTCGGTGTACTGCCGCCACTTTGATCCAACGCAGCGATAAAACCATTACCGATTTTAACCCGTTCCAGCATGTCTGCTTGAGCTTGTGATGACATTGAAGAGCCCCCCTGCAAGTGAGATTCACTGGGGTAAAAGATAAACCATAGAACCGGATCTCGCCTGTGAATCACACAAGCGAGGTACAAAATTACCGGAACCATTTTTTTTGGGGGAGTAGTTATTTGATGAAGTGCTTTCTATAGAATTGAAGTTCTTCTATGGACTCACGGATATCTTCAAGGGCCAGGTGCGTGCCCTTTTTGGTGAACTTGTCGAGCAGCTCCGGATTCCAACGTCTGGCTAACTCTTTCAGAGTGCTCACATCGATATTCCGGTAATGGAAGTAGTTGTGCAGATCCGGCATGTAACGGTTTAGGAAACGACGATCCTGACCAATAGAGTTACCGCACATTGGCGACACACCCTGATCCACATGACGACGAACAAAGTCCAAAGTCCGCTGTTCCGCTTCATTTTCACTGATGGAACTCTGTCTCACCCGCTCTGTCAGACCAGTAGCAGCATGGGTTTGAATGCACCACTCATTCATGGTTTCCAGAATGGCATCGCTGCGGTGGATTGCCATCACCGGGCCTTCTTCCAGCACATTCAGCTGCCCATCAGTGACAATGGTCGCAATCTCAATGATTCGATCGTTCTGTGGATCCAGACCGGTCATTTCCAAATCGATCCATATTAGATTGTCTGCTTTAGCCATTAAACACCCGGAGATTTGTGAGCAGAGAGAGAATGAACTGACATAATAAGTGTACTTCATTCATAATTGCAGCGAATTCAACACAATACAACTGTAAGTACCCAACCATATGAAATCATCTATTCTGACCAACCGATCAGACGCTCTGCGGCGTTACAACTTCAGTTACGTAGCGCTGCTACGCTCCCTGCGTTGTGCCTTGCATAGCACCTGCTCAATTGCCCAGAAATATCCGATTTCATATGATCGGGTACTTATGAACTTATCCACAAAAGCCCCACAAACACCATGAGTAAGCGCAAACTAACGCGCAGACAGAGTTGGCGCATCGAAAAGATCCAGGAAGAGCGTAAAGCCCGGGCTCAGAAACGGGAAGCTCAAATTACCCAGGAGCTCCGTGATGATGCTCTGGGGCCGGAACAACCGGGCCTGATCATTGCTCACTATGGCGCCCAGCTGGATATCGAGCCCATCGGCAAACCCGGGGAAACCTACCGTTGTCACCTGCGGGCAAATCTGCCCCAGCTGGTAACTGGCGATCGGATCGTCTGGCGACCTTCTCTGAAAGACGATATCGGCGTGGTCGTTGCGCTGGAAGACCGGGACAACCTGCTTTCCAGGCCAGATATGCACGGCCAGCTGAAACCCGTCGCCGCCAATATTGATTACATCGTGGTAGTGATTGCACCAGTACCTACGCCATACCCAAACCTGATCGACCGCTATCTGGTGGCAGCAGAAACGGTGGGTATTGAGCCTGTTATCCTGTTGAACAAAACGGACCTGCTGGAAAATCCGGCAGACAAACAAGCCCTCGATGAGATGCTCGCCAGTTACGAGCGCATTGGTTATCGAGTGTTAAAGGCATCAACCCTCTCGGAAGATGGGCTGGCGGCGATCAAAAATCTGTTGAACGAACACATCAGTGTGTTTGTTGGCCAAAGTGGTGTGGGTAAATCATCACTGGTGAATACCCTTCTGCCCGGTGTGGATATCAAAGTAGGCGCACTCTCAGAAACCACCGGCAAAGGCACCCACACCACCACTGCCGCCAAGCTATTCCACTTTCCGGCTGGCGGCATGCTGATCGATTCTCCGGGCATTCGTGAGTTTGGCCTCTGGCACATGGAGCCGGAAGAGGTGCTAGATGGTTTCCGTGAGTTCCGTCCGTTTATTGGTTATTGCAAATTCCGTGACTGCAATCATGAAAAAGAGCCCGGCTGTGCGCTCCAAAAGGCGCTGTTAGATGGTGATATCTCGGAAGAGCGAATGAACAGTTATCGAAGCATTCTTGTCTCTCTGGAAAAAGCGTAATAAAAGCTCAAGCATGCACCGTGGTTGCCTATACTGCGGTCATGTTTTCTATCCCGACCTGACAATGACCCAGTATCAAACCACCGACCATCATCCGAGACTGGGTATTGAAGTACACTCAGGGCTGGATCTGAAATCCCTGACGCCTCATCAACAATCCCATCTGAAAAATACCCTTTGGCAACATGGTGTAGCGGTTTGCCGGAATCAGCACTTTACCGCAGAAGAGCTTGAACAGTTTGCCGCGGATACCTTCGGACCACTGATGTTTGGCGGCAGTCGTGACAAAAACGCAGAGCTTCCCAATGAGCTGATCAGCCGTCATGTTGCTATTCTGGGCAACCCTTCAGGCCCGGTTGAAAAACCACCCGAGTCTGTTGCCTGCCAGTGGCATCACGACAAAGATGCCCTGCCAAAGCTTGAAGGGCTGGAGATGAACGCGCCTTACGTAGTGATGCTCCATGCTCATAAGGTGCCTGATATTCATGACGAACAACGTCATAGCACCCACTTTCTCGATCAGCAGGAGGCGTTAAAATCCTTAAGTCCTGAACGTCAGCGCGTTTTGAAAAATATTAAGCTTATCCACTCTCCGCCTACTTTTGGTCGCCAATTATCGTTTGATGAAACGCCCGCTAAAAGTCACCCTCTGATCTCTGAACACCAGTTCACCGCAGAAAAAAACTTGTATATGGGTTCTGATACGGCAATACCGGTAGGCAGTGAAGATGACCCTGAGTCTGCAAAAGCATTTTGGTACACATTGTTGGACGAGGTGTTAGCCAGCTGCAACGTGTACGCTCACAGCTGGCAGGAAGGCGATATCGTCATGTGGGATAACTCTCAGGTTATGCACTGCGGCCAACCTTACGATTCAATGAACCAACAACGTATCGCTTTGCGCCTGGGTGTCGTTGCTAGGTGAACTGATGATCCAAAGTGCAAATATCATTACAATGCCCTCAGCAATGTCCTCAAAACAGCCTCGACATATACCCATTGGATTTCAAGATGCTACTAGGCGACAAGTGAGCGAAGCCTTTAGGCCCTCGGGGGCCCGTTAACTCCAAGGATGGAGTGTATGCTGAACAACGTCAGGAACGTTGTCAGTAGTAGCCTACAAGTAGTAGGTGATCGGGGTGAGCGAACGCTGACAACAACGTAGCATCTTGAAAGCCGATGGGTATAAAAGAGCACACTCCAGAGAGAGACTCCATGACAGAAAATAATAATTTGCCACTGATACTGGAGCCGGAAGCTCTGGAAACATTACTGGCCTCCGATCAGCCCCTGAAAGACAACCTGATCATCATCGATCTTTGCAATCCACAGCTGTATCGTCAGGCTCATGTGCCCGGCGCCATCAGCGTTAACCCAGCCCGCTTAGTTGCAGGCACTCTGCCCGCCAGAGGCAAGCTCCCGCCCGTCAGTCAGCTCGAAGCCTTATTCGCCGAGCTGGGTTACACCGGCGAAGAACATTTTATCGTCTATGATGATGAAGGCGGTGGCTGGGCTGGTCGTTTTATCTGGACTCTGGATGTGATCGGGCACAAGCATTATTCCTACCTCAACGGCGGCATTCACGCGTGGTTAAAGGAAAAGCATCCGGTGGAAAGTCAGCCCAACCAGAGAGCTTCTGCCGATGCTTCTATACAAACAGTTTCTCTGAACATTGATGACAGCGTTATTGCTTCCAGTGATTTTATTATTGATAGTCTGGATAACCCTGAGTTTGTCATCTGGGATGCACGCTCACCAGAAGAGTACAGTGGTGAAAAAGTCATGGCGCAGAAAGCCGGCCATATCCCCGGCGCCGTGAATTTTGAATGGACTCGCGCCATGGATCCCCAGAGAAACTACCGAATAAAAAACGGAGTGGAATCCGAACTGGCAGCCATTGGAATCAACGGTGACAAACGCATTATTACCCACTGTCAGGGCCATCACCGCTCTGGCTTTACTTATCTGGTTGCCAAGTCCCTGGGCTTCGACAACGTCAGAGCCTACGACGGCTCCTGGTCTGAGTGGGGCAATTTACCAAATACTCCAGTCTCACTGTAAACATCCTGAAGGTGCAGGCGGCCATATGTTCAATTACAATGGCCGCGAATCCAATTTTGAAACGTGTGCTGGATTATCAGCACACACTTCATCAGGCACTAATAAAGGATACCCTCTCATCGTGAAAGAGAAGCTGTTTGCTGCACTGCAGTATGTACTTCCTCACCACCTTATTTCCCGATCTGTACACTACTTTGTTGAGTCACGGATCCCATGGTTTAAAAACGCCCTTATCCGCTGGGCCATCGATACCTACCATGTGGATATGGCAGAAGCCGAACGGGAAAGTGCGGAAGATTATGTTCACTTCAATGATTTTTTCACCCGCTCTCTAAAAGACGGCGCTCGTCCATTGCCAGAAGACCCTGGCATGATTGTCAGCCCTGCTGATGGTGTGGTCAGTCAGATTGGTGATATCGACAATGGCCGAATTTTTCAGGCCAAAGGCCATGACTACAGTTTGGTAGAACTCCTCGGTGGCGATCTACAACTGGGTCAGGAATTTATGGGCGGTAAATTTGCCACCATTTACCTGTCACCTCGTGACTATCACCGCGTGCATATTCCAGCCGCCGGTACTCTGCACAAAATGGTACATGTGCCTGGTCGTTTGTTCTCTGTAAACCAGGGAACGGTTGAAAACATTCCACGATTGTTTGCCCGTAACGAGCGGGTCGTGAGCATCTTTGATACCCAGTTTGGCCCAATGGCAGTGATTATGGTGGGCGCCATCAACGTTGCCAGTATTGAAACCGTCTGGGCAGGATTAGTCACGCCAAAACGTGGTCAGGTGGATACAACAGCCTATGGCGATGCCAGCAATGCTGTTGAGCTGAGCCGGGGTGATGAATTGGGACGATTCAAACTGGGCTCAACCGCTATTGTTCTGTTTGGCAAAGATCAGATCGACTGGCTGGAAAACTGGCAGTCTGGCAAGGCGGTGAAAATGGGTGAAGCCATGGCTCAGAGCAAGGCCATGAGTTCCGCTGCATCGATCACAGAATAATCACCAGACGTTCAAAATAATGGGTATCAACACAACAGTGGTGATGCCCTTTTTTTAAGTAGCCGACAGAGCTGTACTAATAATGAATCAGGCACACTCGGATGCCATCTGGCATCGCATCCATCAAAAAACCAAACCCGTCGGCGCTCTTGGTCAACTGGAATCCCTAGCCCACCAGCTAGCTCTGATTCAAAGCCAAAGCAAAGACGCTGCGGTTGCCAACATTGAAATCCATTCTCCCACCGCCATTGTGTTTGCCGGCGCTGACGATCATTGCCATCACTCTGATATTTCGCTCGCTGTTTAAACGATGGATTATCAAGCGCATCGGTGGCTTCACGGGGGATTGTCTTGGTGCTGCACAACAGTTATCAGAACTGCTTATCTATCTGATACTCATAGCTACTATGGCGTAAGCTCAAATTTGAATGAGCCATCGGCTTATTTTATGACTCAACGCCGACTTATTGGTATATTCCCACCTAACATGTCGCAATATATCAATCTCGCTTCTGCAAAGCGCGATTGATATGCATCCCACTTGAGGACGATTGTATCGTGACGAGCATTAAACTCGGCATCGTGATGGATCCCATTGCCTCCATCAATTACAAAAAAGACAGCTCTCTGGCCATGTTATTGGCGGCCAGTAATAAACAGTGGCAGCTGTTTTACATGGAGCAGGAAGACCTCTATCAGAAAGAGGGAAAGGCCATGGGCAGCGTGCAGCCCATGACCGTCAAAGCCGATCCTGAAGACTGGTTTGAGCTGGGCGAACGTCAGGAAATGCCTCTGGAAGAACTGGATGTGATTCTGATGCGAAAGGACCCACCTTTCGATATGGAGTTCATTTACAGCACCTACCTGCTGGAACAGGCCCAGGCCGCAGGCACATTGATCGTCAACAACCCGCGTAGTATCCGTGACTGTAACGAGAAGATGTTTGCCACTCTCTTCCCTCAGTGCACACCGCCGGTGATGGTTTCCCGCAGCCCGCGTCTCTTGAAAGAGTTCGCTGAAGAACACGGCGATGTGGTTTTGAAACCGTTGGATGGCATGGGCGGCAGCTCTATTTTCCGCACTCATCCGGGTGACGCCAATCTCAGTGTGATTATCGAAACCCTGACCGAGCTGGGTCAACGTCAGGCCATGATTCAAAAGTATATTCCGGACATTAAATCTGGCGACAAACGCATTCTGATGATTGATGGTGAGCCTGTTCCTTATTGTCTGGCTCGTATTCCTGCGGAAGGTGAACTTCGTGGCAACCTTGCTGCCGGTGGTACTGGTGAGGGTCGACCATTGAGCGACCGTGACCGTTGGATTGCCAGTCAAGTTGGCCCGGTACTTCGGGAGAAAGGTCTACTTTTTGTGGGTCTTGATGTCATCGGCGATTACCTGACCGAAATCAATGTTACTTCACCGACCTGCATCCGTGAGCTGGATAATCAGTTCAAATTGGATATTGCAGGAGAGTTAATGGATAAGATTGAGGCAAAGCTCACAGCTACAGATAAATGATACCAATTCAGCTTGTAAATTATGGGCTGTGCAGCCATTTTGATCGACTGGATCAGCGTTGAAGTTCCTCGCCATAGCTACCACCCACAGGGCGTAAAGGCTATGACTCGGCTCTTCGCCTTTATGCCCTCGGGTATTGCCCTGCCGATCAAAATAACTTGCTCACTCCACAATTTAAAAGCGCCATTGGTATAACCGGAAACTATCAGTTTTTTTCCGTTACAAAGTTGCATATAGTCAGCGGTGGTGCGAATGATTTCACCTCTTCGCCCACCGTACGGGAAGGCCCTGCTACAAGCGCCCTAAAAGCATCAAGGAAAGCAGTATTCAGAACGCTATGTCTCAGCCAGTTATTGCCTCCACGGCCGTTTCCACTGCCGACCGCCTGGGTTTTACCCTGTTTGCGGCCGCTGCTCTGCACCTTCTGGTGGTGCTGGGTATTACGTTTGCAGTGAATGATAAAACCGCACCACCGCCAACACTTGAAGTGACGCTTGCTACTTATCAAAGCAAAGAAAAGCCAAAGGATGCGGATTACCTTGCTCAGATTAACCAGCAAGGTAGTGGTACGCTGGATAAAAAAGCGCTGCCATCCAGCGATCAACAAGCACAATTTCAGGATGAGTCTATTCGCGAAGTGCAGCCTAAAGCACAAGCGGCTGCTCAACCCGAGCAAGTCATTGCTGAACAGCGCCGTATAACAACCACAGCGGCGAGCTCACACAAAACAACGGCAAAGGTTGATGTAGAAACGCCAAAACCAGCGGCAGAAGAGCGTGACAAGCCCCGCAAAGCGATTGATTTCAGGAATGAAATTGCCAGCCTGGAAGCTCAGCTTCATAAACAAAGGCAGGATTATGCTAAACGCCCTCGCATTAAGCGGCTAACGGCGGCATCCACCCTGCAGGAAGACGGCGCCTTCTATAAAGAGTCCTGGCGCCGCAAAGTAGAAACGGTTGGCAACCTCAATTACCCCGATAAAGCCCGCAAACAAAAGCTCTACGGTGAACTGCGCTTGATGGTGGCGATTAACCGTGACGGAACCCTGAACAAGATTGAGATACTTGATTCGTCCGGTTACCAAGTTCTGGACGATGCTGCGATTCGAATTGTTAGACTGTCATCGCCGTTTACCCCATTTGACGATACACTGAAGAGCTATGATCTCGTTGAAATCATCCGGACCTGGCGCTTCGAACCGGGGAACCGCCTGTTCAGTGAATAGATAGCTATTTCTCCTGCTCAGGCTTGCCATCAAATAGGTTTACCCTAAACTGCCGCTATGAGTAGCACTCTCTCACAAAGCTTTAAAAGCCAATTTCTGATTGCCATGCCCAGCATGGCAGACCCTTCTTTTACCGGTGCTTTAACCCTGATCTGCGAACACTCGGAAGAAGGCGCCCTGGGTCTTGTGGTTAATCGACCCAGTACACTGCTTCTGAGTGAAATTTTCCAACAAATGGGCATAACCACCAATGAAACTTTATATACTGGTGGACACTCTGTGTATGCAGGTGGTCCTGTCTCCCAAGAGCGCGGCTTTGTTCTGCATTCCGGCGAGTCTAACTGGGATAATTGCATGACCATTTGCTCAGGCATACAACTGACAACCTCCAACGATATCCTAAGCGCCATGGCAGAAAATCGTGGGCCAAAACAAAGCATGGTGGCCCTTGGTTACGCAGGTTGGGGCGCAGGGCAGCTGGAGCAGGAAATTGCTGACAACACATGGCTGACTTGTCAGGCAGACCCTGCCATTATTTTTGAAACACCCTATCACCTGCGGCTAAACGCTGCGGCCAAAACCCTTGGAGTTGACCTTAGCCTGATGTCTGATCAGGTAGGCCACGCATAATGACTGATAAATTATTACGAACCGTTTTAGGATTTGATTTTGGCACCCGGAATATTGGTGTTGCCGCGGGCCAGGTGATTACCCAAACAGCCACCGCCCTGCCTTCGCTGAAAGCCAAAGACGGAATACCCGATTGGTCACAGATTGAAGCCCTGATCAGCGAATGGAAGCCGGATGCGGTGATTGTGGGGATTCCACTAAATATGGACGGTACAGAGTCTGAAATGTCTCGCCGTGCCCGTAAATTTGGCAACCGAATTCATGGTCGTTTTAATTTGCCATTTTACGAAGCCGATGAGCGGCTGACGTCTTTTGAAGCGAAAGAGTGGGCAGGAAAACTCGGGCATAAAGGGCATTACGGATCGAATCCCGTCGATGCCATGGCTGCGCAGATCATACTGGAAGCCTGGTTGAATGACCCGTCTAATGAAGCATTGTTCGGCTCGTAGGTCGGTAAACCTGAAAGGTTTGCCGACACTTTGACACGAAAATGTCGGCAACCTTCCAAGTTACCGTCAGTATTGAAACCTTAGAAATCATCCATCTGAACAGTGAGCTTTTTACCACTCTGTTCAGTCAGATACTCTCCATCGGTTTCAGAAGCCAACTTGATCATCAGGCGCAAGTCGTTTGGTGCATCAGAATGCTTGATGGCATCATCGTAGGAAATCTCACCACTGTTGTACAAATCATAGAGTGCCTGGTCAAAGGTTTGCATACCAATCTCTCTGGATTTTTGCATCAACGGTTTCAGACTGTGAACATCCCCTTTGCGGATCAAGTCCTGCGCCAATGGTGAATTCAGGAGAACTTCTATCGCCGCCCGGCGTCCTTTACCATCAATACAGGGCACCAGCTGCTGGGCAATAATGCCTTTCAAGTTAAGGGACAAATCTGACCACACTTGATGATGCATTTCTGATGGGAAAAAGTTCAGAATACGGTCCAGCGCCTGGTTCGCGTTATTGGCGTGGAGGGTTGCCACACACAGGTGACCGGTCTCTGCAAAGTTCAGGGCATAACTCATGGTGTCCTGGCTTCGAATCTCACCGATCATAATCACGTCTGGTGCCTGCCGCAGCGTATTTTTCAAGGCAACTTCATAAGACTCTGTATCAATACCCACTTCCCGCTGAGTAACAATGCATCGTCTATGGTTGTGAATAAATTCCACCGGGTCTTCGATGGTTATAATATGACCCATGTCGTTTTCATTGCGATGCCCGATCATCGCCGCCAAAGATGTGGATTTACCCGTACCGGTAGCGCCGACCATGATGATCAAGCCACGCTTGGTCATGGCGAGATCTTTCAGTATGTTGGGCAGCTTTAGAGAATCAAGGTCAGGAATTTTCTCTTCAATACGACGAAGCACCATGCCGACCTGATTACGCTGTTGAAATGCGCTAACCCGGAAACGGCCAATACCCATCTTATTAATAGCGAAGTTACACTCCAGCGACGCTTCAAATTCCGCTTTCTGTTTATCTCCCATCATGCCAAGCACAATATTTTTAGCTTCAGTGGCATTTAATGGGGTTTTGGTAACCGGAACCAGTCGGCCATCCAACTTCACACTGGGCGGAAAACCCGCCGTAATAAACAGGTCAGACGCTTTTTTAGCCACAACCAGTTTTAATAACTTCTCAATTTCCATTAAAACGCGTCCCCGTTCTTCGCTTTCTCACGGGCAACATCACGATTAACAACCCCTTTACGCACCAGTTCGGTCAGGCACTGATCCAACGTCTGCATGCCTAAACTGCCACCTGTCTGAATAGCAGAGTACATCTGCGCAACCTTATCTTCACGAATCAGGTTACGAATGCCCGGGGAACCAATCATAATTTCATGGGCAGCAACACGACCACCGCCGTTTTTCTTGAGTAGCGTCTGAGAGATAACCGCTTGCAAAGATTCTGACAGCATGGAACGAACCATGGCTTTCTCATCTGCCGGGAATACGTCCACGATACGGTCAATGGTTTTAGCCGCGGAGGTGGTGTGCAAGGTTCCGAATACCAGGTGACCGGTTTCTGCCGCGGTCATCGCCAGACGGATGGTTTCAAGGTCTCGCATCTCACCCACCAGAATGATATCCGGGTCTTCACGAAGCGCAGAACGCAATGCGTTGCTGAAGCTGTGAGTATCCCGGTGAACCTCACGCTGGTTGACCAGACATTTTTTGGAAACGTGGATAAATTCGATGGGGTCTTCAATGGTCAGAATGTGTTCGTACTTGGTGTCATTGATATAATCGATCATGGCTGCCAGCGTCGTACTCTTACCAGAGCCCGTTGGCCCGGTGACCAGAACCAATCCCCTTGGTTTGTCCGAAATGGTTTTAAAGACCTGACCCATACCCAGATCATCCATGGTCAGTACTTTACTGGGGATCGCACGGAATACCGCGCCGGAGCCACGGTTCTGGTTAAAGGCGTTAACACGGAAACGGGCTACGCCGGGTACTTCAAAGGAGAAATCCGCCTCGAGGTGCTCTTCAAAATCCTTACGCTGGCGGTCATTCATGATGTCATAAATCAGTCCATGGACTTCTTTCTGGTCCATTGAAGGGAGGTTGATTCGACGCACATCACCGTCTATACGAATCATGGGCGGCAGGCCTGCAGACAAGTGCAAATCCGACGCTCCCTGCTTGTAACTGAACGCGAGAAGTTCAGTAATATCCATTTAATATCCCCCTAATTACACGAAGCAGGTAAAATAGTTTTTTTATATTGCGCTAATGTACCGTCAAATGACCTTATTACAAGACCGATTTCAACAGGTTTATGACCAGATTCACTTAACTGAACAAACCTGCCACCGCCAAGGTCAGGTTCAACTACTGGCCGTCAGCAAGACAAAACCGGCCGACATGATACGCGCCGCTTGGCGTTGTGGTCAGAAACACTTTGGTGAAAGCTACCTGCAGGAGGCCATCAGCAAAATTCAGGCACTGGGCGACCTTTCTGATATTCACTGGCACTTTATCGGCCCGATTCAGTCAAATAAAACACGAGATATAGCAGAGCACTTTGAGTGGGTGCACAGTGTGGATCGTCTTAAGATTGCCCAGAGGCTGAATGACCAGCGTCCTGAATCATTGCCGCCGCTGAATATCTGCCTGCAAATCAATATCAGTGAAGAATCGTCCAAATCCGGAATTAACCTGAGTGAGCTGCCACAGCTAGTACAAGCCATCAACCAATTACCCCGGCTTAAGCTACGCGGGCTGATGGGTATTCCGGCGCCAGAGTCAGACCCAGAGCAACAGCGAATTCCATTTCGAACACTGGCAGATGCGCTTAAAAACCTGAATGAGCAGTTTTCTCTGGATATGGATACGCTCTCCATGGGAATGAGTGACGATCTGGAAGCGGCTATTCAAGAAGGCTCAACCATGGTGCGCATCGGCACAGCGCTGTTTGGTGAGAGAGACTATGCACAAAAGCCGTCTCAGAATGCATATAAAAATCAGGAAAAAGAATAATGAATCAGCCAACTATCGCTTTTATCGGTGCAGGCAATATGGCCAGCGGTATCATCGGTGGCCTTATCCAGAATGGTTGGCCGACAGAGCGATTGATTGCAACGGCCCGCACCGAAGCAACGCTGTCAGCCATCAAAGATCAATTCGCCATTGAAACCACCACCGACAACCATCAGGCTGTGCAACAGGCTGATATCATCATGCTTTGTGTAAAGCCACAGATGATGAAAGCCGTGCTGTCGGACTTACGTTCATCCATCCCCGCTGTGTCTCTGCTTATTTCTGTCGCAGCTGGCATCACAATGAGCAGTCTCGAAGCTTGGGCTGGCAATGATCAAGCCATCGTCAGAAGCATGCCAAACACGCCATCGCTGCTGCAGTGTGGCGCGGCTGGTCTGTTTGCCAATACCGCTGTGACACCTGAACAGAAAGCATTGGTTGATCGTGTTTTCTCCGCCATCGGCATTGCCGAGTGGGTAAAGGAAGAATCATTAATTGATGCAGTCATCGCCGTTTCCGGCAGCGGCCCCGCATACTACTTCCTATTTATGGAAGTGATGGAACAGGTTGGCACCCAACTCGGCCTTGATCAGGAAACCGCTAAACGGTTGACTCAACAAACCGCTTTCGGTGCAGCCAAAATGGCACAGGCCAGTGATGTGGATACCGCTGAATTAAAACGTCGGGTAATGTCGCCAAATGGCACCACTGAGCAGGCAATCAACACCTTTATGGATGGCGACTTGCCAGCATTGATTGAGAAAGCAATGAATGCCGCCGTTAAGCGGTCGATAGAAATGGCGGAAGCATTGAAGGACTGATTTTCACTTCATTGACATGCCAACAGTAAGCTTTAATGTATTATCGAAAGATTATTAACAGGTAACTGACAAACATTATGGGTGCACTTTCTTCAGGGCTCACTTCAAGCCTCAGCTTTTTAATACAGACCCTCGGTGGGCTGTATATCATGGCGGTGCTGGTGCGTTTTCTTCTACAGCTGGTTCGGGCGGATTTTTATAACCCGATCTCCCAGGCGATTGTGAAAGCTACTTCCCCGCTCCTGACCCCCATTCGCAAAGTTATCCCAGGTTATGCCGGGATCGATTTTGCCTCGTTGGTATTGGCACTGGTGCTGCAGATTATTCTGTATTACGTGCTGTTTGCGTTGTCTGGATTTTCGCCAGCTCAAGTGCCGGTCGGCGCGGTGTTATTCAAAAGCGTTATTCAAATTTGCATTGAGTTTCTGAACATCTACATGTTCAGCCTGATCATCATTGCCATTGCCAGTTGGGTAGCTGCAGGCAGTTACAACCCGGGCCTGATGCTGCTGCATCAGATTACCGAACCGCTTTCCAGCCGAATCCGCAAAGTGATTCCACCCATGGGCGGCCTGGATTTTTCATTAATGGTTCTGGTTATTGTGATTATTACCCTAAAGAACTTTCTGGGCGCATTAGCCTGATCAATTGTAGAAAATTCGGCACTCAACTCTTTTGAGTGCCGGCTTCCTTCAAGCGCTCCACTCCCCCCGTCGATATCACTGCTATTCCCCTACATTTCAGGTCACGGATAGCACCATGTTTCTGGAAAAATTCTGCTCACACCTTTTTGGTCTATCTCCAGAAACCGTTGTTCGCTCTGCTCTTTTGGTGTGCCTGCTGACATTGTTTCCTGGAATAACAGTGGCGGATGACATACTTCTTAATAATCAGCAAACACCCCCTTTCAACTACCGTTTTGATGACCAAACCATCGAGCGGGGCACAGAGCTGATTGTCTCCGGCACCAATACCTCTGATGAACCTGAGATACTGGTGGTACGTATTGATAATGATCAATCCTCCAACTATTACTCTCGCAACAACCGTGAATTTACCTTGGCTCCCGGCCCTTTCAACCTGACCATTCCACTCACAGGGCTGAACACATCCAGCAAAAAGCCACTGGGACAGCCTTATACAGAAATGATCATTTTTACATCGTCGCGTTGGACCGGTATCAAACTCAATGCGGTGGTCATCAGCAAGGGAAATAGCATCCCGGATCAAACCATGGCACTGGATTTTGGTTCGTCCACCAGCCCCGTATTCCCGGGTTTTGAACCCATAGAGAAAAATCATTCGTTTATTAAAGGAATCCCGAAAGTGCGTGCTCGGGTTTCTGGTGATGCGCTGATTCGAGATGGTATTTCCGGAATCAATCAAGTGCAGATCCCATGGCCCGATGGCCAGTGGAAAGTGAGTTTGTGGACTCAGGACCAAGGTGAATGGGAATACCTCCCTCACTTTTTGAACAGAACCATTGCCGTCAACAACAAGCCTTTTACTAAACAGACGCTGACAGAGTCCCAATGGATAAATACCGTATACCTTGCCGGCCGACAGAAAGAAGCGGGGATTGATGGTGATCTCTGGTCATTGGTTGGTGAACGCCGTGATGGCTTTATTTCAGAGCATATTAACGTCAGTGATGGTCTGGTGACCATTAACCTTACCGGTGATTTTGGCGGGAATTTCCTCTCTGGCTTGGTCATTGAACCTATCGATGGAATCTATGCCAGCCAGATTCAGAAAAAGCGGCAAGAACGGTTTCTGAACAAATGGCCTGTTGTCAGCGACAGCCATAACGCCACTGCAACCTTGTTATTAGAAGACATCAGTCAACAAACTAAAACGGACGATGGCTTTTATCCGGTCGCCAAAAACACCGTACTTAACCTTTTATTCGAAATTAAAAGCCCCGTCGACGATATTGCCCCTGTACTGGCGATTTCCCCCCCAAAAAATATAGTGAATGAATCGCTGGAGATTGCCAAACGATATGGGCACTGGCGTTTTGAGCGCCCTTACCCCAATGCAACATCATTGACTATCGACGACAGTTATCTTCGATCTGATCTGGAACATATGCAGATATCCAGTCAGAAGCCCAGAAGATTGCATATTCAAGTTCACATCCCAAAAGAAGCACCCGCTGGCAACTATTTCGGCAAGGTTCAGCTGTTCAGCCAGGGTGAGCTGAAGGTGCTGGACTACCAGCTGAAGGTATTGCCCATGGCGCTGCCTGAGCTGGAAGCACCCGTCGGGCTCTATCTGGAACCAGCACCTTACTATCAGTGGTTTGCTACGCTTGCCCCCCATCGTGCTGCAGCTACCGCCTGCGATTTGTCATTACTGGCCTCTCATGGTTTCAGCACTGTCGCCCCTGCACTGGCAACCCCCGATAACGAGAAGTCCCGCGAACGCTTCATAGCACAGTTACAGCAACTAAAAGATCACGGTTTCACCGAAAATCTGTTGGCGTATTCACCTCTGAAACGACTACTTGCGCAAAAGAACACTGCCAATGCCACCAATGATCTGGCGGCATTAAAAAGCATTATGACAACCCAAGGACTGCCTTCTCTCTACTGGTCTATTTTCGACGAGCCGTTACCAGAGAAATATCAACAAATTAAAAACAGTGGAATGCTACTGGACTCTCCTGAACTGCAAATGAAAACAGCGGGTCATATGAATAATGGCCGCCAGGATGAACTGGCAGAGCATGCAGACCTGCTACTGATCAATCACGGCATTAACGTTGCTGAAGACACCATTGATCGCTTTCAGGAAAACAGCGAAGTATGGCTATATAACATGCCTCGCCCACGGCTGGCGTCCGGATTTTACCTATGGCGTTCTGGTGCTGATGGTTACTTACAATGGCATGGTCGTATGCCAACCGCTGACCCTTTTGATCCAACGGACGGCCGAGAAGGTGACATGATTTACCTTTACCCTTCCCCGGTACATTGCTCGAAAACACCTGATATTCATCGTCGCTTTCTTGACCTGCACGAAGCAACTCTGGACTTACGCTGGCTCCAGTGGCTTGAAAATGAAGCACAGAGCAGCAAGACAGCCAAGAAGCTTATTCAAAAAATTGAGCAGCGGGTTACCACTGACTGGCTTAAAGCCGAACAGGAACTTAGCAAAGCAGATGTCCTCAGGCTCCGAGCTGCCATTACTAAATTCGCGCTCATTCAGACCCGCTCTTTAGATGAATCACAAGGGATGCCTGTTACTCAAGCCGTCCCTCAAGAAGCGATTATTCAACGCTTACCGGCCAGTCAGGAACCAGTAGAAGTAAAAATATCGGAAACAAAACCAATAGCCATTCGCCCAACGCGCTCTAACTCATCATCAGGTTTTTATCTACAAGCCGGGAGTTATCAATCTGAACGTCGTGCTGCTAACGCACTATCTTTGATCAAGCAGGCCGGTTTTAATGCTTATATAGAGAATGCAGTGGTGGATGGCACTTCGTACAAGAGAGTCATGATAGGGCCCGAACTCTCACTGCCGGATGTCAATAAAGTGATTGCCAAACTAAAAGGAAAATTACAATTCAAACAATTCCCGGTAAATGCTGACAATACAAAATCACTGTCGTTTTTTATTCATGCGGGCAGTTATCAAGATAAAAATAGAGCACTGAGTGTTATGAAGACTATCAGAAAGTCTGGCTTTAATGCCTATGGCAAAACAGTCACGGTTAAAGGTAATTTATATTATCGTGTATTTATTGGCCCAGAATTAGACCTTAAAGATATCAACATCATACTCGAAAAATTTGGTGCTCAATTACCGCTTCAACAATATCCTCGATCTCATAATTTAGACCAGCAACCGTAAATCAACTAATACCGTGAAAAGGTAAGTAGAAGCTTTATTAGGTTTCAGAAGAATGGTCAATTTTCTTGAGGTAATGGACAAAGCGGATAAACAAAAAGAACGTAGAAAACGGGATTAATCAGAGAGCCGAATGGCTCCCTGACTAATTTTCTTACAGTAGCAGCTTACGAATATCCGCCAACAACTCACCCAACATGGCAGTGAATCGTGCAGCATCCGCGCCATTGATCGCTCTGTGATCATAGGAAAGCGACAGTGGCAGCATCAGCTTCGGTTCAAACTCTTTGCCATTCCACACAGGCTTCATGGAAGACTTAGAAAGGCCGAGTATCGCAACTTCTGGTGCATTCACGATTGGTGTAAATGCTGTACCACCGATGGAACCAAGGCTGGAGATCGTGAAGCAGCCGCCCTGCATTTCATCAGGTTTCAGCTTCTTATCTCTTGCCTTGCCAGCCAGTTCAATCACTTCTGCCGACAATTCCCACAGGCTCTTCTGATCTACATTCTTGATCACCGGTACCAGCAGGCCGTCCGGTGTATCCACCGCCATACCGATATTGATGTATTTCTTGTAGATCAAGGTTTCGCCATCCGGGCTGAGAGATGTGCAGAACTGTGGCATCTCTTTCAGCACGTAAGCCACTGCTTTCAGAATAAACGGCACTGGTGTCAGTTTGGTGCCACGCTTTTCTGCCAGTGCTTTCTGAGCTTTACGGAACGCTTCCAGTTCGGTGATATCACACTCATCAAACTGGGTAACGTGGGGCACGTTTAACCAGGAACGCTGGAAGTTCTTCGCCGCAACCTTACGCAAGCGGTTCAGTGCAACCTTCTCGATGTCACCCCATTTGCTGAAATCAATTTCTGGCATGGCTGGAATACCAAGACCAGATGTTGCAGCAGCAGCTTGTGGCTTCTCACTGAGGCGTGTCTTCACGTATTGCTGAACATCTTCTTTCAGAATACGACGGCGTGGACCTGTGCCAGAAACCAGCGCCAAATCCACACCGAATTCACGAGCCAGCCTGCGAACCGCCGGGCCAGCATGATAGTTACGATTCACCCGTTCCAGCTCAACCGGATTCGCTTCTGCATGGGGCGGTGGCGCAGCTGGTGCTCTGGATGGCTCAGCTTTTGCTGGTTCAGTTTTTGCAGGCTCCGCTGCTGGAGCAGGCTGAGTTACCGCTGGCACTTCTGCACCACCGATGACTTCCAAATCCAGAATCAAGTCGCCCTGACTCAGCGCATCACCTTCTTTTACAGAGATGGCTTTCACCACGCCGGTAAAGGGTGAAGGCACTTCCATCGTCGCCTTGTCGGATTCCAGCACAATCAAAGACGCTTCTTCTTCGATGGTGTCACCCACTTTCACGCACACTTCGATGACCGGCACATTCTCAGCGCCAATATCAGGTACGGTCACTTTTTCAAGGCGTGAGCCCGCTTGTGGAGCTGGAGCAGCAGCCGTTGGTGCAGCGACTGGCGCTGGCGCCGATGCCCCTGGTGCGGGTGTCGATGCAGCTGGAGCATTTCCACCAGCCACTTCCACATCCATCACCAAATCGCCCTGATTCAGAGCATCACCTTCTTTAACATGAATGGCTTTCACCACACCTTCTACTGGCGAAGGCACTTCCATAGTGGCTTTGTCGGATTCCAAAACAATCAGGGAATCTTCCAACGCAACGGTGTCACCTACCTTTACGCACACTTCGATCACCGGCACATTTTCAGCGCCAATGTCAGGAACGTGTACGGACTCAATACTTGAACCACCCGCTGCTGCTGGTGCAGCAACAGGTGTTGGTTCTGCAACCGGAGCAGGCGCAGCTTCTGCAACAGGCTCCGGATTTGCCGCAGCGGCTTCACCAGCCGCTGCCATTTTCAACATGGGAATACCTTCACTAACACTGTCGCCCACTTTCAGCAGCAGCTCAGTTACCACACCATCACGGGGTGCTGGCACTTCCATGGTTGCTTTATCGGATTCCAACACGATCAGGGAATCTTCGGCACACACCGAATCCCCCGGCTTTACGCAGATTTCAATGACTTCTGCTTCGCCGCTGCCGATATCTGGAACCTTGATGATTTCGTCACTCATTCCTCGTACCTTCTCTCAGTTCCAGTATCAGCTATACAGCGGGTTCGCTTTGGTTGGGTCGATATTAAACTTCTTGATCGCATCGCTGACCACAGAAGCTTCCAGCTCACCATCTTGAACCAGTGCGTACAGGGCAGCGACGACGATGAAATGACTGTCCACTTCGAAGAAATGACGCAGCTGTTCACGGGAGTCGGAGCGACCAAAACCGTCGGTGCCAAGAGCAACAAAAGTACCTGAAATAAACTCACGAATCTGGTTAGCGTACAGGCTCATGTAGTCGGAAGCGGCAACCACTGGTCCTTTACGGCCAGCCAATTGCTTCTCAACCCAGCTAGTACGTTGCTCACCTTCAGGATTCAGCATATTGTGGCGCTTCGCATCTTTACCATCCCGAGCCAGCTCGTTAAAGCTTGTGGCGCTCCAGATATCGGACTCAATGTTGTACTCATCACGTAGAATGGTGGCAGCCTTGCGCACTTCCTCAAGGATGGTGCCGCAACCCATCAACTGAACCTTAAGGCCACTGTTGCGGGAGCACTCTTCAAGGTTATAAAGACCCTTGATGATGCCTTCGATCACTTCCGGACCTTCCGGCAGCGCTGGCTGACGGTAGTTCTCATTCATCGCAGTAATGTAGTACCAGACGTTCTCGCCATCGCCATACATGCGCTGCAGACCGTTCTGAACAATCACCGCCATCTCATAGCCGTAAGTCGGATCGTAACTGATGCAGTTTGGTACGGTGGACGCCAGAATGTGACTGTGACCGTCCTGATGCTGCAGACCTTCACCATTCAGCGTGGTTCGGCCAGCAGTAGCACCGATCAGGAAGCCGCGTGCCTGAATATCGCCCGCAGCCCATGCCAGATCGCCGGTACGCTGGAAACCGAACATAGAGTAGAACGCATAGAACGGAATCATTGGCACGTTGTTGCTGCTGTAAGACGTTGCTGCAGCAATCCACGCCGAATGAGCGCCGGCTTCGTTGATACCTACTTCCAGAATCTGACCTTGAATGGATTCTTTGTAGAACATCACCTGATCAGAATCCACAGGCTCATAGTTCTGGCCGACAGCGGAGTAAATGCCAAGCTGACGGAACATGCCTTCCATACCAAAGGTACGGGCTTCATCTGGCACGATCGGTACGATGTATTTTCCAAGGTTCTTATCTTTAGCCAACGCTCCCAAAATACGAACGTAAGCCATAGTGGTAGAGATTTCACGCTCACCACTGCCTTTCGTCACGGCTTCAAAAGCATCCAGACCCGGAATTTCCAACTTCACGTCGGTTTCAACACGACGCTGTGGAATAAAGCCGCCCAGCTTCTCACGACGCTGACGCATGTACTTCATTTCAGGGCTATCAGCGTCCGGCTTGAAGAACGGCAGATTTTCGATCTCTTCATCTTTAATAGGCAGATCGAAACGGTCACGGAAGTGCTTCAGGTCATCAACCGGCAACTTCTTCACGTTATGGCTGATGTTAGCTGCTTCACCTGTTGCGCCGGTGCCATAACCTTTTACAGTTTTCGCCAGAATAACCGTTGGCTGACCAGTGTGATGGGTCGCTTCATGGTACGCCGCATACACTTTGTATGGATCGTGACCACCACGGTTCAGACGCCAGATATCGTCGTCAGAGAGATTTTCAACCAGTTTCAGTGCTTCAGGGTCACGACCAAAGAAGTGTTCTCGAGTCCAGGCGCCGCCTTTGGCTTTGCAGTTCTGGTAATCACCATCCACCGCTTCGTCCATAATTTTCTGGAGCTTGCCGTTTTTGTCTTGCGCCAACAGTGGGTCCCAATGACGACCCCAGGTGACTTTAATTACATTCCAGCCAGCACCGCGGAACACGCCTTCCAGTTCCTGAATGATTTTACCGTTGCCGCGCACCGGACCATCCAGACGCTGCAGGTTACAGTTCACCACGAACACCAGGTTATCCAGCTTTTCACGACCAGCCAGAGAGATCGCACCGAGGGATTCCGGCTCATCCATCTCACCATCGCCAAGGAATGCCCATACCTTACGGTTCTGCTCCTGAGCCAGGCCACGGTTGATCAGGTACTTCATAAAATGCGCCTGATAAATCGCCTGAATCGGGCCAAGGCCCATAGAAACGGTTGGGAATTGCCAGAAGTCCGGCATCAACTTCGGGTGAGGGTAAGAAGAAAGACCTTTGCCATCGACTTCCTGACGGAAGTTATCCAGCTGATCTTCACTTAAACGACCTTCAAGAAATGCCCGGGAATAAATACCCGGAGCCACGTGCCCCTGATAATAAACCAGATCACCTTCGCGGGAGTCGTCATGGCCATGGAAGAAATAATTGTAACCAATGTCATAAAGCGTGGCACTGGAGGCAAATGAAGAAATATGGCCTCCCAGACTGCTGTCTTTTTTATTGGCACGCATTACCATTGCCAAAGCATTCCAACGAACCAATGAACGAATACGGCGCTCCATAAAGAGATCGCCAGGCATGCGGGCTTCTTTCTCTGGTGGAATGGTATTGCGATAAGGTGTCGTTATTGCGTAGGGTAGCTGAGTCCCTTTAGCACGCGCGTGCTGAGAAAGACGGGTCAACAGAAAATGAGCCCGATCCTCTCCTTCCTGTTCTAGCACGGAATCGAGTGCTTCCAGCCATTCCCGTGTTTCTATTGGGTCGATATCATGCATAAACCAATCTGCTCCGAAATCAGTTGAGTTCCACCAGGTATGTATAGAAGCTAGCTAAAGAATCAGGCTGCCCTGCATCGGACGCAATCCTTACCAACTCCAGAAGAACAATAGATGAAAAGAAACAAGCGTTTCTGTCTGGCAGACTCATCAAACGAAATGATCGCACATGTTAATGGCTGATCATCACAAACACCAATTTCATTAGGTATAAATCCGTCTCACGGTCGTTTCCCAAGAAATCATTGATGCAAATAAACGCCTATCTAACTACAAAATAAGTAATCACCGCAATGAGTATCACTACTTAGATTCTATTTATTGTTAAAAATTCAGTTTTTCTTCCATTTTTTTGAGTAGAACTATAACAAAACCCAAACAATGAAAACAAAATAACAACAATCAACAATCTTTATCGGCTGAATAATTCACAACCTCTGCATCATCCGATATTTAAAAGTAGCAGCTTTAGCGGTTTTTAATGAACTTTTGCCAATTAAACGAACGTTTGTTTTATTTAAGAGTTATTTTACAGTTTTATTTTCTTTTAATCTGATTACCTGTGGATACGGGTGCCAAGTGCCTCTCCCGAATAATCGTATCAATCACTTTTTCAGTAATATGACCTCCATATATCCCTCCACATATCGCCCCTTCCAACCCCAACATACAAGGACAAACTACACCCCCTAAGACCATTCGACCAAAACAGCAACCAACACACATACAAGCCAAGGCTGAGGTATGACTTCCACAGTCTCTGACGGCATGCATCTTCTGACGCGTCAGACACTCCGGAAGAGCTAAAAAGTCTTTGCTTACTTCCATCGCTGATGGCTCCATAGATATGTCTCTGGCTGATCATGGATGGACGCTTCCGCTTCCTTTATATATGCATCCATAACCGGATAGTCCGAACCAGGGTCAGAACCAGAGAGCTTTATAAACTCCAGTCCATAGTATCCCGCCCTGATTTTCTTACACTTCGCAAAGAAAACCGGGTACTGAGTCAATTTAACGATTCGCTCTGCACCCGTAAAAAAATTTGCCTCCTTATTTAAGAAAACTGATGGGTAACCCTGCTCCTGATTTCCCGGACGCTGGTCCGCCAGCATCACGAATAATCGAAAGTGCTTTTGTTTTAATATATTTTTACCCACTTGTTTCATTGGAACGGGGGTCGAGTTGAACCGACTACGCACTTCATAAATAAACTGATTCATTCCTCTGTGATGCAAAGGCTTATAAACCGGATCAATCGGAACACCTAAATGCAGGGATGCACCATGCAGCATCCATTCCCAGTTCCCTTGATGAGTGGTCAGAATAATCACCGGGCGCGTTTGATTCTGCGTTTCAGCAAACAGCGCTTCCTGCCCTGTCAATACGCACCGTTTCTGAAACGCCTTTGCGCTCATATCATGCGCCTTAATCATTTCCAGAAACAATTGAGTAAGATGCCGGTAAAACCGTTTGGATAAGCACCGAACTTCAGCTTCACCGAATTGAGGAAATGCCTGACGAATATTGGTGGTTACCACCCCCTTTCGATACTTGAAAACATGGCAGACCAATAGGTAAAGCAACCATGCCAGTGGATAGATCAAACAAAAGGGCAGCTTTGCCACCAGCCTCAGCAAAAACATTTGCAAGCCCAACCAGTAAAAAACGTCTCAGTATAGACATTGCTGGCAGCGGCAAATGTTGTCCTTTAACATATCTTTAATAAGCTCAATAACTGGAAGAGATCAGGTCAATGGAGTCACTCACGGCGTTATTCAGTCAACACCTCACCTCCTCCGGGTTGCCTGATCCGGTTCAACAGGTGGTCGAAAGCCATTGGCAGCAGTTCATTGAACGACATCCGACATTTGACCTCACCCTCGACCCACGACTGATCAATGAGCTCATCCAGTGCTGGGCTGGCAGCGACTTTGCCGCGCAACAATGCATTCGTTATCCCGAATGGCTGGAAACGTTATGCACGAATAGAAAACAGTTGCCTGATATGGCAAAAAATCACGCCGAACGACTTGGCAGCGCCATTGCACTGGCAACTACCGATGATGAACTGAACAGAGCGCTGCGGTTGTATCGCAACCAGGAAATGCTGCGCATTATCTGGCTGGATTTGAACCGTCTGGTTTCCATGTCAGACACCACGAAAGACATGTCTAATCTGGCAGATGCCTGCATTGATCGTACCCTTGACTGGCTCTATCACGATGCCTGTAAAACCATGGGAACGCCCTTCGGCACTAATATTCCCGATGAAGAACCGGTTGCTCAGAAAATGATTGTTCTGGGTATGGGCAAGCTTGGCGCCTATGATCTGAATCTTTCCTCTGACATCGACCTGATGTTCACCTTTCCCTGCCAGGGTGAAACCCGTGGTGCCAAAAAAGTAATCACTAATCAGGAGTTTTTTATCCGGTTGGGGCAACGACTCATAAAAGCGCTGGATAGCCAGAATGCGGATGGCTTTGTCTTCCGGGTAGATATGCGACTGCGGCCTTATGGTGCCAGCGGCGCATTGGCTCTGAGCTTTGCGGCCATGGAACAGTATTATCAGGATCAGGGGCGTGACTGGGAACGTTACGCCATGCTCAAAGCTCGAATAGTTGCCGGTGACAAAACGTCTGGCCAGCAATTATTGGATACGCTTCGACCCTTTGTTTATCGCCGTTATATAGACTTCGGCTCCATCAGCGCACTGCGGGAAATGAAGCAGCTGATCCAACGGGAAGTCAAACGCAAAGGCATGGAAAGCAATATCAAACTCGGCCCTGGCGGTATTCGGGAAATTGAGTTTATTATTCAATCCTTCCAGATCATTCATGGTGGCCGTGATCGCAGTTTGCAGGAACGGAATCTGCTGAACGTTCTCAACACTCTTAAAGAAAAACAGTGGCTCTCCCCTGAAGAAGCCGCAGAGCTGGAATCCGCCTACATTTATCTGCGCAATCTGGAACATGCCATTCAGGCCATTGATGATCGTCAGACTCAAGACCTGCCAAAAGGTGCTGAAACACAGGCACGTATTGCTTGCTCCATGCAGCACAAAAACTGGAACGAACTATTAACGACACTGGATCAACATCAAAAACTCGTAACCGCACATTTTGATGCGGTCATAGCTGACCCAGAAGCCAAAGAGAAAAGTGACACTAACAGCAATCAATGGCAATCATTATGGCTCAGTCGTTTAACGGAAGAGGAAGAGCAACAGTTAATGACTCAGGAAGGTTTTAAAAACGTTAAAACCTCATGGCGACGATTGATCTCATTGCGAGACGGAAAAGCCATTACCCGTGTCAGAAAACAAAGCCATGATCGGCTGGATCAATTTATTCCCTTGCTGTTAACCGTCGCTGCCGCCTCTACCGAGCCAGATACTTTTTTACTGCGCATTCTCCCGTTAGTGGAAGCAGTGCTTCGTCGGACCGCCTATCTGGTACTACTGATTGAAAACCCCGGCGCACTCGAACACCTTGGCCGACTGTGTATTGCCAGCCCATGGATTGCTGAACAGATCGCCCGATTCCCGGCGCTTCTGGATGAGTTTCTCAACCTTGGCGATCTCTACAATCCGCCAAAAAAAGCCGAGCTTGCGGACGAATTACGCCAGCAGCTGGCTCATATTCCAGAGGATGACCTGGAAAACCAGATGGAAGCCCTGCGTCATTTTAAAATGGCTCACATACTTCGAGTAACGGCAGCGCAGGTATCCGGCAAATTGCCACTGATGAAAGAAAGCGATTATATAACCTGGATCGCCGAAGTTATTCTCGATGCGGTTCTGGCGATCGCCTGGCGCAATCTGACTGAGAAGCACGGCATGCCTCAGGATGCACAGGGCAACCTGTGTGATCCCGGGTTTATCATTGTAGGTTACGGCAAACTGGGTGGTATTGAACTCGGCCCGGGCTCGGATCTTGATCTGGTGTTTATCCACAATGGTGGCACCAATAAAGAGACTAATGGTGCAAGATCCATCGACAGCACCACCTTTTATACACGACTGGGTCAGAGAATTATCCATATCTTGACCACCCAGACGCCATCCGGCATTTTGTACGATACGGATATGCGACTACGGCCGTCTGGTTCAAAAGGCCTGCTGGTTAACTCTCTGCCTTATTTTGAAAAATATCAGAAAGAAGAAGCCTGGACATGGGAGCATCAGGCGCTGGTTCGCGCGCGCGTCATTGCCGGTGATCAAGCTCTGGCGCAGCAGTTTGTCAGCCTTCGCGCAGATATTCTTGGTATAGAGCGAGATACAGAAAAACTGAAGGTTGATGTGATCAACATGCGTCATAAGATGCGGGAGCATTTGGGCAGTAAAACCAATCAACACCTGTTTCATCTTAAACACGACAAGGGCGGTATTGTTGATATCGAATTCCTGATGCAGTTCTCAGTGCTGAATTACGCCAACCGTTACCCTTCTCTATTAAAGTGGACTGATAACATACGAATTTCGGAAGAACTGGAGGCCGTTCATCTGCTCACCCATGAAGATGCACGGCAACTACGGGAAGCTTATAAAACATTCCGCTTAGCTATTCATCAGAAAGCTTTACAGAATGAGGCACCGCATATCGAAACAGGAACGGCAAACCACATGCAGAGCAATGTAATTAGTATTTGGAATCATTTTCTAAAAGGATGTAATTGATTATTCAATGTGCTGTTTGGAAGCGCCTTTCAACAGCACAATAAAACACCTTATATTTTTTATCTTTTATTACCTTTCCTTGACCTCCACACTCAAAAAAATGGAGTCATTTTTAACATATGGGTAGTCTGACGTCAGTTTTTTCTGGCCTGCAAACCTTTCACAACCAAAGTGCCTATTTTCAAGACCTGCCTGAGGTTTACCATATTGTTCAAAAGAAAACTCTTTTTTAGAGTCAGTTTTTTTCGTTTTATGTTTTTGGTTTCCTGTTTGATCAAGCATAGAGAATTTTGTAGAAAATTCGCATGGGAATTTTTGGAAGTGCATATACTCGTTCGGGATTATCTTGCAAAAAAATGACATATATTTCCCTTCTTTTTTTCCTGAACCATTGAGGCAAAAACTGGGAACTAAACGAACCCCCCCTTGACTCACTTCAAACTCAGGCCCTTTAATTTCCTTATACTCATCCAATTTTCCAACAAGCTTTTGCTCTTTTGATCTAAGCCTGTCAAGCTCATTTTCCCTTTCTAAATTATTGGGGTTGTTAACTTCAATAGGCTGACTACTTAAATCTATAATTTTCTTTCTGACATTTTCTAGTTCAACAGGTATTTCCCTGATAGTTTTTAATTTTTCAGATACGTTATCGATTGACCAAAACACTTTCCCTGATGTTGATATGTCTCTATTTTCTTTTAATCTTTTGATTTCTTGCTTTTGCGACTCAACTTCAAGCTGTAGGCTTTCAATAGCTTGCTCTAGCTTTCTCTGACCAATATCTTTACATGCTATAAGCTCACCGATAAGAACAGCTGTACCCTTTTTTTCAATTGCCTTGCCAGAATCACCGATAAGAACAGCTGTACCCTTTTTTTCAATTGCCTTGCCAGAAATACCCTTAGAAAGATTTTTCACAACCTCCCTGATCAAAACCTTTTTTATTTCATCGTTACGTGCTTCGGCATTTTCAAGCCGCTGTGTTAGCTGTTTGACTTCTGGATTGAGTCCTCCTGCGATCATTGGCTGCCGTTTTTGATCCCTAGGGGTGACATAGCTATAGTCTCTTCGTACCGAACTCGGCCTGAACCGGATAGCTTCAGGATCAACAACAGTAAGGTTTCGCTGTCGTTTTTCTACTGCACTTCGTCTTCCATCGCCTTCTTTTTTTGGAATGTCCGGGGCAATATCCTGCCTGATTACGGAACCCATAGTTTTATGAGATGCATCGGACAGACGGCTGTCAGGTACGTTGCCGGTATTTACAACTTGATTAGGCTGTATTGTCAGTGTTTGGGATCCAGCTGCCTTATCCATTTAAGTTACTCCAGAAAGGATGATCAGCTTAGAACACTGTCAGCAGGATCAGTTCCATCAAATACATCATATTAGGCGCAAACCCCATTCCAATTACAACTAAGCGGACCTTGCTGGCATTGCGGCCATTGAGGGTTTATGATCCGAAGCAACCTGTACTAAAACTCTGTATCGACAACAATTTCAAAGTGGAGTTATCTGATGTCTTTCGCCGATCGTGATGGCGTTATCTGGCTAGACGGGGAGCTGATCCCCTGGCGCGAAGCCCAAACCCATGTTCTGACGCACACCCTGCACTATGGTATGGGCGTGTTCGAGGGTGTCCGCGCTTACAGCACACCGAATGGTCCTGCTATTTTCCGTTTAAAAGAACACACCGATCGCCTGTTCCGCAGCGCTCATATTCTGAGAATGGACATTCCCTACAGCAAAGAAGAGCTGAACGAAGCCCAGAAATTGGTGGTTCGTGAAAATGGTCTGGACGAAGCGTACCTTCGCCCCATGTGCTTCCTGGGTTCCGAAGGCATGGGACTCCGTGCAGAAGGTTTGAAAGTTCATACTATGGTTGCAGCCTGGAACTGGCCTTCCTATATGTCTCCGGAAGCATTGGAGCAAGGCATTAAAATTCGTACATCGTCTTATACCCGCCACCACGTCAACATCACCATGTGTAAAGCCAAGGCCAATGGCAACTACATGAATTCCATGTTGGCTCTGCGGGAGGCGTTGGAAAGTGGCTGTGAAGAAGCATTGCTGCTGGATAACGAAGGTTACGTGGCAGAAGGCAGTGGCGAGAACTTCTTTATCGTGAAAGAAGACGGCATTATTTACACGCCGGAACTGACTTCCTGCCTCGAAGGCATTACCCGCGATACCATTATGCAGTTTGCCAAAGAGCTTGGGTTAGAGGTTCGGGAAAAGCGGATTACTCGTGATGAAGTGTATATCGCGCAAGAAGCCTTCTTTACAGGCACCGCCGCAGAAGTGATGCCGATTCGTGAGCACGATGGACGCAAGATTGGTTCAGGTAAAAGAGGACCAATTACGGAGAAGCTGCAGTCTATGTACTTCGATCAAGTGCGTGGTAAACGTCAGGAAAAACCAGAGTGGCTGTCTACCTGTTTATAAGTAGTTAACCATCTGAAATCGTATTTTCTGACTCATTGATCAGGCCCTCTGACTGCGTTGCAACTCTGGTCACATAGCTCACTATGCTCCCGCTGTTGCGCCTTGCAGAGAGCCAACTCAAATCCGGTAACCTTTCGGGGTTATCGGTTTATGGAACGACCTTCAGCGACTTCACATCAATCTCTACCCCAGATTTTCGCTCCACATCCACCTCACCAATAATTTCCACTTTGGTCTTGGCATCAATATGCTGGCTAGATGGAAAATCTTTGTCGTCTATATCCACCTGAATCTCGCCAGAGCCATCACTGAACATATACGTTTCGTGCTTCACTTTACGCACCAGATGCCCTTTCATAGCCACGGGCATATCTTCTTTCGGATTCTTTAAAATGGACGCCACCGTTGCGGCACTTACCTTAGAACCGGGGCCAGTATAAGCAGCATTAACCTCCCCTATAAAAAGGTTAAAGAACAAGAGCGCGCCAATGGAGCAAACCACTGCTTTTTTTGTATTTGAACAAACGGATAGAAACGAAGAGTACATACTGATCACACCTATTCATGCTGGTACGTTACCAATATAGACGTATATTGACGTTCAAATAAAAATCTTTCTCCATAGAAAAACAAAGAATATTTGCTGCTCCAAAAACCGAGCTCCAACAATCTGGCCTGTTAGAATTCAGCGCCCGTAGAAGAGATTCAATGAATTTATTAATCAGCTGGCCAAAACTGTCTGTTTTTTTTACCGACCATTGATAAATCCAATCGTTTATTGAATAAAAATTCAAAAAGAAGAAAGCATGCACCACTTACATTTCGAGATAAAATCTTTTAAATAGACAACTTTTCATCCCCCACAATAAAAAAAACCATTTAACAATGGTGGATTTCAACAAATTGTTGATACTCGATGACAAACATCAATATTGTTTTTGATAAAAATAAGAACCACCGCTGTATTCTTGACTCATATTCATCTCAGGATTAGAACATAAGTTCTCATCGTATCGACCTTAATTAGAACCAGAGACTTTTCACCTGCGATGAGATTTCACCGACCAGAATTATCTCAAACAGGAGAATATCGGTATGAGCGGCAAAATCATCAAGAACTCCAGAAACACAGAAAAAGCACCATTAAATGCCTTTTCTACTCAGTCTGTGGCATTTTCCCATTACAACAACATTTCAGCTCAATTACCTGTAAACCCTGTCACCGGCGAAATCATTTCTGCTGATATTAAAGAACAGGCGAAACAATGTCTGGATAATATTAAAGCGATTGTTGAAAGCGTTGGTCATATTATGTCCGACGTGGTCAAAATCAATATTTATGCAATTAACATTACTGAACTTGCCGCAATCGATGAAGTGTATGCCACCTTCTTTCAGGGCTATCCTCCGGTAAGAACTTCATTAGCCGTTGAAGCTCTGCCAATGCAAGGTGCTCGCGTACAAATGGATGCACTGATTTCCAACGGTGAAGGCACTCACCCGCAAGCGCCTTGCGATCTTGTCAAAGTTGCTGGCAACACGCCGAACGCGCCTCAAAGCCCTTTCTCAACGCAAACTGTCGCTTTTTCCCATTACAACAACATTGGTGCGCAATTACCGATCGACCCAACCACCGGCAATAAAGTCATGGGGGGCATTAAGCAACAGACCAAGCAGTGCCTGAAAAACATCAAAGCCATTTTGGAAAGCATTGACGTGCCTTTCGACGACATCGTGAAGCTGGGCATTTTCGTTCGTAACGCTGCAGATGTTGATGCCGTCAATGACGTTTTCAAAACCTTCTTCCCTGATTCTGCCATCGCCAGAGCCGTAGGTTATGTTCCTGCACGCTCTGTTGTGATTACTTCTGGCTTACCGATGGATGCCCTGGTTCAAATCGATGCCGTCGTTTCCCACGGCGACGGTACACCGCCACAGGCCGTTGAAGATCGTCACGGCATTGTGATTAAAGCGCGTAATACTAACGATGCACCAACCTCTTCTCTGTATACGCAAACCGTCGCTTTTTCTCATTACAACCATATCACTGCACAATTGCCTTTGGACCCAACCACCGGAAACATGGTTGACGGCGGAGTAGAGGAACAAACTCAACAGTGCCTGCAAAACATTAAGGTGATTGTGGAAAGTATTGGCCACGAGATGGACGACGCGGTAAAGATAAATATTCAGCTGACAAAAATTGCCGATATTGAGGCGGTGGATGACGTGTATAAAACGTTCTTCAACGGAGACCTGCCTGCAAGAACCGTGCTTGGCGTTGCCGACATTCCTGAAGGCGCACTGGTACAGATAGATGCGGTGCTTTCCAATGCTGAAGGCACACCGCCACAGGCGTAAATAGAGAATCACTCCCGAGCTATGGTAGCCGAACTATCTAGCTCGGGAACACGATTAAACACTTAATAAAAAGCCTCAAGAAAAAAATAAATAATAAACATCCGTTTTCTAATAAATTCATGACCCAAGACAATGCGATCTAAAAACAGCATTGATGTTTTGTACCAATGTCCCCACTATTGCTCCTCTCAGCTATCAAAAAACAACCAATATAGCAGTCAACATAACTAGCACTGGAGTCTTTAATGAGCGCTATCCATGAACTGCAGCCCCATGCTCTATGGCAGCATTTTGCAGCGATTTGCGACATCCCACACCCTTCTTTTCACGAAGATGAGATCCGCGAGCACCTGATCGGTTTTGCTAAAGCGCACAACCTGGAATGTCAGACCGACTCTGCAGGGAACGTCATCATTCGCAAGCCAGCCACTGCCGGAATGGAAAACCGTGTCGGTGTCGTACTTCAGGGTCACATGGACATGGTGCCTCAGAAAAACAACGACACGGCTCATGACTTCACCACAGACTCAATCAAAGCCTATATCGATGGCGACTGGGTAACCGCAGAAGGCACCACACTCGGCGCAGACAATGGCATGGGCATGGCCGCTGCTCTGGCCGTTCTGGAATCCAAAGACCTTCAGCATGGCCCGATTGAAGCGCTGTTCACGGCGACGGAAGAAACCGGCATGATCGGAGCGCAAGGTCTTGAACCTAATAGGCTACAAGGGAAAATCCTGCTGAACCTCGACACAGAAGATGAAGGCGAGCTTTATATCGGCTGCGCCGGCGGAACCCGTGTTGAAGTGAAGGGTGAATACACGACAGAAGCAGTTGATAGTAAATTAGTATTTAAGACTCTGACCATTTCCGGATTAAAAGGCGGTCACTCCGGCTGCGATATTCACCTTGGTCGCGGTAACGCAATTAAGTTGCTGACGCGTATTATTCAGCGCCTGGAAGCCGAAGGCATTCGTATTGCCAGCCTGACTGGCGGTTCCCTTGCCAACGCCATTCCGCGAGAAGCTTCTGCGGTTATTGGAATTCCCGCAACCTCTTTGGCTGCCTGTGAAAAGATTGTTGATCTGATCAGCAACGACATCACTGCAGAGCTTGCAGAAGTTGAGTCTAACCTGTCCATCATCATGACTGATGCTGAGCCAGCCAGTGAACTGATGTCGCTCCCCGCTCAAAACAGCTGGATTGCCGCAATCAATGCCTGCCCTAATGGCGCTCAGCGAATGAGTGATTCCATTGAGGGCGTTGTGGAAACTTCGCTGAACATCGGCGTGCTGAATATCCGTGAAGGACAAGTCTTTGTTCATATTCTGCCAAGAAGCCTGGTAGGAAGCTGCAATGAAGGCATTAATGATTCAGTAGCTGGCCTGTTCAAGCTATTGGGTGCTGAAGTGGTCTTTTCTGATAGTTACCCGGGCTGGAAGCCAAATGCCAATTCACCGATTCTGGCAACCATGAAGCAGGTATATCTGGATCTGTTTGATAAAGAAGCCGGAGTTCAAGTGGTTCATGCCGGTTTGGAATGCGGCCTGCTGGGCAGCAAATACCCCGAGTGGGATATGATCTCCTTCGGCCCAACCATCCGCTTCCCTCACTCTCCGGATGAGAAAGTGCATATCCAAAGCGTCGCCCGTTTCTGGGATCTTCTGGTAGCGACTTTGAAGGTTATTCCTGAAGCTTGACATTACATATGCCGATCCAGTTAAAGCAGGATCGGCAGCTCTGGTTCAACTAAACGTCAGTAATCACTTTCTTACAGAATTTCAAATACTGATTTGCATTTTAGATAAAACTCATAAGCACAATAAATTCGTCGTATACTGATAACGAAAAAAGGCCTCGAAACTTAACGCTTCGAGGCCTTCATCATATGGTGCCTAGGGGCGGAATCGAACCACCGACACGCGGATTTTCAATCCGCTGCTCTACCAACTGAGCTACCCAGGCATAATCTGTCATATCCTTGCTTTTGCTTTCAAATAGAGCCAGAAATCGCCAGCAAGTTATTGAATTAATTATATTTAATATTTTCATAATCTGTCAACAGCTTTCATGCTCTATTTTTACATCGCAATGGGAAACTGTCCCAAAACTGTCCCCAAAAAAGCAAAACTGACCCCAGAAATGACCCCAGAATTGTTGCTCATTCCAGGAAATCCAACTAGATTATTAATTAACCGAACGATCAATAAATCGTTGTCGTATGATCAGACGGTATTACTCGGATATGGAATTCAGAGTGCTTGATTGTCATAAAAGCTAGTCATTAAAACAGCAACAGGACAGGCAGTTAAACGACACTATGCAGAGACCAAAAAAGGTTAACACAAATACACTGACAAAGCTGTGCAAAGACTTTCTGAAGCAGCATAAAAATGGTGGAGAAAACGACACTTCTCTCGCGATTCACTCTTTCCCCCAGGGCGAGGGCTCCATTGTTTTTCGTATGAAGATTAACAGCAATGATGCCGTCGTCGGCACCTTTATCTATCGGTACACTAACGAGCACAAAAAAGTCCGCAAGATCAGTCTGGGGAAATTTGACCCTGAGACTTATCCGTTCTCAAAAGCAACCGAAGATACAGCACTTTATCGGAAGCAGATCAAACAAGGCATAGACCCACTTGCGGTTAATCTGTCACACACACCGGAAAAGAGGCTGGCAACTTTCAAAGATGTCGTCCATTTCTATATTTATTACCAGACACAGTCCGGCAAAAAGGATAAAGACAACGTAAAGCGCGAGCTAACCAAAAACGTACTTGCCGTCAAAAAGTTTGAACCTATTCTTGATACTTTGGCTCACGAAGTGACAGAAGATTGTATCGAGAAAATTGTCAGCCATATGGTAAAGCGAGACATTGGTCGATCCTCCAACCGGGTAAAAACGTACCTGACAACGGCGTATAACTTCGCCAAAAAACGGCAGGCGACGCTTGGAGCGCTAAGAGAGAAAGGGTTTCCTGATGTCGATTTTTCCCGAATTCGCTATAACCCGGCACAGGATGTCGCAACAGACCCCTCTTTTGAACAATCAAAAAACAATCACCTCACGGAAAAGAAACTGACTCAATTCTATCAATCCGTCACCCTTGATAAAGATGACTCGACACGATTTTGCATGGAAACCAGCACGTTTTACCTGATCACGCTGAACATACTGCTCGGTGGGCACCGTAAACGACAACTGATCGATGTGGACTGGGACAGGGTCGATTTTGAAGAGCGTTCCATAGAAATCATCGACTATAAAGGTAACAGCGGTAAGCCGAGAGAATACCTTGTCTACCTGTCAGATACCGCTATTGAGTGCCTCAAACGGCTTCGAGAATTGAGCGGTGGCGTAGGCAAGATTTATCCATTCTCAGAAAGCTATATCCCAAAACAGTTCAGGCTATACAGTGCGTGGGCGAAGACATCAGTCAAGTATGACGGTCTTCGCAGTACCTGCACCACTCTGATGAAAAAGCATTTCAAAAAAGTCATCAACAATTACGATCCTGATGATGTGAAGCGAATCCAGCATCACGTTTTTAGCGGTGTGCAAAGCAAGCACTATGACAAAAATGAGTACTGGGAAGAAAAGACAGCGCTATTAACTGAGTGGGAACAGTATTTGAAGCAACTCGGGCTGTGGGTGGGTGGTAGCTATGGAGAGGAACTTCAACGCAAATCCAGTAGGTCAAAATAGCTACGTAGCCCATAATTTAAAAATAGTAATTGGTATTACTAAGTACCCAACCATATGAAATCATATTTTCTGACTCATTGATCAGGCTCTCTGACTGCGTTGCAACTCTGGTCACATAGCTCGCTATGCTCCCGGCGTTGCGCCTTGCAGAGAACTTGATCAACAAGCCAGAAATATTCGATTCCAAATGGCCGGGTACTTAAGCTGGCTCTGTCCGATCTTATTCAGGGTACATATTTGCAATAATGCCTTTGATAAATGTCTTCTTATTGATCTCGTAATCACTCACACACGGTGCTTTTGATAGCCAGTAGTTAACGCTTGCCAAAAAACCATTAAGGTGATCATGGTTTTTCAATTTCATTTGAAGATTCTTAGTAAGTGTATGAAGGTCTTGTTGTTCTGGAAGCTGGTTATACTTTTCTTCAGAGTACAGAGAAATAAACTGTTTGCCTTTATTCAGGCTAAGCAGGGAGCGCATAAGCAAGCCATAAATTTGCTCATTGATTGTTTTGGGGAGGTTAAAAAGAATGGTTCGAGGTATGTCAAATACATCCCCTTTTTGCAATTGCTCTGTTAGCGGAACCAGTTGATCACCCAGGTGTTTCAGTGTGTCGTTTAGTGATTTGATCTCTTCAGCAAACGACAAACAGCACACAGGCCTCTCAACGCCAGGAACATGAACTAACAATGGTTTTCTATTCCAGTAAGTTACTCTGGCCTCAACACTGACCTGAAGCCCCATTGCTTGCGTACCCAAATCACCCTCATTCAAAGCAATATTGTAGGCTCTTGGTAGTCTGATCTCAGAACATCCGGGAATTGGCCAGATGACAATGCTTCGGGGAACTTCTGACCACTTCTCGGCGTTAAGTATTTGCAGCTTTTCAAAAAGTATCCTGGCAGACTCTTCCGTCATGCAGATAATGTCAATATCTTTAAATGATGAGCAGCGGTTCTGCAAAAATCGAGAAAATGACCCGGTAATAAGAATGGGAGGTTCGGTAAAAAAACTATTGACTTCTTGAATAATCTCCAGCGCTTTCAGCGTTAGCACATTTAACCGCGCAACCTGATTGTCTGGTAAACTCGCTCCGCCTACATTTAACAATTGCTTAAGAGTTTGAGTAGCACTGGCACTGACTGTCTGAGTAACGAACGTATTCTCCGCTATTTTTGTTCCTCCCCGGTATCCCGGAACTCGGCAAGGGAATAGGCCTCCTTTGTTAAAATTAGCAACGGATACTTCTACCGATTTTTTTCTTCCACCAGACCTTTCTATAACGGGGATTACGTCGAGAAAATCTCGATGATCCGGTGTGGCGCTATTTACACGTTTGGCTGAATAACTATTTTCTCCATCACTGGGTAAAAAGCTAGCATTCGTGTTATCTGAGCCTGGTTTAGGTAATACAAAGTGCTCTCTATTCACTGCCATTGAAGCATCACCTTGACTGGCAGAAGCTGCGTGCCCGTGCCGGCTATCACTGTCCCGCTTTGTAATCGAAGTATCTCGCTTATACAGTAACTGCTCCATGAGATAGTCTTCGGAGCTGAATCGTTCAAACCAGCAGCGTAAAGCATGGCGCAACTTGCTTCCTTCAGGGAAACTCTGAAGGCAGTTTAGAACCTGACTCTCATGGATTTTTTGTCCCCCAATAGACAGCCTCGTCTTAAAACAATGTGCCAGGAAGAAGAACTCTAAGCGTGAATTTTGAAATGAGCTCCTGAGTGTTTTGATGGTTTGCAATACCTGTTCTGCTGACACCCTCTGATGATCAAGTGGCAGCTCATACTGCACAGCCATGAATTTTAAAATACATTGAAGTCGATGTTGCTCATCGTTTTTGACTGATACGTTGTTTAAGATTTGCCAAGCCTGTTGAAGTGTACCCTGAGCTTCGTTGGTTTCATCGTATAACTGTGTTTTTTTCAACCTTTGCATCAGATACTCGACTTGCCTCGAAGAATGATCTCCGGGAACTTCATCAAACGCTTTTAATACTGTTTCATTATCCAGATGACAGTCATTCAGTTCTCTTGCATTCAGTGCCAGCTGAGAATAAAAAATAGCTCTTTCGAGGAGCCAACCATTGCATTCATAACCCTTAACCACAGCATCCGGTGTAACCTGCCGGCCATTTAACGGCAGACCCCTCAGGCAACATTCCTGTTTGAAGCGCACTATCCCAAGTTTGCCTTCTGGATTATCCGGAAAACCGTTAACTACCGCATCCGGTGTAACCTGCCGGCCATTTAACGGCAGACCCCTCAGGCAACATTCCTGTTTGAAGCGCACTATCCCAAGTTTGCCTTCTGGATTATCCGGAAAACCGTTAACTACCGCATCCGGTGTGACCTGCTGGCCATTTAACGGCAGATCCCTCAGGCAACATTCCTGTTTGAAGCGCGCTATCCCAAGTTTGCCTTCTGGATTATCCGGAAAACCGTTAACTACCGCATCCGGTGTGACCTGCTGGCCATTTAACGGCAGATCCCTCAGGCAACATTCCTGCTTGAAGCGCGCTATCCCAAGTTTGCCTTCTGGACTACCTGGGTAATCCTTAACCACCGCATCCGGTGTGACCTGCTCGGGTTTCTGCTTACCATCCGGTGACAAAAGCAGGCCCTTCAGGCAACATTCCGCTTTGAAGCGTGCTAGCTCCAGTGTTGCTTTGACTGCCTGATAATCCTTAACCACCACAGCCGGTGTGACCTGCTGGCCATTCAACGGCAGGTCCCTCAGGCAACATTCCTCTTTGAAGCGCGCTATCCCCAACTTGCCTTCTGGATTATCCGGAAAACCGTTAACTACCGCATCCGGTGTGACCTGCTGGCCATTTAACGGCAGACCTCTCAGGCAACATTCCTGTTTGAAGCGCGCTATCCCCAACTTGCCTTCTGGATTATCCGGAAAACCGTTAACTACCGCATCCGGTGTGACCTGCTGGCCATTTAACGGCAGACCTCTCAGGCAACATTCCTGTTTGAAGCGCGCTATCCCAAGTTTGCCTTCTGGACTACCTGGGTAATCCTTAACCACCGCATCCGGTGTGACCTGCTCGGGTTTCAGCTTACCATCCGGTGTCAAAAACAGGCCCTTCAGGCAGCATTCCGCTTTGAAACGCGCTAGATCCAGTGTTGCTTTGACTGCCCGAAAATCCTTAACCACCTCATCCGGTGTGACCTGCTGGCCCTTCAACGGCAGCCCCCTCAAGCAACATCGATCCTTGAAGTGAGCTACCGCTAACTGACACTTATTTTTTTGATCTGGAGCTCGATTGAATTCTTGAATGACCTGATCGGGACTGATATGTCCATTGTCAAAGAGAATGTCCTTTAAGCAGAGCTTTTGTAGAAAGAAGCCTCTTCGTAGGGAGTTTGAGTCCTTTAAATATGCCGTCATCACATCAGATGCTGTGACTTTACGCTTATGTAATGGTGATGGTTGCTGTTTCCAAAAGACATCCTCTAAATATTTGACATTAACTTGGGTAGCTGTACTTTTACAGGGTTCACAAGTTGAGACGCCACGTCTTTCGTTTAATTGATTTCTTGATCTGCTCTGCTGGCCATCCGTGACATGATGTCTTGGATAGGGGTAGGTTGTTGTAAATTCCAGAATAGAACCCTGTTCAGTTAAACTATAAAATACCGCCGTTTGACCTCAAAATAATTATTAAGTTCACTCCATTTATGGTTTTTTGGGCGAGGGGCAAAGATGCCCCTATATCGCAATCGCATGCTGACCCACCCGACAAGATCATGAAAGCCCCTGCCTTGCCAAGGCTTCAAAAAGATAGTGTGTACTCATCGCAGCTTTCTTTTCATCGCAGCTTTCTTTTGCTCTCTTTTCAAACCTGCTTTAAGGGACTTCGTGCTATTCAACAGATTGACAGCGACAGGCCTCAGGTCTGCTAGGAGGCTGACCGAGAATAGCGCCCGTAGCGAGGATGGTAGAAAATTGAGTAGACCAGCGGAACTTCCCCACTCCTAGAATGAGAAATAACCTTAAGTCAGTGCCATTGGCGTTTATAACCATTTCAACAAAATGAACCTATAGGAAGAACCATGATCTAATTTTTATTTTTATGGAATTACTAAACATGAATAACATTGGCAGCGCTACCAACTTTAGAACAGGCACAGTTAGAACAGACACAGATAATAATGACAAAAACCCGAATGAACGTGCCAATTCTTCAAAGGGGCTGCCGCATAAAAGTAGCTCGGTCCGTAGGGTACAAAAAGCAGCAAAATTTACCCCCAAAATACAAAGATTTAATAACCCTTCCAGCGCTCCCAATTTATCAATGCGGGGAACACGCAGAATTCAAAATTTTAATGAGCTCATCACCCAAACGACAATTGACTCTTTGGTGTCGGTATCGAGTAAGTACGGAACTAAATATGATGGGAAAAAGCATAGTCAATGTGCCCAAACAATTAAACAATACACATCGACTGCTCAAAGTCCTTTAAATCTAGACCAGATAAGCAAGCTGGCACCTTTACTGGAAGTATTTAAGCCAGCAACGAATTGGGAATGGCGTAGCTTAACGACAACACTTCATTCATTCACTTCAGCGGGTGTTTTTACACCTCATGAAAAAATGGATAAGAAGGTTAAGGATTCTCAATCTAATTTATTGTCAACTTTGCTTGATGAAATAAAACTAAAGTGCGACCAAAAGCCTGCTTATACAGATGCCCAAGGTATCACCAACCTGCTGTGGGCCATGGCGAAACTGATGGATAACGGGCTGGAGTGGACAGCAGAGCTCAAAGCCGCCGTGGCCGCGCTATTACCCCAGGTGAACAGAGAGAAAGACCAATTTAATACCCAAGCTATCACCAACCTGCTGTGGGCCATGGCGAAACTGGTGGACAACGGGCTCGAGCGGACAGCAGAGCTCAAAGCCGCCGTGGCCGCGCTGCTGCCTCGAGTGAACGTAAAGAAAGACCAATTTAATGCCCAAGCTATCACCAACCTGCTGTGGGCCATGGCGAAACTGGTGGACAACGGGCTCGAGCTGACAGCAGAGCTCAAAGCCACCGTGGCCGCGCTGCTGCCTCGCGTGAACGCAAAGAAAGCGAGCTTTAATCCACAGGAAATCAACAACCTGCTGTGGGCCATGGCGAAACTGATGGATAACGGGCTGGAGCGGACAGCAGAGCTCAAAGCCGCCGTGGCCGCGCTGTTGCCACTGGTGAACAGAGAGAAAGACCAATTTAATGCCCAAGCTATCGCCAACCTGATGGGGGCCATGGCGAAACTGATGGACAACGGGCTCGAGCGGACAGCAGAGCTCAAAGCCGCCGTGCCCGCGCTGCTGCCTCGAGTGAACGTAAAGAAAGACCAATTTAATGCCCAAGCTATCGCCAACCTACTGTGGGCCATGGCGAAACTGGTGGACAACGGGCTGAATCAGCCAGCAGAGCTCAAAGCCGCCGTGGCCGCTCTGCTGCCTCGAGTGAACGCAAAGAAAGACCAATTTAATGCCCAAGCTATCACCAACCTGCTGGGGGCCATGGCGAAACTGGTGGACAACGGGCTGGAGCGGACAGCAGAGCTTAAAGCCGCCATGGCCGCGCTATTACCCCAGGTGAACATGCAGAAAGACCAATTTGATGCCCAAGCCATCGCCAACCTACTGTGGGCCATGGCGAAACTGGTGGACAACGGGCTCGAGCGGACAGCAGAGCTCAAAGCCGCCGTACCCGCGCTGCTGCCTCGAGTGAACGTAAAGAAAGACCAATTTAATGCCCAAGCCATCGCCAACCTGCTGTGGGCCATGGCGAAACTAGCGGACAACGGGCTGGAGCAGACGAAAGATCTAACAGCCGCTGTGGCCTCGCTGTTGCCACAGGTGAACATGCAGAAAGACCAATTTAATTCCCAAGCTATCGCCAACCTGCTGTGGGCCATGGCGAAACTGGGTGAGGCTATTGAGCTGAGCGTAGTTGAACCTCTGTTCGAATCTCTTGTCCGCATCAGTGAAAACTCTAAACCCTCTCAACAAGGGGCGTTCATGTCTCTCTGGGCAGTAATGGCATATTGCGCCAGGTTGGCTCTAAGGGGAGAAGCAATAAAGAATTTACCAGCCACCCGTCATTCCCACGCAGGCGGGGATGACGATAGGAAAAAACTGAATGCCCCTCCCCTAAGTTATAATGCGACGGATGATAATCTGTTTACAGAGTGCATAAGGAACCTGTTTACACGCTTGAAAACTAACTCTCCAGTTAGTGTAGATAATCAACCCACCCTTGCAATGGCCGCAAGTTGGTTGAACGAAGAGTGTCCGGTTACCCCCCATTACAAGACCACTACTTCAGAACCTCAATCCGAATTCCTCAGGCAACTTCGGATCAAAATGCAGGGTTTAAACATTACAGAAGAAAAGAGTCTGAATTCATTACCTCCGGTTGATCTGCTACTGACAGATTACCCTGTTGTTATTGAAATACAGGGGCCTGTTCATTATGTGGGCAATGATTTCAAAATCAGGAATGGCTCGACGCTGCTAAAAATCGCCCTGCTTCAAAAATTAGGCTTTAGGGTCATTGAAATCCCGACGAACCAGCTTAACAGCGTGGAATCAATAGGCGGAGCAATTAATCGAATAGACAGTGTTATTAAGCAATCCGTACCACTGAAAAGCGGGGAGGAGTGGGAGAATGAGTCAAACGTGACTGCCGATGTAAATCAGGGAGGATATAATACAGTCACACGAAATAGGAGATCCAAGAAGAGAAGAGAATGGTGAAGGGAAATAAGTCACCATCATCGATAGGGGTTATGTCCAAATTCCTGTTCGGCCAGCAGCGCGAGCCCACGAAATGACTTTCGAAAATCAATGGGATCACGATACAGGTAGACTTTGGGAAGGACGCGGGTTTATTTGGCGCTTACGATGCAGTCATTCAAAACTATCCCGCATCAGTTTCAGCCATATGCTCAACGGGAATCACGACATCTTTCGTCTTTAAACCATGATTCCCTCTCACGACCACGTGATCCCCAGCATGAATCTTCCCGCTCACATAAGCATACTGTTCATTATCGAACAAAACATCGACAGTGATGGCAAAAGCACGATGTTCATCATTTTCCCTCAACACCTTGTATATCTTCTGCCCCTCTTTACTTATCACAATGGCATCTCTGGGAACCCTCAGAGCTTCCACGGGTTCACTCAAAGGTATAGCTACTTTTACTGGAGTGCCCGGTGCCCACTGAACAGAACCCGGATTCAATCGCACCTGTATCAAGCGCGATCTGGAATCAGCACTTGCTCCCTGGTTAATCAATTGAGACTGGTAAGAGTTTTCGCCATTAAGAATTTGCAGTGTTTCTTGTGAGGTAAGGTAATGGCTCAAGCCGATAGGAATCTGAACCTGCACTTCGACCTGCTCGGTGTTAACCAACTCAACCAACTTATCGCCCACAGTTACATATTCCCCAAGAGCAGCCATTCGCTCATTGACCACACCAGAAAATGGAGCACGTACCTCAGATCGCTCCAGCTGATCATTCGCCTTATCAAAATTAACTTTGGCCAACTGCCAGTCCAGCTCAGCCATTCTGGCATCATGCTGAGCAGCATCCAGCTTGTTACGCGAGATACTTTTCTTTTTATGTAATGCCTGCAACCGCTCGGCTTCTCTGGATAAGTAGCTAAATTTTTGTAATGCCTGATCTTTCTGGAGCATTTTATGCTCAGCTTCCAGCTTCAGCTCTGTGCCATCAATTTTCGCCAGCAGACCTCCCTTATTAATCTGAGCACCAAAATCAGCCACCCATATTATACGACCACGAACTTCTGAACTGATCTGCGCACTTTCTTTACTGATCACAGTGCCATTGAGCCAGTTCACGGGTGCGGATACATGATTTTCAACCAATGCGGTAGATACGGCCATTGAAGCGAGACCAACCGGAGAAATCATCACCAATAATGATACAAACAAACTCAATTTTCTTATTTTCATACTCGAGCCTCTGGCAGAGCCACTCCCTTGGTCACATTCGTTTCTCCCATACGTAACAGGGCAGGTAGCAGAATCAAGGTAAACAAGGTGCTGATAATCATACCGCCAATAATCACGGCCGCCAGACCCCGGTAAATTTCACTTCCCGTAGCCGGCGTCAGCAACAGTGGCAACATGCCAAAAATACTGGTGAGGGTGGTCATAAAAATAGGGCGCATCCGGGTAACCAGTGCCTGCTGTACAGCTTCTGCTCTCGATAGTCCTTCTGCTTCACCACTCCGGGCCTGATGAACCAACAAAATGGCATTGTTGACAACTAACCCAAGCAAGATAATAAAGCCAACCATGGTCAATAAATCCATGGGTTGGGAAGAGACGCTATTTAACAGGTGAATAGCCAGCAACCCACCCACTGTCGCCAATGGCAATGTCAGAATAACCAGCAACGTATCTCGCAATGACCTGAACAGCCCCCACAATAAAATCAGCAGAATCAACAAGGCGAAAAGGAAAATCTCCAGCAGATTATCAATGGCCTGATTAAGGCTATCCGCATTACCGGAAATCTTAATCTGCCCACCAGCCGGCATCCATTCAGTCACCACGGGCAGAATTTTTTCCTCCACCGCCTTAAGTGTCTCTTCCAGCGTCATGTTTTCAGCCGGTGAAATAGACAATGTCAGCGATCTGCGCTGATCCACCCGACGAATACTTTCAGGCCCTAACCGCGACTCAACCGACAAAACTTCCCCCAGAGGAATTACAAATCCGGAGGGTGTCATCAGCGGCGTCATTTCCAACATCTGAGGAGACCGGATATCACTACCCCGCATAATGATGTCCAGGCTTTCCTGCCCATCAAAGTATTCACCTAGATGAATACCCTCCCCCAGGCTTTGCACCACTGACGACAGATTACTTCGATACCATCCAACTTCAGATAAACGACGATCATTTGGCAAAAGCCTGAGCTCAGGAGCGGTGAAATCCAAACCAGGAAACGGTCGAACATCACTACCAGGCATCTCTTTTTCAATAAGCCCCATTGCGCGCCTTGCTACCTCATACAGCGCCGGAAGATTATCGGCCTGTAAATCCAGGTTAACGCCATTACCATTACCGTAGTTACCAAACAAGTTTCCCTGTCTGGCAAAGGCTCTCGTATCGGGTATATTGCTTACAATATCTTGCCGAACCAATTGCTCCAGAGCGCTGACCTGAGACTGGTCTTTAGCCCGAACTCCCATGGTGGCGCCACCGGGCCAGAGAATAAAATAATAATTCTTTAATGCTGGCTCAGTTGTTCCGTCCATATAGGGTTTGAGACGATTAATTAATAATGGCACCACTTCCTCTTTTACCGATGCGACACTGGTACCCGGAGAGAAGTTGAACCATACGTCCACTGCATCCCGTTTTACCTCGGGCAAATAGTCCATTCTTGGCATAGCGACCCGAGTCATTATGATTGGAATTCCCATCAGCACGACAATCAACACAACACGACGCCGGTTAGTTGATGTGAGCCTGATTATCCTTTCACTGATTCGCTGCCAGGTGGGCTGGTAGTGATCTTTAAATTCTTGCTTTGGTAGCCAGCGCGCAGCTGCCGTTGGCAGTACGGTCATGGCGATCACCAATGACACAGCCACAGAAACCGCAATGGTCAGAGCCAGATCTGAAAATAACTGACCTTCCACATCGTTCAGCAGCATCACTGGCAAAAAGATAGCGATGGTTGTCAGGGTTGATGCCAACAATGCACCCCATACTTTTGATGACGCCTGCTCAACGGCTTGAACAGGGGAAGCATTGTTACGCTCCCGCTGCCGGACAATACTTTCCAGCATAACAATTGCCGCATCAAGCACCATACCAACCGAGAATGCCAGGCCGGCCAGAGAGATGACGTTCAGTGTACGACCAGTTATGTACAGAATGCCGAGTGTGATCATCAAACAAACAGGAATCGACATGGCAATCATCAGCGTTGCACGCCATCGTCGTAGAAAACACCACAGCACCGCAATAGCCAGCAAAATACCAAACAGTAAATTGGTGCTCACCATATCCAAAGCTCGCTGGATAAAAACAGAGGCATCAAAAGACTGAACCATCTTGACACCTTCCGCTTCTAACACATCCTGATTTAGTTTCTTTACTTCAGACTTAATGGCCAGCAAAGCCTCCAGCGCATTAGCACCGGATTCTTTGAACACTTGCATACCAATAGCGGGGTTACCATTTTGAATTCTTAACGTCCGTTCTTTACCGCGGGAGAGGGATATCTCCGCCAGATCACGAAGGTAAACCGGCTTCCCTTCGCGCCAGGCAACGACCATTTCACCCAATTGGTCAATTTCATACTTACCTGCCAAGCGCAGCTTATACTCCCGACGCCCAATATTCAGAGTGCCTCCGGAAATATCAAATCCAGTTGCCACACGGGATGCCAATTCCGGAATGGTGACGCCCAATTCAGCTACCCGCCATGGATCAAAAATCACATCAAGCTGCTGTTCACCTTCTCCTCTGACTGCAACACCGGCAACACCGGGTATACTTTCCAGAGCCGGTTTCACACGGGAATCAATCAGACCCTGATAGCTTTGAATTGAACGATCATTACCAGGTAATTGCTGGAGAAAGAACCAGGTCAGACTATCGTTACTGCCTCGATTATTTACAAAAGGCCCACGAATATTCTCCGGTAAGCCGGACACTCGATTCAGTCGATTAATCACCTCCAGCAAGGTCTTTTGCATATCTGTGCTGAGGGCAAATACCATCTCGACTTCTACCCGGCCATTCCCTGAATTGCTTTCCATAACCTTCAGCCCGGGAAGGCCTTTCAGGGCCTGCTCAAGAGGATCAGTAATTTCCGATTCCATCTCTTCCGGGGCCGCAGCCCGCCAGAACACTTCAACAGACAAGCTGGGCCGTTCGATATCTGGAAACAGCTGAATAGGCAACTGTCGTATACTGAGAAACCCAAACACAAAGGTCAGTGCAACAGCAATTGCAATGACTGTTGGGTTCTGAATAGAAAAACGGGTTAAATTCATATCATTTGCTGTTCTTTTTTATAAATATCGAAAGATATATTGTACGTGACAGTTACTTTCCATCTCGCTCCCATACTCCGGGCTGACTGCCGGCAACCCATTGGGTTACCGACTTACGGATAACGATAATTGAAATATGGAAGTTATTTCAGAACACATCCTTTCAGAACACATCCTTAATGTATCACCAGACCCTGACCCGATCTTCTGGCTTGCGATACATTCCATCACCTTCTTCCACCTCAAATGCTTCATAAAATTCATCAAGGTTGGACAATACGGCTTTGGCTCGATACTCACCCGGTGAATGCGGATCAACGACCAATTGCTGTCGAAGTGCCTGCTCACGAGTCTTGATTCGCCAGATCTGCGACCAGCCCATAAAGAAGCGCTGTTCACCGGTAAAACCATCGATTTCCGGAGATTCTTTACCGCTCAGTGACAATTGATAAGCTTTATAGGCAACACTCAAACCGCCTAAATCGCCAATATTTTCACCCAGCGTCAGCTGTCCATTAATGCTCATATCGTCAAAAGGTTTGAAGGCATTGTATTGATCCACCAGCTTGGCTCCACGAGCTTTAAACTGCTCAAGGTCTTCATCACCCCACCAGTTTCTCAAATTGCCATCACCATCATACTTAGCGCCCTGATCATCAAACCCATGCCCCAGTTCGTGGCCAATAACAGCCCCAATGGCGCCATAATTGACCGCATCATCCGCTGCCAGATTGAAAAAGGGTGGTTGAAGAATGGCTGCAGGAAATACAATTTCGTTATTGACCGGGTTGTAATAGGCGTTCACTGTCTGTGGTGTCATAAACCACTCACTGCGATCCACCGGCTTGCCGGCTTTGGCTGCCATTTTTTCATACTGCCATTGGCTTGATCGCATAAAGTTGCCAACTAGGTCATCCGGTTTTATCTCCAAAGTCGAGTAATCGCGCCATTGATCGGGATAACCAATCTTCGGTGTAAACTTACTCAGTTTGACTTTAGCGGCAAACTTGGTTGGCTCGCTCATCCAGGGTAAGTCATCAATCGAAGCCTCAAAACCATCAATAACGTTGTCCACCAACGTCGACATTCTGGCTTTGGCTTGCGGTGGGAAGTAGGTTTTTACATACTCCTTGCCTAATAATTCACCTAATACGTCATCAGCCGCATTTACACCGCGCTTCCAACGTGGTGAAGGCTCTTCAATTCCTCTTAGCGTTCTGCCATAAAAATCAAATCGGGCATTCGCATAAGACTCACTCAGAGACGATGCGTAATCATTCAGTGTATGAAAGACGAGATAAACCTTCCAAGTGGATAGATCGGTGTCGCCAATAATAACTGACAACTTCTCCAGATAGCTTGGCTGGCGAACAATCACCTGATCAACATCAACGCCAAAACCTTGCAAGTAGTCTGAAAAATTAAAATCACCGACCAATTGATTCGCATCCGCTACCGTCATTTTATTGTAGGCTTTAATCGGGTCACGCCGTTCAACCTGACTCCATTGAACGCCTGCGATTCTGGTTTCCAACGCTAATATCTTACTGGCTGATTTTTCAGGATCAGCCTGCCCAGCCAGAGTGAACAGTGCTGTAATGTAATCCAGATACTGACTACGGATCTTTTCAGATCGTTCATCCCCTTTCAGATAATAATCCCGATCAGGTAAACCCAAACCGGACTGATACACATAGAGCGCATTAATCTCTGACTGTCGTGCATCGTTATTAACGTACCAGCCTAATGGAGTAGTAATGCCTTTTGCGCCCAATTCTGCCAGAACGCCTGGCAGCTCTTCATGCGCTTCTATATCTGCAATCCGTGACAACTCATCATTCAAAGGCGCGATGCCTAACTCATTAATGCGTGCTTCATCCATATAGCTGGCGTAAAAATCACCAAGTTTTCGGGCATCGTTATCGGTCGTTGTACGCCTATTTTCTTCCGCCGATTCCAGCACTGTACGCAGAGCCTCTTGTGACGCCTCATACAGTTTACTGAATGACCCATAACGGGATTTATCTTTCGGAATCTCGGTGGTATCCAGCCACTGACCATTCACATAACGGTAAAAATCATCCTGCGGGCGGACCGTCGAGTCCATGTTCTCATACTCAATGCCCGAGACCTCAGCGACACGGGTAATGTCATTACTGCTCTTGGTCATCGCATCATTAGAGCTGACAGCACAGCCAGCCATAAACACTGAACCAGCAATGGTTGCCGCTAGCATCGTAAACTTCATAGGCTTACTCCTAAATGCCTTTATCCTTAATGCCTGTGTATTCATCAGGCACTATTTCCAAGCAATGACTCAAATCGAGATATCAGCCTATCGACTATATCCAGACTTTCATGCCAGAACTCCGGGTTTCTTATATCTTTACCCAAGTGTTTCTGTATCAATGCTTCCGAAGTCATACGTCCTGTGTCTTTTAGAATATCTAAATACTGACGCCTGAAATTACTGCCCTGTTTGTCTTTCTGCGCATACACACCCAAGCTGAACAAATAACCAAACAGATAGGGGTAGTTATAAAACGCCAACTCTGAAATAGAGAAGTGACCTTTACTGGCCCAGAACATGGAGTCATAACCAGACAAACTCTCGCCATACCAGACTTCCCAGCTGTCCGTCATCATTTGCGACAACTCAGACGCTGGCACATAACCTTCCCGCCGGGCTTCTGTTAATCGTTTTTCAAACTCGAAACGCGCAGGAATATTCACCAGAAATGAAGCAGCACTTTCAGCATCTTCCCAGGCAATTTGCAGTTTTTCCCGATCCGATTGAGCCTGTTTAAACAATTCATCTCTGACAATAGTTTCTGCAAAAATACTGGCTGTTTCTGCCAGCGTATGAGGATACTCACATTCAAAATAAGGTATGTCTCGAAGTATCCACTCATGCCATGCGTGCCCAAGCTCATGAGCCAGAGTTATGACATCCTTTATAGAACCATCCCAGGTAATAAAAATTCTCGGCTCACGAACACTTGCAAAAGACGTGCAGTAGCCTCCGGTTTCACGGTTATCCGATGCTTTGGCATCAATCCATCCTTTGTCGTACATCATACGGGCGAAATCACCCATGTCCGGATCAAACCCGTCAAAGGCTTTTGCAACCAGATTTAATGCATCGGCAAAGCCATAGTAACTGTCAGCATCAGATTCAATGGGGCAAGGCGCCAGAATATCCTGCGGCCCCAGCTTTTCAAGGCCAAGGCCTTTTGCCATTCCCACTAGCGCCCTGTGCCCTAAAGATCGACGCTGCCGTGTAGCAGACATTAAAGTATCCAGCGTCTGCCGTTCAATGCGCTGATCAAAGCAGGTAACATCCAGATAATGGAGTGGCTTCGTCTCAGAGCGCAGTTTCCGCTCCTGAAAACGCCAGCCATTAATCGCATTCAAAATAGCCGCCGCTGTTTCCTCTCTTGTGCGCCAGGCATCCTGAATGGCCTGCCAGCCCTTCAATCGTTTTTCTGCATCGTGATCACAAGTGAGATTAAAAGCCGAAGCCAGCCCAAGTTCTTTTCCATCAACAACACAACGGATGTTGCCTGACAATTCACTGTATAAACGCCCCCAACCATGTAAACCGTCCGAAGACATCGCGGCCAAAGTGACTTCTTCTTTTACGCTAAGGTCAAAATCACTTTTCTTTGCTTCCTGCTCAAACAGGAAAGCAAACTGAGTCGACTCAGGTTCTGCAAACAACTGTTGTTTTTCAGGCTCTGATAACTTGAGGACAACCGACTTTATCTGCTGAAATAGTTGCTCCAGCGTTGATTCGTACTCAGTCATCCTTACCGATAGCTTTGCACCCACTTCATCACGGGTATTCACGCTGGTAGCGGACTCCGCATACACATAAACCGTCATCTCTAAAATATAAGCCTGACTGTAAATGCATAACGCCGTACTAATCTGGCTAACAGAAGAATTGGTCTTAAGGCTTTTCACAACCTCTGAAAGCTCTGTAATCTGGGCGTCGATAGTGTCAATATCCTGCTCAATTTGAGCGTCGTCTAGTCCGGAATAAATACCGGCGTTGTCCCAGACAGGAATGGACTCATCGGATTTTACTGATAATTTCATTGTTATTTTTTCTCTGTATTTTTCTGTAGCTGCCTTCCCTGACAACGATTCCCTGACAACAATTCCCTGGTACTTATGGTCACCGGTCACCGGTCACCCAGCCATCGAGAGTGCCCCTGTTTCTTCAGCAACAACATCCTGCTGAGCCTTAAACATATCCTGATATAACCCTGTTTCTTTCAGTAGGGATTCGTGGGTCCCACGCTGCACAATCTTTCCGCGCTCCATTACCAGAATCAGGTCGGCATCTTCAATGGTATTCAGCCTGTGGGCGATAGCTAACGTCGTTCTGCTCTGTCTGAGAGTAAACAACGACTGTTTGATGGCCAGTTCTGTTTCGCTATCAACATTGGCCGTCGCCTCATCCATAATCAGAATCGCAGGGTCTTGAGCCAGAGTTCTGGCAAACGACAGAAGTTGCTTTTCACCACTGGACAATGACTGACCACGTTCTCCCATTTTTTCTTCATAGCCATCGTGAAGCTGCTCTATAAAGCCTGATGCCTGCACGAGACTGGCTGCCTCTTTTGCTTGCTGTTCCGATATCTCCTCTTTGCCCAGATGGATATTCTCGGAAATGCTGCCCTGAAACACAAAAGGCTCTTGAAAAACCAGACCAAGGCTGTCTCTCAAGGCCTTTTCAGAAAAAGAAGACAACGGTTGATCATCCACAAATACCGAGCCTTTCTGATACTGATAGAAACGCATCAACAGGTTAACAATGGAGCTTTTACCACTACCGGTATGGCCCACCAGCGCTACAAACTGCCCCGGTTCTACCGTAAAACTGATACCGTCCAGTGCCTTGTTCACACCATCATAAGAAAGCTCAACGTCCCGAAACTCGATGCGCCCCTGCTGAATGGCTTTACCACCTGGATGCTCAGGTCTGTGCTCTACTGGTTCGTCCATCAGCAGAAACACTCTTTCTGCAGACACTACTGACTGCTGCCATACCTGCATTTGCATGGTGATATGCGTCAGCGGCTCAAACATACGATCAAGGTAGTTTATAAAGGCATAGAGTAAACCGATCTCAACCGGTCCGTTCAGCGCTTGACCAGTAAAACCTCCCACCAATAATGCCAGGGCAATCATGGAAGCGAAGTGCACCATCGGACGCAACAATACGCCATTAATGATGACCAGCTTGTTCTGAATCTGCTTATACTCTTCGCAGGTATCTTCAAACTGCTGACTTACACGCTTCTGCTGTCGTAAAACCTGTATGACCGACATACCCTGTATGGATTCATTAATCCGGGTATTAATGTCGCTCAGCACGGCACGGGATGCATGAAACACCGGATGGCTGTATTTCTGATAAAGATAAATACACCCGATAATGACCGGCAAAATCCCCAGACAAAACAGTGCCAGCCGGACATCCAGCAAAAACATCGCAATAATGACGCCAATAATCGTCACAACCCCTTGTATGGTATCAGGCAATGCCTGAACGAACAGATCACGCACAGTTTCTGTGTCGTTCGTCACCCTGGAAACCAGCTTGCCGACTGGCTCCCGATCAAAAAAGACCATTGGCAAACGAAACAGGTGATTGAATACCTGACGACGAATATCGTGTACAACCGATAGCGCCACTTTTTGAAACAAGATTGCTTCAAACCAGCTCATCACTGCGGCGATAAGAGACATCCCCATAAAGCCGATTGCCAGCAACAACAGCGCATTCGAGTCCCAGCTGCGGGGAACCACATGGTCATCAATAAACGTCTTCATTATCACCGGGGCATAGAGTGAAGCTCCGGTTCCCAGCAACATAAGCAGCAAACTGAAAAGCAGTTTGCTTTTATAGGGTCTGCCATAATTCAGCAGCCTGATAAACTGCTTTTTCTTGTTATGCCTTTCCACGGCTCACTTCCTTGAAACTGTATTTTGCTACTCGACGGCTACGAAAGTACGGGAGTAGATTTATTTTTATTTATTAATTCCGGATGCTTTTATTTCCAACGCCTGACGATTAAATATCTTTGCGTACCAGCCATTTTCTGCGATCAGATCTCTGTGAGAACCCGATTCACTGATGACGCCATCATCAAGCACAACAATCTGATTGGCCCTGTTTAAGTTGGTCAGGCGTTGTGTAATCAAGACAATGGTTTTCGTATTGCCCGGCTTCATCAAATTGTCGAGAATTCTCGCTTCAGTCTGCATATCCAGAGAGCAAAAGGCGTCATCAAACAGTAAAACCTCTGCATCCAGGAGCAGAGCGCGGGCAATGGTCAATCGTTGTTTCTGTCCACCGGACAGGTTCACCCCTTTCTCTCCCAGCAGGGTTTCATAACCTTCTGTAAACTGAACAATGTCATCATGCACACAAGCCAGTCTGGCAACACGTTCAATCTCTTCCCGACTGGCAAAGGGCTTACCAAATGCGATGTTTTCCGCGATGGTTGCCGAAAACAAAAACGGCTCCTGAGACACCAGAGCAAACCGACTTCTTAATTGATCCAGCGAAAATTGCTGGTGATCGATCCCATTAATCTGAATAGTGACTGACGCGTCGTCGTATTGTCTCAACAGCAATCTGAGCAAAGTGGATTTACCACAGCCCGTTCTTCCACAAATACCGATGAACTGCCCTTTCTTCAGGTTCAATTCCAGCTTACCCAGTGCCAACTTATCAGCACCAGGATAGATAAAGTGCTTAACATCAAACCGTATATCACCATCAAGGCTATCAGTAGCCTTTACTTCCTTATCGGTTACACCCGGTTTCTCGCCCATCAGAGACTGAAGACGGTTAAGCGACGCATTACCTCTTTCCACAATGTTGAACAGCCAACCAAAAGCAAACATTGGCCAGATCAACAGGCCCAGATAAATGGTAAATGTTGTCAGCTCCCCCAACGTCATCAGGCCACTGTTAATACGCCACGCCCCAAACCCCATACTTCCCAGAATAGAAATCCCCACACAAATAGAAATGGTTGGATCAAACATCGCATCAACCCGGGCGACTTTCATATTGGCAGCAACCGTCGATTCTGATTGATGGGCAAACTTCTGCATCTGAGCACTGCTCAAATCATGGGCTCGGATTGCCCGCACGCCTGAGACCGCTTCCTGCACACGATTATTAAGATCTGAAAAAGCCTCCTGCGCCTGCTTGAATCGAGAATGCAACAACCCTGAATAAGTGAACATCAACCAGGCCATTACGGGAAACGGCAGCAAGGCCGCGACGGTCATCTCCCAGCCACACACAAGGATCATGGCAATAATCACTGCAGATCCCGCTATCATCGAATCGACCAGAGTAAGCACTCCCTCTGCCGCCGTCATTTCTATGGCCTTTACGTCATTGGTCGCATGAGCCATTAAATCGCCGGTATTGTGTCGCTGATAAAACTCCGGGGACATGTGAGTAAATTGATGAAATAAACGAAGGCGCATGACTCTGCCCAGCTCAATGGCCCCACCAAACAACATAATCCGCCAACCGTTTCTCAGGACATAAATCGCAAGACCAATAAAGGCAATAAGCAGTGATGATTGCAACACCATGGCAAATGTGACACGGTCCTGCTGCACTTCATCCACCAGTTCACCGATAATCCAGGGTGGCAAAAGCTCCGCTAAAGAAACCAGAATCAGAAAAAGCACACAAAAACTGTAACGCAACCAGTGTTTTTTGAAGAACCATCCCAGGTTCCAGAAAATAGACATTTATCCCCCTAAAGCCTTCTTACAGCGAAATATCGCTGAAAACAGGCCAAGACTTTGTTTCCGTCAGAGTCAGGTATTCCCCGGCAATGCAAAACCGATAAAGACACTAACGTCACCTGATATCAGGGAAGCCTGACGTCAAAAATAATTAATATAAAAAGAGAGATGTGTCGCTATAGAAGGGGGTTCAGCAGACCGCCCAAACCGTTCACAGCGACACGTCCATGAATGCACGCAATGGCAAACGTCGTCATAGTGATTTCTCGGGCGGTATTAATCATGAAATACTCCTTTACCTTTTTTATTATCAGCTTTTGGCCGTTTATTTGATTACCTGTCGCATAGGTTGAGGCATCAGGAATAAGTATTATTCCTGATGCCGTTTTCGCTTTCAACCGATATCAGGTAATTTTGTCAAGCAATTCTTCAAAGCGGAGGATTTGTTGATCGACAATGTCCAGGCTTTCATTCCAGAACGCTGGCTGACGAATATCCTGATCAAAGTGTTTCTCAATTAATTCCTCTGCTGTCATACGACCAGTGTCCATTAAAACGCCTCGGTAAACATCACTGAACTGATCACCGTAACGCTCTTTCTTGGCGTAAATACCCAGACTGAACAAATAGCCGAACAAGTATGGATAGTTATAGAAACTCATGCCTGAAATTGAGAAGTGTAACTTTGCTGCCCAGAAAAGTGGGTCATAGCCAGAAATACTGTCCTGATACCATTTAGCCCAACTTTCATTCATCAGCGCAGTCAGTTGACTGGCAGGAACATACCCTTCTGCTCTTGCCTCAACCAGTTTTTTCTCAAACTCAAAGCGCGCAGGAATATTGACTAGAAATGCCGATGCCCGCTCTGCATCCAACCAGGCCGTTTCGAGCCGTTCATGATCAGTACTGGCGTGTTCTGCCAGCGCGTCACGCACCAGTGTTTCTGCAAAAATGCTGGCGGTTTCAGCCAATGTTGAAGGATAAATCGTTTCACAAAACGACAAATCTTTCATAACCCAGTTATGCCAGGCATGACCCAGTTCATGAGCGAGCGTAATGACATTGCTGATAGAACCATCCCAGGTCATAAATACTCTGGGCTCACCCACTTTAGGAAACTTTGCACAATAAGCCCCCGTCGTGCGGTTATCGGATGGCTTGGCATCAATCCAGCCCTTTTTATACATGGTACGGGCAAACTCACCCATTGCCGGGTCGAGTCTTGCAAATGCATTTGCAACCAGATCGATAGAGTCGGAGAAAGTCCGATAGCCTATTGCGTCACTCTTGGCAGAAGGAAAAGGCGCGTGCAAATCCTGGGGGCCTAATTTATCCAGCCCAAGACCTTTCGCCATACCTTTCAGCGCTCTGTGCCCAATATCAAGATGCGCTTCTGTAGAACCGATAAGAGCATCCAGTGTGGACCTCTCAATCTTCTGACGATGACAACTCACATCCAGATAATGAACAGGCTCAATTTTCGAGCGCAGCTGACTTTCTTCATTTCGCCAACCATTGACGGCATTGAGTATAGCTGCTGCGGTTTCTTCGCGACTTCCCCAGGCATTTTGAATCCCATCCCATGCCTGTTTTCGTTTAACCGAATCTTGTTGCAACGTGAGATTGAATGCACTGGCGAGCCCTATTTCCTCACCGCCAACCTGGCATCGCAGCGAACCCCTCAGTTCATTATACAACCGCCACCAACTGTGCAGCCCATCAACAGAGAGCGCTGAAATAGCAACTTCTTCCTCCGTAGACAACAGGTGAACATTACGTTTTCTCTGATGTTGAAAATAGAATCGATAGCCAGCCGCGTCGTCATCAGAAAACACCTTTTCCAACAAGTCATCTGGCGCTTTCAGCAAATACTGTTTAAACGGTTTAAATGCCTGCTCAATTCTGGCGCTTAATGTGTTCGTTTTTGCATCCAGCCTGGATGCTTCATCATTTTTTGCATCAACACTACTGATTGAACTGGCAAAAGTTGAAGCCGTCCAGCAGAGAATACTGGCCTTTTCATCAAATTTAATAGCTTCAACCAAAATGCGAACCAAGTCTTCACCAGCACTGTCTTCAAGCACTAATGCTTTGTCGTTCAATGCATCACATATCGTTGAAATGGTTTCAATGTCTTGCTGGAGGGCTGGGTCATTGAAATCTTTGTAAATGTGGGTGTTATTCCAGACTGGGATGGTGTTGTCAGAATCGATACTCATATACAGCTTCTGTCTTCGTTAGGTTTTATTACTTTGGAGCTGCCCAGACAGATTAAGAATTCAGCTGAATACCGCTAAACACTTTAGCCACTATGCTAAAAATCAGATAAAAGACGATTCCCAGATAAATATACAATAACTGCGTTGTTTTTATGTAAGCTTTTGTTTGTCAGATATATTTTTGGGCTAGATGGTAAGGAAAGGCTGCCGAATGTAGGCTCTGAAGGGTATAATTCTGTACAAATATCTTGATAAAGAAGCAGCAGAAAACCAAATGCAAATCGATCACTTGGAGTCACCACTGAGAGCGCTTGAACCCGGGCAATGGCTGCACACACCGTTTCATAAAATTACCGAGCCTTATCGAGCCGCCCGTCACATCCCCGGAAGAGAGTCACTACTGCTACCGAAACTTGCTGAGCTCCATTTTTACGGTTTATTGCAGTCCATCGACAGCCTTTTCAACGCCACTCGAAGGTTAGTATCCTATCTGGAAAGGCCGCTATCAAAAGACTCGAACGATGGTCTGACATGGTCAGGAAAGCAGCCCTACAACCCCTCCATGGTAGAGAAAGTCCTGACTGCTCACCGCGTTTATTACAACTTTATCAAAATCGGCAAGGACGGGCAGACGCACGCCGTAAGGGTGGGATTGGCTAAAGCGCCCTGAAAGGGGGAGGATGTTATTTATTTTAATCCTTACCTTTAAGAGCGCTCGATCATTACAGAGTGGTTTCGTCTTTTGGCCGCCAGACATCGGCCAGGGCAGAGTTAAGATTGGCCCGATCCTGATCCAACATCGCTGCCGTCCTTCTACCGACATATTTAGAATAATTAGTATTGGAACGTAATTATCATAACCAGTGCCCAGCAAGCGACTCTATACTTGAAATAGCTTCACTCCATTTCGCCGGAGATCGGTGATAAACCAGCGGACCTATAAATTTATTGTATCGATCTTGATGGTGCGGCTGTTTAATTAAAAGAGACAGGCCATAACGCAACTCGCTGTTTGCATCACGCATAAATTCCTCGTGCTGATTACCAAACTGCTCTTGATCAATCTCTATCACTCGCTGAATCATTGATTTCAGGCTTGCTGGCGACCGCATTGATTCGTAAATCAAGTGCAGATCATAAACATGGCGGATAAGCGTTTCGTCATCTGCTCTTGAGCTGTTTCTGGCGTGAGACGCTGTTCTTCGAAGCAGGGATACAAACTTCTCACTTGCTGTTGAATTGATAGTGACACAAGCAATGTTTTGAATCTCGTTTGATTCTTTCAACTCACTCGCATAAAGAGAGCCTAGAGAAAGCTCAACCGGGTCTTCGAGCAGGATAGATTCCGTCAGGTCTAGTTGCAGGTGAGCCCTCAATGCATCCGAGCTGTCATGATCTTTAGGGTAGTTAATTAAAAACTGCTGATACTTGTTTTCGTTTCTTTTCTTTGGCGGTTGGACTAGCTCGAATTGCTCATTGTTGTCGATGATGTCGTTAATGAGTTGATGTATTTTACGTCTCAAATTTCTCTGTTGGTTTTTGGAGCGCGATCTTGTATCTCTATGTGGAACCATTTTGATATCAATATCTTCAGACATTCTAAATGTATTTTGATGTGCTTTAGCCAAGCAGGTTCCGCCAGCAAATACCAATTGGTGGCCTTCAGGCTTTAGTGTTGATATTTCTTTTAATAATTGAGTAGCCCAATAATCTTTTTCAACGATAGCTGGAATGCCAATCCCTAAGACGTCCGCTACATCTAGGAAAAGGGATGAATCAACAACACTCATTAAGCGCGAACCATTTTAAGTTCAAACCTGTCGGTGCCTATCTTGCGATTGAATCGTTCAAAAACAATCACTTCTGCGTTAGCTGGAATTTGTGTAGAGCCTGCTTGATAAGCTGCAGTAGATTTTGACGACTCCCATTTTACCCCTAGCCGAGAAAGCGCTTCTTCTGCAACCTGGGCGAATCCTCCTTTGGCGGACAACATGGGGCTGCCAGTAATTCGATTTAACCGAGCTTTCGCATAAAGGCCATAACCAACTTTTATTAGCGATCCTTCGGATATTAGCTGACGCAACACTCTGCCAATCTGGTCGTATCCGGCCAGCTTATCAAAATCCGAACGCAAAAAAACCTCCCGCCTAGAGCGGGTTATCTTGGTGGCAATTGTTATTTTTAGTGACTGGCGTTTCATAACACTCAACCAATTAAGGTAATCGCATAATAGGTAATCTAGCAAAAAAAACACTTTCAGTCAAGCAAAGATACGACATTTAAGATTTTAAAGATCTCTCATAACATGCTGATTAATATATATTAAATCATAAATGATGTCGTATTTTTGCACTCGACAATTAAAAACAAACCAGTATGTACTCGGCGCAGGCTTTGACAGGCATCTCCCGAGCCAGCATTAACAGGGCTTGTTTAAATAACAGAGTGAATTTGCCGCCTTATCTGGCCAGGGGATATTTACACGCCGAGCGCCGTGTTCTTCACATTTTGTTCTGGGCACCTGTGCGGCGGTAAAGCAATGGTGTTGGAAGAAATTGAGATGCCTTCAGGTCAACGAATTGAAATCATGGGCAGGACAGACCTTACCACAACAAGGGCATGGAAACAGGATACCACGGTCAGCTGCTGCATCAATTGTGAGCGCGTTGGGTTTTGTTGAGGTATCCAGATTCTGACTAACCAGCTTCCAGGGAGATTGCAAGCCAAGACCGAGTATAAAAACCTGATTTCCATCCATGGTAGGACACTACGTTGCAGAGGTTAAAAACGGCCTGGATTATCGCTGATGCTTCTGGATGAAATCCACACTAAAGGACGAGGAGCCTCAAATTTTAGGCGTTTTTTTATGAAGAGGCATATTCCTAACAGGGGTGGTGACAGGCAGTTTTATCGGAAAAAGTCGAACATTCGACCAGGCCCTTATGATTATTGCCGTTCAAGTGATTACGAAAAGCTTGATGTGAAATATTGGAAGGAGATCCGGCAGTGGTAGAGTCATAAAGACCTGAAGTAGACGATATCTTCGGCACAGCGTAAATCCATTTTTCCGCCTTTTGTACTTATTTTTAAGTGTAGCATGGGATTTTTGTAATACATCATCATACTGGTAGCGTAGTGGCTAACTAAATACTGTCTGTCAGTAAATAAGGAATCCCTCCCTCCCCGTGGGAGTCACACCCACCGTGGCAGAAAGAGGAGGGAGGAATATTTCATGAGCTATTGGCTACTCAAATCCTGCTGTAAAAAACCAATCCATGATTTGGCTTGCCCACTGCTGGTTTTGTACTCGGACGCTTTATTCATATAGCTGAGAGACTTCCGGGTATCTCCCAACTGATAATGCGCCATACCTGTTAAAAACAGCATTTCACCTTGTTGCTTCTCTGTCATGCCTTCAACAGGGTTATCAACCATAACCAATAACTCTTGATAGCGCTCAGAACGAGCCAGCATTCTGGCAAGTTTTACCTGTAGGCCCGGATCGGCTTTCAGCTCAAGCGCCTGATTAAAAGCATCAATTGCTTTGGCATTCTCTCTTGCATGAGACCAGAAGTTCGCCAGCTTTTTCAGATTTTCGAAATTACTTTCAACCAATCCTTCCTGCATACCTTTCGAATAAACAACGCCTGCCTGATAAGGCACCTGTTGGTAAGTCAGAAAGTTTGCCAGTTGTGTGTAGTCACTCTCTTTATCAAACAAGCCATTCCGGTAGGCTGCACGAAGTGCTGCCAATGCGGCAGCATCTCGCTTAATGGACATATTCATGCCAGAAAGCTGCAACCAGTATTGCTTCTTTTGTGGCGCTAATGTCACCAGCACTTCAAGCACATCAATGGCAGAAGGAATATCCTTCATTTCATAATGAGCTGCCAACAACAGGGTGTACCAGGACTCGGGTGGGGAATCTGAAGCAGCAATCGCATTCTCTGCTGGTTCAATCACTTTGCCCCACTGCTGCATCCTTGAATAACCGTTTGCCAGCATGATCCAGGCACGGGCAGGTATCTCTACATTGTCATCAAGATTCGACATCCAGATTTTCAACTGGTCAATGCCTTCAGGGTATTTACCCTTCATCATCAACAATTGCGCCAGGTTATAGCGAACCTGCTGCGCAGCTGGCAAATGCAGAGCATCATCGGCAAGTGCAGACCGGAAGTAACTAATCGCTTTATCGTATTGTTCCTGATTGGCAAACACGACACCCAGCATCTGATTGATCGCAGCCTTGTCGTATTTGCTGCTCTGCACCTTGGCAAGCACATGCTCAAGGCTCTGGCGGGCAGAGGCATAATCGTCTTCTGCCATCTGTTCCTGAGCTTTGAGAATGTATTTATAAGTAATCTGCCGAAGCTCAGGCGCTTTTTTTGGAGCGGCCATGGCAAGCGGAGCGCTGATCCCCGCCAGCAATACAGAAACCATAGCCGTCTTTTTAAGACCTAACGTTATTCTGTTCATGGTTTACTCCAGCACAAACTCATATTCCTGCTGCTGTGTACGTGCCACAGCAACCCCATCTTCCATCGCTGGTTTAAACTTCCATTTCAGGGCAGCCTTTTTAATCGCCTTACCAAAGCCTTTACCTCTCGGTTTTTCTTTGACAATTTTGACATCAGATACCCGGCCATCGGCATTCACCGTGTACTGAAAGACTACCGATCCACCAACGCCACGTTGCAAAGCCTTACGTGGGTACATGGGACTGAACTTATTCAATGGAACAGGTCCACCACCGGCAGAAACACCACCAGAAGCGTACAAACCAGCACCGTCGCCTACTGCCAGATCAAGATCCACATCAACCTGTGGTACTTCCATCTTCACCTGTTCGATCACAGGTTTGTCCACCTGCTGTGAGATTTTCATCTCCGGTGGTGGCGGTGGCCGTTTAGGCTGCGGTTTTGGAATTTCCCGCTTTTTCTCTTTTATGGTTTCCGGACGCTGTAAGCGAATGAACTCACTGATCCGGTTATCGTCTGCATCGACCAGTTCATGGCGGTTGTTGTTGACCAGGGCGTTCATCACTGCGAACAACCCCAGTGCCACCACAAATCCCAGACCGAGTGCTGCTAAATAACGCATACGCACCTCTTACCTTCTGGTTTTTATGGTTCCCGTGCAGAAATGGAGATGCTGTAAACACCCGCCAGTCTCACCTGATCCATGACTTCTACGACAATGCCTGATTCGGACTTCTTATCCGCCTGTATCACTACCGCACCCTCAGGGTTTTCCGCCTTCAAACGCTCAACGTTGGCCCGAACCGCACCCACTTCGACACGACGTTTGTCAATCCAGACAGCGCCTGTATCACTGACGGCAATCATGATATTGCCTTTCTTTACCACCTGGGCGGAGTTCGCCGTTGGGCGGTTAACATCAATACCAGCTTCTTTAATAAACGACGTAGTCACAATGAAAAAGATCAGCATGATAAACACGATGTCCAGCATCGGTGTCATATCAATCCCTGCATCTTCCTGTGCGCCGTTGCTATAGCGTCTTCTCATTATTCTTTCCTCCCACCCGATGACCTGCTTGGGGAGCAGCAGGCCATCGGGCTGAGATTTAAGCTGTATTCACTGCACCTCGCCCGGACAGTAAACACAACTTTATATTGCCTCTGCCGTATAGCTTCCTGACGATGGAAGTAGCTACAGCCCTATTAGTGTCACAGTCCAATTAGTGTCACAGCCCAATTAATGCTGCATGGAGTCTGCGACTTTATGGGTTACCCGGTTGGCACGCTTTTCGAGCAATGCACTGAAATACAGACCGGAGAGTGCTGCCACCATTCCCGCCATGGTGGGAATCGTCGCTTTGGAAATACCCGATGCCATGGCCCGTGGGCTGCCGGTACCGGTAACTGCCAGCACATCAAATACCTGAACCATGCCCACTACTGTTCCCAGCAGACCCAATAATGGGCAAAGAGCTATCAAGGTTTTGATCATAGGCAGCCCCTGCTGCGCACTCAAAGAAACCTCAGAGATCATGGCAATGCGAATATGCCGCGCCCGCCAGGACAATTTGTCCGACCGGTTCTGCCATTGATCAATGGTTTCCTTAACCACCTTAGGACAATCAATATAAAAGAACAGATAACGCTCAATCACTAACACCCAGAGAACCAGAGTCAGTAAAAACAACATCATCAGTACATCGCCGCCCATACCAAGAAAGCGGCGAATGGATTCAATTTCTTCCAGTAACCAGTACATAGGTTACTCCTTACGCTGGCTGAGCAGTGCTAACTGCTTCTGTCGCGCGAACATTGCGTACGCCGGTGTTCAAATCCTTTTCCTGGTGCTGGGCAATAAAGCCGGCACTCTGTTCTTCAAGAACCTGAATCAAACGACGACTCTTGCTCTGAACAAGACTGTGGGCGAACAGTGTAGGAATCGCCACTACCAGACCCAGCATGGTCGTTACCAACGCCTCGGAGATACCATTTGCCATCAGTTTAGGGTCACCGGTACCAAAGAGAGTAATGGCCTGGAATGTGGCAATCATGCCAACAACCGTACCCAACAGCCCCAACAGAGGAGCAACAGATGCAATCAGTTTGATACCACCGACACCGCGTTCAATAGAAGGCGCTGCACGCATGATGATTTCGTCCAGCTTCAACTCCAGGGTTTCCAGATCAGCTTCCCGGTTTTCCTGATAAGTTTTCATGATGTCGCCCAACGGATTACCGTCAATAATCTGATCGGTTTTCTGTTGCTTACTAACACCTTGACCAATACGGGTCAGATTAACAAAGCAGGCTCCTGCCAGAAGAAGACCAAAGGCACCGAGTGCAAGAATCACATAACCAACCACACCGCCCTGATCAATTCGCTCACCAATACTTGGGCTTTGAACCAGCAGAGAAAGAATCTGCCCCCGCGAAGGATCAACATAAAAAGGTGCATACCCTTCTTTTGCTTCTTCAAGATCATCAACCGAAGAGAGAATACTGGAAGATGGCTGACGGGAGAGCTCTTGGAATTTACCCACCGCAGGTGAGTACGTCAGGTATTTACCCTCTGATATGGCGTTAAAACTGCCAACACGAATTATGTCTTTTTGTGCCTCATCACCTTCGCCGTAAATCACGGTGGCTGGCATTTTGGTTACACGACCAGATTCAACCATCTCACGAAGCACTTCGTGCCAAAACTGTTCCAGTTTTCCTGTGGTTGGCAGTTTTTTACTTTCTGCCATCTCCGCCATAAAGGCGGTTCTTTCTGGAAACTGTGCAGTGATCATGGAGGCTTCAAAAATGCCTTTGTTATCACCAGCAAACTGTCGTACAACGCCAAAGAGTTCTTTCAGTTCTCCAGAACGGATATCCAGAGTGTTCTGAGTTTCTTTCAGAACTTTCTCGTTATCATCGGACTGCTTGAGCAATTGATCACTCAGGCTCTCCTGAGCTTTAAGCTCTGCTTTTGCTTCTGCCAGTAACCGCTGCTGTGAGTTTTTATCACTTAAAAACCGCGTTTCACGCGCCTTATTTTCACGACTTTCGGTGACACTGTCCGCTTTGATTTTATTGAGAAGGTCTTGCAATGCAGCAGCACCTTCGTTGGCACTGGCTGAAAATGTCAGGCCTAGCCCCAGGGAAATAACTAACGGTTTAACCATTGACCGGGTCATGGCTTTAGTAAGCGAGGTAATGTACTTCATTATGCATCCTCCGCAGCGCGAACCGGCAATTTGATCAGGTTATGGGGCGCCTGCTTACGGGCAATTTTCAGCCCCTGGTTAACACCGGCACGATAATTATCCGGGAGTACTTCCCAGTCGCGGGTTTCGCTGTTCCACTGGCCCGTTTCATCACCATCCAGTGATTGATAGAGCAGCGCCATTCGACCTATGCGCAGGAAGTTATAGGTGCGAGTTGCATCACCTTCACCAAGGCTGGCTTCATAAGCCTCGATGGTACGACCAAAGTCGTTTTCAATTTGATAGGCTTCAAGAATTTTGCGGTATTTTTCGGAGGTCGTAACGTTCGGGCTATCCATGGTCTCACGGAGACGGGCGACACGATCAGTACGTTCTTCCAGCTGAAAGGGCACATCAAGTGCGATAAAGCTTTCCAGACCATCCACCATTTTCAGCATCAGTGGCGTAATTTCGATATTAGTCTGATCCAGCGTTTCGATCTGAGCCAGCATGGATTCAATTTCTGCCTGCTGGGCATTGACCACTTTCTGCAGCTGTCGGTTGTAAACAGTTAATGCTTCAACCTGACGAATGGTGCTTTTGTAATCCGCCAGAAGCTCTTGCGTCTGATCAGAAATTTTATTCACCTTCGCTTGAGAACGTTGCGAGGCCTTATCGGTTTTCTGTTGTGTAGTCAGCGCACTGCTCAAAGGGTCCTGAGCAAATGCAGAGGGAATCATTATTGAAGCGGACAACGCAGTGCTGAGTACCAGCGTGCTGCACAGGCCTTTTACCTTGTGGGTGGTTTTATTCTTATCCATGGACTGCCATTTCCCATGTATGTTTTTGTTAATTCCGAAGGCTGACTCCCATGCTGCGCGTGGGAGTCAGTATCGGTTTATGGTATGAACTCCCACGGAAAACCGTGGGAGTCAGGTCAGGCTACTAGAACGTATGCTTCATCTCAGCATAAACAAATCTGCCTGTTGGGCTATACAGAGCCTGATTATACCAAGGCCACTGAGTTTCTTTAGAGAATGGAGGTTCTTCATCTGTGGCATTCTTAACACCGGCAAGTACTTTTGTACCAGTGTGGAATTCATAACCTAACTGAAGATCCAGCGTTGTATAAGACTTAACTTCTTCAGTGTTTTCGAAGTCACAGCCGGAGCTGCGTCCACTGCCGTTATCATCATAGCTACCAATGTATTTCACAGTAGCATTACCACTCCAGGCTTCACGCTTCCAGTTCATACCAAGAGAAGATTTCCACTCAGGCTCACCGTAAGTACCAGCTTCTTCACATAGCACACCACTCAAGCCTTTACTGCGCTTAAACGACATAAGATGAGTTGTATCCCAACGGAAATCAAACTGGCCTAAGTCTGTAGGCAGGCTATAGTTGACAGCAATATCCAGCCCTTTACCGCGCTCTTCTGCAACATTCTGATAAGTATCCGTAATCTGGGATCCACTCTCCTTGCCACCTAACTGACCAGAAGGATTACGGTCTACATACTCACCACCAAACCCATCTTCATTATTCAGGATTTCCTGAGCACCGATAGTTGTAATCTTATCTTCGACGGTGATGTCCCAGTAGTCCACAGATGCAGAGAGCTGATCAGTCACACTCCAAACCACTCCAAAGTTAAGAGACTTAGACTCTTCTGCATCCAAATCTTCATTACCACCAGAGACAGAGTAAACTTCTTTCTTCTTACAAGCCTGAGCTACCTCATCTGCAGTGCCGCCAGAATTTTTGGTCTCATTACACACCTTGGTGTCAATAACCTTTTGAACACCTTCACTCTTCCCAAGGTACAGTTCCTTAAGATCAGGGGCCTTAAAACCGGTTGCAACACTTGCACGTATCAACAACTCATCCATAGGGCGCAATCCAGCCGACAACTTACCTGTCACAGAATCACCAAAGTCATTGTACTTGTCATAGCGGACAGCAGTACCAAGCTCAAGCATATCCACAGGATTATATGCAAACTCCAGATACGATGCAGTCACCTTCCTGTCACCACCACCGTTACCAGATGCGCCACCGATGATGTCGTCATAATTTTCAGTGGTCTGATCGAAATATTTCTCTTTTCTTGCTTCAAGGCCGTATGCCCAACCAAGATCAAGATCATCCAAATAACCATCAGCACGGAGGTTTGCAAAAGAAAGCTTCAACTCACCTTCCCGCTCTGGGGACTGCTGATATTTAGCAACCGTTTCAGCACTGTTTGCACTTGGATCGAATGGGTTAATATCTCCATTCGCAACGCCTGCTTCCATATCAGCCCGGTACAACTGACCATTAATACCCTTCTGTAAACCTTTAGTCACACTATGACCAGCCTCTGCCGACCAGTTAATGTCGCCAGCAAAAAACAGATCGGTCAATGAACCGGTCACACCAAAGACACCTTCAGCAGTTGTATTGGTATTTTCTTTTTCCCGCTTACCAAATTCATTCCAGCGTCGAGCAACAAAAACCTTATCCCCCACAGCTACACCTGACAATCCCGAAACATATGGTAAGTACTCATTTGTGACTTCCACTTCCAAAAAGCCAGGAGCCGCAGCATTAGACGTAATTGTTTTTGATTTTGCATATCGAAGTTGAGCAAAACCTGTCAACTCGTCATTAAAGTCGTGCTCAACGATACCAAACACACCATATCGTTCAGTTTCAGGAATCAGCTGATAATCGCTGGAATAATCATACAAACACTCCGTACCCGCTGCTGCATTTGAAGATGGCTGAGTGTTTTCTGGAGCACAATCCGACGGAGCAGCCGCTTCAGAGAAATCGGTTTTAAATACTGATGAGGGGTAGCCGTATGCACTTCGACCATCAATGCCATTCTTCACAGCCGAATTGGAATAGTCCCGGTCTGTAGCCTTAACGATACCCTGCTTAAAGACATCTGCCGTAAAAAGAACACGGGTGTTATCATTACTTGCACCCGTAACAATTGAAAGCGCATCCTGGCCACCATCAGACTCACCAGAAATGCCTTTTTTCAAGCTAACAGTTGCTCCTTCATACTCAGTACGAGTAATGATATTAATAACCCCTGCCACTGCATCCGAGCCATAGATAGCAGATGCACCATCATTAAGAACTTCAATCCTCTCCACAGCCGCAGAAGGAAGTTGATTAACATCAACGAACGTAGAAGAAATTGGGTTATCGGGCAGACGCCTTCCATTCAGCAAAATCAGCGTAGCATCATTGCCAAATCCACGGTAATTCAGGCCGGAAGCACCAGCAACCTGAGACAATGTTTCATTTTCGGTAATCATGCTCGGCCCCATTAGCATTGGGGACTCTTTCAGAAATTCAGCAATTGTTGCAGCACCTGAGCTCTCAATGGCTTCACGGTCAAATACAACTACCGGTGTTGAACCCTCAACATCCACCCTCGAGATCCGAGACCCGGTCACCTGGATTTTCTCCAGCTTCTCAACCGATTCCTCATTTGCAAACGCTGCCGTGGAGGCAAGCGTAGAACTTATAGCCACAGCTACAGCTGTGCTTAGCACCGTCCTTCTAAACATGTTTTATCCTTGCTCACTTGTTGTGTTTATTATGGCCAGCTTGAGCTTTTGGCTCCCTGCCTGTACACCGCCATGGCGGGCTACGCTCTACTACATCATCTCCAGATGGAGACATCCCCTTTGTAGCTCCCCTGTCCGATTCAGGTTTATGCCTTCACCGGACTATTGGCCTGTCACCAATTTATACTGCAGTTGTCCGTTAAACGTGTGCAGCTTCTTCTTATTTCCACTTCTTTCAATGCATTCACATTGATAAACACGTCAGAGCAAGTACCATTCCAATTTTCACGCGCCGCCAAAAACTGGAATAAAATACCTTCACATGGACGTATTTATATTTCTTCTATGCGACAGGTAAGCGCACTGTAATTTTTTTTAAAGAGAAAAATCAACCAACCAGTTCAAAAAAATAGGTATTTTTACTTAACTCAGCCATTAAAAGGTCATTTAACTATAATATTCCTGTAATAAAAGCATTTTATCCTGAACATTTTTTGCTCTACTTCCACATTCTCAAAACTCCCGCTTGCACCAAATTAGCGCAAAACACCCTCTCTGCTGCACCAATAAGCGTCAGCAGACGTTTGATTTATGTAAAGATGACGAGATAAGCATAAATACGTACAATCCGTTGACAGCTGATTAGCCGACATCACGGCTATCTCTAGAAAATGTATGCGTTTCTGGCTCAACATCTGCTTAACGCATGGCGAACGGAAGCCCACTGGCTCTGACCACCGATAACAATAAAGAGAGAAATCATGCCGCAAAGCACCACAACAAAGTGGGCCGCTATCCTGACTGCAGCTTTACTGCTTTCGGGATGCTCAGGCCCCTGGAATGACCCGAATCCGGCCGTGGATTCAGAAGAGATCACCTACTTTGGCAGTTTCATTACCCGCCCCAAGCATCTGGACCCTGTCCGCTCTTACAGTGCGGAAGAAAAGCTGTTTATTGACCAGATTTACGAACCACCTCTGCAATACCACTTCCTCAAGCGGCCTTATGAGCTGTCGCCAGCAACCGCATCAGCAATGCCGACACTGACGTTTCTTGACGATGATTTAAACCTGATTCCGGACGACAGTCAGGATGTTGCTTACAGTCTGATTACTATACGACTAACGCCGGGTACCAGGTATCAGCCACACCCGGCGCTCGCTGAAGATAATCAGGGTAAGCCTGTTTATTTGTTCAGCAGTATTGAAGAAGGTGAACAGTACAAACTACTGAGCGACTTCCCAATCACCGGCACACGGGAATTAAAAGCTGATGATTACATCTACCAAATCAAGCGAATGGCGGATCCGGTCAACAAATCACCTCTGCTCGGTTTGATGACCGATTACATCGTTGGCATGAAAGATTTTGGTGCATGGGCAAAAGAAAATCGTAAAGAAGAGCAGTGGCTCGACCTTCGTGCTCAACCGATGGCAGGCTTAACCAAAGTAGACGACTATACCTTCTCTATTCGCATTGAAGGGATCTACCCACAGTTTCAATACTGGCTGGCCATGCCTTTCTTTGCGCCTATTCCCTGGGAAGCGGACCGGTTTTACCACAACCCCGGCTTCCCGGATCGTAACCTGACTCTGGACTGGAACCCCATCGGTACCGGGGCCTTTATGATGACGGTGAACTCACCTAATCGTGAAATCATTCTTGAGCGCAATCCGAATTTCCGTAATGAGCTCTACCCCTCCGAAGGTTCCGGTGATGATCAGGAACGAGGCTATCTCGCCGATGCTGGTAAGCCACTGCCGTTTATTGACAAAGCCATCTTCCGCCATGAAAAAGCAGCCACATCCATGTGGAGCAAGTTTACCCAGGGTTACTATGATCGCTCCGGCGATGGTGACCCAAACATCAACACCGCTACCTTCGACCAGGCGTTTACCGTTGGCCCTGAAGGGCTTGAGCTGACGCCAGAACTGGAAAAACGCGACATTATTGTGGATGAAGAAATTCGTCCTTCGCTTTACTATACCGGCTTCAATATGGTCGACCCGGTGGTTGGTGGGTACACAGAAGATAAACGAAAACTGCGCCAGGCCATCAGCATCGTTTATAACGATCAGGAATACATCGATATTTTCCGCAACGGTATTGGCCAGGTTGCCCAGGGGCCGATTCCACCAGGTTTGTATGGCTATACAGAAGGTGAAGAGGCAACCAACCCCTACATTTTTGACTGGGATCCGGCCACCAAAACACCGAAAAGAAAGTCCATAGAATACGCTAAGCAACTGCTGGCCGAAGCGGGCTACCCCAATGGACGACACCATGAAACCGGCAAACCCCTGATCCTCTATATGGATACCACCTCTGCAGACAGCAGCCCAAGAGCTGACTGGATCAAAAAGCAGCTGGCGAAGATGGGTGTCCAACTTGAGTTCCGCACCACGGACTATCCTCGTTTCAAAGAAAAGATGCGACAAGGCAATACTCAGATGTTTGGCTGGGGATGGTTGGCGGATTACCCAGACCCGGAAAACTTCCTGTTCTTGTTGGACAGTCGTCAGGGATTGGTCAAATGCCAATGTGCCGGCAGTAACTCAACAAATTATGACAACCCGGAATTTGATCGTTTATACGACAAAGTAAAGGCACTTTCCAATGGGCCGGAAAGACTGGATGCCATCAACCAAATGGTCGCCATTGTTCAAAAAGACAGCCCATGGATCTGGGGATTCAATAACAAAGAGTATTACCTCTCCAACCAGTGGGTCTATAACACCAAACGTCACGGTATCAATCAGGGCACATTGAAGTATGTGCGCGTTGATCCGGTGCTCAGAGAACAAAAACAAAAAGAATGGAACAAACCTGTTGTATGGCCATTGATGGCCAGCATTGGCTTACTGTTCTTGTTAATCGTTCCTGGTGTCAGGGCTTATCGCCGCAGGCAGAAACTGACGATTGATGCCGGTTAAGTACCCGACTACCACCTGGAAAGAGAATAAAAATATGTTTTCCTACATCATTAGAAGACTGTGTTACGCCATTCCAATTCTTATTGGCGTAAACCTGCTGACGTTTATTTTATTTTTTATTGTCAATACGCCTGAAGACATGGCAACGGCTCACCTTGGTGACAAGTACGTTACCGAAGAAGCTGTGCAGGAATGGATTGCGGAGAAAGGGTATGACCAGCCTCTGTTCGTCAATGGCGATGCTGATGGACTGGGCACTCTCACCGACACCATCTTTTTTAACAAGTCGTTAAAGTTGTTTGCTTTTGATTTTGGTACTTCCGATGCCGGCAGAAGTATTCAGTCGGATGTTCTTGAACGGATGGGCCCAAGCCTGGCACTGGCTTTACCCACTTTTTTCATTGGGATCTTTGTTAATATCTCAGTAGCCCTGATGGTATTGATGTTCCGCGGCAGCAATCTGGATCGCTTTGCCGTGGTGGTGTTTGTCACCCTGATGTCTATCTCTTACCTGTTCTACATTATTTTCGGCCAGTACTACATGGCGAAAATGTCTCGCCTGTTTCCGGTGTCCGGTTTTAATGATGGTATAGACGGCTGGCGTTTTCTAATACTGCCCATTGTTATAGGAGTGATCTCCGGTATCGGCGCCAGTGCCCGTTGGTACCGCTCGCTGTTTATAGAAGTTTCCGGACAGGATTTTGCCAGAACCGCTCGCGCTAAAGGAGTCAGCGAAGCGGGTGTGTTATTCCGCCATATTCTGCCGAACACCATGCTACCCATTCTTACCGGGGTCGTCGTTGTGATTCCTGTGTTGTTTATGGGCAGTCTTGTTATGGAATCATTCTTCAGTATTCCAGGCCTTGGCAGCTATCTTCTGGACGCCATTCGCGCACAGGATTTCGCCATTGTCAGAGCGATGGTCTTTCTCGGCTCTGTGCTGTACATCATCGGTTTGATTCTGACCGATATTTCATACACCTGGGCAGATCCCCGGGTTCGATTGAGCTAAACAGAGAGGGACGTAATTATGGATTTCGAAATCGGACCGGGCCTGTTTGGTGAAGGGTTTATGTGGACCATTTTATGGAGTGATGTGCTGATCTTTTTGCTGGTCGGTGCCATCGCCTTATTCGTTGCCTCGTTCAGACGCAACCCTCAAAACCAGGAAAACTGGCGACAGGTGTTTTCTACCAGGCTGGGCATGGCAACCTTTGTCATCATCATGTCCTATGTTGTTATTGCGTTAGTGGATTCCATTCATTTCCGTAAAGCACTGCCTGCAACGGAAGGACAAAGCAGTGAACAGGTATTTTACAGTAATGATGTAAACAGCCTGTTGGATCTTGCCCTTGGCGAGATGGGTGATCGCCCTGAGCGTACCTACTCGGCACCTTTCGCCCTGAAATCATGGAATAAAGAAAACCTGTTATTACCGGATGGTGAACGGGTTCGTGATTACCCTGAGCTAACTTTTGCTGGCGCGCATCTGGAAAACCCGGAGGCCTTCGCTAAAGATGTCGCATTGAATTCGATGGTTGGCATTGGTAAAGGTTTGGCGCTGGCGTTAGCACTGATCGGACTTCACGCCTTCTGGCTGCGCAGAAGTCAATCTGGCAATACCGGTGATGGTGATACTTCCCCTCTGCCCTGGAAATCGGCCTGGATAACCTTTGCCGTTATCATGGCAATCTTGGGCTGGCTGATTACTATGGGCAATCTTTACCACGTTCTGGGCACCGATCAGGCAGGCAACGACACCCTATTTGAAAGCTTGAAAGGCATTCGCACCGGTGTTCTGATCGGAACTCTGGCGACGCTGATCACCATGCCGGTTGCCATCAGCCTTGGTCTTGCTGCTGGCTATTTCAGAGGATGGATTGATGATGTCGTCCAATATATTTATACAACATTGATCTCGATCCCAGGGCTTCTGCTGATCGCCGCCTCTGTTCTGCTGTTTCAGGTCTGGATCAACAACAACCCACAGTTCTTTGAGATCGGTTTAGAGAAAGCGGATGCCAAGTTCCTGGCGCTGTGCTTTATTCTGGGGATTACCAGCTGGACGACACTCTGTCGCTTACTTCGGGCAGAAACCCTGAAAATCAGCCAGCTTGACTATGTTCAGGCCGCTCACGCTTTTGGTGTCAGCCATTTCCAGATTATAAAACGACACATCCTGCCCAACCTGAGCCATATCATTATGATTTCGTTCGTACTGGACTTCAGTGGTCTGGTGCTGGCCGAAGCCGTTCTTGCCTACATTGGTGTCGGTATTGACCCGGCCATGGCAAGCTGGGGCAACATGATTAATATGGCCAGTACCGAGTTGTCCCGCGAGCCATCCATCTGGTGGAACCTGAGCGGAGCCTTCTTCCTGATGTTTACCCTGGTGCTGTCCGTTAACCTGTTCTCTGACCTGGTGCGTGACGCGTTTGATCCAAAAACCAAACTGGAGACTGCATAATGTCAGTAACAATAACAGAAGCGCGATCCAGTTCACCCACTCAAGGGGCAACCAGTGCAATCACGATGAATCATCAACCGTCAGATAAGACATTGGCGCTGTCCGTCAGTAACCTGAATGTTCGCTTAAACCATAAGCCGCACACACCTATTTTAAAAGATGTCAGCTTTGATCTGAAAAAAGGGGAAGTGTACGCGCTGGTTGGAGAGTCTGGCAGTGGAAAGTCCATCACATCCCTGTCCATTCTACGACTACTGCCTGATGCATTGACCATCACCAAAGGGAAAATCTCGCTACCTGAAACCAACCTGTTTGCGTTAACAGAACAGGAAATGGGAAATGTTCGCGGTAAAAAGATTGCCATGATCTTTCAGGATGCGCTGACGGCTCTCAATCCCGTTCAAACAGTTGGCGCTCAAATTGCCGAAACCCTGAAAATTCACACTTCCTTAAACAGTTCAGAGATCCGTCATCGAACCGTGGAACTGTTTCATGAAGTAGGGCTCCCGGATCCGGAAAAACGTGTTGACTGGTACCCTCACCAAATGTCCGGAGGTCAGCAGCAGCGGGTGATGATTGCTATGGCTCTGGCCTGCGAACCGGACATCCTTTTGGCAGACGAGCCAACCACTGCGCTTGATGTGACGATTCAGAAACAAATTCTGGAGCTGATAAAACAACTCACCATCAGTCGCCAGTTGGCCGTATTGTTAATCACCCACGACATGGGCGTCGTTCGTCAGACGGCTGACCGGGTGGGTGTTATGTACAAAGGCGAAATCATTGAACAGAATGATTGCGTGGCTTTCTTTGAAAACCCAAAGGAAGCCTATAGCCGACAGTTGATCGATAGTCTTCCGGATATGGATGAGTACCGCTCGCTGGAGAGAGAAGCACCTCTGTTAAAAGTGGAAAACCTGCAGATTCACTTCCCGGTTCGTAAGGGATTACTTCAGCGAGTTCACAGTCATACCAAAGCCGTTGACGGCATCAGCTTCTCAATTGGTAAGGGTGAAACGCTGGCACTTGTTGGTGAGTCCGGCTGTGGCAAATCCACGACTGGGCGAGCCATTCTTAATCTTGAGAAGGCGACTGCGGGTGATATCTGGTACAACAACCTTTGTATCAATAAGCTCACCCGTAAAGAAATGCTGCCACTTCGCAAGAAGATTCAGGTCATTTTCCAAAACCCATTCTCGTCCATGAATCCGCGGATGACCGTTGGCGACATTATTGAAGAGGGGATGGTCAGCCTTGGTCTTGAGCAGACCAAAGAGGAACGCATTCAACGCATTGAATCACTCCTTACCCGTGTGAAGCTTGAACCGGAACACCGTCACCGTTACCCCCACGAGTTCTCAGGTGGCCAACGACAGCGGATTGCTATTGCCCGGGCGCTGGCGGTGGAGCCGGATCTTATTATCTGCGATGAACCCACCAGCGCTCTGGACGTTTCCATCCGCGCCGAAGTTTTGGATCTGCTTCTGGAACTTCAGCGGGAGTTACACGTCTCTTATCTGTTTATCACCCACGACCTTTCTATTATTCCTCACATCGCTCACCGTGTTGCAGTGATGCAGGGTGGAAAGATTGTTGAACAGGGAGAAACCGAGCAAGTTCTGACCCAGCCAAAGCATGAATACACAAAAGTGCTGCTTGAGGCTGTGCCTTCTGTTCATTGATTGAAAACGACAAAGGTCGGCAACCTTCGGGTTGCCTGACCTTCACGCCCGATGAATACCATAAATAGCATGATCAACAATTTTATCGTTTAGTACAGCCTGATGCGTCAGCACTCCCTCCAGTTTCATACCCAGGCGCTCACAAACTGCACGACTGGGTTTGTTTTCTGTAGCTGCGCGGATTTCAATTTTTTCCAAATCAAGTTCAGTAAATGCATGATCAATCAGAAAATGACAAGCTCTTGTTATCAGCCCATTCCCTTGAGCAGACTCAATAATCCAATAACCGATCTCTGCTTTTTTAAGCGGCGTATTCACGTCGAATAAAGCGATATTTCCGACCACTTCACCTTTAAACTCAATGGCGAATGTTATCCCTTTGTTATCTGCAAATTTATGCAGAGCCCCCTGAATAAAGCCTTTGAAGTCATCTTCGGTTTTGTTCGTTTTTGGCCATGGCAGCCATTGGGTCAGGTAATCATAATTTTCTGTCGCCAGTCTGACATAAGTACTGGCGAACTTTTCATGCACGAGACACAAACGGATTTCCTGATCAATATCCAGTGCAAACATTAGCCTTTACTCCTTTCTTATTCTGATAAAGCCAGTGGTTCCGTAACGGCTTGTTCTTTACCGTATTTTTTAATCAATACTCTGAATTGGTCGTAACTCAACCCGAGCAAGTCTGCTGCCGCTTTCTGATTGTGTCGGCTAAACTCCATCGCATTGCGAACAAACAACTGTTCAATAGCTGCTACAACACGTTTTAATTCGATCTTGTTTCCGGTTTTCATTTCTTCTAAACGGGTTTCAAGCTGGCCTTTTTTCGTATCAGAATGGTATTTGGCTACGGCGACCTGTTCACAGCCGGCATCTTGCGCACTTGCCCCGCTCATGCCGGAGAGCCAGGGTGAACTGAACGGATCTATCACTATTTGATCGATTTCTTCACCTGCCACACCATGGCACACACTGCGTTCAACCACATTTTTCAACTCACGAACATTTCCAGGCCATTGATAGTTCTGCAGTATATCGATAGCTGCATCCGAAAAACCAACAAAACCACCGTCGTTTTCAATATCAGCTAATTCCTGGGAAATTCGCACTGCGAAGTGAGTAGACAATAATAGAATATCTTCCTTTCTTACTCTCAACGGTGGTATAGCAATGACATCAAAGGCCAGCCGGTCCAGAAGATCTTTCCTGAACTCTCCACGTTCAGAAAGCACCTTCAGGTTTTCATTGGTTGCTGCCACAACTCGCACATCCACTTGTACAGGCTTGGAACTACCAACCCGGTAAAACTCACCATACTCCACAACCCTGAGTAATTTTTCCTGCAGTCGGGGTCCCATGGTTGCCAGCTCGTCTAAAAAAAGGGTTCCGCCATCAGCCTCTTCAAACAAACCTGTCCGCGTTTGTTTAGCGCCAGTAAACGAGCCAGCCTCATGCCCAAACAACTCTGAATCCAATAGCTCATCATTAAAAGCAGCACAGTTTAGTTTTACCAGGCTTTGTTGCCATCGTGGAGACAGGTAATGCAAACGACTTGCGACTTCTTCTTTTCCAGTACCACGCTCTCCCATTACCAGTACCGGTCTCTGGTGGTGAGCATATCGGGAAATAGACTCAAGCATCTCAAGAAACGCAGACGATGAGCCGATCAATGTCTTCTTCCTGGAAAACTGTGTGTAAGGCATTGTTCTTATATTTTGAAACCATTAATTGGTTTATCTGACCATAAAATGGCGGCTAAAACCATGATCAAAAATCATGCATTTTTACAGAAACTTAATAATTCCTTAATAAACAGCACGTTAAAGTGTTCCAGAACCTTGGCACAGTTTATGACTTATCTTTATGGAAAGAATTACCTGAAAGGACTTCAAAACATGAAAGCAATACTCCAATCTGTTATCGTCTCACTGTCTCTGCTTGGCGCATCAGCCATGGCAAATGAGCAGCCTCTGGCATGGGATAGCGTTTCTGACGATGCGATGAAAGACATACAAATACAAGCCATGCAGGATATTGAGAGTGAACTGGAAAAAGAGCTGCCAGCAGATCTGGCCAGGCATCATCAATTAATCAATGAACAGCTATTTCAACAACAGCCATTGAAAGAAACGGTTCAGAAAAATCAGAACAATAGAAAGAAAAGCGACAATCTCATTATTAATTATTTGAACAGCAATATGAGTCAGGGAGCGTAGCCATGAGTATTTTTTCACGCCTCAGTGACATTCTGAATGCCAACATCACCACCCTGCTGGATAAAGCGGAAGACCCGGAAAAGATGGCTCGCCTCATGCTTCAGGAGATGGAAGAAACCCTCGTAGAGGTAAGGCTGGATGCCGCAAGCCTGATCGCTGATAAGAAAGACATTGAACGTCAACTGTCTAACAAGCAGATGCAAATAGAAGACTGGACGACAAAGGCCAAACTGGCTCTGGAACATAACCGGGAAGATCTGGCCCGGCACGCTCTATCGGAAAAGCAACAGCTACTCACCGAGTCTCAGGAAAAAGAACAGTACCTGGAAGAGATGGAGCAACAACTTGGCCGCCACGATGAAGATATCCAGCGCCTTCAAAATGCCATGAAAGAAGCTCGTAAGCGTCTTGAATCATTACGCATACGGAAGCAGGTGAGTCAGAACCGGTTAAAAATGCGCGAAAGTACCCGGGAGAAAACCCGGCTACGACAGGAAGCCCGGTTTGAAGAGATGGAAAGGGATCTTGATGCATTAGATAGCCAACTGGAGGCCGAAGGCCTGGGAAATACCACCCAAGATCTGGAAGCTGAGTTCCAGAACCTTGAAATTAGCAGCGCAGTTGAGAAAGAGCTCGCTTCTCTTAAGGCTTCTATTTCCAAAGAGCCTGAAGATAAGGTAGTTTGAACAACACTATCTGAGCAACAATAAGTATAAAAACAAGATCCTATCTTTTTAGTGATCTGGCAAAGGAGTTACAAGAGCTATGGAATATGTCATAGACGACATTGTTCCCCTGAGTGCGATTCTCATTTTATTTCTTTTTCTGCCATGGCTAATCTTTCATTACCTGACACAGCTTCGTCAGGCAAGGCAGCTGGACGAGGAGTCGCAGGAATTATTTGAATCGACAGTTCATCGTGTAGAAGTCATGGAAGAACGAGTGCATGTACTGGAACGCATTCTGGATACGGAAGTGCCAGGGTGGAGGAATCGACAATGAGCCGGCTGAAAAAGATCTTTACCCAGCAAAAGGAAGGCGAAGCAAGCCCGGCCATCATGGGTGTATGCAGTTATATTGCCAACCGGTTCCATCTGGATGTTTTGGCTGTTCGGCTGAGTGCTGCGGGTATTGCTTATTTCACCTCAACCTCTCGCGCCATGCTCGCCTATATTGCTATCGGGGTTGTACTCAGTATCAGCACAAGCGGTGCGACCAATAAAAAACTTCGTACAAAAAAAACCAAAATTGGTTCCGACAATGGGCCTGTAAAAGAAGAGGAAAATTCTGATTTTAAAGAGCATGAGTCAAACCCCAAACTGACGAAAATGGCTGTAAAACAACTAAGCCGAAAGCTCTCTCAGCAAGAATACAGAGTCGCTCAGCTAGAGAACTGCGTTACTTCCAACCATTTAAAAGTTGCCAGAGAATTTCGTGATCTCCATGCTTCTTCAAAACAGCAAGCTTGAGCATAACTTCTGAGATCAGACATTAAGCACCTACGATCGCTAGCCATTAAATTGGAAGTTCTCGACAATTTTTAGATGTAAACATGACCTCAGAAAAGCATTCATTTCGTGCATGTCGCCAGTTGCATAAAACTCAAGCATGAGTTGATTAAACTCCTTCTGGCGGGCTGCGGGCACATTGATAACAGGATAGCCATGAGCAAGTAGAATCCCATTCATCATGAATCTGCCCATGCGTTTATTAACATCCCGTAAGCGCCAGCCCAACTACATCTACCCAGCCTGAGCACCAAACTGGATACTGAAGCCTCTCAATTTCCAGGAGGCAACATGTCCGATAAACGTCAATTCTGGTTCCAGCATATTGAACAGTGGGAACAATCTGGACTTTCTCAAACCAAATACGCTCGTCAACAAGGGCTGTCCATAAAGTCATTTGGTTATGGCTCTTTATGTGTTTCTGGGAGGTGCCAGAATTGAGTTACTTTTTTACCTCAAAACCGGCCTGAAGCTCAGCAAAATCAAGGATGAATGACGGTGCTATTTGGCTGTTTTGTGTCACCTCCCAGAAACCCATAATGAGCCTAGATTTTTATGACACTAAGGTGCACGCGGGTTCTGCCAGCTCTGTCAACAAGTTGTCAATTCAATTGTGCATTATCATGAATGGCAACTATATTCCCATGTTCAAGTATTCCGAGCGAAGTGGTGCCACTGCTCTTTTCAGTCTTGTCTACTTCTTGTGATGTCGTAAAGCGGAATAGTTCTGAAGAGACTAATAATTGATTGTTGTTTTTCGGCATACTACTATAGATACACCAAAATCTTTAAATAAGGTGTATTCGTGTCCTCCAGCGTAAGAACCAACATCGTGATTGATCAGGATTTGATGAGTGAAGCCCTTGAGCTTTCTGGTCTTGGCTCGCGACGTGAACTGGTGAACTATGCCTTACAGGAGTTGGTGCGCCGGGAAAAGCAAAAGCAGATTCTGTCATTAAAAGGCAAGATCGCCTGGCAGGGAAACCTTGATGATATGAGAGAAACCCGCTGAATGGATATTATGGTTGATACCAGTGTTTGGGTTGATTTTTTCAATGACATCGACAATCCACAGGTGAACTATCTTATGAGGTTGTTGCAAGAAGGTCGGGTGGGCACCTGTCCAGTCATACTGATGGAGGTACTTCAGGGTATACGGGATGACAAGGCATGTAAAAAAACGCAAAATTACCTTTCTTCACTTGCCAGTTATTCGATATCAGATCAGCTATATATGGATTCTGCCATGTTGTATAGAAATGCCAGAAAGAAAGGCGTGACTATTCGAAAAAGTGTGGATTGTCTCATTGCGGTCACCGCTATTCATCATGCACTTCCTCTCTTACACAAAGATCGTGATTTTGATGCTATTGAAAAATACTCTGAACTTATTTGTGTCAATGCTAACCAACATTGAGCTCGAAAAAATGGTGTCAGGTTTTTCATTTTGTATGATCTCTGTCGTAAGTAGTTGGCCATTTAGAATCGAATAATTCATTCCTGGGGGCAAGATTCAACGTTTCAATTATGTTCATTTGCTATTTTAAGTATTTGATCCAATAGAGGTGATGAATAACGGTAACCGTGTCGGCTCTACTTCTCTAATAACGGCCTCAGGGCAGATACTCTGCCGTTCTGCTTTAGCTTTAACATAACACCAAGACTGCCAGTAATGGGAATGCCCATGCTTTTGGCGCATCGTCTGCCCGCTTTATCATCTATAAGCAGCAAACCCTGTTGCATTTGGGCTACCGCGATTGCCTGTGCTTCTCCTGGATCTATCAGTGCTGAAATAGTGCCAAGTTCTGGTGATTGGTGTAAATCTATATCCTGGGTTACTGTCAATAGCTGGGTGCTGATAGCCTGTTTGATCCTCTGTGCGCCGGGAAGGGACAGATTTTGTGTGCACTCTCTCTACGGCAATTGGTAAGAGTATTTTACTGGCCAGACTGTTCAATTCAGGCAGTAGATTGAGCAGCGCCAAGGCAATGAGTGGGCTGCTGTCGGCAATAATAAGCGGCTTGCTGTGGCTAACCAAGGTTGCTTAATTCCTCGTCTAATTCCTCTGTATCGTAATCGATCAGCGTTATGCCGAGGTGGCCAAGTTTTTGGATAAATTCCTCAAGACTGCATTGTGCCAGTCGAGCAGCTTTTGCCGGTGACAGAATACCCTGTTCATAAAGGTGGGTTGCAAGGTTAGTGTGGACTCCTTCTTTCAATAGGGTTTCACTGAAGGGGATACCCACCATAAATGGTCTGTCTCTTTTCGTAAATACACATAAATGACCGGATTCTGCTGCTTTAGTCAGCTCGCCGCTGCGTTCCCGCAAGTCTCTGATTCCGAACATATGCATAATTGAGCCTGCTTTCTTACTTGAATATATTGTGTACACATAAGGTGGCACATTATTGTTATCGGGCAATGGTTTTGATTGATTCGCATATTGCGTTCTTTCTCCACAGTGGGGATTTGAGCAAGATTTCTCCGCTGGCTGAGGAACAGCTTGAGCAGCATGATATTGTTTTGCCTGAGCTGGCAAGGCTGGAGCTTCAATATTTATATGAGATTGGTCGGATTGCCTACACACCTGCGGAGATAGTGGCTGATTTGTATGGTGATGTGGGGATGATTTGCTAAAAAACGCCAACAGCCGGCCTGGTTCAATCCGCTATCGGTACTCACTGGACGAGGGACGCTTTTGACCGGTTGATTGCAGCAGACACCATTTTTTGCGATAGCCCGTTGATTACCCGTGACCAACGTATCATTGAGCATTTGCATCTGGCGTTCAGTGCCCGGTGAAAAGAAAACCGGAGTCGTATGTGGTGCGCCCCACGATGCAAGGAAGCGTTTTCGACAATGGAAAAACTCAACAGCCCCATCAATCACCAGTGCTGATTTTCTTGTAAACATAACGTAAAAAAAACAACCTCAAACCTGAAGCAATGAAAGGTGTGAATAACCGTATTTAACATCTTTTTCTGTCGCCTGCCTGATCCTCCAATCCTCTATTTCTCCTGCTGTCATTCTGTGGATAACTCTGTTTTCTGCTGTCTTTTCCAGTCAATTACCCATATAAGACCACGGTAAAATACCTGCCTTCCCGAGACAGCTATGCGAATCTTGTTCGTATAATCATTGCAATACAATGGGTTAGGTTTTTTAAGCAGCCAGCCGCCCAAAGGGTTGCAATGCCTGTGAATAAGTTTTAGTGTGCATAAATAAGTCGTGCATATCCTGTTGATAAGTTGTTTGAATCTGCAGGTTATGATCGATTTAAAAAATCACAACGATAAATGAGCAGAAAGCTCAGGCACGAACCAAAAAACAGGATTGTAGTGTACGTAGCGTTTTACAAACCCTACAGCAAGGAGGCATATGACAGTAAAAAAAGATACGGTGTTTGCCGCGGCCGAGGCAATACTGGTGCGAGGTGAGAAACCCACTTATAAAAAGGTGCGAAATGAGCTGGGCTCGGTGGGCAGCTTTTCGGATATCGGCCCACACTTTAGGGAGTGGAGGGACAGGCAGTCCAGCCATTCATTAGCCATCATCGATATACCGGAAGACGTGAAGCAAACGATTACGCGTTCCGGTGAGCTTATGTGGGCTGAAGCCAGTAAAGTCGCCGCTCAACGCGTGGCTTTGGCAGAGGAGCGCGTGGTGCAGATTGAGGCTGATCGTCAGGAAGTGGAAGAGCTTCTGGAAAAAGAAATCAAACGTCTTGAACAACTGCTTGCTAAGCGGGATGCGCAAGTTGTTGATTTGCAGGCTAATGTTTCTGCGAAGGAGGATGCCATCCGGCTTTTGGAGCTAGAGTTATCGAAGCTGAAAGGGCGATCTGAAGCAGCATTAGAGCTACAGTCTCAATTTAAATGGCTGAACGACCATATTGCCAAAGCTGACTCCGGTGAAGATAAAAATGCAGGGCGTTCGTCGTCTGATTGAGCCTGGATTAAAACTCAGAGTGTAATAGATCGACCTTTTCGCAATCGTTTATTGAACCTACCTTGCCTGCTTGTTGTCCGATACATAGGATTGTATTAATGTGGGCAGCTTATCATTTGCCCCTGTCCACCAATCCCTGAGCCTATCACCGGCAGCGACCACTTCATGTCCGATTTGAAAGTTAACCTGAGTCAGATTTTTTCGCACACTACCCTGCAGCGGGGGCGTGAGTATTTTCGCAAGAACAAAGTCAATTCTGTTGAGCTGGATAGCGATTCCGATGTTTTATACGGCGAAGTTCGTGGCAGTGGGCGAAAGATCTATGAAGTGGATGTCTTCCTTAATTACTTTTCCAGTGATGAGCCGATCATCGGTGAGTGCAGTTGCCCGGTTGGCCATAACTGCAAACATGCCCTGGCTCTGCTGCTGGCGGGGGAGAAGCGGTACGGTGCCAATCGCCTCAATAAAATGATGGAAGAGGATGCTAGCCCTGTGGATGCGGGGCCTTCAGAAGTCAGCATTTCACAACTCGATGAACTGAAAAAAATGCTGAAGCAGCAATACGGTAATAAGCTGCCGGTGGATATTGATGCCATCATTGGTGAGGTGTTGGATGTGCCAGCGGCAAAAGCACCTCAGGTTCCCTCTGAACATCAGTCAGCCATTCGCTCCCGTGAGCTGGAGCAACAGCGCAACCGGTGGTTGAGCAGTTTAAAAAACGCAGCCAATGCGCTGGAAGTGAAAGAAAAGAGCGAGGCCGCAAACAGCAGCAATACCAATATCGTGCTTTATGTGTTGGAGGAAAACAGTTATCACGGCGGTATGGTCGTACAAATTTGCCTGTCCCGTTATTTGAAAAACGGTGGCTACGGCAAACCCTCGACATACGGTGGTGCTTATAACTGTTTGCACAACGGTAACTGGCCGGCCAGCATGGCGGAAAACGATCGTCGTATATTGCGCCTGGCCTACATTAATAAGAAGCTGGATGTCTATAAGGGCAAGATCACCCTGAACGGTGAAGATGGTCATGAGCTGCTGGAAAAGGTCATGGCCACTGGCCGTTGCGTGGTGGACCGTGAATTGAAACTCCCCCTGGAGCATCAGTCTGCGATAAAAGGTGAAATTCGCTGGCAGCTGGATGAACAGGGTTTGCAGTTTCCGCAACTGGTCGCGGCAGGCAGCGGGCATCCTCTGATGTTGATTCCATCGGAGCCGCCTTACTATTTGCAGCGTCATCACGCGTCGTTCCATTGCGGTGATCTGACCGGCCTGCCCGATATCGAATTGCTGTCTGTTTTATTAAAGGCACCACCGCTCGATGAAGCCGGGGTTGAAGAAACCTCCAAAGCATTGACGACGATTTTCAAAAGTGTGAAAAGCATTGGCAAAGGTGGCAAGCAATCGAAAAAGCAGACCGTGGCTCTGCCTGAAAAAGTCGCTGTGCTCAATGTAATGCCCAAACCCTTGCTGCGCCTCGATAGTATTCCCATGGGCAAAAAAGCCGATGAAGTGTTGGCTCGTGGTCGTGTAAGTTTTGACTACGATGGTCAGGTAGTGCCTTTTGGTAGCCATGAACAGACCCTGAAGCCGCTCAGTGATACTAACAATCATCAGGTGATTCCCCGACAAACCGGTGCAGAAAATGCCGACCTTGAAATGTTGCCAGAAAGCATCGAGCCGGCTCATATCAGCCATATGGAGAAGGTGCATCAGATTGCGGATCTGGATGTGTACGATCTCGTGATGGGGATGCCCGGTTCCGGTAGCGAGTACCGTAATCGCTGGCTGCGTTTTATGACCAACAGCCTTCCAGAGTTGGAAGAGCATGGCTGGACGATCACCATAGACGACAATTTCCCATTTCAGTTCGAACCCATCAGCGATGACGACTGGTACGCAGAGCTGGATGAGTCCGACGAAACAGGTAAGAACAACTGGTTTAACCTGCGCTTGGGCATCACCATTGATGGGCAGCCTGTTGATTTGCTGCCGTTGCTGGCGCGGCAAATCCATCAATTGCCACCGGTGGATGAACTGAAAGCCATGGATGAAAACAGGCTGGTGCCTGTGGCATTACCCGGCGGAAAGTTTATGCAACTGCCGGCCGGCCGTTTAGGGTTGATTGCGGGCACGTTGCTGGAGTTGTTCGGCGATCGTCCACTTAATGAATATCAGCTCCAAAACTACCACGCAGAAATCTGGCAGGAACTGTACGACAAGTTGGGGCTGCCCTGGTCCGGTGGCGAAAAACTATTGGCCATTGGCAAAAAGCTGAAACAGTTTAAACGACTGAAGTCCGTTAAACCGGCGAAAACCCTGCAAGCGGATATGCGGGATTACCAAATGCACGGTCTTTCCTGGCTGCAGTTCCTGCGGGAATACGGTTTGAACGGCATTTTGGCAGACGACATGGGTCTTGGTAAAACCCTGCAGACGCTGGCTCATATCCAGTTGGAAAAACAGCGGCTTAAAAGCCGCAAAGAAACAGCTGCGCCGACGCTGGTGGTTTGCCCCACCAGTTTACTGCACAACTGGAGCAACGAGGCGGCACGTTTCACGCCAGATTTAAAAGTGCATATTCACCACGGCAGCAGTCGTGATGCTGAAGAAATTGCCAACTCCGACCTGGTGCTCACCAGTTACGGGGTGATTCAGCGGGATTTTGAACAGCTGTCGAAAATCAACTTTCACCTGTTGGTTTTAGATGAAGCCCAGGCCGTGAAAAACCCGAAAGCCAAATCAGCCAAAGCGGTTCGTTGCTTGCAGGCGGAACACAAACTCTGTTTGACCGGCACGCCCATGGAAAACCATCTGGGTGAACTGTGGTCGCTGTTTGATTTTCTGATGCCGGGCTTTTTAGGTGCCCATGATCAATTTACCCGTTTTTATCGCACGCCCATTGAACGACAGGGGAATACAGACCAGGCGAAGAAACTGCAAAAACGGGTAGCACCGTTTATGTTACGCCGCACCAAAGATTTGGTAGCCAAAGAACTGCCGGCAAAAACCGAAATTATTCGTGCCACCGAACTTCACGGTCAACAGCGCGATCTTTACGAAACCATTCGCGCCAGCATGGAAGCCAAAGTAAAAAGCGAGATCGAGAAAAAAGGCTTGGCCCGTTCTCAGATTGTGATTCTCGATGCGCTGCTGAAAATGCGTCAGGCTTGTTGCGATCCTTCCTTAGTCAAACTGGAGCAGGCCGCTTCCGTGAAGGACTCTGCCAAGCTGACCCTATTGATGGAGTTGGTAGAACCCATGGTGGAAGAAGGTCGTAAGATTCTGATTTTTTCCCAGTTCACCACTATGTTGTCGCTGATCGAAGACAAATTAAAAGCGACGGGCATCCCCTGGGTGAAACTCACCGGCCAAACCCGCAATCGGAAACAGCCGGTGGAGGACTTCCAGAACGGCGATGTGCCCGTCTTCCTGATCAGCCTGAAAGCCGGCGGCACTGGTTTGAACCTCACCGCCGCTGATACCGTCATTCACTACGATCCGTGGTGGAACCCGGCGGCAGAAGATCAGGCCAGTGATCGTGCCCATCGTATTGGCCAGGACAAGCCAGTGTTTGTTTATAAGCTGGTGACCGAGGATACGGTGGAAGAAAAAATCCAGCAATTAAAGGAGAAGAAAAAAGCCATCGCCGATTCCCTTTATGGCGACAATGCAGGTAAGAAAAAACCGTCCATCACAGCGGACGATTTGAACGTGTTGTTTGAGCCGGTGAAGGCTGGGTAAACTGAGAATAACAGCCTCCCGTCGGTAATCCCAACGGGATTGCTGATGCTCCACTCGGGTTTTTCTGTCGCCAACCCCCATGGGGTTAACGATCTACGGAGCTGCCATCAGGCATCAGAACAGCCTTCGAGATGGGTACTGTCCGCGAATAGCCTGGTTATAATACCCGCCGGCGGAGGCTGCGCTGATCAGGTTGTTGTAAACGGTCTCTGGCACATCGTAATAACGGTACACGCTCCCGCTGCGGGTAAACTCAATTTCCAGCATACCAATGGCGTGGTCGTAGCCGGCCGAAGCCAATGCTGAAGAATCGAGTGTTGTCCGATTTAGAGGCAGGCTTTCAAGATTAAACGCGACTGATCGTATAAAGTTCGTCAAAACCTGTTGGCTGGGGTTGCCGCTGGCATAGGTGTCGACAAAGCTGTGATTTTTCCAGTCACTGCTTTCGTTACTGTTTGCAAGGTTACCTGGCAGTGGGTTGATAATGGCGCTGCGAATCACATTGATAACAAGATCATCATTCAGAGTCAGATAACGGGTTATTTTTTGCTGATCTCCTTCGTAATCGAGCGGTGCTCCTACAAAGCTGGCAGGGGTTGCGACCGATACCATTCCCATGACTTTTAATTGGCTAAAGGGCAGGCTGTTGATAGAGCTTTTATAAACCCGTTGCCATGCTTCATTGCCATAGAAGTTACCTTGAGAGTGAGCAACCAAAAGCACTTTACGACACTGTTCAATATCTTGTATGTATTGCCTGACGTGTGTTTGCAGGTCTCTGTCAAGAATATAGCTGAAGGACTGATATAAGATGGCTACTTCTGAAAGGGCTTCTCTGAACCAATCTGGAGCCGCTTCGATACCGGCCAGCCAGAGCAGGATAACGCCATAATCTTGCAGTGCTTTTTGCCGGGACACTTCGAGCAGCTGGTCGAAAGGGTTTTCATTATGGTTGATTGCAACTTTATAAGACAAGCGGTATTCAGGCAACTGTCGTGCAGTTAAATACTTTATCATGAGCCTTGATGAATTGGAGTCATCAAGGTTGTTGAACATACCATTTCCAAAATAAATTGAAAGATTAGGAGCGTTGCCAGAACACTCTGCCGCGTAAAGAGGATGAGAGAAACATAAGCAAAGAACAATAATTAATCGTTTCATCATCTATCCTCAAATTATGGAGTATTGACAGGTTCTTGATTACAGTATTTTTCATAGTCTCCCGGGTCTTCGACGATCATTCCTCCGTAGTAGCTATTGATTTTGTTTCTTGCTTGAAGCCTGTCATAAGTGTTGTATAGCTTTGCCTCTACCCGCTTATACAGCACACGATATTTTGAAAAATCATCTTGAGTATGATGAAAAAAGCAATATTGTGATGCCAGCGTTTGAGGAAGAAGAGCCAGTACTTTTTGTTTGTCATAGGCATGAATCAGTTGTTCCTGTCTGACCATAACCATTTTACTGACAGGCATCATTTTCTCAGTTGGCTCATCCTGAAAGGTTGAAGCAATAAACCGCTGAACATCATCCCGCACCCCATCCTGATCCGAATCAATACCTGCAAGCCCAATCTTTCCTTCCTCGCCAGGTGCTGGTGGCATGGCATAATACCAATGACTTTTTTCGCGCAAATCGGGAGACTGGAGACAGTCTTCCAATAAAGCGTGCTCGAAGTGAAAGCGATTTTTGGGAATCAGGCACCGGGTCTGGCCATCCCGGCCTTTATAAACCAGACGTCCCTGTAGCCATTGAATGGGAAACGTTTTAATCAGTGTTCGACCTTTTTTGATCACAGGTATGACGTGTTGTTTGAAGGGCAAGGCCGCCAGCTCGCCTTCCATGCCAGTCAATGATCCATCATCGTTTATCCATTCTTGCTGACGATGTTGATCGCAATTGGTCAAAGTGACGATGTAACCTCTTCTGGCCCGATGCCATTGCAATAGCCATTTTGGCAGCGTATCGGTTTGTTCCTTCGGCTTGAAAGCACCGGCCTGCAAGCATTGGCCAGGCAGGGTTACGGGTTCAAGAGGACCTTGTGCCGCCGCGGATGATAGATAGAGGCTAGAGAAAAACAGAAGTAAACCGAGGGTGTGTCGCATATCCATTGCGCAGTTCCTGATTTGTCACCTGATTTTAGAAAATCATTGGTGTTTTTAATTGTCAAATACATCTGTTCTGTATGGTGTATACCCATTGGATTTCAAGATGCTACTAGGCGACAAGTGAGCGAAGCCCCGTGAGCCTACAAGTAGTAGGTGATCGGGGTGAGCGAACGCTGACAACAACGTAGCATCTTGAAAGGCGATGGGTATATTGCGTTGAAAAATCGTTGTGCTCAGTATTTCACAGATCTAATCCGAACTTTGAGTCAATAATCAGGGGGTGAGGGGGAGCGAATCATCAAGTTGTAGTATCATCGTATAATCTACAGCTGCCGTATAATGACGATGACTCAGTTCGATTGGAAACAGGTTCCTTCTCTTGATTCAGGATTCGTAGACTACTGCCGTATACCTTCTATGAAAGTTCGCCTGATTATTGCGCAAGCCGAAATGAAAAAGCTGCAGGAAGAACTTCGAGCTCGAAAGCAATGGACGATGACTGATGCTAATCAGCGTAAGATTGCAGCAATAGAAACGCATCTGAAGTTTATTGAAAGGGATTATGCGGTGAATGAACCGGCATGATGTCTTTGAGAAGACGGAACAGGTAGCTATCGTGTGGGATAGCCCATAACAGTCATTGCTTAGAGCTGATTCTATAACTACCCTGATTGCATTCGTATAAACGAGAAAATACTCGGCAGGTTGTAGCATGTCTCACCAAATCAGCCTTGATGCTTACTTGGTTCATGAAAGAGCATCATTAGGCTCTCGAAATGAGTACATAGAAGGCTATTTGATCCCAATGGATGGTGGGACTATCCAGCACGGTAAGATAATCACCAATATAGCCCGCCTTATGGGGAATCATTTAGTGGGAAAGCCCTGTGATGTCTTTGCATCTGATGTCAGACTCAAGGTGGAGTCGGCATTTGTGAAGTCATTTCGTTACCCGGATGTGATGGTTTCCTGTGAGGAAAATCGGCGATATAAGGATATGTGTGAGTCCGCAACTGTGTTGGTCGAGGTGCTCTCTGAAAGCACAGAATTGACCGATCGGGTATATAAGTCGGCGGAATATGGACACATTCTAAAATCCACTGACGGAGAATATTTGGTGGTTGACCCTGATCGTCCGATTATAGAAAAACGGATGTGGCATAACGGCCGTTTTGAAGTGGTAGCAACTTATGGTTCCGGTGATCAGGTTGTGCTCGATAGCATCAAGCTGAAACTGTCTATGGATGATATTTATATATAGTGTTCAAATTACTCAAGCACTAGCATCAGATCTGCAAACTTCTTTAGCTCAGACAAATGCTTGTCAATCACCGCGCGTAGAATATCGATATTCAATTTTTGATACTCATGCACGGCAATATTTCTGAACCCAACCATCTTCGTCAGCGTTTCTGCCAGTTCAGGTGGGATGGTTTTTGAGTCAGCCAGTAAGGAAAAAGACTCACGAGCACTTTTTGGGACTCCCAGCTGTTTTAAACGGATGACACGGTTAGCAATATCCTGAACTGCCTGACACACCCGTTGGATATTCAGAATAACTGAATCCTGCTGGGCAAAGTCTGTGGCAATCGTACCTTCTTTACCATGGTATTCTTCGGCCACACGCTTAAGGCTGCGACCAATAATAGTGTGCTTGTTAAGAATAACGTCATCCATTTCGGGCTCTCTCTGCAAGATCGTTAATGGTGCCTTGTCTGTCTTATTATCACAGTGTTATGTACTTATGTCTTATAGAACATTAAAACGTTGATATCAGATAATGATACTATAATCTATACTGTCATGCATGAATGCCAGACACCGAAAAACGCTCATCGCGATATATAAAGATCCAACGCCAAAGCAGTTGGAGTGGAAAGCCATAGAAGCTCTCTTCATTGCCGTTGGAGCTGAAGTTATCGAAGGGCGCGGATCGCGTGTGAGGTTCCATAAAGGTGGGGAAATTGGAACTTTTCATAGACCTCATCCAGAGAAAGAGGCAAAGCCGTATCAGGTGAAAGATGCACGAGATTTCCTAATCAGGATTGGAATCAAACCATGAATACAATGACTTATAAAGGTTACGCAGCAAGTATTGAATACAGCGATGACGATGAGTGTTTTATTGGTCATATTGCAGGCATTAAGGATAGGGTTGGCTTTCATGGTGAGTCAGTAGCCGAACTTAAGGATGCTTTTCATGAAGCAGTCGAGGATTATCTTGAAGCTTGCATAGCCATTGGTAAAGAGCCACAGAAACCATATTCAGGCAAGCTCATGTTACGTATACCGCCAGAATTGCATGCAACTATTGCAACAGCTGCTCAGGTGAGCGGACAAAGCATCAATCAATGGATTTCTCGCACATTAAGTGATGCTTCTCGCATCAAATAATCACACGCATCAAAAAATTTTGGGTACTTACCTACGGCGACCCCGAAATGGGCAGTAGGGAGGTCATAAGGCAGAATAATAGGGCTTTTTAGCCCCCTAAAATCATAATTTGAGCTGTTGAGCTAATGTTCAGATTGATAACGCCTCCATCAGCCAGCCAAAACCAATCCTTTCCTGTTCCAGCCTGAGATTTTTACCGTGTAGATTGCTTTTCAATTCAGCAAACAGCTGTTGTTCATCACTGGTCAGGTGAGCAAGTTCGCCCAGAAAACGTTTGTCTTCCGGCTCTTCGACGCAGAGATGCTGATGTTGGAGCAGAGTACTTTGATCCATTAAAAGGGCGCGGGTTTCAGGAAAATGCTGACGCAACCGGGAGAGAATTGCAAAGCCGTGGGTATCGATATCACCCCAGTAGATCATGTTTTTCTGTTTTAGCCAGTGGATGGAAGACAGTGACCGGATACCGTAGCCCAGACCGAAAATCACCATGGCGTCAGCTACCGGAGGAAACGCCAGTCCGTTCACCTTGTTTTCGGTAATAAAAACCGTGCTGACGCCGGTGTCTATAAATTGAGACAGAGGGACGGTGATATCCGTCACGGGTTCGGTGCTGTCCAGAAGCCGATAACGGATCAGCGGTTCATCATATTTCAGGCCGAAGCGCCGTTCGAAACCATTTTCAGCGAGACCGGTAATGGTGCCGTCAAAGTCCTCCGGCTCAAGAATCTGACTCAATAGTTCCGACAGAATACCCTTGTTGTTCTCGATAAATTTACTGTCCACGCCCTTAATATCCAGTTGTCGTATATATCGATCCGGTGTTGGATTAAGGCGAAAATAGTGGCAAACCTTGAGTAGCCGAGGCCAGTTTTCCAGTTGCTCCAAAGCTTTCAGAGGCTTCTTTTGTAGCCAGGGTAATAGTTCCGGCAATTGTCGCCGTAGAGTGCCGATCAGTTCATCAAACTGGCGGAAGTCTTTCCGCTTGCCAATAAAACTCAGCCAGTCATCACGAGTATCAAAGAAGATTTTTTCTGGAATGCGCTGGCTACCCAGCATCTTGTGATTGATGGTGCGAAATTCGAGACGGTAGCCGCTACCAGTGGCGGCCTTACTGTGACTGTTCAACTGAGTGATCCAGTCCCGAACTTTGAGGTAATCCTGGCTCAACACTTTACCGGCAGGCTTACGGAAGGTGACTTCCAGTGGGAACAGCTGGTCACCGGTCAGAACACTTTGCAGAAAAGCCCCGGAAGTCCAGGGGCGCAGTGCTTTTTTCTTCAGTTCACTCCGAGTGATCATGTTGGTACGGTGCCCATTAGCTTAGGATCTGATGATAGGTCGTTCTGTCGATTATGACAGGTTTCGTGTCGTAATCTGAATTCAGCAACTGGATGAGAGTTTGCTTGAATGCCTCAATGCTTTCAGCAGATAAAGAGAACCGATGAAGCGCAGCGGAAGAACGAGATTTTATTAAGCGCCGACACCGACTTGACTTGCGAATAATATGTACCAATATTAGGTATATATTGGTACTCAATGATAATTAGGGAGGTATCTAATATGGCTAAAAACACCAGTGTAACCTTGGGTGAACACTTTGATTCGTTTATTTTCAACCAAGTTGAAAGCGGCCGTTATGGCTCTGCCAGTGAAGTTATTCGTGCAGCTCTGCGTTTACTGGAAAGTAAAGAAACGAAACTAAATACCCTCAGAAATTTGCTTATCGAAGGCGAAAATAGCGGCCTTGCTGAGTATGACTACGATACCTTTATTAACGAGCTCGATAGTGACCATAAACAATGAAGTCTTTTGCCTTAACCCAAAAAGCCAAGGCAGACTTGAAAGAAATTGCAATGTTCACAATGAAACGTTGGGGACGAGAGCAAAGGAATCTTTACCTAAAACAATTTAACGACACATTTATTTTATTGTCTGGGCGACCCAGTCTTGGTAAATCCTGTAACGAAATCAGAGAAGGTTATCTAAAATTCCCTCAAGGTAGTCACATGGTTTATTTTAGGCAATCTGGTAAGAATCAAATACAGATTGTGAGAATTCTCCACAAAAGCATGGATGTAGAAACTCACTTCATAGCGCATAACCGATAACAATATCATTGTGTGCCAGGCAGGCGTCGGGCTTAGGGTAGAGGCATGAGGAAGCGTGCCGTTTCAGTGATATCAACGATGACCGGTTTACTCATCGCGCATTTGCACTTCCTGCTCTGAATAAACCCGGTGAACCGGCAAGCCATGCGGGGTATTTCGCAAAGGACCATCATCTACATCCAACTTGGCCGCATTTTGCTTCAGATAGCTCAGGGTTTGTGTATCCATAGGTGTGTTCCTTTTGCTGATTTGTTTTCAGTCTATCGGAGCCTCTGCAATATCTGCAATAGTAGATGCTGTCTTACGGCAGTTTGAATAATACGCTTTATCAAAACCATCAAGCACTAATGAGGCATGTGTTGCTGTGTCCTGTGCCTCGACTGTGGTGGGGGCGGTGGCATACAGCCCCATTTTAGGAGGCTCAGGCAAAACCAAGTTCTAAGGACGTGGGTTCTTTACTTGACCCGCCAGATAGAATTTAAGCCAATTTATCGCGGAATCTGGAGCTGGTTTGTGCTTAACCGGACAGTCGTGTTGAAAAATACTTTGTGCATATCTCAAACCTGACCTATATTAACTTCAACTGTCGTGTAGAGTATGCGTTGATTATATGACTTCTTTGATAGTCGGTAAGTTGAAGAGCCCTTCAACCTCATGATTGAGTGTCTACCTATGCATTGCTCACCATTACTCATTTTTTCGCCTTATTCTGCTCCTTATCTTTGAGTTTTCCTCATAACTACTAGAGATAGGAAGTGGCGCCCCAAACCGAAAACGACTGCATATTTACGACTAACAATTATGCCAATTAAATGATGTTAATCAGAAGTAGGTAAAGATGAAGGTAGCATGAGTAGATTTTAAAGGTTAACACATGTGATATGTTGCTGACGATACCATAATGCTGACGTTTTTACGCCGAACTTTTGTGGGCTTAAGTAAATACCACGTTATAAGTGCGTGAATAATTGCTGAATTGCATCCTATGTTAAGGTGAACATTTATGAATCAGAAATCATTTAAGTTAATGCTTCTTTCTTCAGTAGTAGCTTCTAACCTATCCTATGCTAATGTTGAGCAAGGTCTAGTTAATCCTTATTCGGAATTGTTAATCAATCCATCGTTATTCATCACTCCATCCACAAGCATTGAGGAAGTTAAAAATATAATTTCTAGTCAGAAACAAATTATACAGTTGTTAGATATGACTGCTTATGATTCAGATATCCTAGATTTTATTTCTCGAATTACGCTTATAAGTAATGAGTCTCTACTTAGTGATGGCAATGCAAGCTATTACAGTAATGGTAATAAAGTTATTTATATTCCTGGATTGGAATCAAAATTGAAAGTACAAAGCATACTGAGCGCTTCTGAAAACTCAACTTTGAATCGGTCAGTAGCCGAGGCACCAGAGCAGCTAGATTATTATTCTATAACTACAGCACTTGCTGATAATTGTACGAATGAATACTCTCAAAACAATCCTCAGTATTTGCATTTAGCTAAGCAAAAAGTTACGGCTAAGAACGAAGTTGGTGTAAATGATGTAAATGATATAACTGAGATTTATGGATTTGAAGGCAACTCAGATATGCATTACTTATCTGATAAGGAACTATCTAATGCAGGGTGCCAAACTGCGTTAGCAGAGGTCAAAATCTATCTAAAACAACCTGGTGGTATGACTGCCGCTCCTCAGCAATTCCCGCTGAAGTGATTCCAGTCAACAGCACCAAGGCTTCTAGCCAGTTTTACTTATTCCGGAATCGCAAA
>NZ_CANMAO010000005.1 GCF_947495845.1 uncultured Endozoicomonas sp. | reverse complement strand
GCTGAAATTGCGTTATACCATGCACTTGGCAAGCTACCTGAACCAGAAATTGCCCACAGATTTTACTGACGAGGCATCAAAGGAAAATCCAGTTGAGATAGATAGCCAGCCACCTGTTCCAATTGACTGGACTGAACTTCCATGACCACCTGTTTGTTATGGTTGTAGGCCACTTCATTAACAACCTGTTCTGTCAGATCGTTGCGAATCATCACCGGCGCAATGATGGTAACGGTTAGCATCAGTACAAGCGCAGGTGCAAGCAGGATAGAAGGTTGTTTGAATGAGCGCAGCAATGCCGAGAATTTCTTCTGTAGACGGGTGGCCATTGGTATATTTTTAATGGACGATTGTCGTGTGATCAATGTCTGCAGCTGGTCTTCCGACAACTCATGATTAGAAAAATGATCCTTAAGAGCTCTGGGTAATGAGATTTTGTCTTCAGGTCTCATGGAGCGCCCTCCTTGTATCTGTATCAAGCTGTGTTCTGAATTTCTTTCAAGCGGTGTAATTGAGAAAGAATGGTTCCCCATGGTTGTGAGCGCATGTTGGCAATTTCCTGTGCAGTGTATTCTTCCACAGCCCATAGATAGAGTAACTCTTGTTCATGGCTGTCAAGCAGCCTTATCAACCCTTCTACCATTTGCTGGTGAATCAGCAGGTCACCAGGAGATGGTGTATCATCCAGCTCTGTGCTGCCCTGCTGAAGTTGTTCGTTAACCACCAGATGCATGCGCTGATGCCGAACCTGATCAAAAAACTGATTGCGTATGGTTCGCATCAGATACGCTGAAGGCTCTCGCAAATGGTTGTCTGATCGATGAAGATAACGTTCAACTGACTGTTGCAATAAATCAAACGCCTCATCACTATCACGGGTCAGGGCGATGGCGTAGCGGTAGAGCCGGTTAAGTAATGCCCTGTCCATGGCAAATGTCCTGATGTTATCGAAAAATATACCGCTTACTTCGGGTTAATAAATCCTGCGCAGTAAAGGTCATACCACCTCCGGCTACGAGCAAAGCAATGCCTGCCGCTACCAGAGCGAACTCCCTTTTAATACTGTTCAGGTTTGCGATGATGCTTTTATCCATAGTCAGTTTCTGCAACATATAAACTAACATCACAGCGACTACGCCAACACCGGCAGCTCTTACCAGGGCCGGATTGCCAAACACAAGAAGCAATCTGATGACGGCCAGCAGCCACTGAGCCGTGGCAAATGAAGGTACCTCATGGAAACCTCCAAAGAAACCACCCACAATAAACGTGACGCCCAGCGAAAAGCGCAGCAATAATCCCAAAGACTCCCAGCTAATCGTAACCGTATGAGGAAATAGTTTGTTATCCAGCTACGAACGCCTGCTCCAAGGTTAAATAACACAAACATCATTCCGGACAGGGTGATATCACGGATCTGTACAAATATCGCCGGTGAGGTATAGGTTTTTACATCAACCTCCACACCGGGCACTGTGTGTACCGGCAGAGCCACCACAAAACTCCATAACAGGAATCCATAAAATAGCGCCAGAGGGCGAACCATAAAGCCGACAATCAGAAAAAAACCAGACACCAGTTCAAAGGCTGAGAGTGTTTTTAGGAATACTGATGGCGTTAGTAGCGAACCATCACTGAACAGGTAGGCCTGAAACAGGGTGTTAATATAGCCTTCTGTGCCCATGTAGTTCGCCACCATCCCGTCATGAGTGGTGCTGTTGAGCAACAAGCTCAGCTTGGAGAGCCCACCGATAACAAATAGCAGCCCCACACCAACTCTTAAAAAGCTGGCAATTAAGGCCGTCTGATCCTGAGTATTGTTCGCCATTATCCGATTCATCAATGTCTCCGTTTTCTATGATACTCATTCCATTGAGTGCCTCTGTATATGAAATCGAATTTTCTGCTCATTGAGCCAGAATATCAGTGCTCATATGCTGGGGTGCTTAAGAGTAAGACGAATCAGAAACAGTTTTGATTGCAAAAACAGAGCATAATATTGTTCGCACTGAGCTTGACGACGTATCGAAGTGCGGAGGGGTCATCTTTCAACTTCGCACAGAATGAATGGAGTGGGTCAAAGCTAATGAAACGGACTCTTAGTTTGTTAGTTTGAATGATTGAAGAGGGATCTTCTCTGGTGTGGCCAGAGAAGATGGTTTTTGAGGGCGTAATAGATTTACCGTGTAAAAAATCAGGCTTAACGGATATTTAGAAAGGAAACTTCTTGCCGCCGCCGGGAGGCATCATGCCACCCGCGCCGCCCATTCCACCGGGAAGCTGACCTTTCATGGAAGACATGCCGCGCATTAGCTTGTTCATGCCGCCTTTTTTAGTCACCTTTTTCATCATTTTGCTCATCTGTTTGTGTTGTTTGATGAGTCGGTTGATGTCTTGAATCTGTGTGCCGGAGCCGCCGGCAATACGTTTTTTCCGGGAGCCGTTCATGATGTCCGGATTGGCACGTTCCGCAGGGGTCATGGAGTTGATGATGGCTTCCATCTGAACAAAGATTTTATTGTCCATCTGGCCTTGCATTTGTGGTGCCATGCCGCCCATGCCAGGCAGTTTGTCCATCATGCCGCTTAAACCGCCCATCTTCTTCATTTGTTGAAGCTGATCGCGGAAGTCTTCCAGGTCAAAGCCTTTGCCTTTTTTCAGTTTGCTGGCGAGTTTATCGGCTTTACTGCGATCCAGTTTGCGCTCGGCTTCTTCGATCAGGGAGAGAATGTCGCCCATGCCAAGAATACGAGATGCGATACGGTCCGGATGGAACGGTTCCAGGGCATCGGTCTTTTCACCCATACCAATAAACTTGATGGGTTTACCAGTAATCTGTCGTACGGATAGGGCGGCACCACCACGGGCATCACCATCGGCCTTGGTCAGAATGACACCGGTCAGTGGCAGGGCGTCACCGAACGCTTTCGCTGTGTTGGCCGCGTCTTGTCCGGTCATGGCGTCAACCACGAACAGGGTTTCGATGGGGTTGATTGCGTTGTGCAGCTGCTGGATTTCCGCCATCATATCGTTATCGATATGCAAACGACCGGCGGTATCCACAATCAATACATCGGCGTGCTTGATTTTGGCTTCTTGAATCGCACCGTTAACGATGTCGACAGGCTTTTGGTCAATGGAAGACGGGAAGAAATTAAGCCCTGTTTCCTCAGCCAGCGTTTCCAGCTGTTTGATCGCTGCCGGACGATAGACGTCGGCACTGACCACCATAACGGATTTCTTCTGGCGTTCTTTGAGCCATTTACCCAGTTTGGCGACAGATGTTGTTTTACCCGCACCTTGCAAACCGGCCATCAGAATAACGGCAGGCGGTTGAGTGGCAAGGTTCAGTTCGTCGTTGGACGAACCCATCACTTCGATCAGTTCATTCTGAACGATCTTAACAAAGGCCTGACCAGGGCTGAGGCTGGCTTGAACTTCCTGGCCAACTGCCCGCTCTTTGATCCGATTGATAAATTCTTTGACAACGGGAAGCGCAACGTCCGCTTCCAGAAGCGCCATGCGCACTTCGCGCAGGGTGTCTTTGATATTGTCTTCGGTCAGTTTCGCTTTGCCCGTGACGGTTTTTAGCGTACGGGAAAGGCGTTCGGTTAAGTTCTCGAACATTCTGGGAATTACCCTGATCAGATATCTATGCCGGCAGCGTTGACTGGCGGCGCAAAATAAATGCCATTATATAGCAATACGTTGCCCGCCGTCAGTGGGTAGAGAAAAGTTATACGGGGATTGGTTTGTTGACCAGTTTGATCAGGCGAATTGCAAGCAGCAGTGCCGCTAGCGATAAGCCGGTGATAATGCCAACCCAAAAGCCTGTCGTGCCAAGGGCGGGGGTGATCCAGTCGGTCATGGCGAAGATGTAGCCCATTGGCAGGGCAATGCCCCAATAGGCGCCGCAGGAAAGAATCATGGGCATATTAGTGTCTTTATAACCACGCAGTGCGCCACTGGTGGAGGCCTGAAGTGCATCGCTGATTTGGTAGGAGGCAGCGAGGATCAGCAGGAACATGGCGCTTTGTTTGATGGCTGGATCGGTGGTGTAAAGATCCACGATGGATTCACGGAACAATAAAATGCAGGCTGTTGAGATGCCAGCCAATGCAATTGCTGTGATGACGCCGCTGATTGCCCGCTGTTTGGCTTCCCATGTGTTTTTCTGTCCGAGAGAAAAACCGACTCGAATGGTAATACCGAAAGAGAGGCTCATGGGAATCATGTACGTCATGCTGGAGAAATTCAGGGCAATCTGGGCGGCGGCAATATTACTGGCGCCCAGTTTGCCAATCAGTAAAGCAATGACGGCAAAGATGCTGCCACACATGCAAATGCTAATGCCAATGGGCAGGCCGAGGCGAAGCAGTTCTTTGATTCTACCCGTGCTTGGTACCATCTGTTTGAAGTCAACCAGGTGAGCATAGCGATGATGAAAACGGATATAGGCAAACATAAGCAGTGACATCAGCCAGTAAACCAGGCTGGTTGCCCATCCACAGCCAACGGCGCCCATGGCCGGAAAACCAAATTTGCCATAGATCAGAACGTAGTTGACCGGGATGTTAATCAGTAAGCCTGCTACTGAAATCACCATCGGCGCTCGGGTGTTACCCATCCCTTCCAGAAAACTGTTCAGGGTATAAAACAAGGCAATTCCCGGCAGGCCAAAAGCCAAAGCATTCAAATAGCCTACTGCTGTAGGAACCACTTCTGGTGCCACCTTCATATAATTGAGGATGGTTTCACCGTTGTTCAGATAAAAAGCCAGTGCCAACACAGACAACAAAGCAATCCAGACAGTTTGTGCCAAATCCGTGGAGATGCTTTTTTGATTGTTGGCCCCTCTGTGATGAGCAGTGACCGGTGTCAGTATCATCAAGGTGCCACGGAGCAGCAAACTCGCTGGCAGCCATAGGCTGCTGCCAACGGCGATAGCGGCAAGATCGGCAGCACTGGCCTGGCCTGCCATGGCGGTATCCACAAAGGTCATACCGTTGGTGGCCAGCTGGGTAATGATGATCGGTAAAGACAGCAGAAGCAGGGCTTTGGCTTCAGCGGTTAAATAATGAAGAGTAGAACTTTGGTTTTGCATTTATATCAGTATACATGCCAGTACTTGACCCGGGCAGAAAGGGAGGGGGACACAGCAGGGCATGGCCTTGAGCGGCGCGGATATTAACAGCCTTGGCGTTAAATAGTAATACCAATTCTGTCTTTAAATTATGGGCTGTGCAGTTATTTTGACCACCTGGATCTGCGTTGAAGTTCCTCGCCATAGCTACGGCTATGACTCGTCGCTTCGCCTTGCCCAGTCGCCCAAAATAACTTGCTCGTTCCACAATTTAAAAACGTCATTGGTATAAGTCAGGTTTGTTTCCCATTCCGGAATATGACAAACTTCCAATGATTTTTATCAGCCCCTGATGGGCGTGCTTTTCGAATTAATTATTATAGGCTTATTGAATGAGTGGCTTTCTGGTCAGTATGGGGGCGCTTGGTAGCTATCTGGCTGGCTCTGTTGGGCAGGGACTGCGAACCACCGGTCGCGGTTTTCCCCGTTGGTTGGTTCTATTACTGACGACGATCGGTGTCATCTTTCACGCCTTATCTCTTTATGGCTCAATTCATTCCGGGGAAGGCATTAACCTTAGTGTATTCACCATGGGCTCTCTAACCGCCCTGATGGTGACATTGCTGGTGTTGGTCAGTAGCCTCAAAAAGCCCTCAGAAAGTTTGCTGATTCTTATTCTACCCATTTCTATAGCGATGATTGTCCTGGCGATATGGTCGCCAGCAGAACATATTGTCTGGAATCCGGCGCCAGAGATGGTGGCTCATATTTTATTGTCCGTGATGGCTTATGGGGTTTTAATGGTGGCCGCATGTCAGGCGGTGTTGCTTTCCTGGCAGGAGCATCAACTCCGAACTCATCGGCATACCATGAAAACGCTGCCGCCTTTGCAGACCATGGAAAAACTGTTATTTGAATTTCTTTGGCTGGGTGTCTTCCTGTTAACTCTGTCATTGGGCAGTGGCTTTTTATTTCTTGAAGATATGTTCGCTCAGAAATTGGTGCATAAAACAGTGCTGTCCATAATGGCCTGGGGGCTGTTTGCTACTTTGCTGGTAGGGCATTGGCGATTTGGCTGGCGTGGACAGACAGCGGTTCGCTGGACACTGGCGGGTGTCGTTTTTCTAGTGCTGGCCTATTTTGGTTCCAGGCTGGTGCTTGATTGTGTGATTTCAGGTCAGTCCTGTTTTCAATAATATGTTTGAGATAAAATAACTAAATTCGTAAATCCTAAAGGCATACCTTTTTGAGTGAAGCTCCCCTTAGCGTTCTGGTTGGCGCACTGATTTTCCTGCTGCTCTTCTCTGCATTTTTCTCCAGCTCTGAAACCGGCATGATGGCGATCAACCGCTATCGCCTTCGCCATCTTGCCCGTAAAGGTAATCGAGCAGCCAAAAGAACCAGTGAGCTTCTGGATCGACCTGATCGGCTCATTGGTGTGATTCTGATTGGCAATAATCTGGTGAATATTCTCGCTTCAGCCATTGCCACGATTATCGCTATGCGCATGTGGGGAGACAGCGGCATTGCCATTGCCACGCTGGGCTTGACCTTTGTGGTACTGATCTTTGGTGAAGTGACGCCAAAAACCATTGCGGCCATGTATCCTGAGAAAATAGCTTTTCCTTCATCATGGGTGTTAACGCCGATGTTGAAAGTTCTTTATCCCGTGGTTGCTTTAGTGAACTGGATCTGTTCATTGCTGATGCGACCTTTTGGTATACGACCAGGGCAGGAAGGTGAAGACTACCTGACCAGTGAAGAGCTTCGAACGCTGGTGAATGAATCAGGGTTAAGATTACCGACCAAGCGTAAAGGCATGTTGCTGGGTATTCTCGATCTTGAAAAGGTGAGTGTTGATGACATTATGGTGCCCCGTAATGAAATCAATGGCATCGATATTGAAGATGATATTAAAGAGATCATTCACCAGCTCAGAGACTGTCAGCACACGCGAATGCCCGTCTACCGTGGCGATATCAACAATATCGTTGGTATGCTTCATATGCGTAAAATTGCACGACTTCTGACGTTGGAAGAAGTGAATAAGGCGACCTTATTGCAGGAAACCATTGAGCCTTATTACGTTCCGGAAACCACACCACTTCATACTCAATTATTTAACTTTCAGAAAGCCAAAGAACGCACGGCGCTAGTGGTGGATGAGTATGGCGATATCATGGGTTTGGTAACGCTGGAAGATATTCTTGAAGAGATTGTTGGCGACTTTACGACAGATGTCTCCGACAGCAGTCAGGAGATTACTCCTCAGGGTGATGGCAGTTATATTATCGATGGCTCTGCCTCCATTCGTGATGTGAATAAGCTGTTGGGTTGGGAGCTGCCCACTGACGATGCCCGCACCATTAATGGTTTGATCACTGAAGAAATGCAGGTGATCCCCGATGCCAGTGTTTGCTGGAAAGTGAAAAATTATCGTTTTGAAATACTGCAGGTGAGAGATAACCGGATTAAAAGTGTTCGTATGTTTGTGGCGGATTAATTGTTGTTAACTACTTTTTGAGCAGTTCTGGTGAACTGCTCAGCAAGCCGATACGTAAGTGATGAAAAGCTAATCAGATAAAAAGGTTTTTTCATGGGATCGGTTTACAGCGGATGTGATCTTTTTCTGCGTTTCTTATGTCTAACGCTTGCCCTGATCATCAGTCAGCCACTGTTCAGTGCTGAATCCTCTTCTTCAGATCATTCTTGGGAAAGCTGGAAGCCCGTCGGTTCTTCCTCTTTATGGTGGGGGTTATGGCATATCTATGATGCCAGACTATTCACTCCGGACGGGCAATACAACGAAAACCAGTGGTTTGAATCTTCGGTTGCCTTGGTGATTGATTACAAACGTAACATTAAGAAAAAGAGTTTGCTGTCAGCGACGGATGATCAGTGGCGCCACCTGAACTACTCCAAAGCATTTCGACGTCATTGGTTGGCGATACTGTCGCCTTTTTGGCCTGATATTAAAAAAGGCGATCAACTGGTCTTTGTGATCGAGGACGAGAAAGGGAAGTTCTACTTTGGTCATCAATTTATTGGGCAAGTGGATGATCCGGCTCTATCCAGAGCTTTTCTGGAAATCTGGTTGTCAGAAAATACCGCTTACCCAAAACTGAGAAAGGGGTTGATCGGGTTAGCTGCTGATGATTAAGCCCTTTGCCTTAGGTAATGGCTGTGAAACTGAGGCGCATCCAGAGCGATGTCGGCATCCAGAGTAATGTTCAGAAACTCAACCAGCATCACTGCCGTCAAACCCCAGATCAGATAATCCTGATAATAAAAAGAAGGCATCATGTAGTCCTGATCCTTCAGTTTCCAGTGATTGAAGGTGATGTGACTTTCATCCAGAAAATAACGGACTGGCACTTTGAAAATTCGATCCAGTTCATCCATGTTGGCTTTCAGTGGCGTGTTGGCATCAATGATGCCAATGATGGGAGTGACTTCCAGACCAAAGCGCGAAACCACTGAGCCTGTCTGACCAATGACACGGACCTTTTCCATCGGCAATCCAACTTCTTCGTAGGACTCGCGAAGCGCAGTATCGATCAAGTCTTTGTCCGACGGGTCTCGTTTGCCTCCCGGAAATGCGACTTCGCCACTGTGAGTGCTCATATGGGTTGCCCTGCGGGTAAACACCAGCTCGGGTTCTGGGCTGTCTGTTATTGGTATCAGTACTGCCGCTTCGGGAAGTTGTGTGCCAACTATTCTGGGCTGATGGTGACTCAGCCGCTCTTCAACCTGTTTTAACATAAGGGTAACTTCAGGCATCCTGGCCAAGGGCTTGGATGTATATTAAGAAGCTGCAGCGGATTTATCCAGTATTGAATGGATTCTTGGAAAATAACTCAGACTTTGACGTATAAAATCCTTTGGGTATAAGCCAAATAGAATTTAATTCCTTAAGATGGTTTTTTGCTGTTATGGGGTTTGTTACTCTGGAGATAAGCCGTTGCGAAAGCACGTCAGAAAACAGGGAGTAACAGCTAATGATCGGGTCCGCCATTCGATATTGCAGTGCCTGTGGTCATCAGACCCGAAAAGAAGTGCCGGAAGGTGATCAGCGAGAACGGGATGTTTGTGATCATTGCCATACCATACATTATGTAAACCCTCGGGTGGTGGCGGGTTGCCTGCCGGTTTATCAGGGTAAGGTGCTGTTATGTAAGCGGGCGATTGAGCCCAGAAAAGGCTTCTGGACGCTGCCGGGTGGTTTTATGGAGTTGGGTGAAACCATTGAGCAGGGTGCGCTTCGGGAAACCTGGGAAGAGGCTTGCGCTAATGTGACCATTGAGTCACTTTATATATTGTTTAATGTGGTTCATGTCGGGCATTTGTCGGCCTTTTTCCTGTCGACGTTGGAACGTCCTGAATTTGCACCGGGAGATGAGAGTGAGGAGGTGGCGCTGTTCTCCGAAGAGGAAATTCCCTGGGATGCATTGGCTTTCTCAACCATCGCTACAACGTTGAAATATTACTTTTCTGATCGCCAGTCAGGCGCATTCCCCATGAGAATAGAGGCGGTTAATCCACCTGCGGAGCGAAGGGATAGGTAAGGAATACCGGGGTTATATCAAAAGCGGGCACCTCATAAGGGTGAGTATGTCGTAATGCCTCGATCACCTGTTCAAGATACTTTTGATGACAGATGAGCTCCACTTTCCAGGTTTCTTCCTGATGCACGACACCCTGGGATCCTGAGAACGGTTGACTTCCCTCCAGCGCACGAAATTGTCCGGTGCCTGCGGTTTCCCAACAACATTGATCATAATTTTCGTAATGACCGGCACCGGCAGCAAACATAGCATCCTTCACAGCGCTAACGAATCCGGTAGGAATCATCACGCAGATTTTGTAAGTATCACTTTTCATACTTGATGCTCATGTTTCTTCATGGTTTTCACTCTGTACATCATAACCAAAGCGATTGATGGCTGGTTGAGCGTACATTTTGAGAAACCATTGGCGGTGGGCTTCCGGGCAGTTTTCCAGCCGGTTGGCGAACTCGCGTCGTTTTTTCTTGGTATCAATGTTGGGGAACAGCGACTCAATTGAATTTGCGGTGCTGAACAAGTCCCCTTCAAGGGTTTCCAAAGCCAGCAAGTTGGATGGCTGCAATTGGTAGTTATGATGAATTTGCCGGTCTACTTCCCGGGCAACGTCACCGGCATCATTAAAACTGTCCGTCAGAGGTTGGCCAAAGGCCACGTGAACGTGGCCTTTGAAACCTTCAATGCCCGTCACGATGCTTCGTAAATCCTCATCATCCTCTTTTTGATAATGGCCGGATTCTGTTTTTTCGTACAGTTCTCTCGCCTTGTTGATGTCACAAGGATCGTATTCGTAGGAAATAGAAACCGGCACAAGATTGAAGGATCGAATATTGTCAGCAAAGGACGTGGACTTATTTTTCTTGCTCAGATTGAACATTTTGATGATGGCTGGGTCTGTGCGGTCATTGCCATCCTTTGCTCGACCTTCACTCTGGGCAATCCATACGGGCTGACCCGTATCAATGCAGTGGTGTATGTAAGCGGACAGGTTTTGAAAGGCCAGTAACTTTTCCCGCCGGCCGGAGACTGATCGTTTCACAATAAAGCTTTTATTAAGTCGCATCAGATCACTGACGAAGGGGCGGTTGATCAGGTTGTCACCAATGGCGATCTGACAGGTTTCCATACCATTCTGATAGAGCGCATAGTTCACCAGTGCCGGGTCGAGAACTATATCTCGATGGTTGGACAGGAACAGGTGGGCTTTGTCTTTATCCAGTTGCTCCAGGCCTGAGAAAGTGACGCGGCTGGTGGTGGTTTTAATCACCCGGGTGAGAAATGGCTCGATCAACCCTTGGAAAGCATGCACATTGTCTATGTGCCGGGTTTTGTACTTAAGTACAATCGATGTTAGCCATTGGGTTATGGCGGGCAATAGGCGGGCCAGTTTGGGGTAACGGTGTTTTGCCAGAACATCCAATAAATCCGGATCCTGAAGTAAGCGGTTCAGGGTTTGACGGACTTCATTGTCAAAGTAAGGGCGGATATCGTCAAAAGCTTCCATGGGGGCGTGTGTTCACAACAGTTCAGGCGGATAACCGGTGGAGTATATCCATTCATTTTTTTGTGGTCTGTATAAACACTGTCGCTTATTGTAAACACGATGTGTTTTACACCGTTTCAGAGTCTGACATAAAATACAGCGCAACTGGAATATAAATACCACAAAACAGAGGTTCATAATGTCCAAGCGAATTGACGGAATGATTGGTTGTTTAATGCTGGTGGTTGCCCTTGGGGCAAATCAGGCAATAGCGACAGAGTCTGAGCAAAATCTTCAAGTGCGTCTTGGGGCGCTGGTCGAAGTTGCTCAACTGGACGGGCTGGACAGTAGCTTATCCACGGTTGAAACGCTTCAGGAAGTGGCTCGTAAGGGAGACCAGGCAACTCGGGCAGAGGCGCAACTCTTGATCGGGCGGGCTTATCGAGATGGCCTGGCGGGCACTGGCAAGAACAGAGATTTAGCGTTTACCTTCTTTGAACAGGCCGCAGGGCGGGATGGGCTGAATGCGGAAGCGCAGTATGAACTGGGACGAGCCTACCTGAATGGCGAAGGTACGGATCGTAACTTAATTGCCGCCTATATGTGGACAGAGCTGAGCCTTCATAAAGACAATCCGCTGGCGGGACAGGCAGAGATACAAAAGCAAACATTAATGGGCATGCTCAATGAGCAACAGCGTGAGAAGGCCGGTGAATTAGTCACTCAGTTAGAAACGTTGTATCTGAAATGATTCATATCTATACACCGGTGACTTTGATCGAAGGGCAGTGTTTGAAGGATATGCTGCACAGCAAACGTATCCACAGCCATCTCTCAGGCGTTGACCTTACCGGTGCGATGGGTGAGCTGCCGGCCATTGGATTGCTGGGGCTTTATGTTCCGGCAGAGGATGCGCTTCTGGCAAAGCAGCTGATTGATGATTATCTCTCGGCAACACCCATACTTGACGAGCCCTGATCATTATCATGTGTACACGTTATTCATTCAATTTGACGGAAGTTGATCTGGGGTTTCTCGGGCTGGGCACGTTTTCTGTAGACAACCCATTGCAGCAAATCGCGCCCGGACGACAGGTCTGGATGATTCGTCTAGATAAAAAAAGGCGTCCCGAGGCAGTTCAAGCCAAATGGGGGTTAGCGCCATCCTGGCTGGATAACTTTTCAAAAGCTCAGGCGAATGCCAGAGTGGAGACCGCCAGTCAGCTGCCAATGTTCAAAGAGGCATGGTATAAAAGGCGCTGCCTGATTCTGGCAGATGGCTATTTCCAATGGCATCACAGCCCCGATCAGCGGCGCCAACTCTGGAAGATTAACCGCCAAACTCAACCCTTCATGCTGATGGCTGGCCTTTGGGAGCGCTATCAAGTAGACGACACTCTCAGTTTTGAATCCTGTGCTGTGTTGACGATGCCCGCCACTGAACAATTATCCGTACTTGGCGAGCGAATGCCTGCTGTGGTGAATAATGACGATGCACTGGCATGGTTGGAAGGCGGTGCATTTGATGTGAGCCGGTTCTCTCTCCCGCTAATGAAGAATGCCTTCAATTGCCAGAGTTTGGTAAAGCGTTAGGTTTCTCAGGCGAATGCCAAACGTCATGCAGCAACTGAGTGCTGGTCTATCCTTAGCTTTCTTTGCCCATAGCCTTGATATGACCAGTGCAATTTTCCATTAGAAAAAAAATTATATTCTTCACAGTGGTTCCGGTGACCCTGCTCTATAACCTGCTGTTTGGGATTCATCTATATTATTCCCTTCAGCAGTCTTCTCACGAAGTGGCTAAAGGACTGGTTGAGCAGGTTTGGCACAGTGCGGATAAAATCGGTAGCCATATTCAGTTAGTTATGAATATGGCCTCGTTGATGTCCGAAATGCTGGCAGAAATCGATTCATCGGATCAGCAAAAAATGAATGCGTACCTGCATAGTTTTATTGCACGAGACCCTTTGCTTCGTGGGGCTGCGTATGCCCAATGGAATGGTGAGCAGCATCATTGGGATATTTTGAGGGGCAACCGGATAGACGGTACGGTTCTGTTGGAAGAAGCTGAAGAACAATCGCTGTTTCCATTACAGTTGCTGTGGGCGAACCCGAATGCAGAAAGTGATGGTATTTGGACGTCTCCCCGGGGCAGCGCTAAAGTGGGCTGGTTGGTCAGTTATATTATTCCTATTAAATCTGAATCGGGTTTGCGGGGCTATTTTTGGGTTGATATTAATTTATCAGACTTTCGGCATCATCTACTGGATGCAGGATCAGACGTAGCGCATTTTTCCATAGTGAACAGTGCCGGGAAGTACCTGCAAACGGACAGTGAAACCCCCAGAAAACATGCGCTTGATACAATCCATGAGAGTCAATTTTATTATGGCTCCCCGGGGATGTGGAATGATTTGGAGGATTTGATTGCCCGGGGTGAACCTGAGTTCAGAAATACATGGGTACCGGCTCGTCAACATGAATACTGGCTAATGGGGGCGCCAATTAACCCGGTGTCCTGGTGGATGATCAGTTATGCCCCTAAAAAAGTGGTGCTGGCCTCTGTGCTTGATCAGGCTCAGATCAATGCACTGTTAATGATGCTTTCCCTTGCGCTCATTTTTTCCTGTGCAAGTCTGGTATCGGTCAGAATTACACGTCCAATCGTTCGATTGAAAAGAGCGATGGATGATTTTGCTTTCCGGCAAATTAAACCATCGATTCAAAAGTTCAGCGAAGATGAAATTGGCAGTCTGACTGAAAGTTTCCAGCAGTTGGCTGACCGTTTATGTGATCGTGAAAAAGCACTGCATCAAGCGAGAACGAATAATATTGGCCACCTGCTTGGCAAGGTGAAAGGGAAGTACTTCTATTTCAATCTTAATAAAGAAGGGTGCGTGACCCATGTCAGTCCGTCCATACTGGCAATTCTTGGGTATTCTCAACAGGCCTTTCTCCGACCACTGATGGGATTGCTGGAAGGGCAGGATAGCCAGTATCGTTTTCGTCAGGAGTTTCGGGAGGTGATGGCGGGATGTGGTGATCATGCTTTTGAGCTGGATGTGCGGCACATTGATGGCAGTGTGCGGCAGTTGGAAATTTACTGGAGTGACATGGGGGATCTTCCAGGAAGACAGTATCAGATCGAGGGGCTGGCTCATGATGTTACTGATCGGGTTAGCGATACCCGGAAATTTAAGTTGCTGCTGGACAGTGCACCGGATGCCACCGTGATCGCGACGCCGGAAGGCATTATCAGCATGGTGAATTCCAGAGTAGAAACCTTGTTTGGCTATCATCGGGAAGATCTGGTGAATATGCCTCTGGATCTTCTCACGCCCATTGGCAGCCGGCCCCGGCATCCATTGCTGAGCGATCTGACAAATGCCAGTTGGGAAACCCTCTGTCTTGAAGGCTTTGAATCGGAAGCGGTGAATAAAGAGGGCAGGGTCTTTCCTGTGGAAATCACCAGTAACCCCTTGCGAATGGACGACGGTCTTCTTATATCAATGGTTATTCGGGATGTGACTGAAAGCAAGCGAATAAAGGATGAGCTGCTGAGCGCTAAAGAGGCTGCAGAGCGGGCGAATCTCGCCAAGGGATTATTTCTATCCAATATGAGTCATGAGCTTCGAACCCCTTTGAACGGAATTCTGGGTAATGCTCAATTGCTGCTCAGAAACCCTGACGTGCACAAGGCTCAACGTAAGAGTTTGAATACGATAGAAGCCAGTGGGCAGCATTTGCTGTCCTTGATCAACGATATCCTTGATCTGACGAAGATCGAATCCAGTGAGATTGAGTTGCATTTCTCAGCTGTTGATCTGAAGGCATTATTAAAAGGTGTACAAAGTATCTTATTAGAGAGGGCCAACAGTAAAGGGATCGATCTACGGTTGATTATTGAGCCATCACTGCCTGATATTGTGATGCTCGATGAAATAAAAGTACGACAAGTGTTGCTTAATCTGATCAGTAATGGTGTTAAATATACATTAAATGGTTGGGTGGAATGCCATGTTTCGATCGCTAAGGCGCAGTTGTATTTTGCGATCTGTGATACCGGTGTTGGCATTGCTGCCGGTGATTTGGAAGCAGTATTTGAGCCCTTTCGACAAATACACCTCGATTATCAGATGGGTGGTACTGGCCTTGGATTAGCGATCAGTCGCCGATTGGTTTTGGCAATGGGAGGGCAGCTTGAGGTTGTCAGTGAGCCTGGAAAGGGGAGCCGGTTTTCATTCACCTTGCCATTGGTGGTGCCTGTCAGTCATGAAGGTGGGAAGCGGGTGAGTGAGTCTCCTTATGCCTCAGGCTATACCTCTCTCGACAGCAAGTGTCAGCAGATTATGGTGTTGGTTGTTGATGATGTCAGTAGTAACCGGGAAATGCTCGATGCTTTACTGGTTTCTGCTGGCTTTAATGTGATGACAGCGTGCAATGGGGTTGAAGCTGTTAAAGCAATGAGAAACACCTATTTCGATCTTGTGATGATGGATATTTCAATGCCAGTGATGGGCGGTGTAGAAGCAATGAAGCTGATTAGAACGCTGCCCACCGCGGATGATATTAAAATTATTGCGGTAACGGCCAGTGTTAGCCAAGGGGCTAGAAAACAGTTGCTTGACCAGGGGTTTGATGAATACATCGCTAAACCAGTGGACGCTGGTGTTATGTTTGAGAAAATCGGAAGGCTTCTGGGGGTGCAATACATTGGTGATGTTTCTGAACCTGTTGAAACATCCGAAGTATGGAATGAAGAGTGTGTCTTGTTACAGCTAAAAGAAAAGAATGTATTTTCTGATACCGTTATTTCTCTTTTTGATCAGGGAGATTTAGAGCAGTTGAAACGTTATCTGCTGAGTTTTCAACAGGACGACAGTTTTCAACATATTATTGGGTTTATATTGTCGCTTATTAGCGAAATGGATATCGCCAGATTGGAGAATTTTATCCGTCGGCTCTCTAAGTAGTTGGCCATTTGGAATCGAATATTTCTGGCTTGTTGACCAGGTTCTCTGCAAGGCGCAACGGCGGGAGCATAGCGAGCTATGTGACAAGAGTTGCAACGCAGTCAGAGGGCCTGATCAACAAGTCAGAAAATATGATTTCATATGGTTGGGTACTTAAAGCAAGAATCTGAAGCAAGAGTTACTGGAAAAGACTGGCTTCAGAAAAATCTGAAACCAGTGGTTGTTATCATTGTCTACGACGTTGTCCAAAATAGATCAATAATAAAAGTAGAAACGCAGGAATCCAGACCAATTGTTTTGGTGGGCGTTCTGCAGCAACTTCAAGCTTCAGTATCTGCCAGTCAAAATCGATACCGACTTTTTGAGCCTCACTGTTAAAGTCCACCATATCGATGATCAAGTCATCACCATTCAGTAGCACTTCGAGACCCATGTTGCGGAAGCGATCATCAGCGAGACCTATATCGCCTGCGGGCAGAATGGCCATCTGCGTCACCTGTCGTCCTTCCAGTGTTTCACCAGTCACCCAAAGCCTTGCTCCAGCCTGATCGGGCAGCGCTTCGACCTGTTCAACAATGGCGGCTCCTTCGTAGGTGTTATACGGCGGATAGACTTTATCCCACCAGAAGTCCGGGCGGAAAAGGGTAAAGGCAATTAACAGGAGGCCAAGGGTTTCGTACCAACGGTTTTTCACCAGCCAATGCCCTTGTGTCCCGGTGGCAAACACGAGCATGGCGGCAATCGCGCCGAATACAATAATGATGAGCTGTGGAATGCTATCAACCCCGATCAGCAACAGCTCCGTATTAAAGATAAACATAAACGGCAGAATCGCGGTTCGAATATCGTAAATAAAACCCTGAATACCGGTTTTAATCGGGTCTGACTGAGCAATAGCAGAGGCGGCAAAGGCTGCCAAACCTACAGGCGGCGTATCGTCTGCCAATATGCCAAAGTAAAACACAAACAAGTGGACAGCAATCAACGGTACGATCAGGCCGTGTTGAGCACCTAAAGTGACAATGACCGGTGCCATGAGTGTCGAAACCACAATGTAGTTTGCCGTCGTCGGCAGACCCATGCCCAGAACCAGGCAGATAATGGCGGTAAACAACAGCATCAGTATAATACTGCCGCCAGACACCCACTCTACAAACTCGGTCATGACCAGACCAATACCTGTCAGAGTGACTGCGCCAACCACAATGCCAGCAGTCGCCGTTGCAACACCAATGCCGATCATGTTCCGTGCGCCGGTGGTCATGCCATCAATCAGATCAAAAAAGCCTTCCTTCACATGGGTGATGGTGTTTTCTTTTCGGAACCAGTCAATCAGTGTTTTATGGGTCAGGGTGATAAAGATCATCACCATTGTTGCCCAGAAGGCAGACAGGCCGGGAGAGTAGCGTTCAACGGTCAGGCACCACAACAGCACTACCAAAGGCAGAAGGTAGTAAAGGCCGCGTTTGATGGTTGGGCCGGGTATCGGTGTGCTGCGAATCTCATCTTCAATGTTGGTGATCAAATCGGGCTGGGCTGCGGCAATTTTCAAAAGCACAAGGTAGGCTCCCAGCAGAGCGACTGTGATAATCCATAAGGCGTGATCCCCCATATATTGCTGGGTCCAGCCAACCCCGTAAAACACCGCAGCGCCCAGGACACACATTCCGGCAAAGGTGCCGGTAAATGACATCAGTGCCTGAGTTTTGGTGCGGGTTACGCTTTTGGGTAAACCCTGCATGCCTGCTTTTAATGCTTCCAGATGCACGATATAAAACAATGCGATATAGGAAATCAGCGCTGGCAGAAGCGCATGGCGGATAACATCGATATAGGAAATACCAACGTATTCCACCATCAAAAACGCAGCGGCGCCCATAATAGGCGGCGTTAGTTGTCCATTGGTGGATGCGGCGACTTCAATGGCCCCTGCTTTATGGGCAGGAAATCCGACCTTTTTCATCAATGGAATCGTAAATGTGCCCGTTGTCACCACGTTGGCAATAGACGAACCTGACACGATACCGCTGAGTCCTGAAGAAACCACTGCCGCTTTAGCTGGTCCGCCTTTCAGGTGGCCGAGCAGTGAAAAGGCAACCTGAATAAAATAGTTACCCGCGCCAGCCTTCTCTAATAAAGAACCAAACAGAACAAACAGGAAAACAAAGCTGGTAGAAACGCCCAGAGCAACGCCAAATACGCCTTCTGTTGTTATCCAAAAATGGGACAGCGCCTTGTTCAGGCTGGCACCTTTATGAGCAATAACGTCTGGCATATAAGGGCCAGCAAAAGCATAAGTGATAAATACCGCGGCCACGATCATTAATGGCGGGCCAAGTGCTCTGCGGGTCGCTTCCAGTAATAACAGCATACCTGTTGCAGCGGTTATGAGATCTAAAGTGATCGGGGCGCCGGCACGGGTTGCCAGTTCTCTGTGAAAAATATACAGATAGGCGGCGCAGAAACTGCCGGCGGCTGCGAAGACCCAATCCGTGACAGGTACCTGGTTAGAAAACGATGTCTTTCTGGCAGGGTAAGCAATGAAAGCAAGAAAAATGGCAAAGGCCAGGTGAATGGCTCGAGACTGGCCATCATTAAAAATGCCGATGTTGAAAATATACGGCAGTGGTGAAGCATTCCACAGCTGGAAGAGAGACCAGGTCAGGGCGATACCCAGCAAAATGAATTTAGCCGCGCCCTGAGGTTGCCGCCCACCCTGTTCCGATTGGTTGACGATTTGTTCGGCAGAGCTTGTTGGCTCTGAATAGGGTGATGAGTTCAGCTTATCGCTGTTGAGTGTGTCCATAAATTACCTGTTAATTGAAAATAGAGGCGCCGCAAAAGTGAGATCACCTTGTCAGCCCAATAAGGGAAAGGAAGCTCTGTACTGAAAAAGCAGAAATGACTTCCAGAACCAGTGCACTGGATTGCACTGAAGCTGTCGCATAATGAGTTCAGGCAGCACTCGAAAAGCGCAGCATTTTGAGAAAGCGACTGCGTTTAGGGAGGTAGCGAGCAAGAACATACCATCGTCATCCTCGCGAAGGCGGGGATCCACTGACAACGATGGATTCCCGCCTTCGCGGGAATGACGGTAGCCGGTACTTTCTTCCCTTCTACTTCCCTTAGCAGTCGCTAACTGAAGACTCGGTTAGAGAAGACCAGCTTCTTTGTAGTAACGCTTGGCGCCTTCGTGGAGAGGAACACTCAGGCCGTCAGTGACCATTTGTTCTTTCTGCAGGGTGCCAAAAGCCTGATGCAGTTTCTTGAAGGTGGTGAGATCTTCAAACACGGCTTTGGTTACTTGATAAATGGCTTCATCACTGGCATCGGTAGATGTTACGAAGGTCGCAGCAACTCCAAAGGTTTCAACGTCCTTATCATTGCCAGCGTACATACCAGCTGGAATGGTCGCGGTGCGATAGTAAGGGTTGTCTTTGATCAGCTGTTCCACTTTGTCGCCGGTCACGTTAACCAGAACTGTGTCGCAGGAGGTGGTGGCTTCTTTGAAAGAACCGGATGGGTGGCCAACGGTGTAAACAAAGGCGTCAATCTTGTTGTCGCACAGCGCTTTGGCATGTTCCGCCGCTTTCAACTCGGAGACCAGAGAGAACGCACTGTGATCCCAACCATAGGATTCCATCAGCAGTTCCATGGTGCCGCGCTGTCCAGAACCCGGGTTACCGATGTTCACGCGCTTGCCTTTCAGGTCTTCAAAGGTGGTGATGCCGGCATCTTTTCTGGCCAGAATGGTGAACGCTTCCGGGTGTACAGAGAAGATAGCGCGCAGCTTTTCATTGGCGCCCTGTTGTTCAAAAGCGCTGGTGCCGCGATAGGCGTGATACTGCCAGTCGGATTGAACGATACCCATGTCCAGCTCACCGGCACGGATGGTGTTCAGGTTGTAAACAGAACCACCGGTGCTTTCAACTGAACAACGGATGCCGTGTTCTTTGCGGCCTTTATTCACCAGGCGACAAATAGCACCGCCAGTAGGATAGTAAACACCAGTAACACCACCGGTGCCAATGGTTACAAATTGCTGGTTGGTAGCAGCGCTGGCCGTTGAAGATACAGCAGCGAAACCGGCCCCCAGAATGGCAAGTCCCAGTTTTTTGAAAATGGTCATTGTCCGTCCTCGTTATTGTACTTTTATTACCATGGGATAAAGTCAGAGAGCTAATAAAGTACCCCTGACTTTTGCACACGGCTGTTTTTTTATTCAGTCCGGAAAACTCGTCATGAGTTGTCCGCTCCCCCTGACTGATTGTGGAGTCTGAATCCAGAAGGAAGAGATGCAGACATTGCCTGTTGGACTATCCCGGTTGAGTGGATAGTCCTGATGGAGGACTGGAATGCTAACACAGGAGAAGGGTGATTTCTTTGATTTGCGTCTCTTGTTCTCGGTATACGCTTATGATATTGCGATAAATACAATCTGCTTGTGTTATTGGCAGCACTTTTTGTATTTCTTGCCACTGCTGCAAGGGCAGGGATCATTTCTTCCGATCTTCTGGAAAGGCTGATTTGGGTAAATAAAATACCACCGTCCGTTTATTTTGCTGAACGATGAGCACTCCTGATGAGCATGAACGGGGCCATCTTCGTCTTCTCGAAATGAGGCTTTGAATTCAACAGTGCCCGAAGTGTCGCTTTCCTGCCCTGCCTGTGTGTCTAGAATTTCCAGCTTTTGCCACAAGGTGTCGGGTGTTTGTTCATACACCTGTTGTTCTCTCAGAGCCGCTTGTTGTTCCGGGTGCGTGGTGGTAATTAGATACGGAAAGTCGTTCAGGGTGTAGGCGGTATACCTGGAGCGCATCAGTTTCTCTGCGGTAGGGGCTGATAGGTTTTCCAGATATTGCCCGCAACACGCTGCCATTGTTTGTTGGGAGCCGCAGGGACAGAGAGATTCAGTGACTGTTTGTTTCATGTTGTTTGGTTCATACGGCTGAGTTCAATGAAATGGGCTGGCGAAATGAAGAATCATAACGCAAACGAGTCGCTGTATAAAAAAAGATCTCTATTATTTGATGTGTATCAATACGCATTTGATCAAAAAAACGGTAAGTTGTATGTACATATACCTAGCCAAGCAAGAAGTATAAGAAGTAATGGAAGTCAGTGCCGACGAGATTGAGGATTTACTCTATTGGACCCTGCAGCAAAGCTGGCCGGTAGAGGAGCATCTCGTCAATTTTGCCACCCGGCAAATTGGTTACGTTAATAAAGGTGGCAACTGTGGCATCAGTTATCCCGGGTCACCAAGGTTTCCGACGTTACAGCCAGGGCAGGTAGCGGTGCAGCACTGGTCGTCTGGTTTAGTGTTGGCGGTGAGCGAAGTGGCTTACCTAAAAACATTGCAACAATTTTTGGTAGATCGTGGAGAAGGTGAATGGCTGGCAGAAATGCCTGAGCCTGAGTCTCGCCGCAGACAATCGCTGATTCTGGAACTTTCTGGCATGACAGACGCTTATCGCCTGACCTCTTACCTTAAACAGCAATTGGGCGTATTGACTCACCTTCAAGGGCTTTCGGGAATCAAAGGGGCAATGATGGACGATCGTCTTTCCAATATGCCAGAAAGCCTTGTGATTGAAGGTCTCGGTTTTATTGAAACATTTTTGCCTTACAACTCTGTTGAGCTGCAAGAGATGTTTGCCGATTATCAGCGCGCATTTCCGTGTCGACAGCTGTCATTGCAGCTGGAAAGTCCATCGGGTGTTGGGCAGTTTTTCTAATCCTCCGTTCAATCTTTTCGCTCAACGCTTTTGCTCTGTGGCATCTACCGGTGGTAACTCCCGACATATTCGATACAATCATTCAGTGTTGAATTCTCTTTATTGATAAAGTCCCCCAGAGCGAAGCGCGCAGTGCTTGATGAGTCCCAGAAAAAAACAATCCAGAAAGCGTACAGCGCATTTCTTGAAAGCAAGAAGCTGAAAGCCCGCAGTGGGCAGAAGCAAATGATTGCCGAAATTGCCCGCGCCCTTGGCGATATTAAAACCGACAGCGAAGGCAGTCGTATCTCTGATCCATCCGTCACTGTGATTGAGGCGGGAACGGGCACCGGTAAAACCGTGGGTTATGTGTTGCCTTCGGTGGTGATGGCGCAGGCGGCCAAGAAGCGTTTGGTGATTGCCACGGCGACGGTCACGCTGCAGGAACAGGTTATTAATAAAGACCTTCCGGACATTATTCTCAAAACCGGGTTGAAATTTTCCTACACCCTCGCCAAAGGTCGTGGTCGTTACGCGTGTCTTAGCAAACTGGATCGCCTGCTGCAGGAAGAAGAAGCCACTGCTTCGCTCATGGATATGTTTGCGTACGATGGCTTCACTCTGGAAAGCGATCAATCGTCTCTGGCGCTTTACCAAAATATGCTGGAAGCCTTCGCTGCATCAAAATGGGAGGGTGATCGTGACAGCTGGCCCGATGCACTGGAAGATCAGCAATGGCGAACCATTACCACCGATCACGCTCAGTGTAGCGGCCGACGCTGTGGCTTTTTCAAGAACTGTCCTTTCTATAAAGCCCGGGCGGATCTGGAACATGCCGATGTTGTGGTGGCAAATCATGACTTGGTGCTGGCGGATCTTGCTCTGGGTGGCGGTGCTATTTTGCCAGAACCCAAAGACGCTATTTATGTGTTTGATGAAGGCCATCACTTGCCGGACAAAGCCATCGGTCACTTTACCTGTCAGACCCGCGTCAAAGGCACAGCCACCTGGTTGGAACGAGCTGGTCGGAACCTGCAAAAGATGTTGAGTCAGCAGGCGCTTCCCGGCGATCTTGGTGAATTTCTGGAAAGATTGCAGCCTGAATTCGATTCTCTGGTGAATGCGCTGGGGCACACCCGCGAGATGTTGCACAGTATTGCCCAGTTTGAACCCAGAACCCAGTTTACACCGCAAGGTGAAAGTCAGGTTGCCCATTACCGTTTTCCGGAAGGGGTTATCCCGGAAGAATTGCGACAGCAGGCAGAACGGTTGAAAGCTGGCTTCAGCAAATGCAGCGGTATGCTGGAAAAAGTCGCCAGCGCATTAAACGATGCAATGGATGGCGATGTTCCCGGTATTGATCGCTGGCAGGCGGAACAGTTGTATCCGGAAATTGGCGGCATGCTGTCCAGAATGGAAGGGCATTTTCAACTCTGGCTAACCTACACCATGAAAGACCCGGAAGGTGAACCGCCATCAGCCCGCTGGCTGAAATGGAGTGAAAACAGTTTTGGCGAAGAGCTGGAAGTGTTCAGCAGCCCGATTCTCTCCTCAAGAACGCTTTGGCAAACTCTTTGGAATCCCGCTTACGCAGTGATTGCAACTTCTGCAACACTGGCGGCGCTGGGAAGCTTTAGTCGTTTCCGTATGCGCTCCGGTGTGCCGACAGAATCCAAGTGTGTGATTGTCCCGAGCCCGTTTCTGCATCAGGAGGCTGCTTCTCTGGTGGTTCCTGCTATGTCATCGAACCCGAAAAATGCAGAAGAACATACGGCTGAACTGGTGGAGTTGCTGCCTGACCTGCTCAATGAAGCTGATCACCCAAGAGGGTTGTTGGTATTATTCTCTTCCCGTCGGCAAATGAAAGATGTGCATTTTGGTATGGATGCAGCTCTGCAGGATAACATTCTCTTGCAGGACGATTATTCACGACAGGAGTTGCTTAAAAAACACCGTCAGAATATTGATGACGGTAAAGTCAGTATTTTATTTGGGCTTGCGAGTCTGGCGGAAGGTATCGATTTACCTGGCCATTACTGCGAGCACGTGATTATCGCTAAAATTCCCTTTTCAGTTCCGGATGATCCAGTGGAGTCTGCGTTATCGGAATGGTTGGAAGCCCAGGGGCGTAATCCGTTTATGGAAATCACGGTGCCGGATGCCGCGATTCGTTTAATACAGGCCTGTGGTCGTTTATTAAGAACGGAGCAGGACCGGGGCAGAATTACGCTTCTGGATCGCCGTTTGGTCACTGCTCGTTATGGGCAGATGATTCTTAACTCTTTGCCGCCTTTTCAGCGGGTGATTGAGCCGGTATCAACCACTACGATTCGTTAATAACCGTTGTTTTCCAGTGATCGTATAAATCAGTAATCTTAGAAGAGCAGAGCAATTTCATTACGGCATTGAGTTGCTCTTCTTCCCAGTGCCACCACTGCATTTCTTGCAGCTGACCAATACTTTTTTCATCAAAGCGGTATTTGATAAGCTTTGCCGGATTGCCTCCCACTACTGAGTATGGTTCAACATCTTTCGTCGCCAGGGCACGGCTGCCAATAATGGCGCCATCGCCAATGGTGATGCCGGGCATGATCATTGCTTCGGAACCAATCCAGACATCATTGCCAACGACGGTGTCACCGGTGGGCTGGTAACCATCGGGTGCTTGTTCGTGGCCTACATAAAAGAAGGGGAATGTGCTGACCCATTCGTGGCGATGTCCTTGATTGCCTGCCATTAAGAAAGAGGCGCCAGAACCAATGGAGCAGAATTTTCCAATGATCAGTTTGTCCACATCATCCCGGTCGGGCATCAGGTAGCGGGCGCAGTCATCAAAACGGTGGCCGTGGTAGTAACCCGAATAATAACTGTGATCACCCACGATGATGTTTGGGTTGGTAACCTGATCTTTTAAGGGTATTCCCGCAAAGGGACTTTCAAAATAATTTGGCATAATGGTGAGCAGATAGACGCAATAAAAAACAAAGAGGTGGTTAATGGATATTATCGACAAAGCATTTAATGAGCTGGATAGTAATGCCCTTTATGACATTCTGAAACTGCGGGTCGATGTTTTTGTGGTTGAACAAACTTGCCCTTATCCAGAGCTTGATAACAAAGATAGGCTTTCTGGTGCTCGCCATATTTATCTGAAAAATGATGAAGCCGTTATAGCTTGCGCCCGCTGTTTGGCACCGGATGATGTGTTCACGGGTAGCTCTGCGATCGGGCGGATTGCGGTGGCTGCCAATGAGCGCGGACATGGGTATGCGCGTTTGATTATCAACAAGGCCATCGACGTCTGTCGAGAGCGATGGCCGAATAACCCCGTGATGATGTCAGCCCAGACGTATTTGCTGGATTTCTATCAGAGTTTTGGGTTTCAATCTGTGGGTGAACCCTATGAAGAAGATGGTATTCCTCATCAGGATATGGTGCTTCACACTCTCTAATTGAGGTGGTTGCATTCAGGGCTTATCTGGGGGAAGGTAAGCCCTGCTGACAAATGGACTTTCATCAAAGTGTAAAAAAAGTGTAACCACTACACGTTAGATTTCGTTGCAGTCGAACAATAACCAACAAAGAACAATAACAGAAAAGGTGTCCCGTTGAAGATTCTTAAAAAATCCCTCTTTGTTCTCTTTCTGATCGTTGCTGGCGCGTACCTTTGGCCAAAGCCGGATCCGGTGAGTCATGTGTATTTTGAGGGCGTCGATGAGCCAGAGGTGATCGCTCATGGCGGCGGGCTTGGTGTACGACCTGCTAATACGCTGGCTGCATTACAACAGGCGACAGTGGATCAGGCTGACGTGTTAGAGATTGATCTGCAGTTAACGAAAGATGGCGAGTTGGTTCTGCTTCATGATTCGACACTGGATCGCACGACCGATTTGAGCGGTCCTGTCGAAGAGATGACAGTAGAAGAAGTAAAAAAGGCTAACGCCGGCAAATGGGATACACCTTCTGGCGATAACTTTGCCGATTTGGCGATCCGCATTCCAACCATCGATGAAGCCTTTACCGAGTTTGGCCATAAGCGCTGGGTTATCGAAATTAAAAATGAAGGAGAGAATGGCGCTATTGCCCTTTGTCAGAAAATTCGACAGTTTGAAATGAGCCAGAAGGTGCTGGCAGCCTCTTTTCATGATGATGCGATTCAAACGTTCCGTGCCGTTTGTCCTGAGGTGGCGACCTCTTCATCCAGCGGCGAAACAACCTTGTTTGTTGTGGCGGCCAAGTTGGGGGTATCTCATTTGATTCCGATGGGTGCCGTGGCTATGCAGCTGCCTCCTAACAGCTCCGGATTAGAAATATTGGAGCCCCGTGTCATCCAGGCCGCAAAAGATCGAGGTTTGAAAATTCATGCCTGGACGATTAATGAAAAAGAAGAAATGGAACGGCTGTTGGCGCTCGGTGTGGATGGGGTGATTACGGATTTTGTTGAACGAGGGCGTAGCGTTTCAGGTCTTTAATCGTTTGATTTACTGTGTCAGGCGTCTATTAAAGCGAAGTGTGCGTGGTGTTTTGTTGAAATTGCCAGCCGGAAAAACTGGCTGGTAGGTTAGAGAAAATTCTTTTCAGTTATAGGTGACTATTGCTGTAATTGCAGTGGTTCCATCTATTCTATTTTGCTCATAGTTGTTTTTTTCTGGTATAGACTGATTGCGTCTCTGGCTCATAAGAAAAAAGGACATGTTATGGAGGTAATACCGCCTTGTAGCTCCAGTCAAACAAAATCATCAATCCAGCAGAGAGGCTGCGGGATCTTCAGGCTGTTCTGCAGCTGCTTTGGTCGCACTGTTAAATCAAACAATGCGCATGAAGTGATATTCGTTCAAAAGCGTGAGCGATCAGTTTATAAGGATCTGACTGTAAAGGATGTTCGTGATCGAGGTTCGCATACGGTCGAGAAAGTAGTTACTAATATTCTACAGAGGTTGTCAGAAGAGGATATTAGGCCAACGGTTTCAGTGCACTTGGTGAGAATGTTTTCCAGGAGAGTAGTCGATCAGTTAAAAGATGGAATGACGTCGCTGACTGTGACAATGCCTCATGGCAAAAGCAGTGTTTTGGCAGTAGAAATGCCTATACAAGCATCGAAAAATGTTGCTCCAGGTGCCCAATTAATGTTGACAAAAACCATGGAAGAGGCGGTTAATGAAATATTCACTGTAATAGGTGAATATGTTAAACCGATATTACGCTCTCATATTGTCAGTAATGGTTTAGAAATAAAAGCCCCCTTGGACATACGAGATCAATTGAACGGTATTGCAAATGAAATCTTTGCAAAGCTGGAAAAATCAGACAATGTTAAACTTTTTATAACAGTTCGCAAGGCATCTTCTATCACTAACAAGAGTGACTTTGTCACAGTCGGAAGCACTCGCTGGATTTGCGTTTCAAGAGAGTGTTTAGAAGAAAAACTGTCCCATAATGGAAAGAAAGGGCTTAAGGCGTATTTTCAAGCTGAAACAAAGCAAGGCACATCCGTTAGGCTTTATCGAAAGCTTGTGATCACTGGTAAGTCCAAAGCCTCATGACTAATGAATAGGATATTCACCGGTCATGAGGTTAGAAACCGAAAAAATCAATTAATAAGAGGGTTTTTGAGAGCCTCGCAGGCGCCGGTGAGTCCGGGGTAGTCATGAATGATCAGGCTCGTTGGAATGCCTTGCAGATACCCAGTCATTTTGTCGTTAACTTCAAACGATGAGCGGAATCCAGATTCCGTAAAAAACTCAGGAAACCTTGGAATAATACCGCCAGCAATATAAACACCACCCTGAGCACCAAGTGCTAATGCAGAGTTACTGGCTGCTCTGCCCAGCAACGAACAGAAATGTTCCAACGCCTGTTTACACATCGGTTCGCCTTCCAATGCACGGGTCGTGATTTCGTGATTCTTCAAGGTCATTGGGTTGCTGGCCAGAATGCTGTGTGCCTCAAACAGTAACTCAAGACCAGACCCGCACAGTACAGTTTCCCAGGATACGTAATCCATCTTCTGTTGAATAATGGCGAGAATATCGCTGTCTAATGGTGTAACCGGAGAAAATGCGGCATGGCCACCTTCGCCGGGCAGAGGTAACCAATGATCCCCTACTTGTTTTAATCCGGCAACGCCAAGGCCGGTGCCCGGGCCAATAATGAGTTTGGCAGTGCCTTCAATGGCTTTTCCGCTACCGATTTTCACTAAAGCGGCATCGGGCAGTGCCGGCAGCGCCAATGCCTGGGCAGTAAAGTCATTAATGACCTTGAATGTTTCAAGTTTCAGCAAAGCCTTCATTTCCGATTGATCAAATGTCCAGTGATTGTTGGTCATTTTGATACGAGGGCTATTTACCGGGCAGGCAAAGGCCATGCAGGCTTGGGCGACGGTGGTCTTCTGGCTAGTCAGGTAATCGGCAACCGCCTGATCCAGGTTGGAATAATCACCGCAGGGCAGCACCCGGATGGACTCTTCAATAATCTGCCCATTTTGCGCAAGAGCAAAGCGAGCATTGGTCCCGCCAATATCGGCGACCAGGGCGGAAGTATTTTGCGAAACGATGTTAGCTGGCATAAGCAAACTCTTCGAAGAAGAAGTATAAGGCGAAAGGAATATAGTATGACAGTTCAGGTTCTGTATTCTACTGACTGTCTCTCAAATGTGTTTGATGAGGTCGTTTCAACACAGTGCAGGTTAATGTAGAATTGTCCAGTTATACTGCAGGGTTTCTTGATCAGTTTTCCCTCTTGAGTTTTTAGATTATCTGGCTGGCACGTCAGGTGAGTTTGTGTTTGGCGTACGAAGCCCGTCCGTCCTTATAAAGTGAGTGATAAAAGCACATGTTTGAAGTAAATCCCATCAAGGAGCGTATCAAGGATCTGACGGCGCGTACTGACGTGCTTAGGGGGTATCTTTGACTACGCTCAAAAAAGCGAGCGCCTGCAGGAAGTAGAACGAGAGCTGGAAGACCCGAATGTCTGGAACGATCCGGAATATGCTCAAAAGCTGGGTAAAGAACGTTCCACTCTGGAAACCATTGTCAGCACCATTGATGACCTGACCGGCGGCCTGACCGATTCCGAAGAATTGTTGGAAATGTCCGTTGAAGAAGAAGACGAAGACGGCGTTCAGGGTGTTGTGGACGAACTGGATGAACTCACTGAGAAACTGGAAGTGCTTGAGTTTCGCCGTATGTTCTCCGGTGAAATGGATCCCAACAGCGCGTTTTTGGATATCCAATCCGGCTCCGGTGGTACAGAAGCTCAAGACTGGGCCAACATCCTTCTGCGTATGTACTTGCGCTGGGGTGAAGCCAACGGCTTTAAAACTGAAATTATTGAAGTGTCCGCCGGCGAAGTAGCGGGCATCAAATCCGCAACGGTGCAATTTATTGGCGACTACGCTTTTGGCTGGTTGAGAACAGAGATTGGTGTGCACCGTCTGGTGCGTAAATCGCCTTTCGACTCTGGTAACCGTCGCCACACCTCTTTTGCGTCGGTATTTGTTTCTCCGGAAATTGATGACAATATTGATATTGAAATCAATCCATCCGACCTGCGGGTAGACACTTATCGCTCCAGTGGCGCAGGTGGTCAGCACGTAAACACCACGGATTCCGCGGTTCGTATTACTCACGAACCTTCTGGTATTGTGGTTCAATGTCAGAACCAGCGCTCTCAGCATCAGAACAAAGACAAGGCAATGCAACAGCTGAAAGCCAAGCTGTATGAGATGGAGATGCAGAAACGAAACGAAGCGTCCCAGGCCATGGAAGACACCAAGTCCGACATCGGTTGGGGAAGCCAGATTCGTTCCTACGTTCTGGATGACTCGCGCATCAAAGACTTGCGCACCGGCGTAGAGACCCGCAACACCCAACAGGTGTTGGACGGTGATCTGAACAAGTTTATTGAAGCGAGCCTGAAAAAAGGTCTGTAATTCGATTCTCGGATGGCATGCACCATCCGTGACTGAACCGTTACTGAAAGAGCGTCTATCTATTATGTCTGAAGAACATCAAGTGGAAGATCGAGCTGAAGCAGCTCATGAAGAAAACCGACTGGTCGCCCTGCGTCGGGAAAAGCTGAATGGCATCCGTGAAAAGGGTGTGGCTTTCCCCAATAAATTCCGTCGTGACGCCCTGGCCGGAGATCTTCAGGCACAGTTTAAGGATCATGATAAACCGTCACTGGAAGCTTTAGGGCATCGGGTGAAGGTGTCCGGTCGTATCATGTTGAACCGTGGTGCGTTTATGGAACTGCAGGATATGTCCGGCCGTATCCAGCTGTACGTTAACCGCAAACAGCTGTCCGCCGAAACGCTGGCTGACGTGAAAAGCTGGGATCTTGGGGACATTATTGGTGTGGAAGGTAACCTGCAGCGTTCCGGTAAGGGCGACTTATTTGTGGATATGGAAGCGGTACAACTGCTGACTAAATCCCTGCGCCCGCTACCAGAAAAGCACAAAGGCCTGACGGATACCGAGCAGCGCTACCGCCAGCGTTATGTGGATCTGATCACTAATGAACAGTCCCGGGAAGTCTTCAAAATCCGCTCCAAAATCATTCAGGGCATCCGTAACTACTTCCTGGAACAGGACTTTATGGAAGTGGAAACCCCAATGTTGCAGGTCATTCCTGGCGGTGCCACGGCGCGCCCATTTGTGACGCATCACAACGCCCTGGACATTGATATGTACCTGCGTATCGCTCCAGAGCTCTATCTGAAGCGCCTGGTTGTGGGCGGTTTTGAACGAGTATTCGAAATTAACAGGAACTTCCGGAACGAAGGATTGTCTACAAGACATAACCCGGAATTTACAATGATCGAATTTTATCAGGCCTATGCGGATTACACTGACCTGATGGATCATACCGAAGCGATGCTGAAGAAGCTGGCTCAGGACGTTCTGGGTAAAACGGAGTTTGAATATCAGGGGCAAAAGGTTGATTTTGGCAACTCATTCGCCAGATTGTCAGTGTTTGATTCGATCTTGCACTACAATCCTGACCTGAAAGCATCGGATATCGATACTCTGGAGGCAGCGACGGCAGTTGCGAAAAAGCTGGGTATTCAGGTAAAACCGATCTGGGGGCTTGGTAAAGTCCAGATGGAAATCTTTGATGAAACCGTTGAGCATCATTTGCACAACCCGACCTTCATCACCGATTACCCGACGGAAGTGTCGCCGCTGTCCCGTAAGAATGATGACAACCCATTTGTGACAGAACGTTTTGAGTTCTTCGTAGGTGGGCGTGAAATTGCCAATGGTTTCTCGGAGTTGAATGACTCTGAAGATCAGGCAGAGCGCTTCAAGCAACAGGTAGCAGAGAAAGACGCCGGCGATGATGAAGCGATGCATTACGATGCAGACTACATCAACGCGCTGGAATATGGTCTGCCACCAACAGCGGGTGAAGGCATTGGTATTGATCGATTGGTGATGTTGTTTACTGATGCACCGTCTATTCGGGATGTTTTGTTATTCCCGCATATGAAGCCTCAGTAACGGTTAAGCAGGCACCAGAGGCGAGAAAATCAGAGCTTTTAATGCTCTTTCAATTTCTCGCTTTGTTAAAAAAATTGCATCAGGCAGGTTTTACCTGCTTGTTTTGTATGTGAGGAGTGGATCTTTGCGATAACGGTTTGGCAACCAATACCGGTTCTTTTTGACAGTCTCCTTGCTGTCTTGAAGTGGGGTTGAATACACAGCAGTAGACTGTCATTGCCAACAGAATAAATAAGCAACGAAAGGATGGTTGTGCTGTCATAATATCGCTGGATCAGGTACTGGACGTAATTCAATAAAACAAACAGGTGACGTAAAGGCAGTCTTACTATGGTTTCAACAATGGAAGCTCCTGTAGCACACACGAGTGACTCGAAAAGCAACAACGCTGGTATGAATTTGAAATACCAGGGGCGTAAAACCAGTCGTGTAAATAGCGAGCAGCGTCGCAGAACAATTCTTGAGGCCGCTTTAAGAATAGTGGTTCGAGATGGGGTTCGTGGTGTTCGACACCGGGCTGTGGCCAAAGAGGCAGAAGTGCCGCTTTCTGCAACAACCTACTACTTCAAAGATATTACCGATCTGATTACCGATACCTTCACTCTGTTTGTTGAGATGGGGGCGCAATCGTTCAAAGCTTACTGGGAAGACTCTGACAGTCGTTTGAAATCTGCTATTCAGGATTTGCACGCGATCGATGACACGGCTAACCGACAGGTCTTCGCTAATCGAATTTCGGAACTGGCTGTTGAATACATTCTTCTCCAACTTCGTGAACATCGTGACTATTTGGTAGCAGAGCGTGCCTTTCAACAGGAATGCCTGCGTAATGAAAACCTTCGTCCTATAGCGTTTAGTCATCAGAAATTTTTCCTGGATAGTCTGGAAGGCTTCTTTACCCGCATTGGCTCCCATCATGCAGAGATAGATGCCGAACTGTTTGGTAGTGTTATTCTTCAAGTAGAGTATCAAGGGCTGGTGTCTGGTTTTGAATCGCCGCATCTGGATAAGTATCGTGCGATGCTGAAGCGTCAAATAGAATTGATGCTTGGGATTCATAATTAATTAGGCTGAAACGAGTCCTGATCGAGAGTGGCGTATCGATCAGGTGTTGTTTTTTCAGTGACAGTTAATGTCAAAAGCTAATGCCAAAAGACAGGGTATTCCAGCATGTCGATGGTGCTGTTCCTTTTTGCTAGATGAAAGCTCTGTATGTCAAATTCCTCCATGAATCCCATCATTATAATCGCATTTGCAAGCTTTTGGTCTGGATGTTGATCCTTTTGATTTGTTCCCGTTGAATAGACTGCTTCTGAATTGAGATATGACTGAAGGGTGCTTTTTTGCACCGTCTTCTCATCTTGATACTCATCAATAAACTCAGGGCTTTCTGCCATTGGTTTGTTGAGCAATAGGTATACGGTTTGACCATTCAGTTGATCGATGATCGCATCAGGGATTTGTCGTAATAAATATCTTAAATAGTGGATGCCACGCTGAATCTCGTTAGGGTTGATCGGAGTGAGAGTGCTGTTATGTTCAGGGGGCTTTTTTTGAACCACTTCCATCAAATAGGATATAACGCTTAGTGAACCGGTCTGGATTTTAAAAGATGCCAGATGGGTGTCTGGACTGGCGATTACTACATCGATACTGTTGCTACCAATGACCAGGGCTGACAGGTTCTGGTTTCTCTCCGCCAGTGACATGAGCGAGAAAAAATCCACTTGATCTCTTTCCTCGTTCGTCAGCATTTTAATGTTAATACTGGACTTGCGAGCAACCTGTTTCTTTAGCGTCTCTTCGTTAGAGGTAAGGCCTAAATCGTTTTGCGCTACGGCTCTCACTTTCTTTACCTTAAAGTGATCTTTGCGCCGGCGAAGTTGTTGAAAAATCTGCTGCAACTCGGTAATTGATTGAGGGCTGAGCTCTCCGCCCTCGGGAGGGATAATGCTCTTACTAAATGAATAGTGTTTAGAGCCATTATCCAGATGGCGATATATTTTCTCAGTATCAGTGTTGACATCTGCGATGGCAAAATGAACAGCATGTTTATCTATTTCAATTGCCATTCTTCGTTCCAGGTTTGCATGAACTGGATGACTGGCGACCATGACTGCGATAAAAACAGTAGAAACTCGGTATTTTTTAAAATTGGCGTACATCTGCCTTAAACTTATGTCGGTATATAAAATAAATATTTAGCTTTTATGGTTGGGCGTCCAAGCTCTACCGTGATAGCAAGATAGTTCAGTCTAGTTCGCTCACGGATGTGTATTTGTAAATAATTGTCTATTTCAACAGACCCTAAGGATTAGCAATGCCGGAAATTAAGTTAGAGCCGTCCTGGAAAGCCATGCTGCAGGATGAGTTTGAGAAAGAGTACATGCAGGTGCTTCGTTCTTTTCTCAGGGCGGAGAAGAGCCAGGGAAAGAGAATATACCCGGAGGGCGATGAATTTTTCCGGTCGATGGATTTGACCCCATTTGATCAGGTTAAGGTGGTTATTCTTGGACAGGATCCTTATCACGGCCCAGGGCAAGCTCATGGTCTCAGCTTTTCCGTTAGGCCCGAGGTTAGGATTCCGCCATCATTGGTGAATATGTACAAAGAGCTTGAAACCGATCTTGGCATACCACCGGCCTCCCATGGCTTTCTTGAGCACTGGGCTAATCAGGGTGTATTGTTGCTGAACAGCGTGTTGACGGTCGAACATAAACAGGCGGCTTCTCATCAAGGTCGCGGCTGGGAAACGTTTACGGATCGAATTATTGCGTTGCTTAACGAACGGCGTGAGCACATCGTCTTTATCCTATGGGGGAGTTATGCCCAGAAAAAAGGGCGGTTTATCGACCAGCAGCGACACTTGGTGCTGAAGTCCGTACACCCATCACCGCTTTCATCCTATCGGGGATTTTTTGGCAGCAAACCGTTCTCTCAAACAAATCAGTACCTGTCACAAAACGGTATAGAGCCAATCGATTGGCAACTGCCAGTGCTTCCTTAATGCCCAGATCCCGGAAGAGAAAAGTGATGAAAAGGGTAGTAAAAACCACATTTGACTCCGTCCAATGAAATCTCTATAGTTCGCATCCGTTGACGCAGGGCGCTCGTAGCTCAGCTGGATAGAGTACCTGGCTACGAACCAGGCGGTCGGAGGTTCGAATCCTCCCGAGCGCGCCAAGTCAACGAAAACAAAGCGATCATGCTTTGTTTTGATCAGTGTGTATGTATAACGCGCTCGTAGCTCAGCTGGATAGAGTACCTGGCTACGAACCAGGCGGTCGGAGGTTCGAATCCTCCCGAGCGCGCCATTTACAACGGTGAGGTGGCCGAGAGGCTGAAGGCGCTCCCCTGCTAAGGGAGTATACGGTTTGTAGCCGTATCGAGGGTTCGAATCCCTCCCTCACCGCCATTATCCCTTTTGTAACCTCCTTATTTCCCTTTCATAATTATACTTTTTAAACGATCACTGTCTTTTGTGTTAACTAAGTGTCCATTTTTTTGGTAAGGCTTTTACCAAAAAGTCTCCTTGTTGTGCTGGCGTCATCCGTATTTTTCTCTATATCTTCATGGCAACGGACTTTGCAATTGCTTATATCGCGGTAGAAACATGGATACGCAGACAGCGAGACTTTTTGTAGTAAGTACTGCATAACATGGAAATGGCTATTTCTGGGCAATGAGACAGTTACTATGCAAGGCGCAACGCAGGGAGCATAGCTAGCTATGTGACCGAAGTTGCAACGCGGTAGAGTGGCTGGCTCATTGAGTCAGAAATATCTGTTTTCATGTTGTGGAGTACTTATGCGCCACCACTTTTTCTCGGGTAAAAGTACGTGATTACTCTCTCCTCTAATGCCTTATACACAGACCTATCCTGCTACTACGACTTAATGTGTGCAGACATTGATTATCAAAATCAGAGTGACTATGTACATCGGCTTCATCAACTGTTCGGTAATAAAGGCACAAAACACTTAGATCTTGCCTGTGGCACCGGGCCTCATGTGCGTTACTTTATTGATAAGGGTTATCAGAGCAGCGGTCTGGATATTAATCAGCCCATGTTGGACATTGCTGGAGTGCGCTGCCCAGAGGCGGACTTTATTTTGCAGGATATGTGTGAATTCACGGTTGTACAGCCGGTAGATCTTATCACCTGCTTTCTGTATTCCATTCATTACAGTAATGGCATTGAAAGACTTAAGTCGTGCATATCAAGTGCGCATGCAGCGCTTAGTGACGGAGGGGTGTTCTGTTTCAATGCCGTTGAAAAAAACAAAATCAGTAACGCTTCCGTAATCAGTCATACGGTGGATTATGATGACAGCCATTTTGTATTCAGCTCTGGTTGGAATTACCCTGGGAGCGGAGACAAACAGTTGTTAAAATTGAGTATTGAAAAAAGTACGCCCCAGGAAAAGCAATGCTGGCAGGATGAGCATCCTATGGTCGCTATCAGCTTTAGCGAGCTTAAGAGTCTGTTAGAGCCATACTTTGAGGTTTACACCTTCGAGCACGATTATGAAAAAATAATGCCTCTTGATGGTCGTTCTGGCAATGCGATTTTTGCGTGTGTGAAAATCTGAATATCGAATGATTAGTGACGTGTATTATATGAGGTAATGCGATATTCATATCAATGAAAGTGGTATGGGTGGTTGAAATCATTGAGAAAACCCATAGGATAAGCCTACTATACAAAGGTAGAACGATAGATGAAGAAACTCGCTTCGCTGATGGCCATTCTCATGGCATTCAGCTTTGCTTTTACGCCCATTGACGCTGAAGCCAAGCGCTTTGGTGGCGGGAAAAGCATTGGACGCTCATTTAAAACGGCACCAGCACCCAAAAAAGCACCGGCTCATCAGCAGAATCAGAGCAACAAACAGCAGGCTGCACCGAACCAGAATTCCAGCCGTAAAGGCATGCTTGGTGGTATGCTTGGCGGTCTTCTGGCGGGCGGTTTGATCGCTTCTCTGTTAGGTGGGGGTTTTGGTGGATTTGGCGGTATCCAGATGATGGATATTTTGATTATCGCTTTGTTGGCTTTCGTGCTGTTCAAGGTGTTCCGCAGTATGAACCGGGCAAAAGCCATGGCTGGGAATCATTCCAGCGCATCCTATGGTGAACAGCGTAGTCCCCATGATTCGCTGCAGGATATGTTCCGCAAGGAAACACCTGTTCAGCCCTCTCAGTCTGGTTTCGGCGATGCTCAGTTTGACAGTGCGCCAGCCGCGCAAACTGGCTTTGGCGCTTCTGATGTACCCATGAACGTACCGGCGGATTTCAATCTGAATGGGTTTCTTAATGGCGCCCGTGACCATTACCGTGGTCTTCAGGAAGCCTGGAATAAGAGCGACTTTACGACCATGGCTGAGTATCTATCACCTGAATTGTTTGAACAGATGAAACCTGTTCGCAAACAGCTTCAGGGAGAGCAGCATACAGAAGTCATGTTTGTTGATGCTGAAATGGTGCGGGCGGATTATGACAGTCAGGTTGCCCAAATCAGCTTGCGCTTCACCGGTAAATATCGCGACACCGTAGAAGGTGTGGAAGAAGATATTACCGATGTATGGCATCTGGAGCGTGACCTAACTCAACAAGGTGCGCCTTGGTTGATTGTTGGTATTGAGTCGTAAAGTGGAATGTCAGAACACCTCCAGCGCTTGCTGAAGGTGTTTTTATATCAAGCTATTGCCGTTGATTTGTGATTCTTCAGCAGATTGATGATTTTCTTTCCTTTCAATCCTTGCATAGCAGATGCTGTCATTACGCCAGACATCAATGCACCACCAACGCCCGCGGTCATAACATCAGCCCCTGTCAGGTAGAATCCCTTCAACGGTGTCACTGGGTGTAAATAAGGCTGCTTGAACCGATCAACAAAATGATCCAATCCATAAATCTCACCTTTCTCATTATGCTGAAACCAACGAGTGGATAACGGCGTGGAAAGCTCATAAAAATCGAGGGCGTCACGCAACTGTGGGCGGTGTTTGAAAAGCGTCTCCAGCAAGCGTTGTGACATCTTCTCTTTCATTTCTTCGTAGTCCGCACCCCGTTGGCTCCATGTGGTATTTTCCCATTGGGAAAACCACTCATGGTCTGCAACGGTCACCATCTCGACGGTGGTTTTACCCGGATATCGGTTTTCCCAGTCGGGATCCTTGGTGGAGGGAAACGAAATATACACCAGCGGGAATGGCTGATCTTTGTCGTTTAGATAGGCGTCTACATTGGCTTCGTGGTTACCATCGGGGTAAACCCATAAGTTGGTTGTATCTAACCCTAATTCTTCGGCAGTTCCTTTAAACCCGGCATAAATACAGAGATGGGCGCTGGAGTGTTTGATGGTATCAGGCCATTGTCCTTTACCCATGGCTTTTCCTGCCCAGTCTGGAAGGAGATGGTTAGCTGTTGCCATTAACCCGATGTTACTGACGATCTGGTCAGCCTTGATCACGGTACCGTCTTCCATTTGCACGCCAATAGCTCGTTTACTCTCTTCCAGCACTTTATCCACTTTCGCGTAAGTGAATACTTCACCACCGGCTGCCTGAATGGTAGGTATGATTGTTCGGGCAATTTCTGATGATCCGCCAACCGGGTAGGCGCCACCGGCCAGATAATGTTTTGCAATCAGCGCGTGCATTAAAAAGGCGCAGTCAGCTGGTACCTGACCATAGTCGCCCCATTGTCCGGTGAGTACTGAGATCAGTTCCTGGTTGCTGGTGAGTGCTTCCAATACTTGCCGACTGGTTTTAAAGAATTCGCCGGGTACCAGGGCAGGGCGGATAAGGTTGTACAGTTTGGCCAAGGTTGGCGGCATCGCCTGTCCGGCAAAGAAACGAGGCGTTAATTTGCTGATTTTACGAATCAGAGCGACGTAGTCTCGAATGGCTTTCTCTTCATCAGGAAAGTACTCGATTAATTGCTCGGTGAACTGCTCGGTACCGGTCACAAAATCGTAGGATTTTTCACCGAGGATGATTCGATCATATACCGAATCCATCTCTGCCCATTTCAAGCGATTTTCGCTGACCACATCGAATACACGACGGAGTGTGGAATAAGGTTTATGGACTTCACCGATGTAGTGAACACCAACATCCCACTCGTAACCACTGTTCTCGTAGGCGTGTGTGTACCCTCCAGCAGTATAGTGTTGTTCGAGCACACATACCTTTTTGCCAAGCTTTGAAAGCAGGGCTGCAGTGGTTAAACCACCCATGCCTGAGCCGACGACAATGACATCATAATGATCTTCAATACGACTCGGGCGATAGCGTTTGCCGGTTCGCACGGAGACTTTCTTAGGCTTGGTTTTGGGGGGCTCTGTTACGGAATCGAGCATGGTCATACCTTGTTTTTATTGTTTTAAGGCAAAGGAGGGGGCAGGGCAGTGAGTCTGCCCTGCAGATGATCAGGAAACGGCGTCGTTCACTTGATCAAATTCAGCGACGATTTCATCGCTGGGCGCTTTGGTCAGCAGGCTAACCGCAACGATGGAGATCGTTGCAAACACAATACCAGGGACAATTTCGTAAAGATCAAACAGTCCACCAGTTAGCTGCTTCCATGCGACAACGGTCACGCCACCCACAATAATGCCAGCGAGGGCGCCGAGGCAGTTCATCCGCTTCCAGAACATACTGATCAGCAATGCCGGGCCAAACGCTGCACCAAAGCCTGCCCATGCATAGGATACTAAGCCTAATACTGAGCTATCAGGGTCCATGGCAAGGAACAGAGCCACCAGGGCGATCACGATCACGGCAATACGACCCATCATCATCACTTGCGCAGAAGAGGCGTCTTTTTTAATCACGCTTTTGTAAAAGTCTTCTGCCAGAGCAGAGGAGGAAACCAACAACTGAGAGTCAGCAGTACTCATAATAGCCGCCAGAATGGCAGCCAATAGCACACCAGCAATGACTGGATGGAAAATGGCGTTCACCAGAACCATAAAAATAGTTTCGCCGTCCGCCAGAGTTGTGCCCGTGCTGTTGAGGTACAGCAAGCCTGCCATGCCAACCAGCATCGCTCCAGCCATGGAGAGTCCGGACCAGGTAACGGCAATGCGTCGTGCAGTAGGAACATCATCCTTCGAACGAATACCGGCAAAACGAGCCAGAATATGTGGCTGACCAAAATAACCAAAACCCCAGGCAACCAACGACAAGATGGCAATCCAGGTTAGTGGCTCGCCGGCTGAACTGGTCCATGGATCCAACAAATGTGGATTTTTACTTTCCAGCATGGCCATCATGGATTGATCGCCACTAAACGACTGCATAGCGATAATAGGCACGATTAATAAAGCGGCGGCCATTAGAAGCCCCTGCACCAGATCAGTCCAGGAAACCGCAAGGAAACCACCAAACAGGGTGTAAGAAATAATGCAGAGGGTGCCAATGACAACCGCTGTTGTGTAATCCAAACCAAAGACCGTTTCAAATAACTTGCCGCCAGCAACCAGGCCAGAGCTTGTGTAGAACAAGAAGAACAGCAGAATAAAGAAGGCCGACACCATCTGTAGCATTTTCGAGGTGTCACGGAAGCGGTTGGTGAAAAATTCAGGCAGTGTGACAGAGTTACCAGCCACTTCACTGTAAACCCGCAGTCGTTTTGCCAGTAACAGCCAGTTCAGCCACGTTCCCAGTAATAAACCACCGGCTAACCAGAAGGCCTCAAAACCGGCAGCAAAGGCATAGCCCGGAAGGCCAAGCAAGAGCCAGCCACTCATATCCGAAGCACCGGCACTGAGTGCCGCCGGCCATGGGCCAAGGGTTCTTCCGCCCAGAAAATAATCGGCTGAATTGCTGGTGCGTTTCCAGGCCCAATAGCCAATGAAAAGCATCATGGCAAGGTAGACAAGAAAGGTGCCCATGATGGCACCGCTGTTCGCGTTCATGATTTGTCCTTATTTTTATGATTATTAGTTCATCAGCAATGAACATGCTGAATGATGAGGAACAGATTATCAGGTTATGAAAATACTGTCGTGTTAATTAAGCAGCAGGTTGTTTTGCTAAGTTAACCTCCCAACGTAGCATGATTTTGTCTCAGTCTAAATAGGGCATTGGTCTATATCTCAAGGTCTGTAGGTCACTGGTATGCTGGTTATCGTTTCTCAAATCAGTCCTTTGCTTATGAATAATACAGACGAGTAGTCGTGTTCTGGAGCGTGGGAAATAGAGAGCAATTTGCCAACCAATAACAATAAAAAGGGTCAACAATATGATCTATAAAAATCCCGGCGACACTGGCGCGGTGATGAACTTTAAAGCCCAGTATGAAAATTATATTGGCGGACAGTGGGTGCCGCCGGTGAATGGTGCCTACTTCGATAATACAACGCCGGTCACAGGTGCTTTAATTTGTAAAATCCCCCGATCTAATGAAGCAGATATCAATCTTGCGCTTGATGCGGCCCATGAAGCAAAAGCGGCCTGGGGGAAAACATCAGCAGCAGAGCGATCCAATGTTCTGTTGAAAATTGCAGATCGTATTGAACAAAATCTTGAAAAGCTCGCCGTGGCAGAAACCTGGGATAACGGCAAAGCTGTTCGTGAAACGCTGGCGGCGGATATCCCGTTAGCGGTGGATCACTTTCGTTATTTTGCCGGATGCCTAAGGGCGCAAGAAGGTTCGGCGGCAGATATTGATCAACACACAGTGTCGTATCATTTTCATGAACCATTGGGCGTTGTTGGCCAGATTATTCCGTGGAACTTTCCTATTTTAATGGCGGCATGGAAGTTGGGGCCTGCTTTGGCAGCGGGCAACTGTGTTGTGTTGAAACCTGCGGAGCAAACGCCGGCCTCTATTTTGGTCTTGATGGAGATTATTGGTGACCTGCTGCCACCCGGCGTACTTAATGTAGTGAACGGCTATGGACCGGAAGCGGGTGAAGCCTTGGCGACCAGCACCCGAATTGCCAAAATTGCATTTACTGGCTCAACACCGGTTGGCTCTCATATTCTGAAATGTGCCGCAGAGAATATTATTCCTTCAACTGTGGAGCTGGGTGGTAAATCACCCAATATCTATTTTGAAGATGTATTGACTCAGGAAGATGAATACCTGAATAAGTGTGTGGAAGGCACTGTGCTGGCCTTCTTTAACCAAGGCGAAGTGTGTACTTGCCCATCCCGAGTACTGATTCAGGAATCCATATACGACGAGTTTATTGCAAAGGTGGTGGAGCGTTCCCGGCAGATCAAACGGGGCAATCCGTTAGATGTGGACACTCAGGTGGGTGCGCAGGCTTCTCTTGAGCAGTTCGATAAAATTATGAGCTATCTGGAAATCGGGCGTCGTGAAGGTGTTGAATTCCTGATCGGTGGTAGCAGTGAAAATGTTGGAGAAGGTTTTGAGAAAGGTTTTTATATCCAGCCAACTCTGATGAAGGGAACGAACGATATGAAAGTGTTTCAGGAAGAAATCTTCGGCCCGGTGGTTGGGGTGACGACGTTCAAAGACGAAGCAGAAGCCTTAGCCATTGCCAACGAAACCCAGTTTGGCCTTGGAGCCGGTGTCTGGACTCGGGATATGAATCGCGCCTTCCGAATGGGTCGTGGCATTGAAGCGGGCAGAGTATGGACCAACTGCTATCACCAATATCCGGCACATGCCGCCTTTGGCGGGTACAAAAAATCCGGCGTCGGACGGGAAACCCATAAATTGGCTTTGGAGCATTACCAGCAAACCAAGAATCTGCTGGTGAGTTACGATATTAATCCATTAGGGTTCTTTTAACGCCTTGTCGAGGTGATCAGCACAGTGTGCTGGTTACCTCGAATTTAATCTTCAGCGATCAATTTGATACCTAGTGCTATCAGAACCACGCCTGTAACAGCCTCCATCCACTTGTTAAAAGACGGATTGTTCAATAGTTTCTTTGAAGAACTCAGTGCGCCAGCTAATCCACACTGCCAGGTCATAGCGATAACAAAGTGAATGCCAGCCATGGCAATGGATTGAACAAAAGCAGAACCTTCCGGATTAATAAACTGGGGTAGAAAGGCGAGATAAAAAATCGCTGTTTTTGGGTTCAACACATTAGAAAGAAAACCTTCCCGTGATGAGCGCCAACGACTTGCAGAACTAATGGATTTTGCATTCCCCCCTGCCAAAGCAAGTGGGTTTTTGCCCACATTTCTGAGTGACCCCACACCGAGCCAGATCAAATAGGCGGCACCAGCCAACTTGACCATATTGAACAGCTCAGCGGATTGTGCCAGTAATGCCGATATGCCGATGGCTGAAAACGTCGCGTGAACAAATAACCCAAGGCAAATGCCAAGGCTGGTTGTAACCCCATCTGAAAACCCACCCCGGGTAGTGTTTCTCAGTACCAATGCCGTATCCAACCCCGGTGTCAAAGTTAGAATAGTGATGGCAATAATAAATGCTTCAACGTTATCGATCACGAGGTGCCTTATTTGTCTGTGGTTAACTGCTTACAATGTACTACACAACTGTATGGTTACGAGAATCATCAGTATCAGTAGGGTGAAAACAGAGGCGATAAACGAAACAAAACGATATGGGATGTAGTTAGAGGTGATATGCACAAAAGCGTGCAGGTAACGGAAGATCACAAATGCGAACGCCAGCCCGACCGGAACCACGCCATTCATATCCAGAGCAAAAGCCATCAGGCAAACAATATGAAAAATGATAGGCGCTTCAAATTGGTTGGTGATGTTGTTGCTGACTTTAATGACAGCCTTTGGCCAGGCTCGGTTATCCAGCACTGCCTGTTTTGCATCCACTGCCTTTTCTTTGACCGCCTGATATCGGCGCACAGCCAGCACACCAAATAGGAGTATGATCAAGTAAAGGTGTGCCAACGAAGGCAATAAAATGGCATATTCGCTCATTATTTTAAGTTCCCTGAGTATTTTTGATTGTTATTGTCTGCTGAATAATAAAGCGACAACTCTTATCTATTCAAGGTTGGAGATCTGTGACCATGTTTCCGAGCCGATCAATGTTGCCAGTTTAAAGATCCTTTCTTTGATGATGGCATATTGACCATCATCGAAACTCTGCTCCTCCTGTCGGGTTTGTTGAAAACAGTCTTGCATAAAAGATAAGGCCGCTTGCAGCTCGGATTTCAGGGCGATCTGCTCCTGATCCTTATCATTCAACATCAAGGTGATCATATGAGTTTCCAGCATGATTTCAGCGGAGTACTCATCCAGCATAACCTGTATTGCCTGAGCGGAAGCGGCCTCCAATGGCCTTTTGATCAAGGTGTATTGGCTATCCAGTTTTACGTACAATTCTGACAGGCGGATGCGAATATCCTGCAGCCAGCGAAGTCGTTCATTAGTGACAATGGATGCCCGTAGTCGTTTTTGTTCCAGCCGTTCCTGAGAATTGATGGTTCTGCCGGTGACCAGATAGCTGATGATTGCTGAAACCGTTGCACCGAGAATGGCCGCGGCAGCGGAGACAGCGGCAACCCATACTGATACCAATTCTGCATTTAAACTATGGGCTGCGCAGCTCTTTTGAACCGCCGGATCTTCGTTGGAGCTCCTCGCAATAGCTCTGCTATTACTTGTCATTCCGCCTAGTCCAGCAGTCCAAAATAACTTGCTTACTCCATAGTTTAAAAGCGCCATTGGTATGAGTTGTCGGTTGCGGTATTACTGGCTATTTCCTGCAGGATTCTAATTTCTTCCATTATCTTATTCTTGTTGTGTGTACGACAGGAGAATTAGACCTGAAAGATAGGGGACTGACAATTGGTGAATTATTGGGCTGGGGAAATTCTAATAAAGTGAGAAAGCCCGCAAGCAGACTTTCTCTTAATGTAATCACGCTTCCTCTCTTAATTCACGACGCAGGATTTTACCGACGTTACTCTTTGGTAGTTCATCTCGAAACTCGATGTACTTTGGCACTTTGTAGGCCGTGAGTTCTTTTTTACAGTAATCTCGAAGAGCTTCTGCAGTTAAGTCTTTATTACTGCTGGCCAGATAGGCTTTAACCACTTCACCGCTTTTATCATCGGCTACGCCCACCACGGCGGCTTCAAGCACATCAGGATGAGAGGATAAAATATCTTCCACTTCGATGGGGTAAACATTAAAGCCGGAAACAATGATCATGTCCTTTTTCCGGTCAACAATGCGCATATAGCCGTCTTCGCGAATGGCAGCGATATCACCGGTTTTCAACCAACCGTCTTCGGTGATGGTTTCGGCCGTGGCTTCAGGACGTTGCCAGTAGCCTTTCATTATTTGTGGGCCTTTTACCCATAACTCGCCACCTTCTCCGATAGGCAATTCATTACCGCTGTCGTCCACTATTTTGCAATCGGTACTGGCTACAGGTAACCCGATGGTTCCCAGCTTGCCATGTCCAGGGGGATTAAACGACACCAGTGGAGAAGCTTCTGTCAGGCCGTAGGCTTCTGACATAGAGCAACCGGTCATTTTCATCCAGGTTTCCGTGGCTGCCTTGGTTAACGCCATACCGGCGGAGGTGGTTATTTTCAGCTTGGAGAAATCAACGGCTTTGAATTCGTCATCCGCACACAGAGCAACAAAGAGTGAGTTCAGACCGACAAATATTTCAAAAGGCTGTTGCTTTAAGGTTTTAATAAATCCGGGGATGTCTCGTGGGTTAGGAATCAGAATAGAGTGAGCCCCAAAGCGCGTCAGCGCCAGCAAGTGCACTATAAATGCGTAAATATGATAAAGCGGCAAGGGGGCAATAGCGGTTTCGCCATCGTCATTGAGGATGGAATCGAAGAGTACGCAACATTGCATCGTGTTGGCACTGAGGCTGGCGTGGGTCAGCATGGCGCCTTTTGCGATACCTGTTGTACCCCCCGTGTATTGTAAAACAGCAACATCATCACCAGCGACGTTTGGTGTTGAGTAGTTAATGTTTTTGCCTAAGGCTAGTGCTTTGCGAAACGGAATAGCGCCGGGAATGGTGACTGCGGGCACTTCTTTTTTGACATACTTAATGACGGAATTGATCAACGGGCGTTTGAGCCCGGTGTGCACATCACCCACCTGAGTGATGATGACGTGTTTAATCCCGGTTTTCTCCAAAACATTGGCAACGCGGTCAGTAAAGTTTGCCAGTACCACCAACGCTTTGGCGCCGGAATCATTAAACTGATGCTCCATTTCCCGTTCGGTGTACAGTGGGTTGGTATTGACGACAACAAGACCGGCGCGCATGGCACCAAACATAGCAATGGGGTACTGCAGTAAATTGGGTAATTGAATGGCAATGCGATCGCCGGGTTTTAAATCGGTGTGTTGTTGCAGGTAAGTGGCGAATTGTGCACTTAGCTGATCCAGTTCACCGTAAGTTAATGTTCTATTAAGGCAGGTAAAGGCGGGTCTTGTCGCATACTTTGTGAAACTTTCTTCAAAGAGTTGATTGACGGATTGGTAGAGGCTGGCCTCGATGGTTTTGATCACCCCTTCTGGGTAGCGATCCTGAAAAAATGCTTCTGACATTGTTTTCCCTTTTATTATTATTTTAGGAGTCAATGATTAAGCGACAACGGCTCAGCCTATCATCAATCTATTGTTCGATTAAAATTATCAGTATTTATGTTTGTAACCAAGCATTCGCTTGGTTGCTTTTGTTACGGATTGTAAAAACCTGATGCTGTTGGCAGTATTTTCCTGTCAGAAAACTACCCGACAGAGTTCTTCTGTTATCACTTTGGCTGACACTTCCTGACAGCCTGTTTGGTTGGTGCCTGCCCATAGGGGTGAATAATCTGATGAGCCTTGGGATTCGGCTTTCTGGCGTAGGGGCGAAATAGCAAGAGATGCATAGGGGAATGGTGGCGCAGCGCTGGAAATAAAGCCTTGGTCTTCCATCAGAAGGTTTTTGATCCCTCTGGCCAGCCGGCCTGAGAAGACATTGGTTAATTCGGTTGGCTGGTCTTTGGATGCCAGCGCTTTTCGGTGAACCTTGCTGGTTTTTGCTTCGTGGCAAAGGAGGTAAGTGGTGCCCATTTGAACGCCTGCAGCGCCCTGGTGCAGAGCTTCTTGCACATTCTTTCCCGTGGCGATACCGCCTGCAGCAATAACCGGAACAGACAACACCTGCAGTAGATCATTTAGTAATGTCATGGTTGAGCGCTGAGTGTCAGGATCAGAGGTCATAAACATCGCCCGATGACCACCGGCTTCGATGCCTTGGGCGATGACGGCGTCAGCACCGTTTTCCTGAAGCCAAATACCTTCTTCTACTGTTGTGGCGGAAGAGAGGATCACGGTGCCCCAGGACTTTATTCTCTTTATTAATGTTGGAGAGGGCAGGCCAAAGTGAAAACTAACGACGGGCGGCTGATAGGGTTCAATAATATCAGCAATGTGGTTATCAAAGGGAACACGCAGACCTGCGACTTCTGTTGGTGGGTTTACTGACAGCCTTTGAAAGTGCTTTTGTAGCGTGTATTCCCAATGCTGTAATGCCTGATGATCGATATCCGGCATGGTGTGACAGAAGAAGTTGAGGTTGTACGGCTTGGTTGAGTGAGCGATGAACTGTTGGATTTCAGTTTCAATCTGTTCATTGCTTAACATGCCACAAGGAATAGAACCCAACCCACCTGCTTCAGAAACGGCAACAGCCAGCTCCCAGTTTTGTACGCCCGCCATGGGGGCTTGAATAATGGGCTTTTCGATGCCCAACAGTTTACAAAGTGCCATTGTTGTTTGCCTGTCATCTTGTTGTTTTTGAAATTGCCTTTTATCTCAATAGTTCTTTGATCAATGGTGTCAGCTCACCAGCCACATTGACGAGATGATATTTGATGGTGAAGATTGCGTCGTACATGTAAGGGGCGCCGGAATAAGTAAACGTCCATGCGATAATGCTGCAATTGATGATGACAGAGGTCCAGAAAACTCGTTGGAATGATTTCTTGGCGGTTTTATGTCGGAATTTTTGCTGGGCAATGATAGCGCCGGGCCAGCCACCCAGAACAGAAAGCAGGTGCAGTTTGTCTTCATTGACCCGCCACTGGTTACTCTGGGCTTTGGATTTATCTCTGCCGTAGTAATAAAAGGAAATCAGGCTAAGAGCACCGATCCAGTAGGCGACTTCTATAGGGTATTCATTTCTGTAGATGGGCAGGCCAACGGCGATGAGAAACCCGAGCAAAGGAATATAGGCGAGAGAAAATACTGGCCATTGGGTGGCTGATTTAATGGCTTTTATATCGATGGCATGCATTCGGCCCTTATCATCTTTTGAAATACCAAAAGTGACTTCGGTGCCCATCATATTGTTTGATCGTCGTCCTTTTACATCACTGATGTGTGCGAAAACAGTGCTCTTGCTGTCCTCCGGCTTGATGAAACCAAAACCTTTGCTTTCATTCCAGTTGACAATCGTGCCTTTCAGATCCATGACTTCGTCTTAAGTTTGAGTTTTTGTGGAGAGGTATTAATAAACGACTAATGTCATTTTTTGGGCAAGGGTAATGCTGTCTAGGTACATAGTAAAGATGGGGAGTTGGATAATACCAATTCTGCTTTTAAATTATGGGCTGCGCAGCCATTTTGGACGACTGGATCTGCGTTGAAGTTCCTCGCCATAGCTACGGCTATGACTCGTCTCGTCGCCTTGTCCATTCGACCAAAATAACTTGCTCGCTCCATAATTTTAAAGCGCCATTGGTATAAAGCCCAAAGTCGGGCTTTACTGCTCAGTTTTCAGGGTAGTCTTGAGGGTAATCGTTAACGTCGGAGCTGTCCGTGTCTTTTAAACGCTCCTGTCGCTTTTGCTCTTCGATCAGTACCGCTTTGATTTCAGCCATGACGGAATCCACATCGGCGGAGTGTTCTTCTTCCACAAATAAGCCGGTCAGTTCTTTGTCTGGGGTCAGCTCTCCGTCTTCATAGAGTTTCCAGATCTCTTTCGCGTAACGGCTGTTTAGCAACTCTGGTGCAAATTGGCCGTAGTAGTGAGTGATATTGTCAATATCTCGGGCCAGCATGCTCTGGGCATTATTGTTGCCTGAAGCGTGAACCGCCTGGGGTAGGTCAATAATCACCGGGCCATAGTCGTCCACCAATACGTTAAATTCAGACAAATCGCCGTGAATCAAACCCGCACAAAGCATCAGTTTGACGTAATTCATCATGACGGCATGATCTTCAATAGCTTGTTCTGCCGGCATGGTCACTTCGCCCAAGCGTGGTGCTACATTGCCTTCATCGTCGGTGACCAGCTCCATAAGGAGGACGCCATCCAGACAAATGTAGGGCTGAGGAACCCGCACGCCCGCTCTGGCCAATCGGAACAGGGCGTCCACTTCGGCGTTCTGCCAAACTTCTTCCTGCTGTTTACGGCCGAACTTGGAGCCTTTTTCAATGGCTCGCTGCCTTCGGCTGTTGCGTTCTTTTCTGCCCTCCTGGTACTGCGCGGCTTTTTTAAAGCTGCGTTTTACGGCTTCTTTATACACTTTGGCGCAGCGGACTTCCGATCCGCAGCGCACGACAAAGACATCAGCTTCTTTGCCACTCATTAACTGTCGAAGGACTTCGTCTACCAGACCTTCATCAACCAGAGGTTGGATTCGTTTAGGGGTTCTCATAAGGAAACTTTTACCTTATTTACCGGCCCGATGGAATAGGGGTTTAGGCGGAGATGGATTTAGGAACTTAGAAAAGCCCGCTGTTACGGATGTTGTTCACCAGCTGTTGCAGTAGCCTTGCGCGGGATTCAAGGGTGGCCCAGGCAATGTGCGGAGTGATTATCAGGTTATCTGGCTGGTGGCGAATCAATGGGTAATCTTCCGGCGGGGGTTCTGTGGTGATGACATCCACAGCGGCACCAGCAATATCACCATTGTTTAACGCAGTGACCAGCGCTGCTTCATTAACAATGCCACCGCGAGCAGTATTGACCAGAATCGCAGAAGATTTCATCGCCTGAAATTCCGGCTCAGAAAACAGGTTTCTAGTGGATTCAGTTAATGGGCAGTGAATACTGATGATATCCGCGTCGCTCACCACCTGCTGAAACGGTGTTCTGCCCGGGCGCAGATTGTCAGCCTTTTTTTGTTCCGCAATCAGTACATTCATACCAAAGGCTTTCGCCAGATGTTCCACGGAGCGAGCGAGATGACCGTAACCCACCAATCCCATGGTCTTTCCCGCCAGTTCAATCATCGGGTAATCAAACAGCCAGAAAGACTGGCTTTTACTCCACTGACCCGATCTAACCAGTTGGTTGTACCCTGCGGCATGGGTGGTCAGCTCGAGAATCACATTAAACACCAGTTGGGCAATACTGCTGCCACCGTAATTGGTGACATTTTTTACCGCAATGCCCCGCTGCTCAGCGGTGACAAGATCCACATTGTTCATGCCGGTGGCGGCGATGCAGATGAGCTTCAGATGCCCGAGTTGACTGAGCACAGAGCCATCGAGAACCACCTTGTTCGTGATGATGATCTGAGCATTCTGGCAACGCTCCAGTACACGATCAGGCTGGGTAAAATCGTGAAGCTGCCATTGCACAGGCAGTTCGTGGAGTGGAGTCAAGTCCAGATCGGGCCCCAGAGTGGCAGCGTCCAGAAATACACCGTTGATCATTTTGTCTCCTATGGATGAAGGAATTGAACTCAACCCAGTTGCAATGCATTAGTTGCATAGATCATGTGCATAGATCATACCTTGTGTGCCATCTCGAAGCACGATCAGCCAGTACTAAGAACAGATAATATCTTTAAAAACACCCGTATCAGGAACTAATGCTCAAAAAAGCTGACTCTTGCTCGAAAAGTTAAGAAACTGAGCAATCAAACGCGGGCAGGTTTGCAGAAAATAAGTAGGCATCTGGCAAAAGTGCCAGAAACTCTTCTCCATAATCGGTCGATAAAAAAAGCGCAGCATGTTGTTCATAGCTTTGCCCATCGGTTCTACAACTTGCTTCAAGGTATGCGTTGAAACATGGTAAAACCTGAATGAGTTATCTTTATTAACTCTTCAGGTTGTTATCCATGCCACATTTCATTATTGAATGCTCCAGATCCATTGAAAAATTTACCCTTCCAGATCAATTGATGTCCTCTGTTTTTCAGTCTGCTGTGCAGTCGGGGTTGTTTAATGAAACCGATATCAAGGTGAGAGTGCAGCCATTTGATCACTATCTTCTGCCAGTTAAGAGAATGGATTTTATTCATGTGACAGCAAGAATTCTGTCGGGACGAAGTGAAGAACAAAAGCAGTTGCTGTCAGAGAATGTTATGGATGCTTTGGCGGGTTTTGGTTTCAAAAACACCTTAGTGTCTGTTGATGTTGAAGATAGTAACCGGGCGGTTTATTTGAAACGTGTTGTCTGAGTGACAACACGTTTGCATTGGGTTGGATCAACTGGCCGGGAAAATCATCTCATCATAGGCTGCTGAAGTGATCAGCTCCATCTGCGCTGCAATGTCTTTACCAAGAAAGTCCTTTGCTTCACTGATGCTGTGGAAGATCTTAGGCGTCTTATGGTCCAGTTTCAGCAGCTCAGAACCATTGATCTGACAAAGGTAAATATCCCCCTCGTGGCTAATCAACTGCACTGTGACTGGTGCTCTTTGTGCGGCTTTTTTAAGTTCTTTAAGGTACATGGGTATCTCCAGATTAGCTGTAATGTTTCCGGGGAATTAGATCTCCAAGGAAGGGGTTATCAATACTGCTGACGAAACCAGCAGGTTTTACCGGTTCAAAATGAGATGTGATGGAATCGAGGACTTTGCGGTCATTTTTTGTGCGTAGATCCACCATGAGCACAGCGCCGCCTTCACTGATATGGTCATGAAATGGCTGGAGTCGATAATTATCGCTGGACGCCCCAATCAATCCCCCCAACCAGGTAGAAAATCCCAGTACAATGACGCAGGCGAACCCGGTGATGAGCAGGCCAGCTGTATGGTCAGCTAGTAGTTTCCAGGAAATTATGCCTGTGAGTAAAGAAAGCATCATACCCACAAGAAATCCGCGCTCCCCGGAATGAATAACATCGGATTCTTCCAGAAAGTTAAGGTCGTTCAGGTGATATTGAATGGTTCTGGTATGATCCATATGGGCAATGTGCAACTGCTCATGATGAAGGCCGGCACTTTCCAACTGCTCTGAAAGGTGTCTGGCGGTTTTTAAGCCGGGTAATAGGTAGAGTTGTTGTTTCATGATGCAGCTCCGTTGCAATTTCTGTAATAAGTAAAGGGTAGCTCCGAAAATCTTTGTTATGCTGCCGTTTATCGGCGGTCCAATGTTTTACGCAGCATCGATCTGATTGGTTTTTTCGTACAGGGCTTTTTGACGTAAGGCTGTGAATTGCAATAAAAACAAATAGTTACTTATTAATAGCTGTCTGATACGAGCGCTGCTAAGGAGAAAATGTGAAAATTGCTGTGATTGGCTCAGGTCTTTCTGGAATAAAAACTGCAAGCTTATTGCATAAAATTGGTCATGATGTGACGGTTTTTGAGAAAAGCCGGGGCTTTGGTGGGCGAATGGCTCATCGTCGGTTGGAGTGGGCCGGCTTAGATCTGGGCGCGCAATATTTCACAGCGCGGGATCCTGCCTTTATAAAAGAAGTCCATCAATGGTGTCGCGATGGTGATGTGGCTCAGTGGCGCTTTTCTCCCCATCGAATAGAGGATGGGCAGCTGGTGGCGTCATCGGATGAGACTCAACGCTTTATTGGGCTGCCAACGATGAACCAGCCTGTTAAAAAGCTGGGTGCCGATCTTTCAGTAAAGTGGCGTACACAAATCGTAAGTGTCGAGAGAGGCCGGAAATGGACACTCTGCGGAGCGGAGGGAGAACGATTCACTGGTTTTGACTGGCTGGTGGTGAGTGCACCGGCAGAGCAGACACACGCGTTATTAAAACCGCATTCATTAATAACTGCAGCCATTCCTGAGGTGGTTCATGAGCCTTGCTGGGCGCTCGGCTTGGGCACCCGGGGTAACGTAGCAAATTCCATTCAAGGGATTTTTGGTGATGAAACGGTGCGCTGGGTGTCTCGATTGTCCAGTCGCCCTGGTTTTATTCAATCAAATCGTGTGGATGATGTTTGGATGCTGCATTTCGCGCCGGGATGGTCTGAGCAACAGAGCAAAGACTCTATTCTGGATGTTGGTCTTGAAGGTATTAGTTGGTTAAGCAACGTTCTTCAGATTGAACTGCACTCTGTTGAGCAACATCTTCATTTCTGGCGCTATGCCAATATAAGACCATTTTCACAGGAAAAGCCTTACCTGTTAGATCAGCAGAATCAACTTGCTGTGGTCGGTGCGTGGTGTGCGGGGGGAAGGGTTGAGGGAGCCTGGCTGTCAGCTAAGGCGTTTGTCGATGAATTTTCAGCATAATGAGTTAGGGGCAACCTGAATTTTTGTTTTGTAGCGTGTTTGCGCAGAAGTAAAGCTTAACCTTTCCAGAAAGCGGGTGTGAACAACACCAGCACCGTAATAACTTCCAGTCTGCCAAGTAACATGCCCGCACTTAAAATCCATTTGGCAGCGTCATGAAGAGCACTGAAGTTTCCAGCGGGGCCAATAATATCACCAAGCCCCGGTCCTACATTGGTAACCGCAGTCGTGGCTCCTGTCACACTGGTGATCGGGTCGAGCCCACACAGCGCGAGTAATAGGCTGATCAGTGCGATCAACAAAATAAAAAAGAACGTAAAGCCAATAAGGGAGCGAAGAATCTCACTGCTGATCTGTTGTCCATTATAGGTTTGTACAAAACAGGCTCTGGGATGCACCAACTGTTTCAATTGAATATGCAACAGTTTACTACCGATCTGGAAACGGAATATTTTTATCCCACCCGCTGTAGAGCCAGAACAACCGCCAACAAACAACAAAAAGAAAAAGGCGATGTTGGCAAATCCACCCCACAATGAATAATCACCATAAGCATAACCAGTTGTCGTCACCGTGGATGTTGTATTAAACGACACGAGGGTTAGTGACTCAAAGAAACTGTACTGTGAATGAAAGCAAAGCCAGGTTCCCAGCACCAGCCAAACGCACACCAGAAAACCGATAAATGCCTGAACCTGTGTGTCTTTATACAGGCAATCTATCTCTCCTCGCATGCCGCGCACGAACAGGACAAAAGGGAGGCTGGCCAGAATCATAAAAAAGGTACTGGTCCAGATAATGAATGGGCTTCTAAAATATCCCATGGAAGCATCGGAAGTTGAATACCCACCGGTGGATACCGTGCTCATGGAGTGATTAATTGCTTCGAATCCGGTCATGCCGCCGAGGAAATAGAGATAGGCGCAGAGTGCCGTCATGATCAGATAGACGAGGATGATGCGCTTGGCGATGCTGCCAGAGCGGGGGAGTGCTTTTTCAGACCAGTCCGATGATTCGCTTTGAAAAAGACGCATGCCGCCTACTTTCAAAAAAGGCAGCACAGCCACGGCCATAACAATAAATCCGATCCCCCCAAACCATTGCATAAGCGATCGCCAAAGCAACACACTGTGATCCATATAATCCAGCCCGGTTAAAACTGTGGACCCTGTAGTGGTGATCCCGGACATTGTTTCAAAAAATGCATCGGTATAGCTGATGGGCAATTTGAACCAAAAGGGTAACGCGGCAAAACTGCTCACAGCAATCCAGCACAGTGTTGTTAATACAAACACTTGCCGGGGCTTCATATTAAAGGTGTCGGGTTTGAAATTGATGGTCAGAGCAGCGCCGGTCACTAGAGTAATACCGGCAGCCGCAAGAAATTCCCAAATAGCTGAATTATCGGTGAGCAGATCATAGATCACCGGTATTAACATGAATTTTGCCAGGGCCGTCAGGAATAGACCGATGACATAAAGTACCGGACGATGGTTCATTACTTTTCATCAAACTGTGAGAATAGACAGTAATGCCCTGAGTTAGAACAGGGCATCCGGTTTGCTGACGGTGCTATAAACGACAGCCTTATAACCATCAGTTGATGGGAAGTGTAGAAGGTCGATGAAGGATTACAACTTGATCAGGGTACGACCAGTTACCTGTCCATTGGTGATGGCTTCTGCCAGCTCTGGTACGGCATCAAGCGCCACTTCGTTGCCGGCATTGCTGTAGAACGTTTCTGGCAGTAATTCTGCAACACGACTCCAGGCCTGAGTGCGACGCTCAAAAGGACACATGACAGAGTCCACACCGAGGAGTTTTACACCACGGAGGATAAATGGCATGACAGTGGTAGGCAGATCAAAGCCACCGGCGAGACCACAGGCAGCCACCGCACCATCGTAGTCTATCTGAGCCAGTACCTTGGCCAGCACTTTACTGCCAACCGTATCAATGCAGCCAGCCCAGAGTTGTTTTTCCAGTGGTTTTGCCGGTTCCAGTAGATCATCACGGGGGATGACACGGTCAGCGCCAATGGATTTCAACCACTCATTGTTTTGCTCACGGCCTGAGCAAGCCACTACCTGATACCCCAGCTGATCCAGTAGCGTGATGGCGACACTGCCTACACCACCGCTGGCACCAGTGACCAGAATGTCACCTTTGTCTGGTGTAATACCAGCGTCTTCTAATGCCATCACACAGAGCATGGCGGTGAGGCCTGCAGTGCCAATGATCATGGCTTTTCGGCTATCCAGGCCTGTGGGCATTGGGACAAGATAATCTGCAGGGACGCTGGCTTTTTCGGCCATACCGCCCCAATGATTTTCGCCGACGCCCCAGCCAGTGAGTACAACTGAGTCTCCGGGCTGGTAACGGTCGTCACTGGAGGTCAGCACTTTACCCGCGTAATCAATGCCCGGCACCATAGGGAATTGGCGAATAATTCTGCCTTTTCCGGTAATGGCCAGGCCATCTTTGTAATTCAGAGAGGAGTATTCAACGCTGACCACAACATCGCCAGCTGGCAGGCTGCTGTCGTCCAACTGCTCAACAGTTGAGACAGTGTTCGCATCCTGTTGATTAAGTACCAGTGCCTTGAACATGGTTGATCATCTCAGCAAAAAGGGAGTATTGACTATACTCCTGCTCTGATATTGTGGCGAGAGTTGGCTTTTTGCTGGACATTGAAAATACACTGCGCTATTGCGTCAATGTATTATCTTTACTGCTTTCCAAAAGCGTCACAAAGGCTTGAGCGGCATTAGACAAGGTGCGTTTTGGATGCAGAATATAGCCAAGCTCCCGTGCCGGCGAGGCACCTTTCAATCGCACATCCAAAACGGTGAGATCATCTTCCTGCATGGTCAGCGGCAATATACTCCAGGCTAACCCGATAGAGGCCAGCATGCGAAGTGTCTCCAGATAATTGGTGGACATCGCTGTTTGCAGTTGCAGTGCTTCCTGATCAAACAGATCTTGTACAATCTGGTAAGTGAAAGTGTTTTTCCCCGGCAGTACTGCTTGATACTCGCTAAGTTGTGCTGCGGTTATTTTTTTCAGACGAGTCAGTGGATGGTCTTTGGCAGCCATAAAAACCAGAGGGTCGTGCCAGAGCTTTTTGGGCAACAGGTTAGGTTGCTTCGTGGGCGATAAAGTAATAACTCCCAGTTCAATTTCACCCCGGTTCAACATTTCATAGGATGCTTCAGAGTCCACAAAGCGGATATCCAGTTTCACGTCGGGATATTGGTTGGTATAGGTTTTCAAAATTTCAGGTAAACGACGCAGGCCAATATGGTGACTGGTTGCTATGGACAGTGGCCCTTTGATGTCGCTGTTCAGGTTGATGATCTCTTGCCGGGTACCTTTTACCAGCTCCATCATCTGGCGAGCTCTGGGTAGCAAAATTTTACCGGCTTCATTTAACGTGGCCTGTCGTCCAATACGATCAAACACTGGTGTGCCCAGTTGATCTTCCAGTGCGGCAATACGCTTGCTGACTGCGGGTTGAGTGAGAAACAGTTTTTCGCCCGCCTCTGAAAAAGAGCCAGTATCCACGATTGCAAGAAATGCAGCCAGATTGGTGGTATCCATTGTCCTATCCTACTAATCATTCATTCCTATAAGTTATCAATAGCATAAAAAAGATGAATTTGAGTAATTTTTGTTGTGGGGCTAGGATTGTTACTGTTCCGAACAACTCACTGAAATAACAAAAACCGCTTATAAATCAAGCTGGTCATAAAAAGCACAGCGGTTTTTTGATAAAACAAAACGAGGGTAGAGTGATGGCTGGTCAGGCTTCCAGAGGTAAAACGCTTTACGACAAGTTGTGGGATGCCCACCTTGTCAGTCAGCGCGACGATGGTTCCGCATTGATTTATATCGATCGTCACCTGCTCCATGAAGTGACCTCACCTCAGGCATTTGAGGGCTTGAGGCTTGCTGGCCGAGCGCCCTGGCGGTTGGATACCAATCTGGCGACGCCGGATCATAACGTACCCACTACGTTCAGTGAGCGTCAACACGGTATTGAGGGGATTGAAGATTCGGTCTCTAAAATTCAGGTGAAAACCCTGGATGAAAACTGCGATCATTTTGGCATTACCCAGTTTGATATGAAAGACCGTCGTCAAGGTATTGTGCATGTGGTGGGGCCTGAGCAGGGCGCTACTTTGCCCGGCATGACCGTGGTTTGCGGTGATTCCCATACCTCCACCCACGGCGCCTTTGGTGCGTTGGCTCATGGTATTGGTACTTCTGAAGTCGAGCACGTCCTTGCCACCCAATGTCTGGTGGCAAAAAAAATGAAAAATATGTTAGTGCGCGTTGATGGTGCTTTGGGTACGGGTGTGACGGCCAAGGATGTGGTGTTGGCTATTATCGGGCGTATTGGTACTGCGGGCGGCACGGGTTGTGCTATTGAATTTGGTGGCGAAGTTATTCGTAACCTGTCCATGGAAGGTCGTATGACCATTTGCAATATGGCCATCGAAGCTGGAGCTCGCGCCGGAATGGTTGCGGTTGATCAGACAACCATCGATTACGTGAAAGACCGTCCGTTTGCACCCAAAGCTAAACAGTGGCAGCAGGCGATAAACGTCTGGAAAACATTGCATTCAGACGACGATGCCCAGTTTGATGACGTTGTCGTGTTAAATGGTGCAGATATTAAACCTCAGGTGAGCTGGGGTACTTCTCCGGAAATGGTTTTACCCGTCGATGGCAGTGTGCCTGCCCCGGAAGATGCGGAAGATGAAACCCGCAAAGAAGGTTATGCCCGTGCTCTGGAATACATGGGTTTAACCGCTGGACAAAAAATTACGGATATCCCCGTTGATCGAGTCTTTATTGGTTCCTGCACCAACTCCCGAATTGAGGATTTGAGAGAGGCGGCAACTGTCGTTAAAGGGAAAACTGTTTCTCCATCTGTTAAAGAAGCTCTGGTGGTGCCTGGCTCCGGTTTGGTGAAAGCTCAAGCGGAAGCCGAAGGGCTGGATAAAATTTTCACTGAAGCCGGCTTGCAATGGCGTGAGCCTGGTTGCTCCATGTGTCTGGCCATGAATGCCGACAAATTGGGGCAGGGTGAACATTGCGCTTCTACGTCTAATCGTAACTTCGAAGGTCGTCAGGGCTTTGGTGGTCGCACCCATCTGGTGAGCCCGGCTATGGCAGCAGCGGCAGCCATTGCCGGTCACTTCGTAGATGTACGTCAGTTTGTCAATAATGCTGAAACCGCAGCTTAAGGGAGGTTAATGACTATGCAGGCTTTTACTGTACATAAAGGGTTAGTGGCTCCCATGGATCGTGCCAATGTGGATACGGACATGATCATTCCCAAGCAGTTTCTGAAATCCATCAAACGCTCTGGTTTTGGTGTGAACCTGTTTGATGAACTGCGTTATGAAGATGAAGGTTTCCCTGGGCAGGATTGTTCGAAGCGCCCTCTTAACAAAGAGTTTGTGCTGAACCAACCTCGTTATCAGGGCGTTTCTGTGTTGATTGCACGGCAAAACTTTGGTTGTGGCTCCAGCCGTGAACATGCGCCCTGGGCTTTGGATGATTTTGGTTTTCGTTGCGTTATTGCACCCAGTTTTGCGGATATTTTTTACAACAACTGTTTTAAAAACGGCATTTTGCCTATCACGCTCTCTGATGAGCAAGTGGATCAATTGTTTTCAGACGTTGATGCCAACGAAGGTTATCAGCTGGAGATTAATCTTGAACGAGAAGTGGTGGTCAAACCAAACGGTGACGAATTGCCATTTTCCATTGACGCCTTCCGACGTCACTGTTTGTTAAATGGTTTGGACGACATTGGCTTAACGTTACAGGACGCGGATAAGATTCGAGCGTTTGAACAGGGTTATCAGATAAATAATCCATGGCTTTTTTCGTAGGTCGGTAACCCTTAGGAACTGTCCCTGAATAACTTCACTGCTCAGAGAAGCGTTTTCCGTTTACCGTTTTCCGTAAAAGCGCAAGCAGCAAGGCTTTTACGGTAAACGGACAACGGTAAACGGGCAACGCTTCTGGTTAAATGTGGAAGTTATTTTGTGACAGTTCCTTAGGGTTGCCGACGATGGTGAGAAATGTTGGCAATCCTTTCAGAATTACCAACCTACGAAACGCTTTGATGTAAATAAGGAATAACAATGAGCAAGCAGATTTTATGTCTTCCCGGTGACGGTATTGGTCCGGAGATCATGGCGGAAGCCCTGAAAGTGCTGGATGTGGTCAAGCAGACGTTTGGGCTGGATATTGAGGTTAGTCATGGTCTTGTGGGTGGTGCAGCCATCGATCAGGATGGTGTGCCTCTGACAGATGACGTGTTGGCTGTTGCCAAGGCTTCCGATGCTATTTTGTTTGGCTCGGTTGGCGGGCCGAAGTGGGATGATCAGCCCATGGTCAATCGTCCGGAAAAAGGATTGTTGAAATTGCGTTCCGAGTTGGATTTGTTTGCCAACTTGCGCCCGGCGATCTTGTTTCCGCAATTGGCGGCAGCGTCCAGTTTGAAACCTGAGTTGGTGGCTGGGCTCGATATTCTCATTGTCCGCGAATTAACCGGTGGCATTTATTTTGGCGAACCTCGAGGTGTTCGTACTCTGGAGGACGGAGAGCGCGAAGGTTATAACACCTATGTTTATCGGGAATCAGAAATTCGTCGTATAGCAAAAGTGGCTTTCGAGGCAGCGCAAAAACGCGGAGGTCGTTTATGTTCCGTGGATAAATCCAACGTATTGGAAGTGACGGCTTTATGGCGTGACGTGGTGGTTGAAGAATCTGCCGCATACAACGATGTTGAGCTGAGCCATATGTACGTTGATAATGCCGCCATGCAACTGGTGCGGGCACCGAAACAGTTTGATGTCATGGTTACCGGCAATATGTTCGGTGATATTCTCAGCGATTGTGCTGCGATGTTGACCGGCTCTATTGGTATGTTGCCTTCGGCTTCCCTGAATGAAAAGAATCAGGGCATGTATGAGCCGGTACACGGCTCTGCACCGGATATTGCCGGCGAGAATAAAGCAAACCCGCTGGCACAGATTCTCTCTCTGGCTATGTTGCTCCGTTACTCTTTGAACGAGAGTGTTGCGGCGGACGCTATTGAAAAGGCAGTAAGCGATGTGTTGGATAAGGGCTATCGCACCGGTGATATTGCTTCTGAGGGAAGTCAATTGCTCGGCACCGATGAAATGGGTGATGCGGTGGTTGCGTGTTTGCAGCATTCGTAATGATTTGTGATGTTTTTGATTAGATGTTTTGCGGCAGCGGGGGCAGCATGAAAAAAGTAGGTTTTGTGGGTTGGCGTGGCATGGTTGGCTCCGTTCTGATGGAGCGCATGCAAGAAGAAAGCGACTTTGCTCGTTTACAGGATAAAGGCGTTGAGTCCGTTTTCTTTACCACGTCACAATTGGGTCAGCCGGGGCCCGAGGTGGGGGTGCCAGTGGGAACCCTACAGGACGCTCATGATATTGACGCACTGGCGGCGATGGATGTCATCATTTCCTGTCAGGGTGGTGATTACACCGGCAAAGTGTTTCAGCCATTACGTGATACGGGCTGGAAAGGTTACTGGATTGATGCCGCCTCCTCCCTTCGTATGAACGACGAAGCGGTGGTGATACTTGATCCGGTCAATCGTGATGTTATCGATCAGGCACTGAACGACGGTGTTCGTAATTTTATCGGTGGTAACTGCACTGTGTCGTTGATGCTGATGGCCATTGGTGGCTTATTCCAGCAGGATGCAGTGGAATGGGTGAGTGCCATGACGTATCAGGCGGCCAGCGGTGCTGGAGCCCGTAATATGCGGGAGCTGATCAGTCAGATGGGTACTATTCAGGCGAACGTTGCCACTGAACTTGCGAATCCACACAGTGCCATCCTTGATATTGACCGCAAAACCTCATCCCTGTTAAGAAGTGCTGACTTGCCTCAGAGTGAGTTTGGTGTTGCCCTGGCGGGCAGTTTGATTCCTTACATTGATAAAGAATTGGAAAACGGTCAGAGTCGTGAAGAGTGGAAAGCTCAGGCAGAAACCAACAAGATTCTTGGTCGTCAGGGATCACCGATTCCGGTGGATGGTGTTTGTGTTCGCATCGGTGCCATGCGCTGCCACAGTCAGGCGTTGACCATCAAACTGCGAAAAGATATTCCCATGGCAGATATCGAGGCGATGATTGCCGGTGCCAATGATTGGGTGTCTTTGATTCCCAATCATAGGGAAGAAACCATACATCAGCTGACGCCTGCGGCTGTGACTGGTAAGTTGGATATTCCGGTGGGTCGTCTGCGCAAACTGAATATGGGGTCGGAATATCTGTCCGCATTTACGGTAGGTGATCAGCTGCTTTGGGGCGCGGCAGAACCACTTCGTCGTATGTTGACGATCCTGCTGTAAACAACGCTGCCTTAAGATAAGATAAAAGCCGGTTGCAGATGTGCCGCCGGCTTTTTTATAACAACAAAAAATGGCGCTTTTGCTTATGCCAACGGATGAGCAGCTCAATACGTTTGCAGGCAACTTCATTAAGATGTTGCCTCATTGTCATCATTTAAATATGTCCCTTATTCATGCAGCGCCGGACGGTGTCGAAATGGAGATGCCTTACGACGCTCGTCTAGTGGGTAATCCGGAAACCGGTGTGATTCATTCCGGAGTTATTACGACGTTGATGGATTCATGCTCCGGGGTTGCGGTTTATGCCCGGCTTAGCAAGATGGAAGCCTGCCCAACACTGGATCTGCGAATTGATCACCTGACGACAGCGGAACCGGAAAAACCGATTCGGGCATTTGCCGAGGTCTATCACATGACTGACTCTATGGTGTTTGTTCGTGGCGTGGCTTTTCAGGAGAGCAAAGAGAAACCGTTTGCCCATTCCATTGGCACTTTTATGCGACTTGGAAAAGAAGGCTTGAACCCTAAGGAGGGCAGGTCATGAATCGCCAGGAATTGGTTCAACAAATTATCACCGCCCGGGAAACCCGGAGCTTCAGTCTACTTACTCAGGTTATTCCTTATGCAGAACTGATCGGCATGGAATGTTTGTCAGTGGGGGATGATGCGCTGTTCAGCTTAAAGTATCAGCAAACGAATATAGGTAATCCCATTTTACCCGCCATCCATGGTGGTGTGATCGGTGGGTTTATGGAGATGTCGGCGGCCTTGCATTTAATGCTGTTTATGGATGAGCCTCGATTGCCTAAGATTGTGGATTTCTCCATTGACTATCTTCGCTCCGGTCAGCCCAAAGCGATTTATGCGCAATGTGCAGTTTGTCGACAGGGGAGTCGAGTGGCCAATGTGTCGGTGACGGCATGGCAAAGTAAAAAAGAAGAGCCTATTGCCATTGCCAGAGGGCATTTCAAACTCTCCAGAGCTAATGCTCTTTAGAAAGGGCTTGCCTGTTAATTGGTGGCTGTATAGAGTCACGGGTTTTCTTTGTCTTTGGGGCGTTTCCCCTATTTGACTGACAGGTTGCACTCCCCATGAATCAAACTCTTAATATTGCCATTTCTGCAGCGGATACGCTGGCGGGTGAAACTCTGGTTCGTCAGTTGGAAGAGCACTTGATGGATGGCCAGTCGCTGCCTGTGTTGAACCTTTATTTGATCAGTGAAAAAGCCGATGCCGTTTGCGAGTTGGAGTTTCATGGCGAAGAATTGGAATACACCAGTGCAGATGCGGTGGATTTCTCCATGGTTAACTTTCTGATGATCCCGTCAGGTACTCAACGTAACGTGGAGCTGATGAGTCGAGCGGTTGAGAGTGGTTGTTATATTGTTGATGCTTCCCGGGGGGCGGCGGCACAAGGATATACTTTGCCGGTGATGCCTGGCTTTAATGAGCACTTTTTGTCAGAGGTGGCTGAAAATCGTTACGCCGTAATGCCTTCTTCTATTGCTGCACCACTGTTGCCATTAATACAGATGATTCATCAATACTGTTCCGTTAGTCGAATTAGCCTTGCGGTGATGCAGTCAGTTGCTTCCCATGGTCGGATTGGAGTTGATGCCCTGAGAAAACAAACCATCGAGCTATTGAATGGTAAGCCTATTGAAAGCGAGCAGTTTGATCATCGGCTGGCTTATAATCTTGTGCCGGAAAAAGCTTCAGAAGATGAAAACGATAATGAATCCCTGATCGGTCACGAGTTAAGAATGGCTTTGGGTGAAGAAGTGGATATTCGTGTATCAGCAACCACCGTTCCTGTGTTTTTTGGCGACAGTTTTCTGGTGGATATTGATGGGGTGCAACCTTTTGAGCTGGAAGAGCTGAAAGCGGCTTTGGAAGAGTGGGGGGGAGTCTCTCTGCTGGCTGACGAGGAATTGCCAACAGTCGAGCGTATTGCGGGTTCAGATGAGATGTGCATTGGTAGAATACAGCAGGTTGGCACCTATAACAGAGGCTTGAGTTTTTGGGTTGTTGCCGATAGTTTGAACAGAGGGGCTGTACAGGCTGTTGAATTAGCAGGGTTATTGATCAAAGACTTGGCTAGATGATACCGTAAGCACATTGCGTATGATGTGAAAATAACGGGTAAGGAAAATTTTTTGTCCTGTAAATCACGGTATTAAAATAGAGCTGTAGCCACGGGCTGCCTATCCGAAGTAAAATGATTTTTGACATTTTCAGAAGGTTAGGCACCGGTCGGGTTTCGATAAGCGCAGCTATTTTCAATTTTGTCCATTGCAGCTTCGGGCCCTTTATATTTGGTGGCCTCTGGAGACAAAAGGCGCTGGCAGCCTATGTATATAACAAGGATTCACAATGAGACTGCATAAACTTGTCGTAGTGATGGCAGCATTGGCAGGGAGTTTTGCCCCGCTGAGTGCCAGTGCATTAGGTATGGGGGAGGTGAAACTCTACTCCTCCCTGAACCAGCCACTCATGGCAGAAATTGAGTTAACGCAGGTTCGGGAGCTCACCCGAAATGAGATACTGTCTAACTTGGCCAGCAAGGTGGATTTTCAGCGTGCCGGTATTGAACGCCCATTCATGCTCAGTGGTTTGAAGTTTCGAACAGAAGTAGGCCCTAATGGTAATGGCATCATCAAAGTTACCAGTACCCAACCGATCCATGAACCTTTCCTGAACTTTCTGGTAGAAGTCCACTGGCCAAGTGGTCGACTTTTGAAAGAATATACCCTGTTATTGGATCCACCAGCATTTAATGGCCAGTTGATGGCTCCGGTAGATCAGGCGGTTTCGGATGCAACACCCTACGGTGTAACGCCGGTGACGGATACGCCTGTGTTGCCTCAATCTTCCAGTGTTAATACGAGCGCAAGCCAATCTGCGCGAGGGGATGATAATTCTTCTCGTAGTACCCAGTCTTCAGCAGGCTCAACAGGGCGTCTGGATCGACCTAAAACTAATTTTTCATCGCCATCATCGTCCGGAAATCAATCAGGTGACCCGGATACTTATCGGGTTAATCGTAATGACAGCCTCTGGGAAATTGCCCGTGATGTCAGACCGGGAAGCGATCTCAGTATTCAACAGACCATGGTGGCCATTCAGCGTGCCAATCCTCAGGCATTTATTGATGACAATATTAATCGTCTGAAAACCGGGCAGGTGCTTCGAATTCCGAGCCGTAACCAGATCACCAGTATTGCGATGGGCGAGGCGATAAGTGACGTTTCCCGGCAAAATAGCGAGTGGGCGGGGAGAAGTCAGATCGCTCAGATCGATGCGACCCGGGTTACGTCGCCTGTAGCAGAAGATAAGCGGACAACCAATTCTGATGGCACGCTGGCGATCGTCACTCCGGACGGTTCCACAGGCCGTGGTCAGGATTTAGGTGGTGGTTCTGTTGAGAACGAAGCGGGTTTGCAAACTGAGCTGGCCATGACCCGTGAACAGATGGATAAGGTCAGTCGTGAGAATGCCGAATTAAAGAGCCGCCTGGGCAGTCTGGATGAACAGATTGAAACCCTTGAGCGCCTTTTGGTCGTTAAGGAAGATCAGCTGGCTGCGTTGCAAAATCAGGGGAGTCTTCAACCGGAAGAGAGCCTTCAGCCTGACGAGAGCCTTCAACCGCAAGAGGCAGATCTGGGTGTTGTGGTCAATGAACCTCCTCCGGCTCCAAAGCCTGAGCCAATGCCAGAACCTTTACCTGAGCCTGTAGCTCCAGATGATTTCCAGATGGAAAAAACAGGCTTTGTTAGCTTCCTGCTTGGAAATCCTATTTTGCTTGCAGCGCTGGGCGTATTGCCTTTCGGAGCAGCTATTCTCCTGTTCCTGAGGAATCGCAAAAAAAAACAGGAAGAAGCGGATGAGGATGATGGCTTTCAAACATTAGATCTGGTGCCAGCGTCTGGTAATCTTCAGTCAGCGGTCAGTGGAGACGACCAGCTAAAGTTTGATGAAGCGCTGAATATTGATGATTCCGTCGTTGATGATATTGACAGTGGTGTCACCACCCAGCAAACACAGGATGTCATCAGTGAGGCTGATATTTATATTGCCTACGGCCATCTGGATCAGGCGGAGGAGTTGGTGCAGCAAGCGATTGCCAACGAGCCTGGACGTGCTGATCTGAAAGCGAAACTGGCTGAGATTTATGCGGAAGCGGGTGATCAGGTAAAATTTGATCAGGCTGTCAGTGCTGTCCAGACTACTGGTGATACAACCGCTATTCAGGCTGCAGAAGGGTTCCGATCTCATTTTCCGAACAGTGCTGAACTAAATGCCTCACCCGCCGCCCCTCAACAGGGTGAGCTGCCAGAGTTTGACTTGAGCGAGTTCGACTCAGACGTGACAACCAATGATGCCTCTGATTCCGGTGATCTTGAGTTTGACTTGGATGGCTTTGGTAGTGAACCAGAGCCTGCGCCTGCAGCCACACCTGCAGCAGCTGAAGATGATTTCAATCTTGATGACATAGACTTTGGCTTTGATGTTGAAGATGATAATTCTGTCGGTCAGGATATTGAAGCAGCCTTTTCTGATGACGGTGGCTCGAGCTTTGAAGAGTCGCTGGATGATGATCTCGACTTTATGGATGATGGTGATGAAGCATCCACTAAGTTGGATCTGGCCAGAGCTTATATGGATATGGGTGATATGGAAGGCGCGGCCTCGATTCTTCAGGAAGTGGTTGATGAGGGCAGTGATGAGCAGAAGAAGGAAGCGATGGATCTTCTGCAGGCGGCCGGCGTGAGCTGATTGGTTTTGCAGGCTTGCTAGTAAAAGTGCAGTATAAAAAAATGGCAGCTACCTGTTATCGGGTAACTGCCATTGCTTTATTTGGGCGTTTACTTGGAGGGGATTAAGTAAACCAACGCCCAAATCTTGCCAGATGACTATCAATTGCTTTGATTTTTAATAGCCTTTGTTTGCATGGGTAAACCTCGCTATTTTAGGATGCTCCTTTTTCTTCTTGTAGTCGCTTGTTTTCATTCTTTAAGCGGGCAACCTGTATTTGGAGTTCAAGTATTTGGATGTCTCTTTTATGGATTTCAGTGTCAGCATCCTGCAGTTCCAATTCAGTAGCTTCGTTTTGCTTTTTCAGTACTTGCTTAAGATCTGCCACTATTTGCTGAGTAGACCGCTGCAGACATTCTGCGGCAAAATTCTTGCTATCGCTTGTCTTTTTATAGTCTGCAAGGCATCTCACTTGCTTGCGTAGAGATTTGGTTTTAGTTACTTCCTTCTCCAGCTTTTTCTGAAGAGTGCTTTGTGTATTAAGCAGTTCGCTTTGTTTGTTAAGTAGTGAGCAGTTTTTTGCAAAGGCTAAGGATAGTTTTGCCTGTTGAGTCCTTGTAGTAGATTTACTCTCAGCTTTGCTCTTTGCATTATCAATTTTTTCTTTAACAAGAAGATTTTCCAAAACCTCGACGTGTTCTTGTAGCTCAATATTTCGTTTTTTAAGATCGACGTTTTTAAATTTCAGAGCTTGCATTTCACTGGCAAGTTTGCTTAATGTTGGTTGTTCCTGAGTTGAAGGTTCTGTACTGGTGGAGGAAAAGGTTTCATCCATATAGCCACTGTCTTGTGATGTATGACTCGGACGTCGATTGAAGCTCTGTTTCCCAATGTTGTTATCGAGACCCTCTTTGATGGTGATGCTTGTGTAACCCGATATTGCATTAAAAACGCCCTTAAAAGTAAACCAGCCTGACTCTGGGATCTGTTTTTCTGCAACAGGTGCTTTGGTGGTAATCCCATTGGTATGAGTCTTGAGGGTCCAGTTTGGAGTAACGGTATTTAATAAACTAATCATGTGTTTGCCCTCCTAGGCCATAATGTGTACTTCATGATTATGTGCGTAATGCTTTTATGGTGTCCCCCTTGAGGGAGCGCCCGGTTGATGATGAAACTTACAATACAGAGTTGGGATGGCTTCATAAATGCGACATAAGGCTATTTAGCCATTGGTATAATGTGTGTGGTTGTTTAGAATTGCCGGATTTGACTATTGGGTTCAGGTGTTTATGCCTCGCTATGCTGCCAGTGTTCAATATGATGGTTCTCGGTTCTATGGCTGGCAGAGCCTGAAAACTGGCTTGCCAACCGTACAAGCTGCGGTCGAAAAAGCGCTTTCAACAGTGGCTGATCATCCGATATCGGTGATTTGTGCCGGTAGAACCGATGCACGGGTTCATGGTTCCAATCAGATTATCCATTTTGATTCAGACTCTGTCCGCACTGAGCGGGGTTGGGCTTATGGCGCCAATGCCAATTTACCCGATGATATTGCGGTCAATTGGGTTAAGCCGGTTTCAGATGATTTTCATGCCCGTTTTTCAGCAAAGTGGCGTCGATATCGATATGTGATTTATAACCATCCTATTCGCCCGGCACACTTATCCAAAGGGGTTACCTGGAATTACCGCCCTTTAGATGTGGCGCGGATGAAAGAAGCGGCAGAATACTTAAAAGGTGAACACGATTTTACCTCGTATCGAGCCATTCAGTGTCAGGCAAAAAATCCGGTGCGCACCGTCACCCGTATGGATATCTCCCGCCATGGCCCGTTGATTGTGATCGATGTGCAGGCGAATGCCTTTTTGCACCATATGATTCGTAATTTTGCGGGTGTGTTAATGGCAATTGGTTGCGGTAAACGGGAGCCAATCTGGGCAAAGGAAGTGCTGGATGCCCGGGACCGTGGCCAGGGCGGTGTCACTGCATCTCCCTGTGGTCTCTATTTTATTGATGTTGGTTATGATGAGGTGTTTGGTTTGCCTGAGAGCGAATCGAATCCGCACTTTATTGCTCCGCTGCTCCCCCTTTGAATTGCTGGTAAGAACCACGAGCGACACTATAAAGGAGAGCAGAGGAGAGGAAAGGAGAGTGCAGTATTTACCGAAAGGTTCTGATACTATCAACAGTCTATGTGCCTCCTTAACCGAAGACGGGAAAAGTAGACGGAAATGGATGTAACTCCCCGTATCAAAATTTGCGGAATTACCCGGCCTGAAGATGGTCTAATCGCCGTAGAAAGCGGTGCTGATGCCCTTGGGTTGGTGTTCTATGCCAAAAGCGCCCGTTATGTCACAGCAGAGCAGGCGGCTGACATTGTTTCAGTGTTGCCGCCGTTTGTCAGCGTCGTGGGTTTGTTTGTGGATGCACAAGAAGCACTGATTCAATCGGTTATGGAGTCGGTGCCGTTGTCTTTACTTCAGTTTCACGGTAAAGAAACAGAAGCCGAATGTTCCCGCTGGGGAATGCGTTATTTGAAAGCCTTTCGGGTCAGGCCTGATCATTCGGTTGAAGACATGGTCATGCCCTATCACTCGGCTTCCGGCTATTTGCTGGACAGCTACAAGCCCGGCGAACCGGGCGGCACTGGGGAATCATTCGATTGGGAATTAATTCCCCGATCGTTGAGCAAGCCTGTCATTCTGGCAGGTGGGTTAAGTCCTGATAACGTCAATCAGGCAATTAACAGGGTTCGACCCTATGGAGTTGATGTCAGTAGCGGCGTGGAAGTTCGCCCTGGCATTAAGGATCACGACAAAATCAAAGCCTTTATGAAGGCGGCGGGAAGATGATGGTCGATCAAAAGAAAAGTGATGTCTTGTTTACTGGTCATTATGACCAGCCGGATCTGATGGGCCATTTTGGCCGGTTCGGTGGCCGTTTTGTAGCTGAAACGTTGATGGGTGCTCTGGAAGATCTGGACAACACCTGGCGTGAGCTCTGGCAAGACAAGGCGTTTCAGGCGGATTTTGATCGGGATCTGGCGGACTTTGTTGGTCGCCCATCTCCGCTCTATTTAGCTGAACGCTGGACCAACGAGCGCGGCGGCGCAAAAATCTACTTGAAAAGGGAAGACCTGAATCATACCGGCGCCCACAAAATTAACCATGCGGTAGGTCAAGCATTGCTGGCCAAGCACATGGGCAAAACCCGGATTATTGCGGAAACCGGCGCCGGTCAACACGGTGTGGCTTCGGCCACGGTGGCAGCCCGCCTTGGGTTAGAATGCGTGGTGTATATGGGCGCTAAAGACGTAAAACGTCAGGCCCTGAACGTGTATCGTATGAAGCTGCTCGGCGCTACCGTGATTCCTGTTGAGACCGGTTCCCAGACATTGAAAGACGCCATTAATGAAGCACTTCGTGACTGGGTGGCTCGTCCGGAAGATACCTTCTATTTATTAGGTACGGTGTGTGGCCCGTCTCCTTATCCTGAAATGGTGCGTAACCTGCAAAGCATTATTGGCCGTGAAGCCAGGCAACAGATTATGGCTAAGGAAGGAAAATTGCCTGATGCCCTGGTCGCCTGCGTCGGTGGCGGCTCCAATGCCATGGGTTTGTTCCATGAATTTATTAAAGATACCTCGGTCAAACTCTACGGTGTTGAGGCCGGTGGCCATGGTGTTCATACCGATAAGCACGCTGCTCGAATGAGTTCCGGCCGCCCGGGTGTTTTGCAGGGTGCCAGAACCTATCTGATGACTGATGAGCACGGTCAGATTACTGAAAGCCATTCGGTGTCTGCCGGTTTGGATTACCCTGGCGTTGGACCCGAACACAGTTATCTCAAGGATATTGGTCGAGCAGAGTATCCTACTGCCACGGACGATGAAGCGCTGGATGCGTTCAGAAAGCTCACTCGTCTTGAAGGCATTATGCCGGCGCTGGAAACTGCTCATGCCCTCGCCTACGTGGATAAATTGGCTCCAACCATGGATAAAGATCAGATCATCATCTGCAACTTATCCGGCCGTGGTGATAAGGATATTCATACCGTTGCCGAGATCGACGGCCTTGATGGGTTTGAAGGGTAAGGATCGCACAGAATGAGACTGAAAAACTGTTTTGAGCAACTTCAGGCCAGCAATCGCAAGGCGCTGATTCCCTACGTGCTGGCGGGAGATCCTCCGGGTCAGACTATCAATGTGATGCATCAGCTGGTGGCCAGCGGTGCTGATATGATCGAATTGGGCTTCCCATTCTCCGATCCGGTGGCCGATGGGCCCGTGATTGCCCATGCTCATGAGCGTGCCGTATCACAAGGTGTTACATTGACTGACGTTTTTGCAATGGTTTCTGAGTTCCGTCAGACCGATAATGTCACTCCGATCATCCTGATGGGTTATCTCAACCCCGTAGAAATTATGGGTAATGAGCGTTTTGTTGAGATGGCCGCCGACGCCGGCGTTGATGGTGTACTGATGGTGGATTTACCACCGGAAGCGGCCGGAGAACTGCACGGAATGCTTCAGGAGCGTGGTCTGGACATGATCAAACTGATCACACCGACCACATCGGATGAACGTATTAAAAAGATATGCAGCGTGGCCAGTGGCTACCTCTATTATGTTTCTCTCAAGGGAGTGACCGGCGCCGCGACACTGGATACCGTTGAAGTGGCCGAGCGTGTGAATCACATTCGGCAATTCACCGATGTACCGGTTTGTGTCGGTTTTGGTATTCGTGATGGCGAATCGGCGGCGGCAATCAGTCGAACCGCTGATGGTGTCATTGCGGGCAGTGTGCTGGTTTCGGAGCTGGCGAAGTTCGCCACTGAAGGGCAGGCTGTCGTTGAGCGTGTGGGTGAAAAAATGACTGAAATGCGCTCAGCCATGGATAGTTTACAGGATAAATGAATGAGCAACTGGCTAGTCAATAAACTGATTCCGTCGCTTTCTCGCTCTGCTGCTGAGCAGAAGAGCAGTAGTGTGCCGGAAGGTCTCTGGCGCAAGTGCGTGAAGTGCGAAGCCGTGCTTTATCGTCCTGAATTGGATCGTAACCTTGGGGTGTGTCCGAAATGTCAGCATCATATGCGGATTTCAGCGCGCACCCGGTTGGATTACTTTTTTGATAAAGAAGAACGTGAAGAGCTTTTCACTGATCTTGAACCTGTAGATTTGTTGAAGTTCAAAGACACCAAGAAATACAAAGATCGCCTGGCAGCAGCCCAGAAGCAGACCGGTGAAAAAGATGCTCTGATCGCCATGCGTGGTACGGTGGAAGCCTTACCAATGGTGGCCGTGGCCTTTGAATTTTCGTTCATGGGTGGTTCCATGGGCTCGGTGGTGGGCGAGAAGTTTGCCCGTGCGGCGGAGTTGGCTTTGGCTGAGCGCATCCCGTTGGTGTGTTTCTCTGCCAGTGGCGGCGCCCGTATGCAGGAAGCGCTGTTTTCTCTGATGCAGATGGCAAAAACCAGTGCTGCGTTGGAGCGAATGAAGCAGGCCGGGATTCCTTATATCTCCATGATGACGGATCCGGTTTACGGTGGTGTGTCTGCCAGTCTGGCCATGTTGGGTGATATCAATATGGCGGAACCTGGTGCGTTGATCGGTTTCGCCGGCCCTCGTGTTATTGAGCAGACCGTTCGTGAAAAGCTGCCGGAAGGTTTTCAGCGCAGTGAGTTTCTGCTGGATCACGGTGCGATTGATATGATCGTGGCACGATCTGACATCCGTTCTACCATTGGTCGATTGTGTCGCAAGATGCAGTATCAGCCGCAGCCGGATACCCAGTTTCCGGATGAGGTGACGAGTGAGGCAGTGGTTGCCTGATAACCCATAAGGGGCACGGAAATTAAGATTATATCTTCATCTTGTTCCTGCGCTTTTATGCCTTTTGCGTATTTTTAAGTTGTGTCAAAACTCTCAAACCACCTCGTTCCCACGTAGAACGAGGTTGTCGCGAAACCTGTAGGTCGGTAATTCTGTAAGAATTGCCGACATTCCGAAGGCCTCTAGGTGCTGATTGTCGGCAACCCTTTGGGTTACCGACCTACGATATCTGCTTTTAATGGTCTTTTGCGACACCCTCAAAGCATGGGAACCAGGGATTTTTCGACAGCCTCAGAACCATGGGAACGAGATGCTTGGCTTTCATTGGAGAGATGTCGTTGAAGTCTGAAAAAAACCTCGAACAATGGCTTAAGTGGCTGGAAGAAACCCGTCCTGAGCATGAAATTGATTTTGGCCTGGATCGTATTCGTCTGGTGGGCGAAAAGCTGAACCTGCTAAAGCCAGCGCCTTTTGTCCTTATGGTGGGCGGGACAAATGGCAAAGGATCAACCTTGGCGGTGCTTGAGTCTATATTGCTGGCTGCTGGCTACAAGGTTGGTCTCTTCACATCACCGCATCTATTGAAGTTTAATGAACGCATTCGGATTAATGGGCAGCAGGTCTCTGATGAATGGCTTTGCGACGCTTTCGAAAAACTGAATGAAGGGCGGCAGACCACATGGTTAACTTATTTTGAGTTTGCCACTTTAGCTGCCGTTGATTGCTTCCAAAGAGCAGAAGTCGATTTTGCCCTGATGGAAGTGGGCATGGGCGGGCGCCTTGATGCGACCAATGTCGTTGATCCTGATATTTCCATTATCACGACGGTGGGTTTGGATCATCAAGAGTACCTGGGCTTCAGCATTGAAGCGATTGCCAAAGAAAAAGCAGGGATAATGCGATCAGGAAAACCTGTGATTTTTGGCAGTGATCCGGTTCCAGACTCTGTGGTGGAAGCAGCGTCGCGTCTTGAGAGCCAACTGTATCGACGTTCCGTTGATTTCGATCTAAACAAGAGTGATAAAAGCTGGAGCTGGTCTGGTTTGACTCGAGCGGGTGAGGCTTTGCACGTCGATGATTTACCGCTTCCAGATGTAGTGATTGATAATGCTGCCACGGCACTTCAGGCACTACAGTTTGTACCAGAAGCTATTAGCATCGAGGCAATTCGCAAAGGTTTGTCTAGCGCGGCAGTGAAAGGGCGATTTCAGCGGGTCACAATGAAAAACGACGCTGGTAATGACATCGAGTTGGTTCTGGATGTCGCTCACAATCCTCAGGCCGCAGAGAAACTAAGCCAGCGATTGCAAGAGAATCCAGCTGCTGGTGTTACTCGCGCAGTCATTGCCATGTGCAAAGACAAAGATTATATGACGGTGGCAGACTGTCTAAGTGCTCATGTTGATGAATGGCGGGTGTCTGAATTTGTTTCGCCAAGAACATTGAATACCGCAGAGTTTGCCGAAAAGCTAAAAGCCAGAGACTTTGTTGTCTTTGAGTTTTCGTCAATTCACGAAGCGCTGAATGATGCGTTGAATCACTCTAAGCCCGGTGACCGCATATTGGTCACCGGCTCATTTATGACCGTATCAGCGGTGCTTGCGTTAGTGGCTTAGGGTTTGTCCTGAAATAATATCCGTTGTCCGTTGTCCGTTGTCCGTTGTCCGTTGTCCGTTGTCCGTTGTCCGTTGTCCGTTGTCCGAAAAAGCTTGAGCCACTCGGGCTTTTTCGGATCACGGATTACGGACTACGGATAGCGGTGGCTTAAGGGTCAGCCTCGGGGATGATGTTCTTTATGTAACTCAGTCAGGCGATGGTTGGCAATATGGGTATAAATCTGTGTTGTTGACAGGTCGCTATGACCGAGTAGTAACTGCACAACTCGAAGATCCGCTCCGTGATTTAATAGATGGGTCGCAAAGGCATGGCGAAGCACATGGGGTGATACATCGGACTTTATTCCAGCAATGGTGTTGTACTGTTTGATACGGTGCCAGAAGGTTTGTCGCGTCATTGGTCGCCCATAACGGCCGGGAAACAGAGTTCTGCTTTCATAGTTGTTTAACAATTCACCGCGAGCCTGTTTCAGGTAACTTGCCAGCCAGTCGATGGCTTCCTGCCCCATGGGAACCAGCCTTTCCTTACTGCCTTTTCCTGTCACGCGAATCACGCCCTGACGTAGGTTGATGTTATCCAGATTCAGATTGACCAGTTCGGATATTCGCAAACCGCAGGCGTAGAGCAGTTCCAGCATGGTTCGATCCCGCAGGCCGATGGTGGTGTCTGTGTCCGGGCTGTTCAGCAGTGCATTGACATCGTCTTCTGATAAGGTTTTGGGTAGAGCTTTGCCTTGGCGGGGCATTTCTATGTTGGCAGTGATATCAGTGAGTATTTGATGATTTTGCAGCATGTGGCGATAGAATGCCCGGAGGCTTGAGATCTGACGAGCCGTGGAACGAGGATGATATTTTTGGTCGAAACGCCAACCAAGGAACGCTCGAAGGTCATCTTCTGAAGCGTCCAATAAATCATTTTCCTGTTCTTTCAGCCAGTTGCTGAAAAGCAATATGTCTCTTTGATAAGCCTCCCGGGTGTTTTTACTCAACCCTCTTTCCAGCCAGAGATGTTGAAGGAATTCCTGAATGATGGGCGATGAAGGGGAGGGCATATGTCTGAATGGTCTCTCAAATTTCTCCAGATAGTGTATTCGCTTTGGACGTGTAAACGAAAGGTTTAAGGGTGCTTCTTGTAATCGAATTTCTCACAGATGGTCGCTGCCTAAATCTTGGCAGCCGTCCATTGAGTCAGAAATTGTCCCGCGTTATAAGCGATATTTTCCAATCGATCGCAAGTGCCCACGGTCATATAGGAAGCAATGGACTTGGTGATCACTTGAGGTGGCTCATTGTTATAATGCAGTGTGGCTGTGAAAGTCGCGACGGAGCCTGGTCTTATTGCTTTGGAGCGCCAGTGATGAGAAATGACATCGATAAAATCCACGGTAATGCGGGCATTTTTAAGGGTCGGCTGGTGGTTAGCTGAGTCGTTAGTTTTCAGGTTGTTTGATTGTGCAGCAAACAAAACACTTCTTTCCATGCTGTCGGACATTTTGCATTCAGATTGCATGCGCTTACTAAAGTTGCTTGCGCTGTAGCTAATGGATTCCAGTTCAATGTCTGGCGTGTGCTGGCTGGGTTTTGTTTTGAGGGCTAATGAGTGAGACTCGCTATTTTTATGATTGTCTGAAAAGCTGCTCATTAATAAAGCTAATGGGAAAGCAGATATTCCTTTTAGTATCACTATGTTGTCTCTTTTATTTTTATGGTTGGTGTTATTAAATGTTTCACGAACAGTGCGGCCAATAAACAAGGATGTGTTGTACTTGAATCACACCTCAGACTCAGTAGAAGTCTGAGGTGTGATTATCCACTGATGTTTATAGCGCTTTGATAGCCTCCAGTTGCTCTTCCAGTTTGGCTTTTGCTGCCTGTGCTTCAGCCAGTTTGGCTTTTTCACTGTCAACGACGGCGGCAGGTGCTTTGCTGATAAACTTCTCGTTATTCAGCTTCCCTTCAAAACGAGCGACTTCTTTACCGTATTTCTCAACCTCTTTGGACAGTCGGGCTATTTCTTTATCCTTGTCGATTAAGCCAGCCATAGGTACCAGAACTTCCATAGAGCCCACTAGTGCCGTGGTTGCCATTGGTGCTTCTTCACCGGCTTCCAGAATACGGATATCGTCCAGTTTGGCCAATGATTTCAGGAAGGTCAGATTGTCTTCCAGGCGAGCGATGTCGTCTGTAGATGTATTACGCAGCAGCACATTCAAAGGCTTGCCCGGGCCAATGTTCAGCTCGGCACGAATATTTCGGATGCCGGAAATAAACGACTTCAGCCATTCAATGTCGCGCTCTGCGGTTTCATCAATTTTGCTGGCGTCAGAAACCGGATAGTTTTGCAGCATCAGGGTTTCGCCTTCTACGCCGGCACTCTGCTTGATGTTCTGCCAGATCTCTTCGGTGAGGTAAGGCATGAACGGATGAGCCAGACGCATAATGCTTTCCAGTACTCTCACCAGCGTGCGACGGGTGCCCCGCTGGCGTTCAGCCGGTGCGTTCTCATCCCACAGTACAGGCTTGGAGAGCTCCAAATACCAGGCGCAGTACTCATTCCAGATAAAGTCATAGAGATTCTGGGAAGCGTGATCCAGTCGGAAGTCTGCCAGGTTCTTCTCGATCTGGGCTTCTACCCGCTGCAGGCGTGAGATGATCCAGCGGTCAGCCAGGGTCAGATCAACCGGCTCATCATTTAATCCGGTGTCCTGACCATCAATGTTCATTTTTACATAGTTGGCAGCGTTCCAGATCTTGTTGCAGAAGTTCCGGTAACCTTCCAGACGATTCATATCCCAGTTGATATCACGACCGGTGGATGCCAACGAGTACAGGGTGTAGCGAAGGGCATCTGTACCGTGGGCAGCAATGCCTTCCGGGAACGCTGCGCGGGTACGTTTTTCAATCTTGGCAGCCAGCTGAGGTTGCATCATATTGCCGCAGCGTTTCTCAACTAGCGATTCCAGATCGATACCGTCGATCATGTCCAGCGGGTCAAGGACGTTACCCTTGGACTTGGACATCTTGTCGCCGTTTTCGTCGCGAATCAGGCCGGTGACGTATACATGTTTGAATGGTACTTGCGCCTTACCGTCTTCATCTTTCATGAAGTGCATGGTCATCATGATCATCCGGGCTACCCAGAAGAAAATAATGTCAAAACCGGTCACTAGAACATCTGTTGGATGGAAGGTGTTCAGGCGATCCGTCTGTTCTGGCCAGCCCAGAGTACCGAATGTCCAGAGTGCTGAGGAGAACCAGGTATCCAGCACATCCGCATCCTGTTTCAGAACCACTGGGGATGGGATGTTGTGTTTCTCGCGAACTTCTTCTTCGTCACGGCCCACATAAACATTGCCAGCATCGTCATACCAGGCTGGAATACGATGACCCCACCAGAGCTGGCGGGAGATGCACCAGTCCTGAATATCGCGCATCCAGGAGAAGTACATGTTTTCGTATTGCTTTGGTACGAATTGAATACGGCCATCTTCGACTGCTTCAATCGCCGGTTCCGCCAGAGGCGCTGCGCGAACAAACCATTGGTCGGTCAGTAGCGGTTCGATAACGACACCGGAACGGTCGCCGTAAGGCACCATTAACGTGTGGTCGTCTATTTTTTCCAACAGACCCAGTGCATCAAAGTCGGCAACAATCTGTTTGCGAGCCGCGAAACGTTCCATGCCGTGATAGGCTTCAGGAATAACGGTGTCGACGGTTTGGTTCACGGTGCCGTCATGGTTGAAAGCTTCGCCTTGCTGACGAATATCACCGTTCAGGGTCATGATGTTAATCATGGGCAGGTTACATCGTTTGCCCACTTCGTTGTCATTAAAGTCGTGGGCTGGTGTGATTTTTACACAACCGGTGCCTTTTTCCATGTCCGCGTGTTCATCGCCCACAATAGGAATACGACGGTTGACCAATGGCAGGATGATCTCTTTGCCAATCAGCGCTTTATAGCGCTCATCTTCAGGGTTAACCGCAACGCCGGTGTCGCCCAGCATGGTTTCCGGACGGGTGGTGGCGACCACAATGTAATCTTTGCCTTCAGCGGTTTTCTCACCGTCGGCCAGCGGATAACGCAGGTGCCACATGTTGCCTTTGATTTCTTTGTTTTCCACTTCCAAGTCAGAAATGGCGGTGTGCAGTTTTGGGTCCCAGTTGACCAGACGTTTGCCGCGATAAATCAGATCGTCTTCGTACAGACGAACAAACACTTCCTGAACGGCGGCATAAAAGCCTTTGTCCATGGTGAAGCGTTCGGTATCCCAATCCACAGATGCACCCAAACGACGAAGCTGGCGGGTGATGGTGTCGCCAGACTCTTCTTTCCATTCCCAGATTTTGTCGGTGAAGGCTTCGCGGCCATAGTCGTGACGGGTTTTGCCTTCTTCAGCCAGGATTTTTCGTTCAACCACCATTTGGGTTGCGATGCCTGCGTGGTCCGTTCCTACCTGCCACAGGGTGTTATGACCTTTCATGCGATGGTAGCGGGTCAGGGCGTCCATAATGGAATCCTGGAACGCATGACCCATGTGCAGGCTGCCGGTGACATTCGGAGGCGGGATCATGATGGAGTAAGGCTGACCTTCTCCGGAAGGTGAAAAATAACCTTTCTCTTCCCAGTTTTGATACAGGGTGCGTTCGATGGCTTGGGGGTTGAACGTCTTTTCCATAACTGCTGTCCAGTCAGTATTCGATCATTAACCTGAGCGGTTGCACTTTCTCACTTTCTTGGAGTCTTGGAGAATGTGCCGTTGCTTACGGTTTGGATATGGGCAAACCGAACATTATACACGGCGAGCGTTTATCTCGTAAGCGGGGATGTGTCGATAAATTTGGATTAAAGTGCACCCTCAGGCGATCTCTAGTGGATGGGCATAAGGAGGGAACTCAGGGTGCTCTGTGGTTTCATGATGGGTATGAGTGGTCAGGTTTTCATGTTGTGCATTTCAGGCTCGATACCCTGTTGGCGGTAAGCACGAAATTTGGCTCTTGATATCTCTTTTTGTTCAGGAGTGACCATCACCACTTCACACACGCGGTCAAATCGGGTGAAAAATTGCGGAACTTCTGAATTCAGATTGATTAATAGGCGATTTTGCGGAATGGAGGGGGTGTCAAAGCCCAGTGTGATGGGAAGGTTGTTTATTGAGGTTGAATTGTCTTCAGAGTCAGCGGTTCCCGTAACTATCCCGTGAGGCAGGAAACTGTCCTCCCGCCAGACCCACAATAATTTGTCCATTGCAATACAACTGCTTTCATCTTCTGTGTGAATATGCATTGGCAATCCACCACGCCATGCTTTTTCAACCAGTTTGCAGGCAAATTGTTCAGCGCTTTGCTGGCTGTTTTCAAGAAGATAGAAAGTGACTCGAGTCATTGGCTGCAAGTGTATCTCTGAGAGTGGAGAAGTTGATGAGACAAATGTTATCAGCCAAATAAAATTTCGGATAGAGATGGGTGGGAAATAAGGTAGGAAACAATCCGGCATTTGCTAATGCCGGATTGAAGATTTGATGATTACTGGTTGATACGGTTCAGCAGGAATTGCACCAGCATTGGCACCGGACGACCGGTAGCTCCTTTGTCTTTACCAGATTTCCAGGCGGTACCCGCAATATCCAGATGCGCCCAGGGGTAGGCTTCTGCAAACTTGGCCAGGAAGCAACCTGCGGTGATGGTGCCAGCACCTGGGCCACCAATGTTGGCGAGATCGGCAAAGTTACTGTCCAGCTGTTGGGCATACTCCTCGCCCATTGGCAGTTGCCATGCTTTATCCATGGAACCTTTGGAGGCATCCAGCAATTCTTCCGCTAATGCATCATTGTTACTGAGCAGGCCGGTAGTGTGATGACCAAGTGCAACAATGCAGGCGCCGGTCAGGGTGGCGATATCAACCACGGCTTCCGGCTTGTAGCGTTCTGCGTAGGTGAGTGCATCACACAATACCAGACGGCCTTCCGCATCGGTGTTCAGAATTTCGATGGTTTTGCCAGACATGGAGGTAACGATGTCTCCAGGGCGGGTCGCTTTGCCACTTGGCATGTTTTCCGCTGCAGCCACCATACCAATGACGTTTAATGGCAGATCCAGATCGATAATGGCATTCATAACGCCAAATACACTGGCAGCGCCGCACATATCGAATTTCATTTCGTCCATGGCAGCGCCCGGTTTCAAAGAGATGCCACCGGTATCAAAAGTAATGCCTTTGCCAAGGAGAACAAGTGGCTTGGCGCCGCGCTTACCGTTTTTGAATTCCATGCAGATCAAGCGGGCTTCCTGTTCGGAACCGGCGCTGACGGACAGCAGGGAGCTCATGCCCAGATCGGACATTTGCTTTTCATTGAGGATTTTGGTGGTCAGCTTAGCGTGACGTTTGGCCAGTGCTTTGGCTTCATCGGCCAGATAGGTTGGATGACAAATATTGCCGGGAAGGTTGCCCAGCGTTCTGGCTACGTTTCGACCGCTGCCAATGGCTTGACCTTCTGCAAGTCCAGCTTTTACTTCGTCAGCGTTTTTACGATCGGTTAAAAGTACTACTTTTTTCAGTGCCGGATCTTTACCACCGTCGTTTTTGTACTGGGAGAATTGATAGAATGCGTATTCGACGGCTTCCACCAATTGACGAGTGACCCATTGATGAGATTTTTCAGCAACCGCAAGTTCGTCAATGGCGATGGTAATGTCTTTGGATTTGATCGCTTTAAGCTGTCCAGTCAGGTTGGCAAGCAGTTTACGGAAGTCGGCTTCGGACAGAGGAGTATTCTTTTCACCGAGAGCAACTAATAGTAAGCGCTCAAAAGGCGCATGATGCGTATGCAGCAGCATGAGCGAATGACCGGCTTTGAACTCCAGGTCGCCTCGCTTTAATAGGCCGGCCAGATACCCTTCGGTCAGGGTGTCAATGGCCGTGGCGGAGGCGGGTAATTCTTTTTTTGAGACGGCAATAGCAAGACAGCCGGTTTTCTGTTTTTCTGCGGCGCCGCTTTTAACTACAAATTCCATAGTCTCTCCGGGAGGACAAGTTATCCGATTTCATGGATAATAATACGGTTGAGCCATTTCAACCAGAGTCATAGTGCAATTGCATCACTGTTTTGATACTGAATTCAAGTCTTACGACGATGATCGTTCAGTTGGTATTCTGGTGCTGTGCCGGGGGTTACGGCTTATTTCGACTTTTTTGTGACTTTTATAAATAGTGTCAGGGCATGCCTTTAATTATCTATCGCTACCTCTCACGCCAGATGCTGCAGGTGATGCTGGCCATCACTGCTGTCGTGTTATTGATCATCATGAGCGGCCGCTTTGCCAATTATGTGGCTCAGGCGGCAACCGGCACTCTGAAGGCTGAGTTTCTCTTTGCCATCATGGGCTATCGAATTCCGGAATTCCTGGTGATGATTCTCCCTCTGGGTTTGTTTCTGGGAATTATTCTGGCCTATGGTCGTCTTTATGTAGACAACGAGATGACGGTGCTCAGCGCCTGTGGGCTAAGTCGCAATCAACTGTTTGGCATGACATTGCTGCCATCGCTGATGGTGATGGTGGTGGTGGGGGTTTTAAGCCTCTGGATTGCACCGGCCGGGGTCATGAAAGTTGGGCAGATTTTTGATCAACAGGACTCATTAACCGAGTTTGATACACTGGTTCCCGGCCGGTTTCAAAATATAGGTAAGGGGCAGAGAGTGACCTACGCTGAGTCACTGTCCGATGATAAACAGCAAATGAATCAGGTGTTTATCGCAAACCGCAACACCGACAGTAATAATGTTGGCGCGATGACGATTCTGGTTTCTGAGTCGGGCAAGTTAGAAGAAAACGTGGGGCAGGATGGGCGGCGCTATTTGTTGTTAAAAGATGGCTATCGTTACGATTTGACGCCGGGTATTCTGCCAATCAGAGAGACTTTGTTCAGCAGTTATGGTTTTCGAATGGAGCAGAAGAGTGCTGCCAAATGGTCAGGGAAGGAGCAGGCGTTACCAACTGCCCAGCTGATAAACTCTGACAAATTAGCTTATCGTGCCGAGCTGCAATGGCGGTTGTCTTTGCCGCTGTTGATTCCGGTGATTGTTTTGCTGGCGTTGCCTCTCGCTCAAGTGAATCCAAGGCAGGGGCGTTATGTGAAATTATTGCCCGGTATTCTGCTGTATCTTTTTTATCTGTCGTTGTTGATGAGCGGGCGAGGGGCTATTGAAGATGGGCGGTTACCTGTAAATATTGGTCTCTGGCCGATTCATGGCTTGTTTTTGTTGATTGCTTTGACGTTGTATTTCTTTGAGCCGGGCAAGCTCTGGCTGTCACGCCGGAGGGCTCGCCATGCGTAAGCTCGATCGTTATATTTCCCGCAATGTACTGGGTTCTACGGTTCTTGTTCTGCTGATACTGGTGTTTCTGGAAGCGTTGTTTTCGTTTTTGGGGCAGCTGGAAAATGTCCGTGGTAATTATCAGTCCGTGGACGCCTTACTCTATACGCTGTTGATGATCCCGCGAAAATTGTATGAACTGATCCCGGTTTCGGCATTGGTTGGTTGTCTGGTTGGGCTTGGCTCCATGGCATCGAACAGTGAACTGGTGGTGATGAGGGCGGCAGGTATCTCTCTCTGGCGGATGCTGGCTTCTGTTATGAAACCCGCGCTGCTACTGATTTTGACCGGACTGCTGTTGGGTGAATATCTGGCACCGATGACTGAACAGATTGCTGAAACTCGCAGAGCCATCGCCCGTTCCGTTGATGGTTCTTATTCCGGTGAAGGCTTCTGGCATCGGGAAGGCAATGAATACATGTACTTCAATGCGGTTGAACCCAACGGTGTATTGTATGGTGTCAGTCGCTATGAGTTTGATGAGGATATGGTGCTGCAGGAAAGCTCTTTTGCCAAGCGAGCTATTTATCAGGCAGATCATTGGTTGCTGGAAGAAGTAACTACCCTTAAGCGGGATGGAGATCGCTTTGTGACCGAGCAGCAGTTGATCGAACCCTGGGAAACCAATCTGACCACTACGTTGCTAAAGGTCGTGGTGGTTAAACCGGAAGCGTTGTCTATTTCGGGCTTGATGACCTATTCGGACTATCTGGCGCAGCAGGGTTTGAATTCTGGAGAGTATAGCCTGGCCTTCTGGGAGAAGGTGCTTCAGCCTTTGTCTATTCTTTCTTTGGTGCTGGTGGGTATCTCGTTTGTTTTCGGTCCTTTGCGCTCGGTAAGCATGGGGTACCGGGTGTTTGCCGGAGTGATTACCGGTGTCGTCTTTATGGTCGTGCAAAACCTCATGGGGCCATCGAGCCTTGTGTTTGGCTTTCCGCCAGCGATCTCTGTGTTGATGCCCATTGTCGTCTGTTTGGTGATTGGTGCTGTGATGTTGAAAAAGGCCGCCTGATCGTTATCAGGTTGAGCCTGAAAGCAAAAAGCCATCCGATTGATACAACCGGATGGCTTTTTCATTTTGAACATTGCAAAACAATGAAATGATTAGCGGCGAATTCTGCGCTCTCTTTCCGCAGGGTGCTGAGTTTCAACTTTCACCGGGCAGTACAATCTGCTCTCTTCCTGTTGGCCACACAGGCGACGAAATGTCTCCGTAAGCTGTAACAGAATTTGTTCAAATAATTGGGTGTTCATACTGACATCTCCTCTCGTCGTGCATGACCTGATATGCGCTCATGGTTATTGAGCGTTCTCATGAGGGGCATATGTGACCCGCATACTTATTCTAATACGGATAGGTATAAATACCAATCCGTTTTCGTTTATTGTCTATTCGTACATAAAGTTTACTACTTTGCTTTTTTAGGTAGCAGTATGACTTTTGATCGAGAAGCCATGTCTTGCCAGCTTCGTTTGTCCTTGTCCAGGATCGCCCAGGCGAGCCCAACGCCACCCATTAGCAATGAGGGTATAGCAACGATAAAGCGTAGTAGGCTTTGACCGGGTGATATTAATTGATTGTGCTCGCTCACGACTTTTATTCGCCATGCCAGCATGCCGAGAGTCTGTCCATTTCGGGTCCAGAAAAAGCCATAAAAACCATAGATCAGCACCAATAGCGTGGTGTAATAAAACGGGCCACCCAGGCTGTAGCCTTCTGACGTCATTTGTCGTAATTGTTCATCGCCGTATATCTGAATCTGGATAAACAGGTTGATGAACCCCACCAGAAAGAGAAGAGCAAGGATCAGAAAAGAATCATAGAGCATAGAAGCAACTCTTCTCCAAAGAGGCGCTGGAGTGACGTTTATGGCGTCCATTGTGTTTTAGCCTTGTTATTTCAACAGAGCCTAGTTTATCTGGAAATGAGATATGAATGAAATGAAGTTGTTGTCTATGCTTTGACCAGTGGTTGTCCAGTTGTACACAGTTTTTCCATTCGTTGGTCGATACTTCTCCAAGATTACCTTTTCCTTTTGCAAATAGCTTTGTGAGGTCCATTATGATGTGGCTTGAGCTCTGTGTGGTGCTGGGTTTTATCTATCTGGGGGCCAGATTGGGCAGTATTGGTATTGGGTTTGCCGGTGCTGCCGGAGTCATAGTGCTGACTCTTGGTTTTGGGCTCGAGCCCGGGTCCATTCCGGTGGATGTTATTTTGATTATCATGTCGGTCATTGGTGCCGTGGCAGCCATGCAGGTGGCCGGTGGATTGGGTTATCTGGTGCAGCTGGCGGACGGCCTGCTCCGCAAACAGCCAAAACAAGTGACTTTCTTCGCGCCTTTGATTAGCTATTTTATGACGCTCTTGGCGGGCACCGGGCATACTGCCTATTCAACATTGCCAGTGATTTCTGCGGTTGCTCAGGAAAATGGTGTTCGACCTTCTCGCCCTTTAAGTATCTCTGTCATTGCATCACAGGTTGCAATCACCGCATCACCGGTGTCTGCAGCGGTTGTCGTATTCAGTGGTCTCCTTGAGCCGTTGGGAGTGGGTTACCTTGATCTGCTTTTTATCTGTATACCCACAACACTGGCTGCGGTGATGCTGACGTCGCTGGTTTGCAATTACATGGGGTGTGAACTTAAGGATGATGAGGTGTATCAGCAGAGATTGGCAGAGGGGTTGATCAAAACCCATGGTAAGGTTGAGCAACGTGTCTCCTCCGGAGCCAAATACTCAGTGCTCATTTTTCTATTAAGTATTATTGCAGTGGTTATTTATGCAACACTCATCAGCGACAAAGTAGGCATTATTCAGGACCCGATTTTACCCAGAGACAGTGCAATTATTTCCATTATGCTGACGGCGGGTTGTCTAATTACGTTGGTGTCGGGAATCAATACCGGAGATATTCTTAATGCCCAGACGTTTAAATCCGGTATGAGCGCCTGTATTTGTGTGCTGGGAGTTGCATGGTTGGGGAATACGTTTGTAGGCGCATATCTTGATGATATCAAGATGGTGGCTGGTGATCTTCTTCAGCGTTTGCCGTGGCTGTTGTCCGTCGCTTTGTTTTTTGCTTCCATGCTGCTTTATTCTCAGGCGGCAACCACCAGAGCGTTGATGCCAGCTGCACTGATGCTGGTGGATCCGGTCACGGCCATTGCTTCTTTTGCCGCAGTCAGTGCCTTGTTTGTTCTGCCAACGTACCCAACGTTACTGGCGGCGGTGGAAATGGATGAGACCGGATCAACCCGTATTGGTCGTTACGTATTTAATCATCCATTTTTTCTTCCTGGCGTGATCTGCCTGACGCTGTCCGTTACGCTCGGATTTTTCTGGGCACCGGTTATTTTGTAATTCAGCGATTAAAAAAGAAGGCTTGGCTAAATTTTAAGATCCTCTGTTATGCTGGAACGATAAAAATAACAGTGACAGGGGATCGGTATGCTGACAACGGACAACACTCTGCTGGTTATTGTGGATGTTCAGGGAAAGCTGGCCACATTGATGCATGACCATGAGGCGCTGTTTAAAAACTTGCAGGCTTTGGCTAAAGGCTCGGTGTTGCTGGATATCCCCATTCTCTGGCTCGAGCAACTTCCTGAAAAACTGGGCTCTACCATTCCGGAACTTCAAGATATTCTTTCTGATCTTACACCTATCGAAAAATCATCATTCAGTGGTTGTGGTGCCCAGGCGTTTACTTCGGCTCTAAGAGCCAGCGGACGACAAAAGATTCTACTGGCAGGTATTGAGGCGCATATTTGTGTGTATCAGACAGCAGCAGATCTATTGCTTCAGGCGTATGAGGTTGAGGTGGTGGTTGATGCGGTGTCATCCAGAACGCTGCAAAGCAAGGACGTAGCCCTGGATAAAATGTCGGCGTTGGGTGCGGATTTAACAACGGTGGAAATGGCGTTGTTTGAGTTGATGGAAACCGCTGAAGCACCGCAGTTTCGGGAGATTGCCCGCTTGATTAAATAGGCCTGATTAAATAGACCTGGTTAAATAGCGCTGAGCGAGTGACGGTCTCTCTGGAAAACCGTCACGTTAAGTCTCATCAGAACAGTATATGAGCGACACCGGCGATCACTGGAAGGGTAACCAGTGTTCTCAGAATGAAGATGATAAACAGCTCCAAAAGGGTGACAGGGATTTTGCTGCCCAGCAGCAGCGCACCCACTTCAGAAAGGTAAATCAGCTGTGTTAAAGAGAGCGCGGCAACCACAAAGCGGGTCATTTCATTTTCAATTGAAGCGGCAAGAATAGAAGGCACGAACATATCGGTAAAGCCGATCATCATCGTGGTTGATGCGTCCTGAGCTTCAGGGATTTGCAGTAGATTCAACAGCGGCACAAAGGGCATGCCTAAATACTGAAACACCGGCGTGTATTCCGCAATCATAAGTGCAATGGTACCGACGCCCATAACCACTGGTAAAACACCAAATACCATATCAACGGCATTTTTTATGCCTTCCTGAAAAACAGTGATTGGATTTTTGATCTTTGCCGCTTTTTCCAGAGCCATTTCCATGCCCCAGCTAAAGGCGGTGCTACCTTCAGGAATGACTTCACCATCTTCGGTGCGTGCTTTGCCGCAGATGAAAATATCTTTCTTGCGGGATAGTGGTGGCAACTTTGGAACAATCATGGCGGCAACGATACCTGCCAGACATACGGTCAGGTAGAACTGGGCAAACATATATTCCAGCCCAACTTGAGCAGCAACCACCAGAGAAAATGTGATAGATACCACTGAGAAGGTGGTGCCAATAATGGCCGCCTCTCTCTGAGTGTAATAGGAGTTTTCGTACTGTTTGCTGGTCATCAGAATGCCAACACTGCCATCACCCAGCCAAGAAGCAATACAGTTGATGGAGGAGCGACCTGGCAGATTGAACAATGGACGCATGACCTTTGTCATGAGCGCGCCAAGCAGCTCCAGTAAGCCAAAGTCCATCAGCAGTGGTAACAGAAGACCAGCAAAAATAAAGACAGAGAACAGGGTGGGCATTAAGTCATTCAATACCATGCCTCCGGTGGCGCTGGACCAGATCGCTTGGGGGCCTGCGTTGAAATAGGTGGCCAGTATAAAAATCATTCCTATCACTCGAACCAGGCACCATGGTGCTGAAACGTTCAGCAGAGAAGCAATAAATGGGTATCGGTTAAGCCAGCGAGGCTCAATGGCTTTGATAAGGAGTGTCATGACGCCGGTAATGGTAACCGCAATAGTGATAATCGTGGTGAGTTCATCTTGCAGGGTGGATTTCAGGCCGTTGGCAAGGATGGCCACAGGAATGGTGAAATCGCCATTGTAGCTGACGGGAGTAATGAACAGCAGAATGCCAGTCAAAGAGGGGACAAGAAAGGTGAGCCAGTCTGTCAGACTGAGTTCTTTTTTGGGTATAGCGGTAAACTGCTTCATAACACGCCTTGGGTTTGGAGTTATATCCAAAAATCGTATTCAGACAGTGTAGATTTTCTGCCTAATAAGTAAACAAAGGAATATGTTCGGTAAATAACTACGCATATCTGTATATGTCACAAACAAGTTGGTGATATATATAACGATATATTGAATTAATATGCATTTTAATTCAATAAATAATAAGCTTTGGGGAAGGTGTTTTGTACTTGATAGTTTTGTACTTGATAAATAACGCCTTGCCGGTATTCATTACCAGCAAGGCTCGGTAGATCACTTAGCCTCTGTGATAACGTTGTTCTACAAAAGGCATTTTACTTACCGTCATTGCCAGCTTTTTACCCCGAACAACAGCATATACTTCCGTATCCATTTTGGCGAAACCGGAATTAATTAATGCCATGGCAATTGGAGATCCAATCGTTGGTCCGAAAGTACCTGAAGTAACCCTGCCAATGACCTCATCCTGCTCATTGACCAGCTCGGCGCCTTCACGAACCGGTGCCCGGCTATTACCAATCAAGCCGACACGGCGTGTTGAAACATCTTTGGTGTCAATCTGATGGAGTACGTGGGCGTGACCAATAAATCCACCGGCTCTTTCCCCGCCGGTACGGCGGCATTTGCTGATGGCCCAAATCAGACCACCTTCGATAGGAGTGGTGTTTTCATTGATGTCGTGTCCGTACAGGCAAAGACCCGATTCAAGGCGCAAGGAGTCACGAGCGCCAAGGCCGGTCAGTTCTACTTCTGGCTGATCCAGTAGGAGCTGGGTGACTTTCTCGGCATCCTTTTCCGGAATGGATATTTCAAAACCGTCTTCGCCGGTGTAGCCGGAACGACTGATAAAACAGGTGATGCCATCAATGTCCAGATGCAGTGAATCCATAAACACCATATTGGCTACTTCTGGCACCAATCGTTGTAAAGCTGTCACAGCTTCAGGCCCTTGAATGGCAATCAAGGCGCGATCGTCCAGACGCTCCAGAGTGACATCATCGGGAAGGTGCGCTTGAATATGAGCAATGTCCTGTTCTTTGCAGGCTGCATTGACGACTAAGTACAGGTATTGCTCATAACGGGTGATCATCAAGTCATCGAGAATGCCACCGTTCTCGTTGGTGAACACTGCATAACGCTGTTTGCCCACTGGTAGATCAATAACATCAACCGGAACCAGTGTTTCCAGGAACTGATCGGCTTTTTTGCCAGTCAGTGTTAACTGTCCCATATGAGAAACATCAAACAGTCCGGCTTTATCGCGAGTGTGCAGATGCTCACCTTTAACGCCCAGAGGATATTGAACCGGCATTTCATAGCCCGCAAACGGCACCATCTTGCCTTGGTTGGCTACGTGGAGGTCAAACAACGGTGTTCGTTTAAGTGTCTCGGTTGACATGAATCAGTCCTCCATATCCTGATAGCTTTCGATGCTCGGGCATGAGCAGATTAAGTGACGGTCGCCGTACACGTTATCAACGCGATTGGCAGCAGGCCAGTACTTACTGAGTTTGGTGGCCTCGGATGGGAAGGCGGCCACTGTTCTGCTGTAGGGGCGTTCCCACTGGTCATCAGCAATGTCTGCTTGAGTGTGTGGGGCATTGACCAATGGGTTGTTATCGGCTGGCCAGGCACCGCTTTGCACCTGATCAATCTCGTTTTTGATAGAAATCATGGCTTCGATAAAGCGATCAATTTCTTCTTTGGATTCGGACTCTGTGGGTTCAATCATCAGGGTGCCCGCCACGGGGAACGACATGGTGGGAGCGTGGAAGCCGTAATCCATTAAACGTTTGGCAATATCTTCTTCAGAAATACCGCTGGCTGCTTTGATGGGACGAATATCAATTATGCATTCGTGAGCAACCCGATTGTTGCGACCCTGATATAGAATATCGTAATGGCCTGCCAATTGGTTGGCCATGTAGTTCGCGTGCAGGATGGCTTCTTCCGTTGATCTTCTCAGCCCACGGCTGCCCAGCAGAGTGATGTACATCCAGCTGATTGGCAGAATGGAAGAGCTGCCGAAAGGCGCGGCAGATACAGCGCCAATGTCGTTTTCACGTTCTTTGATCGGACTGATTTTATGGTTGGGCAGATAAGGCGCCAGATGACTTTTAACACCGATGGGGCCCATGCCCGGACCACCGCCGCCATGAGGAATGGCAAAGGTTTTGTGCAGGTTCAGGTGAGAAACATCGGAACCAATATCCCCTGGCCGTGAAACGCCCACCATGGCGTTCATATTGGCGCCATCCATATACACCTGACCGCCATGGTCGTGAATGATCTGACAGATGACTTTTATTTCTTCTTCGTAGACACCGTGGGTTGATGGATAAGTAACCATCAGCGCCGACAGGTTGTCACTGTGCTCTTCGGCTTTGGCTTTCAGGTCTTCCACATCCACGTTACCGCTGTCGTCACAAGCCACAATGATGATTTTCATGCCCAGCATGGCAGCGGATGCCGGGTTAGTGCCGTGGGCAGAGGATGGGATCAGGCAGATGTTGCGGTGACTCTGACCGTTGGCTTTCTGATAGTTACGAATGGCCAGAAGACCGGTGTATTCGCCTTGGGCACCAGAGTTTGGTTGCATTGAGATGGTGTCATAACCGGTGATCTCAACGAGGGAGGCTTCCAGTTGACGGATCATGGTCAGATAGCCCTGCACCTGATCGCTGGGGGCAAATGGGTGAATGCTGGAAAATTCTGGCCATGACACCGGCAGCATTTCGGCAACGGCGTTCAGTTTCATGGTGCAGGAACCCAGGGGAATCATACCGTGAACCAGTGAGTAGTCTTTGTTCTCCAGACGTTTCAGGTAGCGCATCATGTCGGTTTCTGAATGATGGGTATTGAACACTGGGTGGGTAAGAATGTCATCTGTACGACGATGATCTTCTGAGAGGCCTGAGGCAGGCTTGCAGTGAGTGCTTTGATGGTTGTTGCTGGCGATTTGGCGATCGATTGAATCAATGTTCAACTCTTTACCTTCACCCATAAAGATATTGAACAGTTCGATCAGATCGGCTGAAGTCGTCGTTTCATCCAGACTGACGCCGATACGATTACGGCCAATTTGTCGTACATTGCAGCCTTGTTTTAAAGCTCTTTTTACCACTTTTTCCTGATCGCTACCCACTTTGACGGCCAGAGTATCGAAGAAGGTGTCGTTGCAGCTGAAGCCCATTTCAGTCAGGCCGTGATGCAGGATTCGGGTCAAACGGTGAACCCGTTCAGCAATGGTTTTCAGACCTTCCGCTCCGTGATAAACCACATAGCTGGCGGCCATATTTGCCAACAGAGCCTGTGCCGTACAAATATTGGACGTGGCCTTTTCCCGGCGAATGTGTTGCTCACGGGTTTGCATGGCCATGCGTAATGCCTGATTGCCACGGCTGTCTTTGGAAACACCGATGATGCGCCCGGGAATGGAGCGTTTCAGTTTTGCGGTGGTGGCAAAGAACGCAGCGTGCGGGCCACCAAAGCCCATTGGGACACCAAAACGCTGACTGTTACCCAGTACGATATCGGCACCCAGTTCGCCCGGGGATTTCAATAAAGTCAGTGCCAGTAAGTCGGAAGCCACAGAAACCATAGCGCCTTGCTGTTTGGCGAGAGCGGTGATGGATTCGACGTTAGTGATTGAGCCATAAGTGCCTGGGTATTGGATTTGTACCCCGAACACATCGTGGTTATCGAGGTCGGTCAGTGGGTTACCAACAATGACGTTGATGCCTATCCACTCTGCACGGGTTTTGATCACATCAATGGTTTGTGGGTGAACGTCATCGGCAACGAAGAAAGCGTTGGATTTGGCTTTTTGGCGGCCAACGCTGCGCAGACAAAGTGTCATGGCTTCTGCGGCCGCTGTCGCTTCATCAAGCAGAGAGGCGTTGGCGATTTCCATGCCGGTGAGATCCATCACCATTTGCTGATAGTTCAGCAGCATTTCCAGTCGGCCCTGGGAGATTTCTGGCTGGTAGGGGGTGTAGGCCGTGTACCAACCTGGGTTTTCCAGCAGGTTTCTCAGGATGACATTGGGCACGTGGGTGTTGTAATAGCCCATGCCAATATACGACTTGTTAACGGTGTTTTGTTTTGCCAGAGCCTGGAGTTCAGCCAGTGCTTGCGGTTCTGTCTTTTCACCGGGCAGGTCAAGCTCTCTGCCAAGTCGAATTCTGCCCGGTACCGTTTCATCAATCAGTTCTGATAGGTGTTGGTGACCAAGCACTTCCAGCATCGCATGCTGTTCTGCAGAGTCAGAGCCAAGGTGTCGGTGAGTGAACTGTTCGTTGTTTTCCAGTTCAGCCAATGTTGGCAAGGTGACAGGTTCTTTATTAACGGCCATGTTGCTGTCCTGTTTTAGTCTTACGTTGGTCTTAATGTTGTTGCGGTTTTAATGTTTAAAACTTGCGTTTGAATCCGGTGTCAGTGGGCCTGGATCAGCAGGCCACGACGTTCACCGCCAGTCCGCCCATGGCGGTTTCTTTGTATTTATCCTGCATATCCATACCGGTCTGGCGCATGGTTTCGATCACATGATCTAAATGAACGTGATGAATGCCATCACCCTTCATGGCAAGACGCGCTGCATTGATTGCCTTGATGGCGCCCATGGTGTTGCGCTCGATGCAGGGGACTTGAACCAGTCCGGCGATTGGATCGCAGGTCAGGCCAAGGTTGTGTTCCATGCCAATTTCAGCGGCATTCTCGATCTGTCGGTTATCGCCACCCATCACCGCACACAATGCGCCAGCGGCCATGGAGCAGGCGACACCTATTTCTCCCTGGCAACCCACTTCAGCGGCCGAAATCGATGCGTTCTTTTTGTACAGCATGCCGATGGCGGAAGCGGTGGTGAGGAACGTGCAAATACCGTCTTCATTACTACCGGGCACAAAGCGATCATAATAGGCCAGTACAGCGGGTATCACGCCGGCAGCGCCGTTGGTGGGTGCTGTGACGACTCGACCGCCCACCGCATTTTCCTCATTCACTGCGATGGCGAACAGGCTGACCCAATCCATCACTTCCAAATGGTCTTTCTGTTCTTCAGGCTTGTTTAATAATTCCTGATGTAACTGATGAGCACGGCGGGGGACGTTCAATCCGCCGGGGAGAATACCGGTTTGCTGGCAGCCTCGGTTAATGCTGCTTTCCATAACGTGCCAGATGTTGAGCAGATCGGCCTTGATGTCTGTCGTTCTGCCCAGGTGCTTTTCATTTTCAGACACAATTTCAGCGATGGACAAGTGAGTTCTGTCGCCAATATCAAGAAGGTCTTGTGCGTTTTGGAATGGGTGAGGAATGGTGGTTGTCGAAGTGGTGGGCTGACTTTTCTGTTCCGTTTCTTGTTCATTGAGAACAAAGCCGCCACCAACAGAGTAAAAATGGTTTTGATAAAGCTCTATGCCGGCTTCATCCAAGGCTCTCAGCGTCATACCGTTGGGGTGTTTGGGGAGCGATTGGCCTTTTAAAAAGAGCAGGTGTTGATCTTCGATAAAAGCAATGGTTTTTTCTTTACCAAGGTTTAACAGGCCGGATGATCGAATGTTATCAATAATGACCGGAGCCGCATCAGGATCGATCAGGTCTGGTTGTTCGCCGGACAGCCCCAGCATGATGGCGGTATCCGTGGCATGGCCATGACCGGTCATGGCAAGGGAGCCGTAAAGCTCAATCCGAATTTGTTGAGTTTTATCGAACACAGCCTCAGCTTTGAGTTCAGCCAGAAAGCGATTGCCAGCCACCATGGGGCCAACCGTATGGGATGACGAGGGACCAATACCGATTTTAAACAGGTCGAGAATACTGAGGGGCATCACCAAGACTCCATTTTCCAAATCCTTCATTTATTTTGTTAGCATTTGTACTTTTGTTATAAATTATTACGGGGAAACGGTTATATGCGGCAGATTTATTTAGAAGGATTTGTTATATCTGCTGGTGCTGCGTTTGTGTTTCCTTATAAAAAGCGTAACAAGAGCCAATGGTTGCTTCAATAGAAAAGTTTCCAATAAGAAACAAAGTCTCACATTGAGTGCTTCCTGCTGATTGTAGTGTATTATGGATTTCTCGCTGTGTGATGCGAATGGAACAGGGGCAGGGTATGGCAGAGTCAACGGAATTTCTCAAACAAAATCAATATAATAAGCCATCAGTCGTGATTAATAGACGGGTTGGGGTGGATCACCCTGGTGAGGGGAAACCTGAGTCAAAAGTCACGCCGCTTGAGCTGGGCAAGCGAGTGAGAGACATTCGTTTAAGCCAGAGTTTAACCTTGGAAGAAGCCAGTTTGAAAACCGGGTTGGCTCGCTCGACCCTGTCAAAAATTGAAAATGAGCAAATATCCCCCACCTTTGCGGCAGTGACCAAGCTGGTGGATGGGCTTGGGGTTGATTTGCCGCAGCTTTTTTCCCCGGCACCGGAAAACAGTGGTGCAGGCGGCCGTCGTGATATCACCCGAAAGGGTGAGGGTAAGATTCATCCAACCACCACTTACGAACATGAGCTGCTGGCGACTGAGCTCTCTGGGAAGAGAATAATTCCTTATCGAACCACGGTGAAAGCCCGTTCTTTCGATGAATACGGTGAATGGGTTCGACACGATGGGGAAGAGTTTTTGCTGGTGCTTTCAGGCAGCCTCGAACTCTATACGGAACATTATCAGCCCGTAGAGCTGTTTGAGGGGGACAGTGTTTATTACGATGCCCAGATGGGGCATGCCCTGGTATCGACCAGTGAATCCGATGCGGTCATTCTCTGGGTAACCGCTTGAATCCCTGATGAAAATAGTGGCTTTAGGTGGTAGAATTCTCCGGCTTTTTACCGGGAGGTTGTTCGCTTGCTGTCACACTCACTGAAACGATATGTGTTCCCGGCCGTAGTACTGGTTATTGCGGTGCTGGCTGTACTGGGAACCCGCCCAAGGCTTAACAGCTTTCAGGGGCAGATCATGGGGACAACCTATAACGTCAGTTATGTGTCTGACCTGTTCAGCCATCCGGTGGATGACATTTCGAAAAAAGTCCATGCTGCGCTGGTGGATGTGGATCAGAGAATGTCCACCTATAAACCCGATTCAGAATTGATGCAGTTCAACCGTTCGGAAGTTGGGCAGCCTTTTAAGGTATCGCCGGATCTGGTTGATTTGATTGTTCAGGCGAAAGCCATTTCGGTGATGTCTGATGGTGAGTATGACGTCACCATCGGCCCGCTGGTTAATCTCTGGGGGTTTGGGCCTTCCGGAGACGTATTGGATCAGACAGAAACGGTTAAAGATGCCATTAATTCTACACAGTTCCAGGCGTGGGTAAGAACTCAGTATGGCGAGCTTCCCAGTGAAAACGCTATTAATGAAGCACTGGCAACGGTGGGTTACCAGCATCTTGTAGCCAATACGCAGGATTCAACGTTAACCCGCGAGTTACCACTGTTTGTGGATTTAAGCTCAATTGCCAAAGGTTATGGGGTCGACAAGGCGGCTGAAACACTTCGTAAAGAAGGGATTGATGACTATTTGGTGGAAGTGGGTGGAGAGGTTGCCGTCCACGGTATGAAACCCAATGGTCTGCCCTGGCGGCTGGCAGTGATTGGGCCGGAAATGGGCAAAAACGGGGTTTCTGCCCTGGTGGAGCCCGGCGATAAATCGCTGGCAACTTCCGGTGATTATTTGAATTTTTTTGAAGTGGATGGTCAGCGCTATTCACATACGATTAACCCGTTAACGGGCTGGCCAGAAGCCAAGCGAGTGGCGGAAGTGGCGGTCATTGCAGACACCACAGCCCGGGCCGACGCTCTGGCGACCATGTTTATGGTGCTAGGGGATGAAAAAGGCCTCGAACTGGCGAACCAACTGGGTATTGCAGCCCGTTTTGCCTATTATACGGGTGAAGGATTTGAAACCGTGACCAGTGAGGCGTTCAAGCCTTATCTGGTCCACTAATGGAGGAATCAGCAATGACGATGATGCTGATTACATTCGGCGTATTTTTAACCCTGATTGCTGCCATGTCGGTGGGAGTGATTTTTGCCAACAAACCCATCAAAGGTTCTTGCGGTGGTTTAAGCACGCTTGGCTTGAAAGACGGTTGTGTTATTTGTGGAGGCGGCGATAAAACCGATCCACTGTCTGAAATGAATGAAGACCTGTTTTATGACGCCTCAGCCGCGGGCGATAAAACCAAAGCGTAAAACCAAAGCGTAAAAAATTGTTCAGCACAAAAGAATGCAGTCCGGAATAAAAGACGCCTTATGGATTTTTCATCAAGGCGTTGGCCAATAAAGCTGATAATCAGCCGGGGGAATCCAATGTATGGGTGTCAATAAATACGACCTGGTCATTCTTGGGTCAGGGCCAGCAGGTGAAGGGGCGGCGATGAACGCCGTCAAGCTGGGCAAAAAAGTGGCTGTGGTTGAGCAGTATAATTTTGTCGGTGGTGGTTGTACTCACCTTGGCACCATTCCTTCCAAAGCGCTTCGCCATTCCGTTAAACAGATCATGGATTTCAACACTAACCCCATGTTTCGGGAGATTGGTGACCCGCGCTGGTTCAGTTTCCCAAAAGTATTGAAGCGGGCGGAGTCGGTGATTCAGAAACAGGTGCAGTCTCGCACCATGTATTATGCCCGCAACCGGATCGATCTTTATTTTGGTCGTGGTGTCTTTCTGGATGAGCATGTTCTGGAGGTCACTGAGTCTAACGGCAATACTGAAAAACTCTATGGTGCCAATTTTCTGATTGCCACCGGTTCTCGACCTTACCATCCACCGGGTGTGGATTTTCATCATCCGCGAGTCTTTGATAGCGATACTATTCTTGAGCTGTCGTCTACACCGCGGCGCATGATTATTTACGGAGCTGGTGTTATTGGTTCCGAGTACGCATCCATTTTCTCCGGCCTTGGTGTGCTGGTGGATCTGGTGGATACGCGGGAACGGTTGTTGTCGTTCCTTGATAAAGAAATTTCCGATGCGCTGGGTTATCAGCTGCGGAAAATGAACGTGATTATCCGTCACAATGAAGAATTCCAGAAACTGGAAACCTTGGATGACGGTGTTGTGTTGCACCTGAAATCGGGCAAAAAGCTGAAAGCAGATATGCTGCTCTGGGCCAACGGCCGAACCGGCAATACTCAGGCCATGGGGCTGGAAATGCTTGGCTTGAACCCCGATGGTCGAGGTCAGTTAGCGGTAAACGAAAGCTATCAAACGGCACTGCCTCATATTTATGCGGCGGGGGATGTGGTTGGCTGGCCAAGCCTTGCCAGTGCAGCATACGACCAAGGACGTTCAGCAGCTGCCCACTTGTGTGGCAGTCAAGACTGGCACTTTGTCAATGAGGTGCCCACGGGGATCTATACCATTCCTGAGATCAGTTCGCTTGGTAAAACGGAAGAAGAGTTAACGGCAGATGCGGTGCCTTACGAAGTCGGTAAAGCGTTTTTCTCCCGGTTAGCCCGGGCGCAAATCACCGGCGAAGTGGTGGGTATGCTGAAGATTCTCTTTCATCGGGATACTTTGGAAGTGCTGGGCATTCACTGCTTTGGTGACCAGGCTTCTGAGATTGTGCACATCGGCCAGGCCGTTATGCGACAGAAAGGCGATGCCAATTCGTTGCGCTATTTTCTGAATACCACATTCAACTATCCGACCATGGCAGAAGCTTATCGTGTGGCCTCGCTGGATGGTTTGAATCGTTTATTTTAAGCCCAATCATCACCGGAGAGCTTTCTCCGGTGGCTTTTAAAGATTAGTTATTCTGCATGTACTGGCTTGGGTCGATGTAAATGCCCAGGGAGCGTTTATCAATACGTTTCTCTTTCTTCTCGGTTTTTCCCACTTCCTGGTATCTGAACACCACGGTATCCCCGACGCCAACGTCGAGTTTGCTGTCAGCGGATAAGTACTTAAATTCGTCGCCAGCAACGGTCAGGGTGTGGATGTAATAGTCCGGCATACCTAACCAGTCACTGTGTGGCCCCTCACTGTTGACCGCTTCAAGCAGGCCACGGCCTTCCAGCTTAGGCTGGCGCTTTTGAAAGTTTCTTTGCATAGGACTTTTCTCAGGATGAGTGTGTGCGGTTAGTTGGTTTGATTGGATCTTGAACGGCGTTTGTTGCGTTGACGCCAGTTAACAATCACATTCCAGCGCCAGGCAATCCGAATCATCGTGTAGCTAATAAAGCCAAGAACGACACCGGAGACCGCAGATCCAAGATAAAGCGGCTTCCAGATCCTCGCCAACCCTGAACCAAGCCCCTGCAGGGTGAGTTCAAAGGAAGACTCGCTCACCGGTACCTGAAGGATAAGACAGCCTATTTTATAAGTAAAATAGAATATGGCGGGCATGGTCAGAGGGTTTGTGATCCAGACCAGGGCAACAGAGAGTGGTAAGTTACAACGAAACAAAATGGCCAGACAGGCCGCCAGTACCATTTGAAATGGCATGGGAATAAAGGCAACAAAGATGCCTACAAAAAAAGCAGTTGCAGCGGATCGACGATTCAGTTGCCAAAGGTTTGCGTTGTGAAGCGCGCTGCCCAGAAACCGGAGGTAACGGTTTTCTTTAATCGTATGGGGTTCGGGCAAATACCTTTGAATCAGTTTTTTCGCCATGGGTTACCAATTGGGTTACATCATAAAATCAGACTGGAATGCTATGACTTTAGATCATGGTCGATGAAAGTTACCAATTTTCTTCCAACGCTTGATCAATCATTTCAGGCACTGCCAGACAGGCAAATCCATTCACTTCAACTAAGCTTGCATCTTTATCGACCCCATCAAAAAGAATTTACAGGGTCAGGCGGCGATAAGTTTTCCGCAACTGTGTGCGGGAACTTTGTGCGGGAGCTCACGCTTTAAGCAAAGCCAAAGTCGGCAATTATGCACTGAAAGAACTATCAACACCACGTGGAAAATACATCCTTTACGTTTAATACAACCTGCGGTGCTTTGGTTACGAGTATCGCGTTGATGGTTGCTTCTATTGCGATCGACGGATCTGAGTGGTCGATGGTGCTGATGTTGCTATCAATGCTCGGAATAGTGGTGCTCGTTCGTCGTTATCTGCGTGCTTTATTCCCCTACTGCTTTATGGCGCTGGCAGGTTGTGTGATCGCCGTTGTTGCGATTAAGCACTTTCAACAAACACATATTCATCCAATTCCTGGGGGAGATCTTGAATTGATCGGGGAGGTTGTCAGTGCGCCATTGCAGCGTGGAGAATCCACCCGGTTTGATTTTGAGGCGAATAAGGGTGTTGCAAGGGATGAGTTTATCGGAAGGGTCAGGCTCAGTTGGTATGATGCGCCGGCGTTGCAGGTGGGGCAGCGTTGGTCTTTGGTCGTTCGGCTCAGAGAGCCCCATGGTTTTGCCAGTGCCGGTGCTTTTGATTATGAGGCGTGGTTGGTTCGTGAGGGAGTTCATGGCGTCGGTTATGTTCGCGAAGCGACGTTGTTGGGCGAAAGTGAGTATTGGGGGTATCGGTTTCAGCAATTAAAACAGAGGTTAAAGCATTGGTTGGTTACTGAGTTGTCAGAAGATGTCTCAGGTGTTTTTTCGGCACTGCTGCTTGGCGATAAATCGGGCGTGCCCTCTGATCTCTGGGATTTGTATAACCGGACAGGCACGACGCATCTGTTGGTAATCTCCGGATTGCATATTGGATTAATGGCATGGCTTGGTTTTAACCTGGCGTCACTGTTGGCAATATCGGGCATGCTTCCGTTAAAGCGCATTCCGCTGATTTGGTTTAAATCGTTTTTTGGTATTGGTCTGGCCATGGTTTATGCGCTGCTGGCCGGTTTTAGCATTCCTGTGCAGCGGGCGTTGGTGATGACGGTGGTTGCCTTGCTCTCCTGCTGTTTTGGATTAAGGGCTTCATTGATAACGTTATGGGTGTTTGCGCTCACAATTGTACTTATGCTGGACACGTTGGCGTTTACCAGTGTCGGGTTCTGGTATTCGTTTATTGCGGTGGCGGCATTGTGCATTGGTTTATCCGGCAGGCCGGGCATTCCCTCTAAGTGGCAACGAATACTGAAGCCTCAGTGGCTGGTGTTTGTGGTGCTGCTTCCTTTATTGCTTACGAATGGGCAATCGGTTTCTTTGCTGTCTCCTCTGGTGAATTTAATAGCGATTCCGGTGGTGGGTGTGGTGATTGTTCCGTCACTGTTGTTAGCTGGAGGTCTGTTTATATTTGTGCCAGATATCGCTACTCAGATAATTCATTTTTCTGGAGCGCTATTAGAATTTTTGCATCAGTTTTTGCAATGGATAGATCATTGGCGTTTGTTAATTCCACCAAGACCAACCGTGCAAACCGCAGAAATGGTTCTGGCGATGTTGGGTGTGTTGTTACTGATACTGCCAGCAGCTTTGAGGCTTCGCTGGCTTTCTGTATTTATGTTGTTGCCACTGATATTCACCCGCGAGCGAATTCCGGAATATGGCGTCGCTGAAGTATCGGTATTGGATGTCGGGCAGGGTCTGGCCGTGGTGATCAGAACGAATCAACACGTCATGGTCTACGATACTGGTGATCGATTTTCGGAAAGCTTTACGGCTGCAGACAGTGTGATGATTCCGCTATTAAATCGCCTCGGTGTGCGAACTCTCGATAAGGTGATGATTTCCCATGGCGATCGTGATCATGCTGGCGGCGTTGGTGCGTTGATTCAACGGTACGGTGAATTTGATTTGATCGCTGGTTCAGAGTTGCCTGCCTATAACAACAAAGCCAGAGCATGCGGCAAGGGTGAAACATGGAGTTGGGATGGTGTTGAGTTTCAGGTACTTTCCGGTGGTAATCAACGGCGCAGCAACGATGCATCCTGTGTGCTGAAAGTCACTGCCGGCGATAAAAGCATGTTATTGCCGGGGGATATCAGTCATCGAATTGAACGACAGCTGATGGATGAAAGTTATGAATGGTTGAAATCGGATGTATTGCTCGCTGCGCATCATGGTAGCCGCTATTCATCCGGAGATGGTTTTCTGGCGGCGGTGAAGCCAGAGGCGGTTATTTTTTCCGCCGGCTTTGCCAATCGATTTAATCATCCCTCGCCGGAAACCGTCAGTCGGGCAGTGGCGGCTGGAGCGAATACGTTCAATACTGCTGAAGATGGGACGCTGAGCTTTCATTTGAGTACTGATTCATTGATCATCTCCGCCTATCGAAAAACACACGATCGTTACTGGTGGCGATAATGGCGTCGCAAAAATGGTACTGAAGTATGTTTTTGTTGCTTAAACGGTGCAGATCTCTGTGATAAAGTCATGCCGTAATTATGATTCTTCACTTTAAGGGAAATAACTGTGTTCGAACTGGTGAAATCCGGCGGTTGGTTGATGTTGCCTATCCTGCTGTCTTCAGTCATTGCCATGGCCATTATTTTCGAGCGCCTCTGGACCCTCAGGCCTTCACGCATCACGCCCAAAAATACCTTGTCGACGGTCTGGAAGTGGATCAAGAACAATAATCTCAGCAGCAAAAAACTGGAGCAGCTGAAAGAAGGTTCACCGTTGGGTGAAATTCTGGCCGCTGGCTTGAGTAATGCCGGCAGTGGTCGTGAGATCATGAAAGAGAGTATTGAAGAGCAGGCCGGTAAGGTTGTTCATGACCTTGAAAAGTATCTGAACACTTTGGGTACCGTAGCTGCCATTGCGCCACTATTGGGTTTGCTGGGTACGGTTATCGGTATGATCGATGTGTTTACCGTGATTATGCTGGAAGGTACGGGTAATGCCGGTGTTCTGGCTGGCGGTATTTCCAAGGCGCTGATTACCACGGCAGCCGGTTTGACTGTGGCGATTCCAGCCCTGATTTTCCATCGTTACTTTACCCGCCGTATTGATGAACTGGTGGTGAGTATGGAACAGGATGCCATCAAACTGGTCGAAGTGATGCAGGGCGATCGCAAAGACGCCGGTTACAAAAGTCATGAGGTTCGGAAATGAATTTCCGTCGACAGATGAACCAGCAGGAGGTTTCCATCAATCTGACGCCTCTGATTGATGTGGTTTTCCTGTTGCTGATTTTCTTTATGGTATCCACCACGTTTACCAAAGAAACCCATCTGGCCATCGATTTACCGCAATCCAGCGGTGAGCAGCGGGCAGAGCGTCCACAGCAAATTGAAATCACCATCAGCAAAGCCGGTGATTTTGCGGTGGCGGGGCAAAGCCTGGTTAATGGTCAGCTGGAAACATTGAAAAACGCCCTGAGCAAAGTCAGTGATGGCGATAGCCAGTTACCCCTGATTATTACTGCGGATGCTAACACACCGTATCAATCGGTCGTGACGGCAATGGATGCGGCGGGGCAGCTCGGGTTTGTCAACCTGAGTATGACAACCCGCAAAGAGTCTGAGTCTGATCAGTGAGCCTTCGACAACGCTTCAATCAATCGGTGATTGATTCCTGGTATAACCCAGGCGGTGGCTGGACGCTCTGGCTTAAGCCGCTGAGCTCTATTTTCTCGATGCTGGCGGAGTATAGAAAGCATCGCTATCTCGACAGCGTGAGATGGACGCCGCCAGTGCCCGTGATTGTGGTGGGAAACATCACTGTGGGCGGTACCGGGAAAACGCCGGTGGTCTCTGCGCTGATTCACCTGTTGAAAGAGCAGGGTTATCGACCCGGCATTATCAGTCGTGGATACGGCACTGAGCATCAAGAAGATTCCGTGGTGGTGACGGTTGATTCAGATCCTGCCATGGTGGGAGATGAGCCGGTCATGCTGGCAAAGCTGCAAGTGCCATTGGTGGTGGATTCTGATCGGGTTCGTGGGGCAAAACATCTTTGCACGCATTTCGATTGTGATGTCATGGTCGCTGATGATGGTTTGCAGCACTATAATCTTCAGCGGCATATAGAACTGGCGGTTTTGGATGGTCAGCGTTTGCTGGGTAACGGTTTTTGTTTACCTGTAGGTCCTTTAAGAGAGCCGCAAAGCCGATTAAATACTGTCGACTTTGTGCTTGTGAACCGTCCGGAAACTGTTTCCTGTGAAGTGTATGAGCAAAGGCTGGAACGGTCGGATTTGATTTGCTTTTCACTGGTACCTTCCCGGTTAAGGCGTGTGAGTGATGACCATGAGGGCGCAGCGTTCTCTGGTAGAGTGCATGCGGTGGCGGGTATTGGTAATCCGGATCGATTTTTCAGTACCTTGAAATCGCTTGGATACGATGTGATCCCGCACCCGTTTGCGGATCATCACGGTTTTACTGCAGAAGACTTAAATTTCGAAGATGATTTGCCGGTTATTATGACGGAAAAAGACGCGGTGAAGTGTCGCTCTTTTGCCGGTGATCATCATTGGTATTTGCCGGTGACCACTGAGTTGCCGGATGAGCTAATTGACTCGTTGTTGCAAATGATTGAAGCCCGTAAACCTATAGCGCCTGACAATAAAGGCTGAATAAATATGGACAAAACATTGTTTGAAATTCTGGCCTGCCCTTTGTGTAAGGGACAGGTTCGTATGGATAAAGAGCGTCAGGAACTGGTGTGCCGCCCTTGCGGCGTTGCATACCCTGTTCGTGATGGTATCCCGGTGATGCTGGAAGGGGAAGCCCGCACGCTTAGCGCAGAAGAGCGATTAAACGAGGCTTCCTGATGTCCCAGCTATCTACGGGTTTTACAGTAGTGATTCCCGCCCGTTTTGCGTCAACACGTTTGCCTGGTAAACCGTTGGCGGATATCTGCGGCAAACCGATGATACAGCACGTTTACGAGCGGGCTAAGCAGTCGGATGCTCAAAGGGTGATTATTGCCACGGACGACCAACGCATCCAGACGATTGCTGAAAGCTTTGGTGCTGAGGTGTGTATGACGTCGCCGGAGCATCCGTCAGGCACTGACCGTTTGCAGGAAGTGGCGGCGCACTATGGTATGGCGGATGATCATATCATTGTCAATGTTCAGGGCGATGAACCATTGATTCCGCCGGCGGTGATCAATCAGGTGGCTGAAAACTTAAGTGCAGCTCAGGAAGCAGGCGCCGCTACGTTGTCGAATCCGCTGAGTGATTTGGATCAGATCTTTGATCCTAACGTGGTCAAGGTGGTTGCTGATGCCAATGGTTATGGGATGTATTTCAGTCGTGCGCCGATTCCCTGGGCAAGAGACGCCTTCGCCGGTGAGCAGAAAACGCTCCCAGAAGGCGTGGACTTTCAAAGGCATATTGGCATTTATGCCTATCGAGTTGCTTTGCTGAATCGATATGTGACCTGGGGTGTGAGTCCCGTTGAGCAATTGGAATCTTTAGAGCAGCTTCGCTTGATGTGGAATGGTCACCGAATCCATGTGGCGCAGGCGGTTGAAACACCACCTCATGGTGTTGATACTGAGCAGGATTTGAACGCTGTGAGAGCCATACTCTCCAAGAGATCTGAATAAAGAGGGGTTGTAATATGAGTAGGAGGAGCCATGGTTAACGTTCTGTTTGTTTGTCTCGGTAATATTTGCCGATCACCAACAGCCCATGGCGTCTTCGCTCATCAGGTGGCCGAATCTGGGCTTTCATCTACCATCCGAGTGGATTCTGCGGGCACCAGCGGCTGGCATAACGGTGCAAAACCGGACAGCCGCTCCATGGCTTATGCTGCGCAGAATGGATACGATTTGTCGTTTATTCGTTCTCGTCAGGTGTCGGAAGATGATTTTATCCGGCAGGATTTAATTCTTGCCATGGATGCAGAAAATTTTGAAAATCTGAAATCTATCTGTCCCCCAAAGCATCTCCATAAGGTGAAGCTGTTTCTGAATTATGCGGATTTACCCGTTAATGAAGTACCAGACCCTTATTATGGTGGCGATGATGGTTTTCATCGCGTGTTAAACCTTGTGGAGCTCGGCGGCATCGCTTTGCTGGAGCACATCAAACAAGGGTTGGAGTGATTGTCTTTGATTTATTGCTTTGATTTATTACCTAGATTGTTGAACCTTACGTTATCCAATTACTGTCGTTTTTAAGGCTTACATGACTTTGCCGGTTACCATTCACCAGAATTACTCACTGATTCACCAGAACACCCTTGGGCTTCCGTCCATTGCCCGATATTACGCAGAAGTGAATACGGTTGAAGGATTGCAGGAAGCCCTTACTTTTGCCAAAGAAAATGGCTTGGTCATTCTTCCGCTGGGAGGTGGCAGTAATGTGGTTTTGGGTGATGTACTTGATGCATTGGTGATTCACATTAACTTGAAAGGCCTGTCAGTTGTTCGTCGTGATGAGCGACAGGTGACTGTCACTGCCCAGGCTGGCGAAAACTGGCATGAGTTTGTGCTCTGGACCATTCATCAAGAGGCCTACGGTCTTGAAAATCTATCACTGATTCCGGGTTGTGTTGGAGCGGCACCGATTCAGAATATTGGTGCCTACGGTGTTGAGATAAAAGATTATTTTGTCTCCCTCGATGCGGTCAATATTTCTACTGGAAACGTAGAGCAATTCGATAACCTTGATTGCTGTTTTGGCTACCGTGACTCAGTCTTCAAAGGTGAGAAAAAAGATCAATATATCATTATCTCTGTGACGTTTGCGCTGGATGCTGTACTGAGCCCCAGGTTGGGTTATGGGCAGCTTGCGGATAGTTTGTCGAAAGAGCATGGAGATTCAGTGCTGACAGCATTGCAAATCAGTCAGGCAGTGTGTGACATTCGACAGGAAAAATTGCCGGACCCAAAAACCATCGGAAATGCCGGAAGCTTTTTCAAAAATCCGGAAGTGGATCAGCAAACCATGGAGCGCCTGAAAAAGGAATATCCAGACATTGTTGCTTATCCAGTGGGTGAAAAGTGGAAACTGGCCGCTGGCTGGTTAATTGATCGCGCCGGATTGCGTGGTGTTCAACAGGGTAGTGTAGGGACTTACCAAAAGCAGGCGCTGGTGTTGATCAACCACGGTGGCGCAACCGGTTCGGATATTATGGCTTTTTCTCAATACGTTTTGGAAAAAGTGAAAAATCAGTTTGGGGTTGAGCTGGAAAGAGAGCCCAGGGTTTACCGTTGATCATTGGTTTCTATAAACAATGGGTTTCAGAGTCTTGAAGATCCTGAAACCTTTATGATTAATTTTCAATTCCCTGTCTTTTACATCATGAGATGATTTCTATCGGTCCATGATCATCACAATGGTCGCCATGTACATGGTGCAGGCGGCCATCCACCAGATAATCAAAATGATCCCCATGGGGTACGATTTCGTGCCCACAATCCGGTCCATGTTTGTGCCCATTTTGGTGGCAGGTTTTTAGCGGGCTGCACTCGGCAGGGTTGGTGGCGCTGACTTCAATGACGTGTTCGTCGTAGTGACCTTCATGGGGGTGATGCAAGTGGCCGTCATGGATGTAATCAATGTGGTCGTTATGTTTTATGGCTGTGTGACCACAGTCTTTCCCGTGGGTGTGTTCAGGATGTGAGTGAGTTTCATGTTTGCTCATTATCATGCTCTGTCTCATGAGATGGAGTATTTAACATATACAGTCATCTTCATATAAACAAATATTGATAATGAATATCGTTAAATGATGCGCTTGGAAATGGCTATAAGGAGTATGGATTTATTGTTTTTTAGATAAAGAAAAGCCGGGTAAGGTCACCCTTTCCCGGCTTTTTTGATGATTAAATCATCCGCTGTTTACAGATTGCTTTCTTCAGTGTGTGACGGTTCGGTCTTTTCACTGGTTTCAATATTGCTATCTGCTTTTGCTTCTGAGCTTTGCTCTGCCTGCTGAGCTTTGCGTCTTGCTCTTGGGTCGTTATGAGCGCGACTGCGGCGCCGGCGAGGCGCTTCTACAGCAGCAACCTCAACCGTGGTGGCTTCTACTTCAGCAGTCTCCGGCTTTGCTTCTGCAGATACTTCGGCAGGTGCAGGGTCAGCTAGAAGCTTAGGCAGAGAAGGTTCAGGTTGTCTCGCCGGTTTTGTCGCTCTTGGGGTTTCAGTCTTTGGCGCAACAGGTTCCGCCTTTTCAGCTTCAGGTTTAACCGTTGCTGTTTCTTCGTTTTGGTTCAGCGCCTTTACCAGCATTTCTTCTGCTTCGCTGGCGGTAACAGACGTCGCTGCTTCCTGCGGCTCAGGCGTTACTTCTTTCTTCTCAAACGGAGGAATTGAGTTGAACGAAGGTTTTTCCAGGTTGTGAGATGCCGCAACGGCTTTAGCCATTTCGGTCATTTGAGGGCGGCCATGGGATTTGGCTGGCTCAAACGCTTTTTCTGGCTGTTCGTCGCGCTGGTTCGTGTCGGTTGGATTTCCGGCAGGCTGATCAGCATGAGTCGCAGGTGTTTCACTGGTGGCCGGTGTTTCTTCAGAAGCGGCTGCTTCTTGTACTGGCGCTGGATTTTTCTGCTCTTCTCTCTGACGACGCGGGTCGTTTTTAATGCGACGTGAGCGGCGTGGTCTTTGAGCGTCTTCAGTTTTTTCTACTGTTGTTTCCCGAGTTGTTTCCTGAGTCGCTTCAGCGGTTACTGTTTCTGCTTTTTCTTCAGAAGCGGCAGGTGTTGGCTGCTTAACTTCTGGAGCGTTTGCTTCCGCAATGACCGGTGCTGATTCAACAGCGGCAGGCTTTGTTGCGTTTTCCTGAGCAATTTCAGTCGGCTGCTGTTCTTGCTTGGCAGTGACCTCGGTAGCGACTTCTTCTTTAACAGGCGCCTGAGGTGCTGCTGTTCTGCTATTTTCTGGTAGCAATGGCTGCAGCTGCGGCTCGCCCTGAGGCTGACGCTGGGATTGACGATTGTTGCGACGACGTGGTGCAGAGTTTGGGCGACGGCGACGATCACCGTTCTGTTCAGTCTCCTGATCCTGCTGACGATCCAGGTTGTTGTCCAGATCCTGATTGTCTGTTTTCTCCCGCGGACGACGCTCCTGTTTCTCGAAGCGGTTGTCAGTGCGATTGTCGGAACGATTGTCGCGATCAGAGCGTTCTTTCTGATTGCGAGGTTTACGATCTTTCTGATTGCGCTCACGGTTTTCGCGGTTATCACGACTCTCGTTGTTGCGAGTCTCATTGCGATTGTCGTTACGACCATCGCGACGTTGTGCATCGGAGCGTGGTTTTTTGTTGCGGTTCTGGTTTCTGTCCTGATTTCTATCATTGCCGCGACGATTTCCAGACTGCTGGCCAGAGCGTTCACGCTGGGCTGGTTTTTCGTCGTTATCAGAACTGAACAGGTTGCCAATGGATTTCAGCAGGCCGCCAATAAAGCCGGGCTTGGCTTCGGCTTGCTTAACCGGCGCTGGTTGAGCGGGGGCAACGTTACGAACGGCAGCTTGTGGTCTCTGGACTTGAGGCTTGGAGGCTGTGGTGTATTCTTCCACCGCTGCTTCTTCGTTTTCCAGAATGATTTCGTAGCTGCTACCAACTTCCTGAGGGTTATCGTCACGCAGACGCTGAACATCGTAATGAGGTGTTTCCAGATTGGCATTTGGAATCACGACAATGCGAGCGTTATTGCGCTTTTCGATTTTGGCAATGTTTTTGCGTTTTTCGTTGAGCAGGAATGCAGCAACAGAAACCGGTACCTGGGCACGGATTTCAGAGGTCTTGTCTTTCATAGCCTCCTCTTCCATTAAGCGCAGGATGGAAAGAGCCAGAGATTCGATATCCCGGATGGTGCCTTGACCAGAGCATCGTGGGCAAACGACACCACTGGTTTCACCCAGAGATGGCCGCAGGCGCTGACGGGACATTTCCAGCAAACCAAAGCGGGAAATACGACCGGTTTGCACCCGGGCGCGATCCACCGACAGTGCTTGGCGAATGCGGTTTTCCACTTCGCGCTGGTTGCGGTTGTTGCTCATATCGATAAAGTCGATAACGATCAGGCCGCCGATATCACGCAGACGCAGCTGGCGAGCGATTTCGTCCGCCGCTTCCAGATTGGTGTTGAAGGCGGTTTCTTCGATATCACCACCACGGGTTGCCCGGGCAGAGTTGATGTCGATGGAAACCAATGCTTCTGTTGGATCGATAACAATGGAGCCGCCTGAAGGCAGTTTTACTTCACGCTGGAACGCCGTTTCGATCTGGCTTTCAATCTGGAAGCGGTTAAACATGGGCACGGTGTCACGATACAGCTTCAGCTTATTCTGATACTGCGGCATGACCTGATTAACGAAGTCCAGAGCTTCTTCGTAGACAGCCGTTTTATCGATGAGCACTTCGCCGATGTCCTGGCGCAGGTAGTCACGGATCGCGCGGATAATGACGTTGCTTTCTTGATACAACAGAGCTGGAGCCTGACTTTTGCCGGAGGCTTCTTTGATGGAGTTCCAGAGGTGTAGGAGGTAATCCAAATCCCATTGAAGATCTTCGGCGGAGCGTCCAAGGCCAGCGGTACGGACAATAACACCCATTTCGGAAGGGATGTCCAGCTTGCTCATGGCTTCACGAAGCTCGGCACGCTCATCGCCTTCAATGCGGCGGGAAATACCGCCGGCACGAGGGTTGTTTGGCATCAATACCAGATAGCGGCCGGCAAGACTGACCAGTGTGGTGAGAGCCGCGCCTTTATTGCCGCGTTCTTCCTTGTCCACCTGGACAATGACTTCAGTGCCTTCTTTGATGACATCTTTGATGTTCGGGCGGCCGCCACTGTGACCCGTAAAGTACTCACGGGAGATTTCTTTCAGGGGGAGGAAGCCATGACGCTCTGCGCCGAAGTCAACAAACGCTGCTTCGAGGCTGGGCTCAACACGGGTGATTTTGGCTTTATAGATGTTGGCTTTCTTCTGTTCGCGGGCTCCGGATTCAATATCCAGATCGAACAGGCGCTGCCCATCAACGAGTGCAACTCTCAGCTCTTCTTGCTGGGTCGCATTGATTAACATTCTCTTCATAGAGTTCCAAATTGCTAATGGCTACTCTAATCAGTCAGAGTTGTTTGTACGTTTGGCTTTCCGGTGCATCCTTTACGGGCAGGCAGCGCATTATTCATGCGAGTCAGGCCTGGCTTTCTGGCAGAGCGTCAGACCGGGGAGTGTTTAGCCTCGGCGGTCGGTCGGTCTTTTGTGCACCGGGTTTCCTTCGGTGTTTTACAAACTCTTTTGTTGCCTGCGTTAACAGGCCGAATGCCGTGTGTTTCAGGCGGTTCGGCTGCTGCGCTCATTGGCTGGCAGTCGGTTTTGTAATAAGCCGAATCTGCTGCTTGTAGCGTAATCATCCGCGGTATTGTCTGACGGATGTTTTGCAGGAGGAGGTTGCATAAATCAGGCGCCCTCTTGGCTGACTGCCGATAAACTCTGGGCAGTTCAGACCGTATACTGGCATATGACCTGTTCGCTTGTCCTCGACCCATTAACGGGCACGCAACCACTGATTAAATGTGGCACTGTTTATTTATCGCGACCATTGTCGCGGTCTTTCGTTCTTCAATACCCACGTTCAGAGACCGGTGCATTGTTGTTCAGCAAGGGTGTCTAACGTGAAATATGCCTGAATATGTCTTGCTGATAATGTACAACCCTTCACAGTATATCGGGTAATACGAACATCATCAGTCTATTCTTCGGACCGGTTGAAAGGAATTTAAGTGGAATCCACTCTTGTTGCGTCTTTCCAGTCTTACTCAGGCGTAGTAAATCGTGCTGTCTTCTCGGTAGTTAGCAAGACAGTCTTGCAACTATATCAGTAAACTATGAGTGCTTCAAACCGTTGAAAGCTGGTAGTATTCGGCTAGTTGCTCATGGTATGTGAGAAGGCATTGGAAGGTATTAATAGTGTTGTGGATAATCGATTGAAGCAAAGACGTAATGTGAAACGCTCCGGCTCTGCCGGTACAAAATCTCAACGTGTGCAGGCGCGTCGGCCAGAAACCGTGCGTGAAAATATCGTGCGTGCGAAAAAAGCAGCGCCTGCGGAAGTGGTTGAGGTTGTGCCCACGGTTCAATGGTTGGATATTGATGACGACACCGCTGGCCAGCGCATTGATAACTTTTTACTGCGGATTCTCAAAGGCGTCCCGAAAACCCGCATTTACCGCATTCTTCGTAAGGGTGAAGTGCGGGTCAATAAAAAACGCATTACCGCGGATTATCGTTTGCAGTCTGGGGATGTGGTTCGGGTGCCGCCGGTTCGGGTAGCTGAAGCCAATGCGCCAGTCAGACCGTCTGGCAATGTGATTGAACAGCTTGAGCAAGCAGTGCTGTATGAAGATGAATTGTTGCTGATTATCAACAAACCCTCTGGCCTTGCGGTGCACGGCGGCAGTGGTCTTTCTTACGGTGTGATTGAAGCGTTGCGGCAGTTGCGCCCCGATAATAAAACCCTTGAGTTGGTGCATCGATTGGATCGTGATACCTCTGGCTGTCTGGTGATTGCCAAGCGCCGCAGTATGCTGAGGCATATTCACAACCAGCTGCAGCAACGAGATAAAGTGGAAAAACTGTATCAGGCGCTGGTGATCGGCAAATGGCCGACCAGAAAGCAGTTGGTTAATGCGCCGTTACAGAAGAATGTGTTGCAATCCGGTGAGCGGATGGTGCGAGTGCATGTAGATGGTAAAAAGTCTCGCACCGCGTTCCGTGTTCTGGAACGATATCCCAATATGACATTGGTTGAGGCGTACCCAATTACTGGTCGAACCCATCAGATTCGTGTTCACTGTTTGCATGCGGGTCACGCCATTGCTGGTGATGATAAATACGCGCTGGACGAAGATAATCAACGATTTAAGGCGTTTGGTTTGAATCGCCTGTTCCTCCATGCGGCCAGTATTCAGTTTGAGTTACTGGATGGAAAGACGTTGAAGGTAGAAGCGCCGCTACCGAAAGAATTGCAGGATGTCTTAACAACATTAAAGCAATCCAGTCATTAATGACCATAAGTTAGGAGTGAGTATGCAGGATAACTGGCAAGAGCCTTCAGCGGATGAAAAGCAGCCGGAAAATGATCGTGCCTGGGGGTTGGTAGAAACGCTGGCAAAAGGCGCGTTGCTGGAGCAGCGGCGAGCCCGCCGCTGGGGGATCTTTTTCAAGTGCCTGACCTTCGGCTGGTTGTTTTTCTCCGTGGCGGTCTTTTATAAGGCGACGAATATTGCGGACGCTGAAGTGTCCTCCAGCAGTGGAGAGCACACGGCTCTGGTGGATATTGATGGCCAGATTGGTGGTGGCGAAGTAGAGGCGGATGCGGTGATTACCGGCCTGCGCTCAGCTTTTGAGGATGAAAACACCAAAGCTGTGATTCTGCGGATTAATAGTCCCGGTGGTAGTCCGGTTCAATCTGGCTATATCTATGACGAAATCCGCCGGCTTCGTGATATCCATGAAGAGATTCCGCTCTATGCCGTGATTATGGATATTGGAGCGTCCGGAGGTTATTACATTGCTGCGGCAGCGGATGAAATCTATGCGGATAAAGCCAGTCTGGTCGGCTCTATTGGTGTTATTTCTGCGGGTTTTGGCTTTGTCGGCACTATGGAAAAGCTAGGCGTTACCCGACGTGTTTATCATGCGGGTGAGGATAAAGCGTTTCTGGACCCGTTCCAGCCTGTTGATAAAGAGTCTGCTGCCAAGTGGCAGGTTCAGTTGAACACCATTCATCAGCAATTTATTGAGGTGGTTAAAGCTGGGCGTGGTGATCGACTGCAAGATTCTCCAGATATTTTCTCCGGCATGGTTTGGTCAGGTGAGCAGGCAGAAAAGCTTGGCTTGATCGATGGGTTGGGCAGTGCGGGTTATGTGGCTCGGGAAGTGATTGGTGAAGAAGAAATCGTCGATTATACTTTCCGCCTAAGCCCTCTTGAAAAATTTGCCCGTGATTTTGGTGCGGGTGTCAGTTCCACCTTTGTTGAAGCGATGGATGGCGGGCTTCAATTAATGTAACCCTTTAAAGGCTTCCAATCGGAAGCCTTTTTCTTGTCAGTTTCCTAAAGAGAAGATTCCTTCGTTTATCAGCATATTGGTTAGCGCAATCAAAGGTAGGCCGATCAGACTGTTAGGATCATCTCCACTCATTTTTTCAAACAATGTCACCCCAAGTCCTTCGCATTTGAAGCTACCGGCGCAATCCAGCGGGCTTTCTGCATCTATATAGTAAGTGATTTGTGATGGGGTGAGTTGTCGAAACCAGACGGAATACTCGATGCACTCCAGTTGGAATTGTCCGCTGGCGGTGTTTAGAAGGCAAAGACCTGTATAAAAGGTCACTTGTTTTCCGCTGCAGCTTGAGAGTTGTGCAATGGCTTTTTCACGAGTGCCGGGTTTGCCCAGGATCTTATCATGCAGTGAGGCGGCCTGGTCTGATGCGATGATCAGAGTGTTTGGGTGCTCATTGGTCAGTGCTTGTGCTTTTTCCAGCGAGAGGCGTGTCGCCAGCTGCTGGGCGGTTTCATGGCTTAGTGGTGTTTCATTAATGTCGGGTGATTGTTGTTGGAAGGTCAGGTTTAATCGCTCAAGCAGCTGTTTGCGATAGAGTGAGCTGGAGGCTAAGAGGATCTTCATGGTTATATCGTGGTCCGGATGTGAAGGATGCGAAGGGTGCGATGCTTTCTACATAACCCGGATTCGGTCTTTTTCGTGATCCGGGAGAGTTTTGTGTAAAGTACGGTCTTGTATGAAGATTATCACGGTGTTGTTTGAAATCCGATGCAAAGGGTGTTTGACAGTCAGTGTTCATCCCCCTATGATTGCGCGCTTATGTTATCAGGGCAATTACCCAAAACTTTTGACCCCCGTAAATTGGCGCGTCAAGGGTTGCAGTTTGAAGGTACACTGGCACTCAATAAATTTGAGCAGCTGGTGGCCAGCCTCGCTGATGATCAGGGTGAGGTGAAGATTTCTCTTCATTTCTATATGAGTGAAGACCATCGGGTGGTTTTGCAGGGGCATGTTGAAGCAAATCTGAAATTGATTTGCCAGCGGTGTCTCGATTTAGCAGAGCTGCCTGTGCGTGTTGATCTCAACCTGATGGGTGTACTGACGGATGAGCAGGCAAAAATGTTGCCGGAGGAATTTGAACCCTTGATGCTCCAAGAGGAGCCGATGGAGTTGATCCCTCTGCTAGAGGAAGAGCTTTTATTAAGTCTTCCTATTGTGGCCTATCATCCACCTGAGGCCTGTCAGGTTCAGCAGAGTTACACTACTGAGTCTGATGAAGAGTTACGGGATTCTGATGCACAAGCAGAAGAAGAGCGTAAACGCCGTAACCCATTCAGTGTTCTGGCTGGTTTGAAAAAAGACATCGAACCGGAATAGATTCAGATAGAAACTTCTGGTTATAGAATAGAGGAGAGTTGACACATGGCTGTTCAACAAAATCGTAAAACCCGTTCCAAGCGTGACATGCGCCGTTCCCACGACAGTCTGACTGCTGGCCAGTTGTCTGTTGATGCGACTTCCGGTGAAACTCACCGTCGTCATCACATGACTGCTGACGGTTTCTACCGTGGTCGTAAAGTGCTGGAAGGCAAATAATCTGAGTGATTTTGTCGATGCCAGGACGGTCACCCAATTCAGGGCAGGCAGCTCCAGGACGGAGAATATCGCTTGATATCATGAGCGGGGACGAAAGTCCCCGTTCTCGTATCCGGGCGGCGCTTCGTGCATTGGATGCTTATTCAGATCTTCATCTCATTCTGGTGGGTAATCAAAAACTGATTACAGAACACCTGTCTTCTGCTTCTTTCGATCAATCAAGACTCCATATTGTTCATGCTGAGAAAACCATTGGTATGGATGATAAGCCTTCGGCTGCCTTACGAGGTCGTGAGGGCAGTTCCATGTGGCTGGCGCTTGAGCAAGTGGCAGATAGTCATGCGGCGGCCTGTGTCAGCTCTGGTAATACCGGTGCGTTGATGGCAATGGGTCGCTTTGCCTTGAAAACCTTTGTGGGTATTGATCGTCCTGCTATTGCTGCGGCAGTTCCCTGTAAAGGTGGGAGTGCGCTGCTGCTGGATATGGGGGCGAATGTGGATTGCTCGGCAACCAACCTTTATCAGTTTGCTGTGATGGGCTCGCAGTTAGTCGCTTCGGTCAACGAGTTAGATGCCCCGAGAGTGGGTTTGCTCAATGTTGGTACGGAAGACATTAAAGGCAATGAGCAGGTTCGTCTGGCGGATCGCTTGTTAAAGGAAGATGGCCGGCTGAACTACATCGGTTATATCGAAGGTCACGATGTCTTTGCTGGTAAGGCGGATGTGGTGGTTTGCGACGGCTTTGTTGGTAATGTCACTCTGAAGACTGGTGAGGGTGTGGCCAGCCTGATTCGAGATACGTTACTGGATGCCTTTCAACAGACGCTCTGGCGTCGCTTTCTTGCTCTGATTGTTGCGCCGGTATTGCGCAAGGTTTACCGCAGTATTGATCCGGTGGTTTATAACGGCGCCAGTTTTCTTGGGTTGCAGGGTATTGTGGTAAAAAGCCATGGCCATTCCGATGAAGAAGGGTTTTATCGGGCAATTCAGGAGGCGGTTCGTGAGGTGGATAGTGATGTTGCCGGGCGGCTTTCAGAAGAAGTTGAGTCCATGCTTAAAGGCGACTAATTGATAAAACAATCGATAAATTAGTACGATTGTTTTCCTGATTTTGCCATCGGAAACATAATTTTACTTACCTTGTTGTCTGTTTTTTCTATAATTGCCCCGATTTTCTAAGGAAGCGTAGTTCTGCGCAGGCATAATTCATGAATTATTTCGGAATATGCTGTTGTGCTCTGGCTCGCTTTGACTCCGGTAGAATTGTGGGCTTTGTTGTTGATTGTGCGAAGCCAAAGGAAAGAGCGAGTAATCATGTCGAGCAAGCTAGCTTTTGTATTTCCCGGGCAGGGATCCCAGCAGGTTGGCATGCTGGCAGACTATCTTTCTGAGCCATTGGTTCAGTCTACGTTGAAAGAGGCTTCAGATGTACTCGGTTACGATCTTCAGGCGCTGATTTCAGAAGGTCCGGCGGATCAGCTGAATCGTACGGAAAATGCCCAGCCTGCGCTGTTGGCTGCCAGTGTCGCCCTGTGGCGCCTCTGGTGTGATCGTCAGGGTGAGGCGCCGGCGGTGATGGCGGGCCATAGCTTGGGTGAGTACTCCGCGCTGACCTGTGCGGGCGCCATTAATTTTGCAGATGCTATTAAGTTGGTGCATCTTCGCGGTCTTTATATGCAGGAAGCAGTCGCAGCTGGCGAAGGTGCCATGGCTGCGATTCTTGGTCTTGATGATGCGGACGTTGTCGCTGTCTGTGAGAAAGTAGCTGCAGAAGATGTGGTCGAGGCGGTTAACTTTAATGCGCCAGGCCAGGTTGTTATTGCAGGGCGGGTGGTGGCTGTGCAGCGTGCTATCGAAGAAGCAAAGGCGATGGGTGCGAAAAGAGCAATTGAGCTGCCTGTCAGCGTCCCTTCTCACTGTGCTTTAATGCGGCCTGCTGCAGAAAAACTGAAAAATGAATTGGCCGGTATTCAAGTAGTTGCGCCGATGATTCCCGTGGTGCAAAACGTATCCGCAGACTTTTGTTCTGATCCTGAGCAGCTAAAAGCAAATTTGGTGGCACAGCTTTACAGCCCTGTTCGCTGGGTTGAATCTATTGAAGCAATTATTGCTACGGGTGTTGGTCGCTTTGCAGAGTGCGGTCCGGGTAAAGTACTGGCCGGCCTGAATAAGCGCATTGCACGACGTGCACCGATAGCCACTCTTGAGTCCGCAGATGTCATGGCTCAATGGCTGGCTGAAGCTAATTAATAGAAACCGGTTTGGAGATAACAGCTTTGACAGTAAAGCATCTGGAAGGAAAGGTTGCTCTGGTGACCGGGGCGAGCCGCGGTATCGGCAAGGCGATTGCCTTTGCCCTGGGTCATGCGGGTGCGACGGTGATCGGAACAGCGACCACGGACTCTGGCGCTGAAGCCATTACCGAAGCGCTGAAGGCGGAAGGTATTCAAGGTCAGGGGATGGCGCTGAACGTCACCTCTAATGATGCCTGTCAGGCGGTGGTAAAAGCAGTGGCTGATCAATACGGTGCGCCGTTGATTCTGATCAACAATGCAGGTATCACCCGCGACAATATTCTGATGCGCATGAAAGTGGATGAGTGGGATGATGTGGTGAATACCAATCTCAGCTCTATCTTCCGCATGAGTAAAGCCGTTATGCGCGGTATGACCAAGGCGCGTGAAGGTCGTATCGTTAATATCAGCTCTGTGGTTGGCTCTATGGGCAATCAGGGGCAGGCAAACTATGCTGCAGCGAAAGCCGGTGTTGAAGGTTTTACCCGTGCTATGGCCCGTGAAGTGGGTTCCAGAAACCTGACGGTGAATACGGTTGCCCCCGGTTTTATCGAAACCGATATGACTAATGAGTTGCCCGAAGCACAGCGTGAGTTTCTGCTGGGGCAGATTCCTCTGGCAAGACTTGGTCAGCCAGAAGAGATTGCAGCGGCCGTGCTGTTTTTAGTGAGTGAGCCTGCGGGTTACATCACTGGCGAAACATTGCATGTCAATGGCGGCATGTACATGAACTGATTGCCCGTTTCCACGGTTCAGAAACTTGAAAAAGTGTTGTGAAAGTGGAATGGATTTTGTTTGTTTTTTATAACTGATGTCCGTTTTCGAGGTTTCTCTCCGGTTTTCAAATAACCGGCTTGAAATTCTTATAAATGACCATATAAACTAGTTCACCTGTAGCCTCAGGCTGCACTGAATATCGACAGGAGCACAACACGGTATGAGCACCATTGAAGAGCGCGTTAAGAAGATTGTTTGCGAACAGCTTGGCGTGAAGGAAGACGAAGTTACTAACAGTGCGTCATTCGTAGAGGATCTCGGCGCGGACTCTCTGGACACTGTAGAGTTGGTGATGGCTCTGGAAGAGGAATTCGAAACCGAAATTCCTGATGAAGAAGCTGAGAAGATCACCACCGTTCAGGAAGCTATTGACTACGTCGTTGCTCACTCCTGATTCTGACTGGCCTCTTTTCACTTTGTGACATTCTCATTCTGAAAGGTAGGGGCTTGCAGGACTTTGTAAAATCACAAAAGCCGTATGACGTCAGTCTACGGCTTTTGTTGTATATAGGTTTTGGCAACGCATCTTGGGCGCTTTTTACTCTTGTTTTAAACGCCTGTGTTGATAGAAGAATGGATGACAGTGCTACAATAATGCCTCATGTCATTTATACGACAGGCTACTAGGAGCTTCCGTCTTGTCGGATACAAAGAATACAGGCAGATCGCAGCAGCGGATGCGCAGAAGAGTGGTTGTCACTGGAATGGGGGCGGTAACTCCGGTTGGCAACAATGTGAAAACCAGTTGGTCCTCTCTTTTGGAGGGCGTTAGTGGTATCCATCCAATTACACACCTTGAAGCAGACAAGTTCGGTGTACGCATTTGCGGTGCCATTAAGGACTTTGATCCATCAGAGTGCATGGATTCAAAAGATGCCCGGAAAATGGATGGCTTTATTCAGTATGGTTTTGCTGCAGCGGCAGAAGCCATCTCTGATGCGGGGCTGATAGTGCCTGACGAAGACGCTCATCGTTATGGTGTTGCGATTGGTTCGGGGGTTGGTGGTCTTACCACGATTGAACAGAATCATGAAACGTTGCTAAAAAGCGGCTCTCGACGTATATCTCCGTTCTTTATTCCAGCGGCGGTTATCAATATGGCGGCAGGTTGGGTGTCCATGAAGTTCAATTTTCAGGGGCCGAACTTTGCTACCTCAACAGCCTGCGCCACAGGGAGTCATGCCATTGCCATGGCTGCTCGCATTATCGCTTATGGCGATGCCGATGTAATGGTGGCTGGCGGCGCAGAAAAGGGGTCTTCAGCTCTCGGCATTACTGGTTTTGCTGCCGCCAGAGCGTTGTCTGCACGCAATGAGGCGCCAGAGAAAGCCAGTCGCCCCTGGGATGCGGATCGCGATGGATTTGTGTTGGGTGATGGTGCGGGTATTCTGGTGTTGGAAGAGTACGAACATGCGGTTGCCCGTGGCGCAAAAATATACGCAGAGCTCAGCGGCATTGGTATGAGTGGCGATGCCTGGCACATTACATCGCCACCGGAAGATGGTCGTGGTGCAGCTCGTGCCATGCAGTCCGCTATTGAAGATGCGGGTTTGGCACCGCAAGATGTGGATTATATTAATGCTCACGGTACATCAACGCCCACCGGTGACGTTGCAGAAACCCGGGCTATTCACACTGTCTTTGGTGCACACGCTAATCATCTTGCCGTGAGTTCAACAAAGTCCATGACCGGGCATTTGCTGGGCGCTGCTGGTGCTGTGGAGGCTGTGTTCAGTATTCAATCATTGATGGATCAAGTGGCACCGCCAACGATTAATCTCGATACGCCTGGAGAAGGGTGTGATTTGGATTACGTTCCCCATGTGGCCAGGCCGATGGTGATTAATCACGTACTTTCTAACTCTTTCGGCTTCGGCGGAACCAATGTCACATTGGCGTTCTCCAAGCTGGAAAATCAGGGGTAAGCTTTTGAGTACTCCGCTGATATGGGTTAATGGCCAGCCTCAATCCGAACTCTCGGTATCGGATCGTGGATTGGCCTATGGCGATGGGCTTTTCGAAACAATCAGGGTATCTGGCGGGTTGCCAACTCTGGCGGGATTACACTGGGAGCGTTTGGTTCAGGGTTGCCGTCGTCTAACTATCAATCTGAATCTGGCTGAGTTAACTCGTGAGGTGGATGCTTTTCTGGCGTCGTCATCAGTGGAGACTGGTGTGTTAAAAGTGACGGTCACTCGTGGCAGCGGTGGAAGAGGGTATAATCCGGAAGATTGTCATGATATAAGGCGAATTTTGTCTATTCATCCTCTTCCGATTAGAGATCCAGATCCATCCATTTGTGGCGCAAAGCTGTTTGCTTGCGAGCTCCGGCTTGGTCAAAGCGCGCTGGCGGGTATAAAACATTTGAATCGTCTTGAGCAGGTGATGGCAAGAAGTGAGTGGTCGGGCACCGCTTACGATGAAGGTTTGGTGTGTGATTTTTCCGGCCATGTCATTGAAGGCACAATGAGCAACCTGTTTGTAGTGACTCACGATGGCGAACTTATTACACCAGATTTGTCGTTTAGTGGTGTAAAAGGCGTGTGTCGTCAGCTTATTATGAATATCGCCCATGAAATGGGATTATTGGTTTCGGAGCAGCATCTGGCAGAGAGTCGTTTGGCGGACATTGCGGCAGAGTTGTTTCTTTGTAATAGCGTGAATGGTGTCTGGCCGGTAGTGGAATATAATCAGATAAACTGGGAAATGGGGCCGGTTACCCTTGAGATACGTCGTCGGGTTCAGGAAGAATTGAATGCTTAAAAAGTTATTGTTACTGGCTGCTGTTGCTCTGTTGCTGGCCATGATGGCTGCGGGAGCTGGCTGGTATGGAATGAGCTGGTACAGTCAACAGAAAGTATTGTCCACCGCTGATTCTGAATTTGTGGTTGAACGGGGAGACTCTCTGGGGCGAATTGTGCGACGCCTGACTAATGATCGGGTGATCAAGTATCCGGGGTTGTTTGAGTTGTTGGCGCGAGTGCGTGGTGTGGCCACGGATATTCATGCGGGTGAGTACTTGATCGCACCGGATATCAGTAATGGTGAGCTGTTGACCATGCTCGTGCAGGGCGATGTGCATTATTATAATGTCACGCTGGTGGAAGGTTTTACGTTGAAGGAGTTGCTCGCTGACTTAAATCAGCAGCCGAAACTGAGTAACCCTGTTCAGTTGAATGAGTTGGCTACTGTGATTTCAGATTCTATCGAGGGGGCATCGAAAGGCAGTCACCTTGAAGGGCAGTTTTACGCGGATACTTACAGTTTTGAATCGGGCGCTTCTGTCGCTTCTATTTTGCAGCGCGCTAATAAAAAATTGAATGCGGTATTGCAGGAAGAGTGGCAGGCTCGGGTCAAAGGGGTACCTTATAAGACACCTTATGAAGCGCTGATTATGGCCTCCATTATTGAGAAGGAAACTGGTGTGCCTTCTGAGCGGCCTGATATTGCGGGTGTGTTTGTTCGTCGTCTTAATAAAGGCATGCGTTTGCAAACAGATCCTACCGTTATTTACGGTATGGGCGATCGTTATCAGGGTGGGTTAAGTCGTCGTCATCTGCGGGAGGCAACGGATTACAATACCTATGTGATTCATGGACTACCACCGACGCCTATTGCCACCGTTGGGCGTGAAGCGATTCAGGCGGCGTTAAATCCATCCGATGGCAGTGCATTGTATTTTGTTGCCCGGGGAGACGGTACGCATCAATTCTCGAACACTTTGGTTGAACATAACCGAGCTGTTAGAAAGTACCAAATTACCGAGCGGCGCAAGGATTACCGTTCCTCGGTGCAAGAGCTAACGCAAGACACTACCATCGATCAATAAATTGAGTGTATAAGAGAATTTAATGGGTTTTTTTCTGACCATAGAAGGCTGCGAAGGCGCTGGTAAAACCACGGCCAAAGGTGTGGTGCTGGAGTGGCTGGCCAAGGCGGGGCATGATTTTATTGAAACCCGCGAACCGGGCGGTACACTGTTGGCGGAGCAGTTGAGAAGTCTGGTGCTGGCGGAGCACGATGAGCGAGTGAGCGATACCACAGAGCTGTTAATGGTGTTTGCCGCACGTTGTCAAAATCTGAATGAGAATATTGAGCCGGCTTTAGCCAGTGGCAAAGTGGTGGTGTGTGATCGTTTCACCGATGCCACTTATGCCTATCAGGGTGGTGGTCGTGGTATTGATGCGTCACGCATAGCGACATTGGAACAATTAGTACAAGGCGATCGTCGTCCGGATATGACCTTGCTGCTGGATATTGAGCCAGAAGTAGGGTTGGCTCGCGCCAGAGGGCGGGCAGAGCAGCAGGGTGGATCACTTGATCGTATTGAGCAGGAAGCCATCGACTTCTTTTATCGGGTGCGTCAGGTTTACCTGGATCGTGCCAGGCGATTTCCAGAACAGTACATTGTGATCAATGGTGGTGAGTCCATTGCCCAGGTACGTGAACAGATTATCCGGGCATTAAGTGTACGATTGGCTGGTCGCGAATAAAGGTTATTGGTCTTGAGTAAAGATAAAGCAGAAGCCGTCAGTTACTTTGCGCAGAAGCCGCTGCCCTGGCAGGAAAGTCAGTGGAAGTCGCTGTTGCGCAGAATGCGATCAGACGCATTGCCTCACGCCTTGTTATTGAAAGGGGCTTTGGGTGTGGGCAAAGGTGCTTTTTCTCAGGCATTGATGTCGCGGGTTTTATGTCATACACCTTCTGGCGGCTACGCTTGTGGACATTGCAAAAGCTGCGACCTGTTGCAAGCGGGCACTCACCCGGATGTTTTGGTAATTGAACCAGAGTCTTCTGGTAAGCCCATAAAAATTGACCAGATCCGATGTATTAACGAGTTTGCCAGAAAAACGGCTCAGCAAGGTGGGCGACGGGTGATTATTATTAATCCGGCAGAAGCCATGAATGTGAACGCTGCCAATGCGTTGCTAAAAAGCCTTGAGGAGCCGGGCGATAATACACTGTTTCTTCTGGTCAGTGCCCGAGCCGGGGATATGCTGGCCACCATTCGCAGCCGCTGCCAGCTGGTGATGTTTCCAGTGCCGGATCTATCTCTGGCAAAACAGTGGCTGAGTGATCATATTGCAGATGCTCAAACTATTGATCAGCTATTGTCGTTGTCCTGTGGTTCGCCGGTGCTGGCGAGAAATATGTTCGACCAGAATGTACTTGAGCTTCGCGGGCACCTGATCAATGTTATGCCTGAGCTGTTTCGTGGTAATTTAACGCCGGTGGAACTGGCCAAAGAGCAGCATGCCGGTGACCTTATTTCATTGCTTGGCTGGCTCGGAAGTTGGCTGGATGATGCTGTAAAACTGAAGCTGACGGCCGATGAGAGCCTTGTCAGGAATCGTGACGTAAATCGGATGATTGGTTATCTCGCTAAAAAGGCAGATGCGCCGAGGCTGGTTAAGGTTCGAGATCGTATTATGCTGCAGCGGCAGCAATTGCAGGAAGGCGCTAACCTCAACAGCCAGATGCTGCTGGAGGGCGTGTTCAGTGATTATCTGGAATTGGCACTTTAAGGTTAAAGAGGAGAGGGGAGATGGGAAAAGGAATGCAGGGGTTGATGTCGCTGACCATCAGAGACACGGCATCACTTTATGAATCGTATATGCCATATATCACCGGTGGTGGTCTGTTTGTACCCACAGCCAAGCGCTATGCATTGGGGGACGATGTTTTTATTCGTCTGACTCTGATGGACGAAGCGGAAAAGATTCCGGTGCCGGGTAAAGTGGTGTGGATTACACCGGCGGGGGCTCAGAGTGGCCGTCAGGCGGGTGTGGGTATTCAGTTTAATGACCCTACTGATAACGTCAGAACTAAGATTGAGACGTATATTGCTGGTGCTCTGAATTCGGATCGTCCTACCAATACCATGTGATTTCGGACCCTTCTCATGCCTTGGGCTTTTATCTATTGTGGTAAAAGCTCAATTCTCCTTTATTAGTCAGCTAACCGACCGTGTTTTTCATTAGGATTCATTATGTATATCGATTCCCATTGTCACCTTGATCGTCTGGATCTCACTGCTTACAACGGTGATCTGGATCTTGCTGTGCAGGCAGCAAGAGATGCAGGTGTCAGTCGGATGCTTTGTATCGGTATTGATCTGGAAAATGCACCAACAGTGGTTGCTTTGGCTGAACAATACGACGATGTATTTGCTTCCGTGGGGGTTCACCCTCTGGATTGCAAAGAGTTGGTACCCGATATAGAGGTAGTAAAAAAACTGGCCACTCATAAAAAAGTGGTGGCAATTGGTGAGACCGGGCTTGATTACTACTACGCCGACAGCGAAGGTTTGCAGGCTATTCAGCGGCAGTCGTTTATTAATCACTTACAACTGGCGTCGGAACTGAAGCTGCCCGTGGTTGTTCATACTCGGGATGCCAGAGAGGATACCATCGACTTTATTCGAGAGCATGGCTCAAGAGAGAGTGCTGGCGTTTTGCATTGCTTTACGGAAAGTCTTGAAATGGCCACTGCTGCGCTGGACTTGGGTTACTATATTTCCATATCTGGTATTGCAACGTTTCGAAATGCGTCAGAACTAAGAGAGGTTGTGAAATATCTTCCTATGGATCGTCTTTTGATAGAAACAGACTCACCCTATCTCGCGCCAGTGCCTCATCGTGGGAAGCCTAATGAGCCAAAGTTTGTTGTTGAAGTTGCTCGCTATATCGCTGAGTTGAAAGGTGTTGATGAAAGAGAGTTAGGGCGAGTGACGAGTGAGAATTTCTTTAACCTCTTCAATACTGCAGTCTAAAAATGTGTTTATGTCTTGACGTTGGTGTGCGGTGTGGTAAACGTGTTTCGTTGCAAGGCTTTCGAAAAATGTCCTCAGAATATAAGTGTCTGTGTAAATAAGTACTGCAGGTGAAATAACCTGTCACTCAGTATGGCATATCCTCTCCAGTCTCTTTATAATTGCGCCACCAATTTCATCGGTGATGTTGCGAATTACGGCTCAGATACGGAATTTCCGATCATGTTTCCACTAAAGATAAGGAACATAAGTTCTAAATTGCGGTGCATGTCTATCTGATTGCCAATAGAGACCTGCTGCTTTGTGGCGGGTTTTGTTATGTCTGTACGGATGGTCAGTGGCTTTCCGGTATGGCCGCGCAGCAGTAGCCTTGAGAAAGGGTATAGAGATGGCACTGCTGTAGTCCCTGTCGTAATTCAGGGTTTGATATTGCCTGTAAACTCTTCTCCCATTTCTCAAGCCTACTTCTGACGACGTCCCCCGGAATTACTCTGATTTTGTGACGCAAGTTCTATTCGTGGTTGAGCGCTTATTGAGCACACTCAATACACAGAACACCTGTCGTAAAACCCTGTATGGCAGTTCCAGCACACCGGAGAGACGGGTTACTCCTGACCTCAACTTGATTGATTAGGCGAAAGGTATGATCAAAATCAAACAGGGGCTGGATCTCCCGATCTCAGGATCGCCTGAGCAGATTATCTCGGAAGGCAGAACAGCACGTTCTGTCGCCGTAATCGGCTCGGACTACGTAGGCATGAAGCCTACGATGGCGGTTGCTGTGGGAGATCGAGTTAAAAAAGGGCAACTGCTCTTTACCGACAAGAAAACACCGGGTATCCGGTACACCGCCTTGGCTGGCGGTACAGTTGCTGCCATAAATCGTGGCGAGAAACGGATTTTGCAGTCCGTGGTGATCGACGTAGAGTCCTCAGAAAGCGGCCAGGAAGAAGAGGAAACTTTCACTTCCTATAAAACAGAAGAACTGGCTGGCTTAACGGCTGAGCAGGTTGAAGCGCTGCTGAACGAAGCCGGTCTCTGGACTGCTCTGCGCACCCGCCCTTTTAGTAAGGTGCCTGCGCTGGAATCTCGTCCTTCTTCTATTTTTGTGACCGCGATTGATACTCATCCGCTGGCGGCAAACCCGGAAGTGGTGATTAAAGAGCACGCAGAAGCCTTCGAACAGGGTATCAATATCCTGGGCAAACTGAGCGGTGGCAAAATCTTCCTGTGTAAAGCACCGGGCGCCAGCATTCCTGCCGGTATTGCCAACAGCGAAGAGTTTGCGGGACCACACCCTGCCGGTTTGCCAAGCACGCACATCCATTTCCTGGATCCAGTGTCTGCCACCAAAACCGTATGGCAGATTGGTTATCAGGACGTGATTGCCATCGGCAAATTGTTCACTACCGGTAAACTGTTTACGGATCGTGTTGTTGCTCTGGCCGGTCCTCAGGTTGAGAAGCCTCGTCTGGTTCGCACTCGTCTGGGTGCTAATACTGATGAACTGACTGCGGGTGAATTGAAGTCAGGTACTAGCCGGGTCATTTCCGGTTCCGTATTTGGTGGTCGTACTGCCAGTGGTGCGTTTGCGTATCTGAGCCGCTATCACAACCAGCTGTCTGTTCTCGAAGAGAGCGATGAGCGTTTGTTCCTGGGCTGGGTGAATCCAACGGTTGATCGTTTCTCCATTCTGCGAGTAATGACGTCTGGCCTGAGCAAGAGCCGTCTGTTCAACTTCTCTACTACGACTAACGGTGGTGAGCGTGCCATGGTGCCAGTGGGTAACTATGAGAAGGTGATGCCTCTGGATATTCTGGCCACGCAATTGCTGCGCGCCATTATCGTTGGCGACACTGAAGTTGCTCAAAAACTCGGCGCACTGGAGCTGGAAGAAGAAGATCTGGCTCTGTGTACTTTCGTTTGTGCAGGTAAATACGAGTACGGCCCCTTGCTGCGTGACAACCTGACCCGAATTGAGCTGGAGGGGTAATCTGTGAAGCCATTAAGAAAACTCCTTGACTCGATGGAACCCCATTTCGTCAAGGGCGGTAAATACGAAAAGTTCTACGCGCTGTTTGAAGCCGCAGACACACTTTTCTACACGCCGCTGGATAAAACACACACCACCAGTCACGTGCGCGATGCGGTTGACCTCAAGCGCATGATGGGTATCGTTTGGTTGTGTACTTTCCCGGCCATGTTCTTCGGTATGTGGAACGTGGGTTATCAGGCGAACACGGCCATTGCCGGTGGTCTTTCTGCACCTGCAGACTGGCACGGTATGCTGATCGCCATGCTGGCAGGTAATGATCCGGCCAGTATCTGGGACAACCTGATCTACGGCGCGGTTTACTTCCTGCCTATATATGCAGTCACCTTCTTTGTGGGTGGTTTCTGGGAAGTGCTTTTTGCCATAGTGCGTAAGCACGAAGTGAACGAAGGTTTCTTCGTAACGTCGGTGTTGTTCGCCCTGATCGTTCCGCCTTCAATTCCTCTGTGGCAGGTGGCTCTGGGTATTTCCTTCGGTGTTGTCATCGGTAAGGAAGTGTTCGGTGGTACCGGTAAGAACTTCCTCAACCCGGCATTGACGGGTCGTGCGTTCCTCTTCTTCGCCTACCCAGCGCAAATCTCTGGTGACCTGGTGTGGACCGCCGTTGACGGTTTCTCCGGTGCCACCATGCTGAGCATGGCGCAACAGGGCGGCGTTGAAGCACTGCAACAGACCATGAGCTGGATGCAGGCCTTCGTCGGTGTGATGCAAGGTTCTGTGGGTGAAACCTCCACTCTGGCTATTTTTGCCGGCGGTGCGGTTCTACTGTTTACCGGAATTGCTTCCTGGAGAATCGTTGCAGGCACCATGATCGGTATGATCGCGCTGTCGACCCTGTTCAACATGATTGGTTCTGACACCAACATGATGTTCCAGCTGCCGTGGTACTGGCACATGGTTCTGGGTGGTTTTGCCTTCGGTTTGATCTTCATGACCACTGACCCGGTATCCGCGTCCATGACCAACACCGGTCGTTGGTTCTACGGTATCCTGATCGGCATCATGGTCGTTCTGATTCGTGTGGTAAACCCTGCATATCCAGAAGGGATGATGCTGGCCATTCTGTTTGCCAACCTGTTTGCGCCGCTGATTGACCACTTTGTGGTTGAGGCCAATATCAAGCGTCGGGAGGCTCGTGCCTGATGGGAAACGATTCGATTAAAAAGACGCTGCTGGTCACGGTGGTACTGTCACTGATCTGTTCAGTGCTGGTGTCTGCGGCGGCAGTGTTCCTGAAGCCGATTCAGGATCAGAACGTCAAGCTGGACGTTCAGCGTAACATTCTGGCTATTTCCGGTCTGACTCAGGACGCGAAAGCCCTGAGCGTGGATGAAGTGGCTGAACTGTACAAACAGATCAAACCGCGTCTGGTGGATCTGAAAACCGGTAAGTTCATCACTGAAACTGCCGAAGGCAAAAACGTTGATCAATACGATCAGCGTACCGCCGCGAAAGACCCGAAAGTGTCCAAGGCTCTGGCTGGCAGCGACGACATCGCTGGCATCAAACGTCAGGCTAACGTGGCTAAAGTTTACCTGGTAGAAAAAGACGGCAAGATGGATACCCTGATCCTGCCGGTACACGGCTACGGTCTGTGGTCTACCATGTATGGTTTCCTGGCGCTGGAAAACAACCTGAACACGGTGAAAGGTTTTGGTTTCTTCGAGCAGGCAGAAACCCCGGGGCTGGGTGGCGAAGTCAGCAACCCGATCTGGAAAGCCAAGTGGAGCGGCAAAGAAATTTACGGTGTTAATGGTCAGGTTGCTCTGCAAGTGATCAAAGGCGCTGTGGACACTTCCAGCCCGAAAGCGGCAAACCAGATCGATGGTCTGGCTGGCGCAACACTGACGTCTAATGGTGTCACGAACCTGATTAAATTCTGGCTGTCAGACGCTGGTTTTAAACAGTTCCTGACTAACTTGAAAGCGGGGAATGCATAATGTCTGTTAAGACCAAAGATATCCTGCTGGAACCGGTAGTAAAGAATAACCCCATTACCCTGCAGATCCTCGGTATCTGCTCGGCACTGGCGGTGACCACCAGCATGCAGGTTAGCCTGGTAATGGCCCTGGCTGTTATCGGCGTAACCACTTGTTCCAACTTTGCTGTATCCCTGATTCGCAAGCAGATTCCAAACAGCATTCGTATCATCTGTCAGATGACCGTTATTGCTTCTTTGGTAATCGTGGTGGATCAGATTCTGAAAGCTTACGCCTTTGACATCTCCAAGCAGTTGTCAGTATTCGTAGGCCTGATTATTACCAACTGTATCGTTATGGGTCGTGCAGAAGCCTTCGCCATGAAGAACGGCCCTGCTATGTCGGCGCTGGATGGTTTCGGTAACGGTCTGGGTTACGGTGCGGTTCTGATGGTTGTGGCTTTCTTCCGTGAGCTGTTCGGTGCGGGCAACCTGTTCGGTATCGAAATTCTGAAAACCGTGAACAACGGTGGCTGGTATCTGCCTAATGGTTTGATGCTGCTGGCGCCTTCTGCCTTCTTCCTGATCGGCTTACTGATCTGGGCGATTCGCAGCTGGAAAGTTGACCAGGTGGAAGCGGCAGAATTCAAAATTGCCCCGAACACCAAATTCAGTGAGGCTCACTAAGTCATGGAACATTTTATTTCGCTTTTTGTGAAAGCAGTGTTCGTGGAAAACATGGCGCTGGCTTTCTTCCTGGGTATGTGTACCTTCCTGGCGGTGTCCAAGCAGGTAAAAACAGCCATGGGTCTGGGTGTGGCGGTGGTTGCAGTACTGACCATCACCGTGCCGATCAACAACGTTATCTATCAGAATATTCTGAAAGACGGTGCCCTGGTACCCGGTGTTGACCTGAGTTTTCTCGGCCTGATCACCTACATTGGCGTTATCGCGGCACTGGTACAGATTCTGGAAATGTTTCTGGATAAATTTGTACCTTCGCTCTACAACGCGCTGGGGGTCTTCCTGCCACTGATCACAGTAAACTGTGCCATCATGGGTGCGTCCCTGTTCATGGTTCAGCGTGACTACAACTTCGGTGAGTCTGTGGTTTACGGTTTTGGTGCAGGCATGGGTTGGGCACTGGCGATTGCTGCTCTGGCGGGCATTCGTGAAAAGCTCAAGTACAGCGATGTACCTGCGGGGCTGCAAGGTCTGGGCATTACCTTCATTACAGTGGGTTTGATGTCTCTGGGCTTTCTGTCGTTCTCTGGCGTACAGCTGTAAGGGGATAGGAACGATATGGATTTAAATATTATCTATGGCGTTGCCATGTTTACCATCATCGTGCTTGCGCTGGTGATGGTCATTCTGGCAGCCCGATCAAAGCTGGTGAGTACCGGCGATGTGACCATCGGTATCAACGAAGATCCGGGCAAAGCAGTCACCACTGCGGCCGGCGGCAAACTGTTGAACACTCTGTCCAGCGCTGGCGTATTCCTGCCATCGGCCTGTGGCGGTGGTGGTACCTGTGCTCAGTGTAAGTGTAAGATTCTGTCCGGCGGTGGCGAAATGCTGCCAACCGAACGCTCTCACTTCACCAAGCGTGAAGAGAAAGAAGGCTGGCGTCTGTCCTGTCAGGTGGCTGTTAAGCAGGACATGGAAATTGAAGTTGAAGAAGAACTCTTCGGCGTCAAGAAGTGGGAATGTGAAGTCATTTCCAACGACAACCAGGCCACCTTCATCAAAGAGCTGGTACTGAAGTTGCCAGAAGGCGAAGACGTTAACTTCCGCGCGGGTGGTTACGTTCAGCTGGAATGTCCTCCTCACACCGTTGAGTACAAAAACTTCGATATCGCTGAAGAATATCGCGGCGATTGGGACAAGTTTAACCAGTGGCAGTATGTGTCTACGGTGACTGAAGACACCATCCGTGCGTACTCCATGGCGAACTACCCAGAAGAGAAGGGCGTGTTGAAGTTCAATATCCGTATTGCTTCACCACCTCCGGGCACTGACTTTGCGCCAGGTATCATGTCGTCCTACGTCTTTAACCTGAAGCCAGGTGACAAGATTGCTGTGTACGGTCCATTTGGTGAATTCTTTGCCAAAGATACCGACAACGAGATGATCTTTGTGGGCGGTGGTGCTGGTATGGCGCCAATGCGTTCTCACATCTTTGATCAGTTGAAGCGTTTGTCTTCCAAGCGGAAGATCTCTTTCTGGTACGGTGCACGTTCATTGCGTGAAGCATTCTACGTAGAAGAGTTCGACAAGCTGGCAGAAGAAAACGAAAACTTCACCTGGCATCTGGCGCTGTCTGATCCACAGCCAGAAGATAACTGGACCGGTAAAACCGGCTTTATCCATCAGGTACTGTTCGATAACTACCTGAAGGATCATCCGGCTCCGGAAGACTGCGAATTCTACATGTGTGGACCACCCATGATGAACGCAGCGGTGATCAAACTGCTGGAAGACCAGGGCGTAGAACCAGAGAACATCCTGCTGGATGACTTTGGCGGTTGATGCATTAGTCCCATGTTAAAAAAAGCGGCACCTCAGGGTGCCGTTTTTTTTAAGGGTTGGTATTGAAGCTTTACTGTCTAGCTTTAACAGCGTTATACAATCAATGAATAGTTCACTTCAGTGAAACCATCATCTTTCTTTATTTCTGTTTTTGTAAAACCGTACTGAGTTAATACGTTTGATAACTCGGGTTTACCGTTAGCTGAATTTTGTACTGGTACACCCCAAAATACATTATCTTCGTAGGTGCTACAGCCCTCAATTGGGGCTTCCCTAATCTCTACTTTAGGGAAGTCAGTATCACCATAAATAGTGCATTGATCGATTTTTACATTAGATTGTTTAAGGAAAGGGATCAGTCCTTGTCTGACACAGGCAGCGATCTCATGCGTATACTTTCCTCATTGCTCAGGAATTTCGCTAATACCACTGAAATCACGATGTAAACAACCTGAAATACTACAGAGAGAATGAGTGTTGTCTTTATTACCGGAATATACTGTTGGTGGCCCGGAAACATCGATATATCCAATAAAACCACTATCTTCTGCCATGATAGAATAACCTGAAATCAGGTTTTGCTCTTTCCATTTCTGTAACATCTTTCGCCATGAACGCTCAAGGTCACCTTCATTAATCTTGGGTATTTCTAGTGAAACCTCTCGGTCAAACAGTTTAACAGTATGGTGTCCGGGGGTTACTTCTTCTGAGTGATAGCTTTCAGACATTAAAACATAGTTTTGCAGGTCCTCTAAGTCTGCAGTTTGTATCCGTACATTTTTTGAGTGGATAAAAAGCTTTCCACCATCTTTTATGGCATCTGCACTAATATCGACACTACCGCGGTAAGCAGGGCGGTGGACTGTTGTAAACATTACAAAGGAACCGTTCTAAGCAAAACTTTTTAGAGTCTTTTCTGATAGAAAGTTCAAATAATTTTCATTTTTGATATTACGACCCGCAATCGCAATATCAGACGGTTAGAGTTTTATGAAAGAGTGGGTGCTTGAAAGACCATTCATTAATAGCCTTTCCATGGAACCAATCATTTTTCCAGATAGTGCATAAAAAGCTCAAAGCTGTAGTCAATCAAACCAATAATGATAATGCCTGCAATGGCAACATTAGTGACCATGAATTCAGTGGTATTAAGAACCATAAACCGAATGCCAGCTTCTGCTACGGCCATTTCAGATGCCACCAGGGTTGTCCAGCCAAGCGCGGTGGCTATTAGCCACAGAAGCAGATAGGCAATGGTGGTCATGACAATAATCAGCTGACTCCGAAAGACTGCGAATTCATCATGTGTGGAGCACCCATGATGAACGCAGCGGTTTTTAAATTGTTTGAAAATCACGGTGTTGAACCAGAGAACACCCTGCTGGATGACTTTGCCAGATAACCTATTGACTTCTATTTGTGAATAATAGGGGAACTTTTATGGTTCTTCAGTACTCATTTAAATAAGTTCTTTGAATGTCTGCAATTTTAAAAAATTGGCCAGGCCTATTGTTAACGGTGAAGGTTTCTTATATGGATGCAATTCAGCTTGGCGTATTACCGGCCATGTCCCACTCATGGCACAGGCATGAACAGTCGATGTTGATTGTTCGTGTAGCTAAGACTCTGGTTAATGGCGCTAAAGCATTGTTTGGCTCTTACACTGTAAATGCCGTGGATGCTGTTACACCCCGCCTAGTTTGTGCGCATAAAAATGCCAGGTTCTCGCAAGCACTTCAAAAGCCGCTGACTTTATATAAGGTTGACAGCCTGACTGAACGACTGGTGTCACCTTATGTAGCCAATAAGCTCCGAAAACTGATTGACGATAAGAGAACGGTTCAGTGCAGGCTGGTTTTTAATGATGATAATGTGAGTTTGTTACCTTCGTATCGATCTAAAGAAGGATTCGCAGCTGATTTAAATGGTCAGGTAGAACGAGCTGATAAGAAAGAAACGATTGTGTGTAGGCATTTGGCTCAAGCCTATTTGGACGGAGCCTTTGGTCGTGGTAAATCGTCATTTTCAAAGCTTAATAGTCATTCAAAGCTTAAAGCATTTTCTGCTCATATACCTAATGATGATACCATTATTGAAAGTTTGAAAAATATTCTTTCAGATGAGGCTTATTACTTTAGCATTGACTCTATTCAGGATGCTATTAAGAAAATTGCCGTAAAGTACTGGGGGATGCGAAATGGACAGGAAAAATGTTTTTATTTCTGTACTGATTCCCATCTAATGGCTCTGCGTTTTAAAAAGCAAAAAGAATGTCTTAAAGTGATTTTCTATGACCCTAATTTAACAGATGTGCATTGTACATACTCCTTATCTTCTCCGTCGGATGCTCATGGGCTTACGATAAATTGTCTAATGAGTCGTAGGGATTCTAGGGATTACTTTGAAAAGTCGAAAACTGCATGTATACGGAGTTTGTCGGATGTCAAAGATGGACAGCCTTCAGTACATTTATTTGGGAAGCTTGATGCAAATGTAATCTACAGCTCTATGATGTTTAGTCATTTTGGTTATGGTGCTTTATCAACAAAGGACATTTTAGATATGGTAAAGGGGATGTCATATGAAAAAAAGCTCAATTTAATAATAGCTAGAAACTCGGTAGGCGTAACTGCTATTCAGCATAGCGTTACATGCAGATATGCTCATTCTTTCATAAGTTACCTTGATTTTATTGATAAGGTAGGATTATCGTCTTCGGATTTTGAGCGGCTGTTAGATATAGGTGTAGATCTAAACGGTGTCAGTATTTTTGATGTTTTATTTATTGGGTTTAAACGTTTTGATCTAGGTGTTCAGTATATTAAGAAAGTTTTGGAATGTAATTCGCTGGATTTGTTGTCTAAAAAAAATATTCTTAAAGGTTTCAGTGATGGTAAGCCATTGATGTGCAAGTTTGAGATTCCACTTTCGCTTAGTGATATTAGTGTTGATGAGGCAATGAAAATAATTGAATGTTATGCTCAAGTCATTGCAGATAGCCATTTACCTTATAGCTATAAACAAGAATTATTATTGTCTGTTTTTCCTAAAGATGCTCAATATGATCTATGTAAGCGAGTTGAATTAAGCGGTGCCTTTATAAAGGCTGTGGAAAAAAGTTCTTTGGAAGGACGACAGCAGCAGGAGGTTATCATGAAGGTTCCAGCTATAATCAAAACTCAAGGTGCGGCTGCAGGCGGCTAATGCTGTTTGAACTACTTAGCCTTGGTAATCAGCCGCTATTCTATTTTTGGGGGAAAGCAAACCTTCGGGTTAAGTGCTTTCGAGAAATCCATTGTATGCTTATCATCTTTTTAAGATAGTGCCATTTGACTGAGCTTGGTGGAAGTCACTGCTTTGTCTGAACCACTTCGATCAATTGCTTATAGCAATTGATCGAACATCGCTTCATATATTAATAACCTTTCCAAGGTACCAGTTTCGTTTCTAAGTGTCGCATCAACATATCAAAGCTGTAGGCAATCAAACCAATAATAATGATCCCAGCAATCACAACATCCGTCACCATAAATTCAGCGGCATTAAGAACCATAAACCCAATACCGGCTTCAGCCGCCACCATTTCTGAGGCGACAAGTGTCGTCCAGCCAAAACCAATACCAATTCTCAGGCCGGTCAGTATTTCAGGCATGGCGCTTTTGATAATCACATGGTAGAGCACCTGCAATTTGGTGGCGCCCATGGAGTAGGCTGCTTGTATCTGTTCACTTCTCGCCGCACTGACACCCGCTCTGGCGCTGAGCGCAATGGGGGCAAACATGGCCAGATAAATCAACGTCACCTTACTTGCTTCATCAATGCCCAGCCAGATGATAATCAAGGGCAGGTACGCCAGAGGAGGCAATGGTCGGTAAAATTCAATGATGGGGTCAAATATGCCTCGAAACCAGACATTGCAACCGATCATAATACCCACAGGTATCGCTGTTAATGCGGCCAGAAAGAAAGCGCCGAATACACGACCAAGGCTTGCGGTCATATGTTCAGTCAGAGACGCACCGGCAAAACCATCACTGGCAAGATCACCCATTCGCAGAATGACATCTACCGGGGAGGGCAGAAACAGCGGTTTGATCCAGCCGAGCTCGGTGGCTATTAGCCACAGAATTAGACAGGCAATGGTGGTCATCACAGCAATCAGCCGGCTATCCCCCTGACCTGGTTCTCCGTAGTAACTGCCCGGTTTCACGGTACTGGCGATGATTCTTTGTTTCACTCGTGTCAGTAGAGGAGGCTTTTGTTCATTTGTTTGAGGTTGGCTGGTGATGGCCGAAGTGTTGGTATCCATGATTAAATTGCCTCCCTGAGATCGTCCTGATGGATAATGGACAGTACTTTTTCTCGCATCGCGATGAAATCCGGCTCGGATTTCACGGCTCGGGCATCTCGGGACTTTAAAAAGCGGTGATTGAAGTTCAGGTCAAATGAGTGAGTAATACGCCCTGGACGGGGTGACATAACAATCAGTCTGGATGCCATAAACAAGGCTTCTTCCACACTGTGAGTGATAAAAAACATCATCTTGCTGGTGGCCTGCCAGGCATCCAGTAGCAGTTCCTGAAGGGTTTCTCTGGTTAATGAATCCAGGGCACCCAAAGGCTCGTCGAGTAATAGAATGCTGGGGTCGTTCGTTAATGCCCTGGCAATACCTACCCGCTGTTGCATACCGCCAGACAGTTGGTAGACCTTGTGATCATGAAAGTCTTCCAGCCCGACCAGTGCAAGGTATTTTGCCGCTCGCTGCCGACGTTCTTTTTTCTGGATGCCCTGCAGCTTTAACCCGAACTCGGTATTTTCGATCACATTCATCCAGGGAAACAGAGCGTTTTTCTGGAACACCACGCCTCGCTCTGCGCTGGGGCCTACGATTTGATCACCAATCTCTTTCCCCATGGTAACCCTCGGGATTCCCGTGAGGGTTGAGCTGCCCAGAGTCAGATATCCTGCCGTTGGCTGGATAAAACCGGCAATTAGATTTAACAGAGTGGTTTTGCCACAGCCCGAAGCCCCCAGAGCGACCACCAGTTCCCCCTGTTGAATATCCAGATTGACGCCAGACAGGGCGGTGACCGGAGTGCCTCCCTGTAACCCGGGGTACTCCACAGAGACATCCCGGATTTTCAATACCTTGTCCATACTCATTATTATCTCCTGGGCTGAAACCGATGTCTGAACCCGATAGGGCTCAGACATTGTCGTTTAGCAATTGTTGTTCCAGATCAGTTGGTAAGGGTAAGGGCCATGTTGGCGTAGGCGGGATTAACAAACGCACTGTAGTCTTCCTGCAGGGCGTTGATTTTTTTCTCTTCCAGCAAAAACTCAGAGGTATAGAGCAATGCTTTTGCGGCACCACCTTCCATTTTACAGCCTAACCACTGACAGGAAACCTGAGTAGGAATCGTAGGGAAATCGTAAAGTGCCATGGCTTCGACCACCTGCTCTGGTTCGCCCCCTACAACCTTATTGACGGACTTGGCAATAGGGTGGTCTACGGAGAAAGTTACGCCAGCCTGACGATACATTTCATCAGTTTCCGCAATGATTTTGATCAGTTTGGCTACAAATTCAGGAGACTCGCTGGTGAACTCTTTGCTGGCAATGAGTCCATCAAAAGTGGGCTTACCCCAGCTGCTGAGTTCTTTTGAAGATATCAGTACGGAGCCGTCTTTCTTAATGCTGCCCAGAACCGGATCCCAGATGAAAGCGCCGTCTATATCGCCTCGTGCCCAGGCGGCATTGATTGCATTAGGCTGCATATTGACCAGTTTGACGTCTTTCTCCGTAAGGCCAAATTCCTTCAGGGCGAAGAGCATGTGATAGTGGGTTGTGGATACAAACGGCACGGCAATGCGTTTTCCTTTCAGGTCTGAAGGGGATTTGATCCCACTGCCGTCACGAACCACCAAGGCTTCTGCTTCGGCTATGTTTTCCATAATCCACACCAGCTCCACATCCACGCCACGGCTGACGGCCGTTGCAATAGGGCTGGAGCCTGCAACAGTAAGATCCACACTGCCTGAGGCAATGGCGGATATGGCTTTGGCGCCGGAATCAAATTTGCGCCATTTGATCTCAACGCCGGTTTCTTTTTCGACCAGTTCCTGATCAATGGCGTACTTCCAGGGGTTGAACATGCCTTGGTAGCCAATGGTGACTTCTTTAGCAAAGCTCGCTCCGGATGCAATAGTCAGCCCAATGGATAATGCGGTCATACCCAATGTGCGTTTTAATGATGGACGTTTACTCATGACGGATTCCTTTTTATTGTGGTTATTTCTCGTTGCACCAAGACAGTGCTTTAATGACGACGTTCGTCTTGTAATGCACCGTTTGAATACGGTGTCTTCTAATTAGTGCCTTCAAATTAAATGGATATTTCTGCAAATGCCTCATTGAGAGTGTTCAGAATCTGCTCGACCTCTGATTGTTTAATGGTTAGAGCAGGGCTCAGGCAAAGTGTGTTATTAAAATGGGTCATTGAGCGGTTCGTGCGACCAATAAGCAGGCCTTTTTCAGTACACAGTGATGCTACTTTTATGGTCACACTTTCATCCACAGGCTCTTTAGTGGTGAGATCTTTGACCAGTTCAATGCCAAGGAAAAGGCCTTTCCCTCGAACATCACCAATGACCGGGTATTGGTTTTTGAGGTTTTGTAATCCGGCCATGAGGATTTCACCCATGTGGCTGGCATTTTCCAACAAGTGCTCGTCTTCCAGAATACGAAGGTTTTCCAGAGCTGCGGCTGGGCCTGCCGTGCAACCTGCAAAAGTACTGATATCCCGGAAGTAATCTTCTCGCTCGCCAGGGTTTTCCTTAAACAGGTTGAAAACGGCTTCAGTCGTCACGGTGCAGGAGATAGCGGCGTACCCTGAGGCAACCCCTTTTGCCATGGTGACAATGTCCGGTTGAATACCGTAGTGCTGATAACCAAACCATGTGCCGGTTCTGCCCATGCCACACACCACTTCATCAATATGGAGCAGGATGTCGTATTTACGACAGATTTTTTCTACCTTTTTCAGGTAGTTTTCCGGTGGAGGGATCACACCACCACCGGCAGTGATCGGCTCAATGACAATAGCTCCCACAGTGTCTGCTCCTTCACGGAGAATGACTTCCTCCATCGCTTCAGCGGCTCGGGTACCGTAATCATCGATATCGCCGAACTGGCTGCGGTATTCACAGCAATGGGGAAACTCAACAAAACCCGGGGTAAAAGGTCCGTACTGGGAGCGGCGTTCATTTTGGCCGGTAGAGCTTAAACAGGTGATTGTCGTTCCGTGATAGTCACGCTCACGGTATAGGATTTTGTATTTCTTGCCGTTGTATTTCTTATGGGCAATTTGTCGTACGATTTTGTAAGCCTTTTCATTAGCTTCAGAACCAGAGTTTGAAAAATAGACTCGTCCCATACCGGGCATCTTTTCCAGTAACCGTTTACTGAACTCTGCAGCAACCGGTGTGCCAGTTGTTGAGGCAAAGAAATTTAGTGTCTCTATCTGTTTTTTCACCGCATCCGCAATGGACGTTCTGCCATAACCCACATTGACCGTCCAGACACCACCAGCAGAAGCATCCAGGTACTCTTTGCCGTTAATATCCCAAACCTTAAGTCCTTCACCTTTCACCATGACAGGTGGCGCTTTATCGCCATAACTGGCGTGTTGAGTCAGATGGAGCCAGATGTTCTGTCGGCTTAGTTCTGCAATATCCATTAGTGGGTTACCTTTTGTTTTGCGCTTATTTTCAACATATGAAATTACGAGCAGGCAGTTGTAGGGACAGATTTGATTTTTTTTCAGGCCAGCAAAATATAATGATTGGCAGAAAAATTGCAGGGAGTAATTTTAGTAGGGAATTTATGCGTCCGTGCTGAGATTGAGAATCTTTGCACTGGAAAAAGATAGGGCAGATGTCTTATGACTGACCATTTACTTCACATTGACTTTGCCAAAGGCCGAAGCTTGCAAGTTCAACTGCGAGAACATCTGGTGACCATGATCCTTGGGCAGCACTTCAGCGACCAGGCCCTGCCATCCTGTCGAAAACTATCCGACATGCTTCAGGTGTCCAGAAATACGGTGGTGCTTGTCTATGAGAAACTGGTAGACGAGGGGTATCTTGTTTCACGCGAACGAAGTGGCTATTTTGTGAGCCCGCACTATGTTGAGCAAGATTCTCACCTTTATTCGACTAAATGTTCTCTGTATCCGGCAGCTGAAAATGTCAGACATTCCCTGAACTGGTCATCCCGTTTGCAAAGTGACCTAAGTCATTATCGAAATATACAAAAGCCTGAAAATTGGCAGGGCTTTCCTTACCCTTTTGTTTTCGGGCAAACCGATCACTCTTTATTTCCGATCAGCCAGTGGCGAGAGTGCAGTCGTTTAGCTCAGAGCCAGCATGAAATAAATACATGGATGCCCGATCTGATAGACAGTGATGATGAGTTTCTTGTTGAGCAACTGAGAAAACGGGTGTTGATCAAGCGGGGTATCAATGTTCGGAATGATGAAATATTGATCACAGTAGGCACACAAAACTCGTTGTATCTACTTGCTTCACTGTTGGCTGGTAAGAATACTCGACTGGGTATGGAAGAACCCGGATATCCGGATGTTAGAAATATTTTCACCCATCATGGTGCAGATGTTGTGCCTCTGCACCTTGATGGTGATGGCGTTACATTGTCTGATACGATGGGTAGCTGTGACTATGTGTATGTCACGCCCAGTCATCAAGTGCCGACCAATGCCACCATGCCTATGGCGCGTCGTAAAGCTTTACTCAAAAGAGCAAATGAACAAGATTTCGTGATCATCGAAGATGATTATGACAGTGAGGTGAACCTTCAGGAACGCCCTCACCCGGCGCTGAAAAGTCTGGATGCCCATGGTCGTGTTATTTATGTGGGCAGCCTGTCAAAATCCCTTTCTCATGGTTTAAGGCTTGGTTATCTGGTGGCTGATGCAGAGGTGATTACCCAGGCCCGAATGCTTCGGCGCATGATGTACCGTCACCCGCCTGCAAATAATCAACGGACAGCAGCCTTGTTTATTTCCATGGGGTATTTTGACAGTTATCTGCAACGATTACGAAAAAGCTATTTTGAGAAATGGCAGATAATGAAGGCATCACTGAATTGCTATTTGCCAGATATGTTGGTCAATCCGGAAGCGGGTGGTTCTTCTTTCTGGCTGAGGCTGCCGGACACGGTAAACTTATCGGAGCTTGTCAGCCGCTCTATGGACGATGGCGTTATTATTGAACCGGGTGACGTCCATTTTATGGATGAAAAATCTACGCGGCCATTCATCCGTTTAGGTTTTTCAGCCATAGAGAAAGAACAGATCGAGCCTGGTATAAGAAAACTGGCTTTTCATGTTGAGCATTCTGCAAGATCGGGCATTGCTGTCGCGGTTTAATTGATCAAACCCTCTCTGTCACCATCGAAAACGTCAACTGTGTCTAAATACGTTCTTCATAGTGAGTTACACTGTCATCAGTCTTCAATGGTGGCGCTGTAATTTTGATGGAATGGTATCTGGTTTCTCCCGTTTTTTTGGCGGCATTGATTCGTGGTTATACCGGCTTTGGTTTTGCTGCTATTGCCATACTTGTACTTGGTCAAAGTTATTCAGTGGCTGAGTCGGTACCTGCTGTGTTGATGCTGGATGCAGTTGCTGGTTTACCGCTGTTATTAGGCAGCTGGCGGCATTGTTGTCCTAAAACGCTGAACTCATTGTTGATAGCCAGCAGCGTAGGCATTCCCATTGGTCTTTTCTTACTGTTTACCCTGGATGAACCAGCGTTGCGGCTGCTGGTGGCTGTTGTGATATTGGCTATGGGATTGCTCAGTTATTTGCCATCTCAGCGTGCCATACTATTAACTCGTTCGCGTTGGCTCTGTGGTGTGATGTCAGGTTGGACAACGAGTGCCGTATCAGCCGGTGGTATTCCGGTTATTATGTACATGATGAGTTCGTCACTTTCCCTTGAAAAGCAACGTGCGACGTTAATCGTTTACTTTATTTTGACGTCTATACTCTGTGCCACCTTAATTCTGTCGGGTGCTACTGATCTCGATGCCGTGTTTAGTCTCTTTTTTATGCTGCTACCATTTTGCATCGTAGGGGCTTTGGCCGGTAAAGTGCTTTTTCATCTGTATACTACAGCGATAGTTCAACAAGTTGCGTTTTTGACTATGATGCTGCTTGCATTTTTTTCGCTGATCAATACTCTGCAGACGATGATAACGACTGCTTAGAAGCTGCTCACAATAAATGAAGAAACGGAGTGACAGGGTATGAGTTCAACCACAGTATTGATTACGGGCGCCACGTCAGGATTTGGTCTGGCCAGTGCCAGATTGTTTGCCCAGAATGGATACTCGTTAATTATCACCGGTCGACGTGCTGAGCGGCTACAACAATTGGCGGATGAGCTTAAGGCGATGGTGCCTGTCCATTGTGTGACTCTGGATGTCAGAGACGCAGAGGCAGTGAGTGCCATGGTGACAGAGTTGCCAGAAGCGTTTCGGAACATTGAAGTGCTGGTCAATAATGCAGGGCTGGCATTGGGCACTGAGCCCGCCTGGGAAGCCAGCCTTGACGATTGGCATACCATGATTGACACCAATGTCACCGGATTGGTAAACGTCACTCACAAACTGCTGCCCATTCTTCGTGAACAACCAAAGGCGTCTATTATCAATTTGGCATCGGTGGCCTCTAACTGGTCTTATCCCGGTGCCAGTGTTTATGGCGGAAGTAAGGCGTTTGTCGCACAATTTTCCCGTAACCTTCGCTCGGATCTTGCGGGAAGCGGTGTTCGTGTGACCAGCCTTGAGCCGGGTATGTGTGAGACTGAATTTTCAGTCGTGCGATTCAAAGGGGATCAGGATAAGAGTGATAACCTTTATAAAGGGGTGAATCCATTATTGCCGGAAGACATTGCCAATATTATCTTCTGGATTGCACAACAGCCGGCGCACATTAATATTAATAGTCTTGAGGTGATGCCAAGCAGTCAGGCGTGGGATAATTTCAAGGTGGTTCGTCAAGCAGATTGAAGGTTGGATTGAGCTGTTAAGAAAATAGCCTGAATGTATTTCAGGCTATTTTTTATGGGCTATTTAATGTTCAGCATCTGGGCAATTGCATCTGCCGGGCGGTATCCGGGAATGACCTGTCCGTTTTCCAGAACCATGGCAGGGGTGCCGGTTACACCCATCTGCATTCCCAGCATGTACTGGTTGTTGATGATCTGTTCGCAGGCGGCTTTATCGCCTTGAACCTCAATACTGATGCTGCGACCGGATTTTAAATCGGTCATGGCTTGTTTACGGTCCGCAGTGCACCAGGCATCGGTCATTTTTCGAAATGCCGGTGATTGTTCACCGCCACGGGGAAAGGCCAGATAACGAAGTTCGATACCTAACTTATTCATTTGGCCAACTTCCTGATGCAATTTGCGACAGTAGCCACAGTCAACATCGGTAAATGCGTAGACGACGCCTTTGGTTTCGCCTTCAGGAGAGAAGACGATCATGTCTTCTTTATCCAAAGCGGCCAGGAGTTCAGCGTTAGCGTTGCTTTTCACTTCTTCTGTCAGGTTGACCAGCTGGTTGTCACGAATTTCCAGCATTTCACCTTTGATCAAATGTTTGCCAGAAGCACTGCTGTAAAGTACGAACCCACCTTTAAGGACGACTTCATAAAGGCCTGAGATAGGGCTTGGGGCAATAGACTCTACAGGAATGTTGCTGTCCAAAGTCATCAGTTCCTTTAGGATGACCGTTTCAGCATTCTTGTTGGCTGTGGCATCTGGCTCAGCTACCGCCCCCACAGAAATTGCGCTCAGCAGGCCGGTAATAAGCAGGGCGGAGAGTTTTTGCATAGGGGTTCCTCAAAATAAATAGCTCATGACCACTTCATTGAGCTATCGGCCAGTAAGTTTCTGGCTGGAAAGTCGTGTTTGAAACTTGGAAAAACAACGAGTTTAGCTTGATTTTTTCTGATTGTATTGAAGGTTATTGTCAATTGAACTTTACGTTTGCCTGATGAAGGTCATTCCCTGCTTGACCGGAAACGGCACACTTGGAATGATGTGGAGTATTAAGCCTTAATTTTCCTGGAGAATGCCTTGGGCGAAGGATTGAAACAACGGCTGTTTGGAGCTGTCGTATTATTGGCATTATTGATTATTCTTGCGCCAGCCCTGTTTAAGGGTGGAGAAAGCCACCCAATGCTGGCCTCAGACAATGATGCAGTGCCTTTACAGGCGCCATCAGTGCCGGTGTTTGTTGAGCAGCTTGATGTGCCGGCGGAACCGGTATCGGTTGCCGTCAGAGACGAGGCACAAGAGGTTGAGCCCGACCCGATCCCGACACAGAATACCGGCACTGATGAAAAAGGTCACTTGAAAGCCTGGTCTCTCAGGTTGGCTACGTTCTCTGATAAAAGCAATGCTGACAATCTTGTGAAAAATCTCAAGAAGAAAGGACATAGCGCTTATATCAATAAAGTGACAACGGACAACGGCAGTTATTTTTATCGGGTTTACATCGGGCCTGAAGCTCGCCCGGATGATTTCCAGCGGTTAAAGGCATCATTGAAGAAAGAGATGGGCTTGGATGGAATGATCGTTCGATTTCAGCCTTAGTCTTATGTCAGCCTCCTGACTTTAATTTGCTCAGCTCTCTGTCCGTCAGCCTTGTATATTCGCTATAATCTCTGGTTTTTCCTGCTTATCGTCGTGGAGAAGTTTGTTTGTCTTTTACCTGGATTGACTGGCTGATAGCCGGAATTATTATTATCTCAGCATTGCTCAGCTTAAAAAGGGGCTTTTTTAAAGAGGTACTGTCCCTCGTTACCTGGATCGCCGCTATCTTTGTGGCCTGGTCTTTTGGCGGAGCGCTGTCTGAACGATTCACTGATTACATCGCCACACCTTCCATTCGGGTTATGGCGGCCTGTGCTCTGTTGTTTGTGGTGACATTAATGCTGGGTGCACTGGTTAACCGCATTATTGCTGAGCTGGTTCAGGCCACTGGTTTGACGGGCACGGATCGTATGCTGGGCATGGTGTTTGGGGGGCTTCGTGGTTGTTTGCTGGTGACGGTGTTGTTGGGCTTGATGACGTTGGCGCCGCTGGAGCAGGATCAAGCCTGGCAGCAGTCGGTGTTATTGCCTCACTTCCTGCTGCTGGCGGACTGGTCAAAAGAAACGGTGGTGGGTTTGATGGGGCCGCTGATGCGTGGTTGACTATACCCGTCGCCTTTCAAGTTACTACCAAGTTACTACCAAGTTACTACTTTGTTGGCTGCATTCGCTCACCCCAGTCATCTACTATTCGTAGGCTCTTGCGCTTATTGTATTACTCCAGCCTTACTTGCCGCCGCGTAGAAACTTGAAATCCTTTTGGTATAGATCCGAAATTTTTTACATCTGAGCACTGAGACCGATTTCGGAATACCGTAATTTCACGTATGATTCGCCCCACACGGGTTATCAGGAAATGGATCTTCAGACAGGGAACAGGCAAATTCTTCATCTGGTCGGTCTTTTTGATAACACGCTTTACTGATCAATCCTGAGGGTGAGTACATGTGTGGAATCGTCGGTATTTCGGCAACGGTGAATGTTAACCAGCTGTTGTTCGATGCGCTGACTGTGCTACAACACAGGGGGCAGGACGCGGCAGGAATGGTAACACTGGACAATAACCGGTTCTTCCTGCGAAAAGACAACGGTCTGGTGAAGGATGTATTTCGCACCCGACACATGACACGGCTCAGTGGCGCTTCCGGCCTTGGCCATGTTCGATATCCCACCGCGGGTACTTCCAGTTCCGCAGAAGCCCAACCCTTTTACGTCAACTCTCCCTACGGCATCGCGCTCGCTCATAACGGCAATATCACCAATGCGGAAGAGATCAAACAATCACTGTTTGAGGCGGATTTACGCCATATCAACACCCATTCAGACTCTGAAATTCTGCTGAACGTCCTTGCTCACGAGCTGGCCAAAGCTGGCAAGCTCAAGCCTCAGGCCGAAGACTTTTTCAGCGCTGTGAAAGGGGTTTATGAGCGTTGCGAAGGCGGTTTTGCGGTGGTTGTGCTGGTGAACGGGCAGGGCATGCTGGGCTTTCGTGATCCCAACGGTATACGACCATTAGTGTACGGTAAACGGGAAACGGAGCAGGGCACTGAATACATGCTGGCATCGGAGTCTGTGGCGCTGGACGCTCTGGGTTTTACGCTGATAAGAGATGTGGCGCCAGGTGAAGCGATCTATATTGATGAGCAGCGGCAGTTGCACAGTTTCCAGTGTGTGCCCGGCAAGCTAACCCCTTGTATGTTTGAGTATGTCTATCTGGCGCGACCCGATTCAACAGTGGACGGTATTTCTGTTTACCAATCCCGTTTGCGCATGGGGCAAACGCTGGCGAATAAAATTCTGCGGGAATGGGGGGATCATGACATTGATGTGGTGATGCCCATTCCAGACACCAGTCGCAACTCTGCGTTGGAGCTGGCGACTCGTCTTGGCTTGCCATATCGGGAAGGGTTTGTGAAGAATCGCTACATCGGCAGAACCTTTATTATGCCGGGTCAGGCGATTCGCAAGAAATCCGTACGACAAAAGCTGAACGCCATCGGTCAGGAGTTCGCCGGAAAGAATGTACTGCTGGTGGATGATTCCATTGTTCGCGGTACTACCTGTGAACAGATTATTGAAATGGCGCGGGAAGCGGGGGCGAAGAAAGTGTATTTCTGCTCTGCGGCACCGGCGATTCGTTTCCCTAATGTCTATGGCATTGATATGCCCACCAGTGAAGAGTTGATTGCCTTCGATCGGACGATTGAGGAAATCAGCCAGCAGATCGGTGCGGATAAGCTGATTTTTCAGGAGCTGGATGAGCTGAAAAAATCCGTGGCGGCGTTAAATCCAGAGATCGAAGATTTCGATTGCTCGGTATTTGATGGCTGTTATCTGGCGGGGAATATTGATGATACGTATCTGGCTAAACTGGCTTCCCATCGGAATGACAGCAGCCGGGCAGCGGATAGCGATATTATCGATCTTCACAATGAGGATGATCTGTAATCGATCGGTTTGCCAAGGTTGGTAACCCATCGGGTTGCCGACCTACTTGTTCAGATACCTCATTTCTTTCAAGCTCATGCCCAAGTCAATATCCTCTTTAAGCGTTGCCATCTGCAGAGATAGTAAAGCGTGTTCTTTCTGATTCAGTACCTTTTTTAGAGGCCCTTTCGGTGCTTCAACGTTTGAACCTTCACTGAACAGGTTTTGCAGATTGCCAAATTGAGCCAGCAAATCACCAGCACCTTTTTTGCCAACCCCGTCGACGCCCGGGATATCACCGACCCCTGCCATACTCCAGTAATCCAGCAGCTGTTCTGGTTGAATGCCGAACTCTTTCATCACTTCTGCGCGGTCAAAATCAAGCTTCTGGAAATGATCTCTCTGGATGACCAGAGGCGATTGAAGCAGTTGGCGGTAAGCTTTGTCCGTCGACAGAATAATCGTGTTGATCTTTCCGGCAATAGCTTTATGGGTGATAGCACCAATTACATCGTCAGCTTCCACGCCATTACGGCGAAAAGTCATTAGCCCCATTTCGCGAAATGCTTTATTGAAGTCAGACAGTCGTCTTCGTAATGCGTCGGGCATCGGTTTGCGTTTGGCTTTGTAGTCCGGCAGTAATTCGTGACGCCAGGTGGGCGGATCACCATCAAACACGACTAATGCATGAGTCGGGTTGCACTCTTTAATGGCTCGCTGCACAGAGGACACGGTTGCCGACAGTGCGCCCTCAACCTGCTGAGCTTCATCATCATGATTGTCTTGGTTAGGGGCTTCTCTGCCGGGAACTGCTGCATGAATTCGGCGTATCAGGTTCAGGGCATCAATTAACAATAAGGTGGGGGCCATAGTGTGCGTTTATTCAGCAATCGTGTTGACGGTTCGACCATGATAACGAAAATTGGTTCAAGGCTGTGGATTTTGTTTGGCTTCTGTTATGTTTAGCTCCTCAAACAGGTATAACTCTCAAAAAAAAGCTGTCCCGGAATTACCCATGAAAAATCAAGACGTGAACGATCAACTTCCAGACATTGATGAAGCGCTGGGTTTCGCCACTCAGTCAATCCGGGGCGGTTCTTTTCGCAGCGATATGCGGGAGCACAGTGAAGCGCTGTATTTAACCTCCAGCTTTGTTTATGACAGCGCCGCCCAAGCTCAGGCCGTGTTTGCGGGTGATGAGCCCGGTAATGTCTACTCCCGCTACACCAACCCTTCTGTGCAGATGTTTGAAGAGCGCATGGCCACTCTCGAAGCCGGCGGCATGGAAGATATTATTGGCTGTGCAACGTCGTCCGGTATGGCGGCGATTTTGGGTAGCTGTATGGCGTTGCTGAAAAACGGTGACCATGTCATCTGTTCCCGCAATGTGTTTGGTACGACGTTTACGATTTTTGCCAAATACTTTGAAAAGTTCGGTGTGAAAACCACCTTTGTGGATCTGACCGATTATCAGCAATGGCAGGAGGCCATGACGCCGGAAACCCGTCTTCTATTTTTGGAAACGCCGTCGAATCCTCTGAGCGACGTCGCTGATATACAACGACTGGCAGATATTGCCCACAATACCTATAACAAGAGCGCACTATTAATGGTGGATAACTGTTTCTGTACGCCAGCATTACAAAAGCCGCTCCTTTTTGGAGCCGATCTGATTATTCATTCTGCCACCAAATATATCGATGGTCAGGGGCGTTGCCTTGGGGGCATGGTGGTGGGCAGAAAAGAACTGGTGAATGAAGTTCATTTGTGGCAACGGGCAGCCGGCGCCACGCTCAGCGCGTTTAATGCGTGGGTTCTGTTTAAAGGGTTGGAAACGCTCTCCATCAGAATGGAAGGCCACTGTCGTAATGCCGCCGCTTTGGCGAAATGGCTGGATGAACATCCGGCAGTAGACAAGGTGCATTACTCTGGACTGAGTTCCCATCGAAGTCATGAGCTGGCCAAAAAACAACAGTCGGCCTTTGGTGGTGTGCTGGCCTTTGAAGTGAAGGGTGGCCGAGCGTCTGCCTGGAAAGTCATCGACAGTGTCGCCATTATGTCCCGAACCGCCAATCTCGGTGATACCCGAACCACCATTACTCACCCCGCAACCACCACGCATTGTCGTCTTTCGGATGACGACAAACAGCGCTCTGGCATTACAGAAGGCTTGGTTCGTGTTGCTGTGGGGTTAGAAGATATTGAAGATCTCAAGCGGGATCTCGATAAAGGACTACAACAGTTGCTTTGATAGCACTGCCTATTATTCAATAATCAGGTTGATATGGACTCAATAATCAAGAACTGCCTGGAATCCATGTCGGGCGTTATTCGGGGGAAGGATAACGAAGTACGACTGGCGATTTGCTGTTTTCTTGCCCGTGGGCATTTGTTGATCGAAGATTTACCCGGCATGGGAAAGACGGCCATGGCGCTTTCTTTCTCTCGTCTGTTGGGTCTGGAATATCAGCGGATTCAATTTACCAGCGATTTATTGCCAGCGGATATTCTCGGTGTCTCGATCTTTGATCAGTCTGCCAGTGACTTTCAATTTAAACCGGGCCCGGTGTTTACCGGGATGCTGCTGGCCGATGAGGTCAACAGAGCATCACCCAGAACCCAGAGTGCATTGCTGGAAGCCATGGAAGAACGTCAGGTGACTGTTGATGGTGAGGCCAGAATGCTGCCAAAGCCGTTTATCGTTATTGCGACCCAGAACCCGGTATTTCAGGAAGGTACCTTTGCGCTTCCGGAATCTCAGCAGGATCGCTTTTTAATGCAGATTCATATGGGGTATCCCGATACCGAATCTGAAAAAGCCATCTTGAAAGGCGAGGCTGGTCGTCTTTGTCTCAATAGTCTTGAGCAGGCGATGACTGCAGAAGAGCTTCTGTTGCTGCAGGAAGAAGTGGACAAGGTCAGCGCCAGTGATTTGCTGTTGGATTACATTCTTCGATTGTTAAAAGCCACGCGCAGTGAAGAGCATTTTGAGGTTGGCCTGTCGCCACGGGCTGGCCTTGCTCTGCTTCAGGCTGCAAAAGCCTGGGCCCGTATTGACGGTCGAACTTACGTGGTGCCGGAAGATGTTCAAACGGTATTTCTGCCCGTGGCAAGGCACCGTTTGACCACCAGTAAGCATGGGATTTCACCTGGCGAATTACTGGCCCGTGTTAACGTGATGGTTTAAACGGATGCGCTCTCACAGTATGAGTGAAGGTCTGAAATCACCGGGGACGTGGCTATCGGAACGGTTTCGCCGCTGGATTGACAGCCGAAGCCCTCGCTCCCATCGCATCAGATTAAACCAGCGTCGTATTTATATTGTGCCCACAGGCTACGGTTTTTTCTGGCTGTTGATGGTGTTGTTGGTCTTTCTGGTGGCCACAAACTATTCCAACTCATTAGCATTTGGGCTGTGTTTTTTCATGCTCAGTCTTTTTCAGATTTCCATGATTCATACGTGGCGAAACCTGGCCGGTATTACGTTGGTGGTGCGGGGCGCTGAGTCGGTTTATGCGGGCGAACCGGTGCCGGTGAATTTGGAATGCCTGACCGAAGGTCGCCAGCGCTTTTCCATTTTGATGGGCTGGCCAGAGTCCGAAATGGTGTCTGCCAGTTTTTCCCATGATCATGAGCAGTCACTGTTGGCGCCAGAAGAGCAAAGAGGGCGATTTCGACCGGGCAGGATGCTCATCAAAAGCATTTATCCATTGGGTTTTTTTCGTGCCTGGACTTGGGTTCGGTTGGATTACCACTCGTTGATTTATCCCGCGCCGGAGGAAGATGTACCATTACCAGAGGGGAGCTCCGGTAAGGACGGTGAAAGATCGCTGGTGAAATCCGGTATTGATGATTTTCATGGTTTTCGCGGTTATCAGGAAACCGACAGCCCTTCCCATGTTTACTGGCAGGGTTTTGCTAAAACGGGGGAACTGCTGACCAAGCAGTTTGATCAGCCCGTTGGTAGAGAGTTGTGGTTTTCTTTGGATCAGGTTGCTGGTTACGACCTTGAAAAACAATTGTCGATTTTGACCGGCTGGTGCCTTCATTGTGAACGACAGCGTTTCAGTTATGGCTTAACCCTGGGTACACAGAAGCTGTCGCCTGCCAACGGCGCAGCCCATCTGCATAAAGCATTGGAATTGCTGGCACTTTACAACGTTGATGACAGTGATGAACGCTAAAAAGAAAAAAGTCATGAGCCCGGCGGTATCGCGCTACGCCACGTTGTGGTTGCTGTTGGCTCAGGTTATGGTGGCGCTGCCGGTGTTTGATGTGTTGCCCGCAACGGTGCTACCGCTGATTGCTCTGACGCTATTGTGGCGCGTGTTGATTTGGTTTGGTCGTGGCTTCTGGCCGAATGTTGTTATCAGAATAGTGCTGGTGGCCTGTTCTTTTGGGTTAATTATTACCGGTTTAGGTTGGACGTTTAGCCTGGAGATGGCGGTGACTGTTTTGGTCACCGGCTACGCATTGAAAATGCTGGAAATGGTTACTCGACGAGACGCCATGATTGTGGCGTTTATTGGCTTCTTTGTGACCGGTGCCGCAGGTTTGTATTCTCAATCGTTGTCACAGGCCGCTTATCTGGTGCTTTGCATTGGTGTGTTGGTGGCGGCAGTTCATGCTATCTATTCATCGCCTGATCAACGTTCAATAAAAGTCAGTGGTCGCTTTGCTGGATTGATGGTGCTTCAGACGTTGCCATTAACCATTGTACTGTTTGTCTTTGTGCCTCGATTGGGACCCTTGTGGGCGGTGACCTGGCCGGACTCCTCAAAGCAAACCGGTCTTTCCGATACCTTAAAGCCTGGTGATGTTGCCAGCTTGAGCCAATCCTACGAGTTAGCATTCAGAGCGCAGTTTAAGGGGGGAATGCCTTTACCGGATCAACGTTACTGGCGAGCTCTGGTTTTTGATCAATACAATGATGGTCAGTGGTCGCAAACCAAACTGGATACAGTGCGCCGTCAATACCCTGATGTTGTCGTTAGTGATAGCGACTGGCAAGTAAAGAAGAGTTCCGCGGTCAGCTGGTGGCAGAATCAGCCAGACGGATATGATTACGAAATTTTACTGGAACCCAGTGGCAGTGAGTGGTTGCCTACTCTGGGGCCGGCTGCCAGTGCAATAGCTGATAGTACCTTGTTTCGTACCATGCGGATTGAGGCAGAACGCCCCGTGTTCGAAAGGAAGCTCTATCGTCCTTCATCGGAGCAAATTGATCCGGTATCCGTATCCATGCCAGCGTGGCTAAGAGAAGTGAACACAACATTACCTGACACAGGTAATGAAGAGAGTCGCTATTTTGCACGACAGTTGTTTGAGGAATCGGAGGGTGATCCTCTTGTTATGGGTTGGAGTATTTTGAAGTTCTTCAATCAGTCCACGTTTTATTACACTCTATCGCCGCCGCTGATGGGGCGGGATGAAGTGGATGATTTTATGTTCCGTTATCAAAAAGGTTTCTGTGAGCATTATGCCAGCAGTTTTGTCTTTATGATGCGCTCAGTTGGTGTGCCGGCTCGTATTGTTACGGGTTATCAGGGCGGTGATTTATTACCGGAAGACAATGTTATTCGGGTATTACAGAGAGATGCTCATGCCTGGGCAGAAATCTGGGTGGATGGTGAAGGTTGGATTCGTTTTGATCCAACGACAGCGGTCGCTCCTGAAAGGGTAGAGCTGGGCATTGATGAGATGATTTCCCGAGGACGGCTTGAGCAGACAGAGTTGCCATTGGCCTACCATTTGAGAAATACCCAAGTTCTGAAGTTTTTGAGAAACCAGTGGGAAGGATTGGAGTATCGCTGGCAGAAATCAGTTATCCAGTATCAAGAGGACACTCAGGAAGATTATATGCGTCAGTTGTTTGGTACTGCAGCTTATTATTGGCACCAGATGACAGTACTGGGTGGACTGATGGTTATCTTCCTTTCACTGTATGGTGTTTTCTTTTTGTTGAGCAAAAAGTCAGCGTTGAGCGTACATCAAAAATTATGGCTGTCATTAGAGAAAAAGCTAGCGCGCAAAGGCTATCACCGAGAACCCGGAGAAGGGCCGGCGGCGTTTGCTGATCGTATCTGTTTAGAAAATCCTGCTCTGGGGGAAAAGTTGAAGCCAGTTATTAGTCGATATATCCGCTCGGCTTATGGGAAAACGGACGATTTGGATAAGGCTGAATTTCAATCTCTCAAAAGTGCCATAAGCCAGATATGAATTGTTGTGGTAATCATGGGATTGCCACATAGAGCCCTTTGTAAGTCGCGATATGAATCTCATCCGAGAGCAGTGTGATGGTTAACTCCAGTTTGGCTTTACGCTGTTCGCCTAATCGCTCATAAAACGTTTCTGGAACCTGAGCCTGGCACTTTGCGATGATTCTGTCTGTGCCGGGCGCGTGATAGGTCATTTGTGAATCAGCAATCACGGCAGCGCATTCTTTTACTATTGTGCGTGCGTAAAGTGTCGTGTAAAGCCAGCCGCAAATGGTGGCCAGTGCAGCAATGCTTCCGCCAAAAGCAGTGCCTTTGTCGTTAATATTGGGCTCTAGCGGGCAGCTGATGGTTAGCTCTCCATCCTGAAACTGATCAAAGCTGACATCCATATTGTTCAGTAGTGGAATATTGTCTTTGATCCACCGAGTCAACTCCGGGGTAAAGAGTGATTCTGGTGTGGGTTTTTGGGTGTTGTTCATAAATGCTCTGTAATAAAAAGCTCTGCAATAAAAAGCGCTGTAATAAAAAGCCCCTGAAGATCAGGGGCTTTGGATTTACATTGACATCGTTGTCTGATTAACCAGCTTTGGCAATAATGTCATCTGCCGCTTTCTGATAAGACTCAACACGGTCAAAGTTCAGGTACTGATAGATGTCCGCAGACATGGATTTCAGATTGCTGGCGTATTCCATGTACTCTTCAGTAGTCGGAATCTTGCCCATAATCGCGCCCACAGAAGCCAGCTCTGCAGAGCAGAGGTATACGTTAGCGCCATCACCCAAACGGTTCGGGAAGTTACGGGTAGAGGTAGACAGTACAGTCGCACCGGGCTCTACGCGAGCCTGGTTACCCATGCACAGTGAACAACCCGGAATTTCTGTGCGAACACCGTTGTCGTTGTAGATTTCGTAGTAACCTTCTTCTTCCAGCTGCGCCTTGTCCATCTTAGTAGGAGGAGACATCCAGAAGCGGGTCTTCAGCGGCTCGTGATTCTGCTCCAGCAGTTTACCGGCAGCTCGGAAATGACCAATGTTGGTCATGCAGGAGCCCAGGAAGACTTCGTCCACTTTGTCACCGGCAACATCAGACAGTGTACGTGCGTCGTCTGGATCGTTTGGTGCGCAGAGGATTGGCTCTTTGATGTCGGCCAGATCGATTTCGACGATTTCAGCGTACTCGGCATCTTTATCTGCCCGCATCATGGTTGGGTTCGCCAGCCATTCTTCCATCTTACGTGCACGACGCTCAATGGTACGACGATCGCCATAACCTTCGCTGATCATCCAGCGCAGCATGGTGATGTTGGAGTTCAGATATTCCGTGATGGATTCTTCAGACAGGGTGATGGTACAACCCGCTGCAGAACGCTCTGCGGAAGCATCAGACAGTTCAAATGCCTGCTCAACAGTAAGGCTTTCAAGACCTTCGATTTCCAGTACACGACCAGAGAAGGCGTTCTTCTTGCCTTTTTTCTCGACGGTGAGCAGACCTTGCTTGATGCCGTACAGTGGAATGGCATGAACTAGATCACGGAGGGTGATGCCCGGCTGCATTTCACCTTTGAAGCGAACCAGAATGGATTCTGGCATATCCAGTGGCATAACACCGGTAGCCGCTGCAAAAGCAACCAGACCAGAACCCGCCGGGAAGGAAATACCCAGTGGGAAACGGGTGTGCGAGTCACCGCCAGTACCAACAGTATCCGGCAGCAGCATACGGTTCAGCCAACTGTGGATGATGCCGTCGCCAGGGCGCAGGGCAACACCGCCACGGTTCATGATGAAGTCGGGCAGTGTGTGGTGAGTTTCCACGTCCACTGGTTTTGGATAAGCAGCCGTGTGACAGAAAGACTGCATCACCAGATCAGAAGAGAAGCCCAGACACGCCAGATCTTTCAGTTCATCACGGGTCATTGGGCCAGTGGTGTCCTGAGAGCCAACGGTGGTCATCTTAGGTTCGCAGTATTGACCAGGACGAACGCCTTCAACACCGCAGGCCTTACCAACCATTTTCTGAGCAAGGGTAAAGCCGTGAGTGGACTCTTTTGGTGCCACTGGACGACGGAAGATGTCTGAATGACCTAACTTCAGCGCTTCACGGGCTTTGTCAGTGAGACCACGACCGATGATCAGGTTTATCCGGCCGCCTGCCTGAACTTCGTCCAGAATGACGTCGGATTTAAAGGTGAATTCGGACAGAACTTCGCCGGACTCAGATAGAATCTTGCCGTCGTATGGACGGATTTCAATCACGTCACCCATGTTCACTTTGTCTACGGGTGCTTCGAAAACCAGTGCGCCAGCATCTTCCATGGTGTTGAAGAAGATAGGAGCTACTTTGGCACCGATGCAGATACCGCCAGCACGCTTGTTGGGTACGCCAGGCATATCATCGCCGAAGAACCACAGTACAGAGTTAGTGGCGGACTTACGGGAAGAACCGGTACCCACAACGTCGCCCACAAAAGCAACGGGCAGACCTTTGCTCTTGATCTCTTCGATTTGCTTCAGAGGGCCGGTCACGCCGTGTTCTTCTGGCTCAAGACCATCGCGGGTCATTTTGTAAGCAGCGCGAGCGTGCAGAGGGATATCTGGGCGGGACCAGGCGTCTGGAGCAGGGGACAGATCGTCCGTGTTGGTTTCGCCGGTGACTTTGAATACCGCCACTTTGATGCTTTCTGGCACCGCGTCACGCTTGGTGAACCATTCAGCGTCCGCCCAGGATTGCAATACTGCTTGAGCGTGCTGGTTACCGGCTTTGGCTTTTTCTTCCACATCGTGGAAAGAATCGAATACCAATAGTGTGCTCTTTAACTGTTCTGCAGCCAGTTCTGCCAGTTCGGCGTTGTCCAGCAGTTCAATCAGAGTTTCGATGTTGTAACCGCCCAGCATCATGCCCAGTAATTCAACGGCTTTTTTATTGTCGACCAGTGGGGATTCTGTTTCGCCCTTGACGATGGCGGACAGGAAACCGGCTTTTACGTAAGCGGCTTCATCAACACCGGGAGGAATACGGTTTTCCAGCAGGTCAAGAAGGTACGCTTCTTCACCGGCGGGTGGGGTTTTCAGCAGTTCAACCAGGCCTTGTACCTGTTCTGCGCTCAGGGGCTTAGGTGGGACACCTTCCTGTGCACGCTCTTCGACGTGTTTTCTGTATGCTTCTAACACGAGTTCTACCCTCATCATCTGTGGCAGGCTCTTGGGCGATCCTTCGACGAACCATTGTGATTATTGGGTAGGCTCGTCAGACGTTCCAAGGTGAAATCTTGGCCAGTGCTCACGCAATGATGTTGATAATTATCAGGCAGTTAAAGCACTGGCGGCGCGGGCAGTATAGCGGAACGTACATTTCAAGTTAAGTAAAGACCGAAATAACCACTATTTTTTTAGTGAATGGGGTGTCAGCCAGCGTCTGGTCTGATAGTTACGAGTATTGTTGATGAAAGGTGGCCAAACGGGGAACTTGTTTCTGATCATCTGATCAATATAGAAGATATTAATGCCGGTTTAAACAATTTGAACCAGTCAATAGAGAGGTCAAAACTGAAATGCTAGTAAGTTTGATGGGTAATCATTCGTCTTTTGGTATTGCCTATACCTCGCCCCCAAAGAAATTTACGACTGGTGATCCAATAAATCCAAAGGGTAAGTGTTTAGGTGATAAGTACTTTTCAATTGCCACCTTTGATGTGCCTAAAGATCAGGCTTATTTCGTTAATGTGGTACATATATCGGGATCCAGGATAGAAAGAGGTGCGTTGTCATTTGGTGATGTGGTAAAAATAAGAGGTCAGACTTTATCTTGTTTGAATTCTGAGATCCAATTTATAGATGAAAATGAACTCCCAAAGTATGGGCGATTGCCTATCAAAGAATTGAAGGATAGAAATATAGCTGTAATCCATAGCGAAGAGGGGCATAAAACGGTTGGTGATCTTGGTGTGAAGGCGCGACAGGATTCATTCTACTGCGAGCAAGTTGCTTTTCACCCGGATTTGTCTGATCAAACGATCAGAGAGCTGGCTGAACAGGGATATTTCAGAGCTCCAAATCTGAATGGACAATATCCAGAAAAAGATAATAGGCTAAAAGCGTATGGCGCTACTGGGTATTCGGTGACTAGCTTAAATATGATGTCAGGCGCTAGCGAAAGCGTTGGGTGGCTTAAAAACGAAGGCTCCGAGGGAGAGCTTTCATTGGGTTTGCATCAAAGTGAGATCGTGCGATTTCATGACACGTCAGAGAATAGTAAGTCCGTTCAGGCTCTGAATTCTCCTTTTATTTCATTGGGTAAAACTTCGCCGTGCTCGGGTATTTTGTCAAAGATTTATTCCCCAGATGCGGGTAATTTTTTAATGTTAATGCGTCACCCTGATACAAAGCTACCGCTTTTGTCTAAAGAGAGGGCGGTCAGTGAGCTGCGGTTGGCGTATCTGGAGAATTATAAAAAGTTTCCGGAAAACCTGTCTGCTTCTTCTCGGTTAGCCTTGGGTATAAAAGATGCGATTCTATATAATGAGCCTTATAAAGAGGCTAGTGACTTCTGTAAAGATGCCGTTGATCAATTGAAAAAATATCAAACCGGAGCAGAAGCTGGTGAAAGTAATGACGTGATATCTGGAGAAGCTTCTTCAAATGCTGGCAGTGAAATAGTGGTGAAATCTATAAAGACGTTAGAGTTTGCCGGAGAATACCTTGACCAGATGCGTGAACCTGTAAGCGAAGTTATTTATGCAGACACATTGGCAGCTCAGGGTGGCTCAGCTAATAAAGAAGAAACGGCGCTTGATAAGATGAACAAAGAACGTAAATTGAAAAGAAATATTCTTGAGTGTGAGAGAGATCTTGTGAGGAAGGGAATTGAACAAGATGTTATTACAGAAAAAGGGGATCACTTTCCTCTTTTCAATCATATGCTGATTTGTGTGGCACTAGTGCCATTAAGGTCTATTGGCGGGTTAGAGGTTTCTGCTCTTTCTAAGCAGGCTGATGGCATATGCAGCAAAATCAATGAAAACCAAACGAAAACTTTGAAAGTATTAGCTGGTAATTCATTTTATATCGGTTAATGCTGTCGGCTCTCCTTGGTTAATTTGTCAGGCTGTTTTTTCAGGGAGTCTTGCGCTGCCTGAAAAAACAGCAAATATTTTACAAGATATTTTGTATCACCCTTCAACTATTTCGTAGCAGGGTTCGTAGTGGCTGCCCGGTAGCTTCATACGATGCTGGTCTACAAACGACTGTAGAAGCTTATCCATTTGCTTCATCAGCTCTGGTTCGCCGCTCAGTCGATAAGGTCCTTTTTGTCGAATCAGATTGACCCCGTCTTCTTTTATATTGCCGGCAACAATGCCGGACATCACACGGCGAAGATTGGCCGCCAGTTGGTGTGGTGGCAGGTTGCTGTGTAAATCCAGTGCGGCCATGTTCTCATGGGTTGGATCAAAAGGATGTTGGAATTCCTGATCCACCTTTAACAGCCAGTTGAAGTAATAGGCATCGTTCTGGCTTCGGCGGAAGCGGGTGACTTTTTCCAGTCCTTTGGCCATAAGAGTTGCCACTTTAGCAGGATCGTTAACGATGATTTCGTATTTGTTCTGGGCTGCAACGCCGAGGGTGTTGCCAATAAATTCATCGATCTGTTCAAAATAGGCTTCAGAGCCTGCCGGGCCAGTGAGTATCAGGGTGAGGGGGATATCCTGATTATCCGGATGTAAGAGGATTCCCAGCAGGTAGAGGATTTCTTCGCAGGTGCCCGGGCCACCGGGAAATACAATGATGCCATGGCCGAGACGGACAAAGGCTTCCAGACGTTTTTCAATGTCCGGCATAATGATCAGTTCGTTAACGATGGGATTCGGAGATTCAGCCGCGATGATGCCCGGCTCCGTTAAACCGATAAAACGGCCTCTGCTGATGCGTTGTTTCGCATGGCCAATATAAGCACCTTTCATTGGGCCTTTCATGGCACCGGGGCCACAACCTGTGCAGATATTCATTCTGCGCAGCCCCAGCTGATAGCCAACCAGTTTGGTGTATTTGTACTCGTCTCGACCGATGGAGTGACCGCCCCAGCAGACAACAATATCCGGCGTCTGTTTGGTGATAAAGGCATTGGCGTGACGAAGGACCTCAAACACCTGGTGAGTGATATCGGAGGAGCTGACGGCTTCATCGTTCTCTTTGTGCGGTACCAGCGAGGAGACGTAGAGAATGTCTCGCAGAACAGAAAACAGGTTTTCTCTGACGCCGCGAATCAGTTTGTTATCGACAAAGGCGGAAGCGGGGGCGTTGATCAGTTCGAGCTTAAGCCCGCGGTGTTCCTGAATAATGCGAATATCAAAATCGGTATAGGATTGCAGCAGCTCTTCAGCGCTGTCGCCTTCCATTTCATCACTTAACACGGCCAGAGCACACTGGCGAAACAGTCGGTGCAAGCCCGCTTTGGAGTTATCCTGCAGGCTGTGAACTTCCCGGCTCGATAGCACGCGCATGGTGCCAACCGGATTGACGGTGGTGGAGACTACATTATTGGTTTGGCTCATTCTGCCCCCTTTGGAGATGCTGAATCAATCATTCTGCCGTCTGATAAATGTAGAGTGCAGAACGTAGTTTGTATCGGTTCCTTTGCGCTGTTGTGGAGTAAATTGTGGAGTAAGTCGTGGAGTAAAGTGTGCAGTAAATGATGCACTTGCCTGTTTTATCATACTGTTTTTATTGGGTGTTGGTCAGTCTTGAATATGATCCGTTACTCTGTCATCTTCATAGGGATCAACGTTAATCGAGCCATCAGGCCAATTTTTCTTCTTAATTTCTCTTTCCGCTCAATATTCCCTTGATATAAGATGTTGTCATAATAAAAAACGATGACAGCAACAGGAGATCTCGATGCCTGGTCAGCAAGAGGTACAACCGTCTGTGGAAACGTCTGTAGACTCTTTAGTAGAGAGTGTGGTGGTCGTAGATGATCACAATTTTGTCTTAGGGGCGGTGCCCAGAGGGCAAATGCGAGAAGAGGCGCTTTGTCATCGAGCAACATACGTGTTCGTGTTTAACAGCGAAGGTCAGTTGTATGTTCAGGAACGCACTCTGAACAAAGATATCTACCCGGGCTACTATGATCCGGCAACTGGCGGAGTGGTCACCGAAGGGGAGAGCTATGATCTGGCTGCCTCCCGGGAATTGTCTGAAGAGATGGGGATTGAAGGTGTCAAGATTACTCCCCACTTCCACTTTTATTTTCAGAATGATGATTGTCAGGTCTGGGGCAGGGTGTACACCTGCTGCTATGATGGGCCTCTGGTGTTGCAGGAAGAAGAAGTGGCCAGTGTGGTCATGGAATCACCAGAAGATATTTTATCAAACCGGAATCACCGAAATTATACCCCAGACAGTCTGGTTGCTCTTGAACGATTGGTGCATTGTCTGCGCTCAAGACGGCCATAAGATTTATTAAGTCATAAGCGAAGTAGTGTATGTTTACAGGCATTGTGAAAGGCTATTTTCCCGTTAGCCGGATTGAAAAGTTTAATGAGCTTAATCGTATTACGGTGCAGCTGCCGCCAGAGCTTCTGGACAAGCTTGAGATCGGTGCGAGTATTGCGGTGAATGGTTGTTGTCTAACGGTTGTCGCTTTTGATCAGAACGGTGTCAGTTTTGATGCGATGAAGGAGACATTGCGGGTCACTAACCTTGGTGTTATTGAGGAAGGCAGTAAGGTTAATATCGAACGGGCGGCACGGTTTGGTGATGAGATTGGCGGACACCTGTTGTCTGGTCATATTCACGACACAGTTGAGATATGCGACGTTATTAAAGAAGAAAATAACGTCACCATCTTCTTCAAATTTGATTCGAAATGGAAAGATTATATTCTTTCTAAAGGTTATGTTTCCTTAAATGGTTGCAGTCTTACCATTGGCGATAAGGTGGAAGATGATCGTTTCTGTGTGCACTTAATCCCCGAAACGCTAAAGGTGACGTGCTTTGGCACTTCTCAGGTGGGTGATCGAATCAACCTTGAAATTGACAGCCAGACGCAAGCGATTGTTGCGACGGTAAAAAGCTATCTAGGAGGCTGACCGAGAATAGGTTGCCCTACTGCGGTGGTAGTAAATTGGTCTAAAGATTCCGTTTTGTTCAGCAAATAGCACCACTATTCACTTCACAAAACAGAATTTTTATCCTCAATTTTCTACCATCCTCGCTACGGGCGCTATTCTCGGTCAGCCTCCTAGCGGCAGCAAAGCACTGAACCTGATTTCAGGTGTTTTTTATAGACGATAAATGTCTTATAAAATGTGGCGGGATTTATGAAGTGGGACCATACTAAGGATGCTCACTAGCGTGTCCAAACGGTATTAGTTACCGCTGCTATGATAGTGAAGTAAAAAGCGCCATCTTCGGATGGCGCTTTTTTAATGGTGATTTTTTAACATTTATTTTTTAATGCGCTTACCGGCACTTTTCTTAGCGCTTGGGCTAGGGAAGGCGACTTTAAACACATCGTCGTACTTTTGGGCGAAATGCACGGTGAGTCCTTCGCGGATGTAGTCGGGCAGTTCGTCAAAGTCTCTGCGATTGTCATCTGGCAGTATCAGGGTTTTGATATTCTGTCGCCGTGCAGCAATGACCTTTTCCCGAATACCACCGACAGCCAGCACTTGACCGGTCAGTGTCAATTCACCGGTCATGGCAAGATTCTTTAACGGTTTGATGTCGCGAGCCAGTGAGATCAGTGCAGTTGTCATGGTAACGCCGGCACTGGGGCCGTCTTTTGGCGTGGCACCTTCCGGTACGTGCAAGTGGATAAAGGCATTCTTGAGAAAGTCTTCGGGCACGCTGTATTTTTTGGCGTTGCTGGTCATGTAGCTGTGAGAAATCTCAGCAGACTCTTTCATGACATCGCCAAGCTTGCCGGTCAGTTTGAAGCCAGCCCTTTGTTGATGAATTAAGCAGGCTTCCACCGGTAATGTGGCGCCACCCATCGACGTCCAGGCAAGGCCGGTAACGATACCAGCACCTTCCAGCGTTTTATCCGGGCGGAAGTAAGGCGCGCCCAGAAATTCCTCAAGGTTTTTGCCAGTGACGCTGAGTTTGCTCTCATCGTTTTCCAGAAAGCGAACGACTGTTTTACGGATAATTTTTTGCAGTAGCTTTTCCAGATGGCGCACGCCGGATTCACGGGCGTAGCCATCAATGATCTTGCGGAAAATGGCGTCCGATATTTTTAGCTGGCCTTTCTTCAGACCTGCTTTTTTCAATTGCTTAGGCCATAGATGATTTTTGGCTATGGCGACTTTTTCTTCTGCAATGTAACCGGATAGACGAATGACGTCCATTCGGTCTCTTAACGGGCCGGGGATGGTATCCATCTGGTTCGCTGTGCAGATAAAGAGCACTTTTGAGAGATCAATGCGCATATCCAGATAATGGTCCAGAAACTCCGCATTTTGTTCGGGGTCCAGCACTTCCAAAAGGGCAGAAGCAGGATCGCCGCGATAAGAAGCACCGATTTTATCAATCTCATCCAGCATGATGACCGGATTAGCCACTTCGACTTCTTTAAAGGCCTGAACCAGTTTTCCGGGCATAGCGCCAATATAAGTACGACGATGTCCTTTTATTTCTGCCTCATCCTGCATGCCGCCCAAACTGAAGCGATAGAATTTTCGATCCAATGCCTTGGCAACAGATTTGCCAATGGAGGTTTTGCCCACACCGGGAGGGCCTACTAGCAGCATGATGGAGCCGGCAATTTCTTTTTTGTAAGCACCGACCGCAAGAAATTCAACAATACGATCTTTGACGTCTTCAAGGCCGTCGTGATCTGAGCTGAGTACCTGCCGCGCCTGAGGCAGATCAAGGTTGTCTTCTGAATAGATGCCCCAGGGGATAGAGGTAGCCCAGTCCAGATAATTCCGGCAGATGGCGTATTCTGGAGAACCCGTCTCCAGAATGGACAGTTTTTTCAGTTCATCATCTATTTTACTTTTGGCGTGCTCGGGCACCACCATGGGTTCCATGCGCTGCTGAAACTCTTCGATTTCAGCGGTGCGGTCGTCTTTGGAGATGCCCAGCTCTTTCTGAATAACTTTGAGCTGTTCTTTTAGAAAGAACTCCCGCTGGTGGGTGCTGATTTTGCGATTCACTTCCGCATTGATTTCACTTTGCAGTCGGGCAACTTCCTGCTCTTTACGAATCAAGACCAGTACTTTTTCCATGCGTCGCTGGACGGGAAGGGTTTCCAGTACTTCCTGCAACTCCTGGCCAGGCGCAGTAGTAATAGCGGCTGCGAAGTCAGCGAGTGGGGATGGGTCTTTTGGGCTGAACCGGTTGAGATAGTTTTTCAGCTCCTCACTGTAGAGCGGATTCAGTGGGATCAACTCTTTGATCGCCTGAATCAGTGCCAGCGCATAAGCTTTGACTTCATCGCTGTTGTCTTCGGTGTTATCGAGATACTCCACCTGAACCAGATAAGGTGGACGACGGCGGAGCCATTGCCGAATTCTGAATCGTTGCATGCCCAGGGCGATGAATTGCACCTGATCATGTTCGGACACAATATTATGGATTTTGACCACGCAGCCCACTTCAGGGAAGTCGTCTGGCGCAATATCATCCTCCGACATTCTGCTGACAAAGCTGAGGCCTACGGCTTTATGAGTGCTCTGACCCACGCGTTGGAGAGTTTCTCCCCACTCTTTGTTACTGAATACCAGTGGCTGAACCTGAGCAGGGAAGAATGGCCGGTTTGATACCGGAATAAGGTAAAGTTTGTCAGGCAAAGCCTGATTTGGGAGAACCAGTCCTGTACCAGGTTCCTGGTTTTCTTCATCCCCGAGTAGTACTTCGGGATTGTTGGAGTCCTGATCTGTCATGATATATCTGCAATAAGCTGGTTAAGAGAAAAAACGTTGGGAGTTCTGTTGCTGATGGCGTCAGCGATCTGAATAACGGTTCTAGCTATCAATGTTGAGCCTTATTCAGGTTTTTCAATGGGTGGTATTATTTATTATGGTCGAGTTTGAAAGCTCTGGCTTAAGGCAGTTTGATAAGATGACCAGTGGTCATCAATCAGCATTTTTATGCGTTGGTTTGCATTACAGTTCTGGCAATTAACTGACGCTCTCCGTTAAAATGTGCTTGTCAACAGAGGGTATTCTGTTACCCAGTGAGTACCTGTGCAGTACTAATGGTACCAATAATAATAAGGAACGATGTATGTTAGTCCAGATGACTCGTCAGCTTCTGCTCGGTGCAATTTTTCTTATCACGTTGCCCATGTCGGCAAACGCCTTGATTGTTAATGATTATGATCTGCCGGATGTTATCTCTGCGGATGGAGGAGACTCTGAAATCTACCTGCAAGGGGCCTCCGTCCGCTCCTGGTATTTAATGGTGAAAGGGTATATCGGTGCCCTGTACCTTGCAGAGCCAACCAGTAATCCTGAAGAGATCTACGCATCTCAAGGTTATCAGCGCATGGCGTTTGTGATGCTGGTTTCCAAAATGAGTGCTCGTCGTATTGCTAATGCTTTTTATGAGTCAATTCAGCTGAACACTCCGCCTGCTGAGCAGGAAGAAATGAAAGATGAGATCGCCGAACTGCTTGCGCTAGTGGATGGCTCGATGAAAAGGGGTGATCAAGCAGTGTTTGAGTATTTGCCAGATCAAGGTGTGAGAATCGAGATCGCAGGTGAAGAAAAAGGAATGATTGCTGCCGATAAACGCCTGTTCAATTTGATTTTGCGGGTATGGATTGGAGAAACTCCACCCAGCAAGACCTTTAAGGATGAGATTCTGGGCTTGGCGCCAGTGGGTTGAGGTTTCAGACCTCTGGTCAAAACAGCGCAATCTGTCATTGATCTTAATGGTTAGGTTGCTTTAATGATTTTAGAAGGAGCAATGAGTCAAGATGACGTCAATTGCTCCTCAGGGTAACAGTTCATTATCAGAATCAAGGAGTATTTGAGATGAATTTAAAATCATTAGTTTTTTTGATCGTTACATTCTTTAGTGTCAGTTCTTTTGCTGCAGGGCCCAAGCACTCACACGATAAGACGAAGATTAATATTAACGAAGCAACGGTAGAGCAGCTTGATGATGGTTTGCTCGGTGTTGGCCCCAGAATTGCCATGGAGATTGTGAAGCACCGTGATGCCAATGGCCCATTCAAATCTATGGATGATCTGGATGAGGTAAAGTACGTTGGTGATAGAATGCTGGATAAGAATAAAGGTCGAATCATCTTTGAGTAACGATTCTTCTTCGCAGCCAAGCCCGCCTTAAATGCGGGCTTTTTTGTGGGTGAGCCCCAGAGAATTATAAATAAACAATGGGTTTGTAGTGCAAATGTCCACCCTGTGATATACAGGATAGGGTTTTATACCATAAAAATATTTTCTGTTATTTCTTTTATCTGGTTCATGGTCCTATTAGCCAGAATTCGGGGGACGGGTGAAACTCGCTGAGAATCAATCAGGCCTGGCGTCTGCTGCTGGTGCTTTTGTTTTATGGGGCCTTATCCCTATTTATTTTAAATTTTTGGAGCAGGTGCCTCCCCTTGAGGTATTGGGGCATCGAGTTTTCTGGTCATCGATATTGCTGTTGGTGTTTTTGTTGTGCCGACGGCAACTGAGTGTGTTGATCGATATTCTTAAAACGCCCAGGTTACTGGGTGGTCTGGCTCTGACATCCCTGTTGATTGCGGCAAACTGGCTCATTTTTATCTGGGGGGTCACTAACGATCGAATTTTGGAGACCAGTCTGGGGTATTACATCAACCCACTTTTTATCGTTTTGATGGGGTACTGCTTCTTTGGTGAGCGTCTGAGCAGGGCACAGGCTCTCGCGGTGTTTTTTGCCTTAGCTGCCGTATTATTGCAGATTTTCTATTTGGGTAAATTGCCCTGGGTTGCTCTTGCTTTACCGCTGTGTTTTGCATTTTATGGGTTGCTTCGAAAAAGGCTTAATGTGGATGCTGCTGCAGGTCTGGCAGTGGAAACGTTGCTGCTGATGCCAATAGTGGCTGTTTATTTTATCTGGCTGGCAGGTAATGATGAGCACTCGTTCAGGTTCGCTGACCCCGAAAACGCCTTATTGTTATCGTTGGCTGGATTCATCACAACAGTGCCTCTGGTGTTGTTCAACATAGCAGCGAGAGCACTTTCAATGACCGTTTTGGGCATTATGCAGTATCTGGCACCTTCTATATCATTTTTGGTGGGTGTTTTTCTTTATGGAGAGCCCCTTGGGCAAGTACAGCTGATGAGCTTTGGCTTAATTTGGACTGCCCTGATCATCTTCACCATTGATGGCATTACCCGGCAAAGACGACTGGAGCGGCAATTGGGTTCAGATGTAACGGGCTCATAGCGGGTTTACCGGGCAATATTTGTTCTGGTTTGTGCGTGCCGGCGGTTGGCGGTTTTGGTTGTGGGTATGGTTAGAGCCGTTTCCCGAGATTGTACCTTGTAAATCTGGCGGTAGTACTCTTTTTCAAGCTCTTGAGGGTTCGCTGGCAACTTCATAATGCCCATCTGTCTCAGGTAGGCTTCCATGCAGCTGCGTGTTGGTTTGTTCATTACTGAAATACTCAAAATTTACGAGGGTATTATGTGTCGGCTCTGAATTTATTCCCTTAAATCCCAATCGACACATTACAAAAAATGTAAGCATGAGCTATGCCATTTTTTTGACTTCAGGGTCTTGGGTGTATGGAAAGGCTTTTATGATAGGCTCATCAGGAATTTTCATGGTTTGCATTTCGTTCATAAGCGTTGTGTTATTTGGGAATGTTTGATCTATCGATGTTACTTTCTGAGGTTCGATTGATGAGAGGTAACATTTTCTAAAGTGGATCATATGCCCAGAACAAAAAAAACGTCTATCGCAGCTTGGTAATGATTTTGAGACTGCTTCCCCGCGACTGCAGTTTGTAAGATGTATGCTGACCAGTGTTCTGAATGAGAAGTTGGTGCTATGTTCAGTAAGAATTTTTAATATACCCAGCGCCTTTCAAGTTGCTACTTTGTTGGCTGCGCTCGCTCACCCCGATCACCTACTATTTGTAGGCTCACGGGACCCGAGGGCCTAAAGGCTTCGCTCACTTGCCGCCGCGTAGCAACTTGAAATCCTTTGGGTATATCGTCACTCCCGATTTCATCCTTTCAATGTTGATAACACGACAGGCCGATTATGCCTCATGCCCGTTTTACCCGCGGCTCAACCATGCGGCATATCACTGTAATGAGCTTGAGTAATGCCGTTGGTATTACTGCGCTTTTTGTGGTGGATATGCTGGATCTGTTTTTTCTTAGTCTGTTGGGGGAGAAATTTCTTGCAGCCGCTGTTGGGTATGCGAGCACCGTCTTATTTGTCACCACATCAATTGGTATCGGGCTCTCTATTGCCACGGGGGCATTGCTGTCAAAGTCGATCGGTGCTCGTGAGCGGGATCGTGCTTGTCAGTTTTTGGCAAATACGGGCATTCTTGGCGCGCTGTCCACCAGTGTGATTGCTTTGGTGGTCTGGATGTACATCCCGGAACTTTTGGATCTGGTGGGTGCTCAAGGTGAGGTTCATGCTCTGGCTGTTCAATACCTGAATATCATGATTCCTTCGATGCCTGTGTTGGCAATTGCCATGTGTTTTGGTGCAGCACTAAGGGCTGTGGGGGATGCAAAACGATCGATGGCATCCACGTTAGCCGGTGGGGCTGTCAATGCAGTGTTGGATCCGGTGTTTATTTTCATGCTGGATATGGACATAGAAGGTGCTGCGATCGCTTCTGTTTGTGCTCGACTGACTATTTTCTGTACATCTGCTTACGGCGTTATCAAGGTTCACCAGTTGCTGGGCAGGGTAAATCTGCAGCAGTTTTATCGGGATATAGGCGACATTCTGCGTATTGCGATACCCGCTATTCTCACCAATCTGGCAATGCCAATCAGCTCTGTGCTGGTTATGCGGGAGATTTCAGGCTTTGGTGATGGTATCGTCGCAGGCTATGCGATTATCGGGCGTATAACCCCTGTCGCTTTTGGGGTGGTGTTTGCCCTGTCGGGTGCCATTGGTCCGATCGTTGGCCAAAATTATGGTGCCCTGTTAATCGATCGGGTAAAGCAAAGCCTCAAAAACGCCTATCTTTTTTCAACGGTATATATAACCGTTGTTTCCATAGTTGTATTTCTAGTGCAGGACTCTCTTGTTGTGCTTTTCAGTACGAAAGGGGAGGCGTCACAGATTATCCATTTTTTCTGCACATGGATTGCCATCAGTTTTGTCTTTAACGGTGCTTTGTTTGTTGCAAATGCGTCGTTTAATAATCTGGGTAAGCCTGGCTGGTCCACGTTATTTAATTGGGGGAAGGCCACTATTGGTACGGTGCCGTTTATCATGGTGGGCGGGAAAATGGATGGTGCCTTTGGTGTGTTATCCGGGCAGGCGATTGGTGGGGTTGTGTTTTCCCTGCTGGCTGTTTTCTTTTCGTTCAGGCTTGTGAACCAGATTGGTCAGTCAGTTGCAGTAGAAGAGACTGTCGAACCGGTAGATCAGGTTCCAATTGAAGAAGAGATAGTGATTCCCTGTCCTCTGAGTCCGCTGGCATCAGACTCTGCGCATTTGGGGCAGATTGCACAAGAGGCAGAATGTCAGGAAATTGCTGAGGAAGAGCGGGTGAGGTAATTTAAAAGGAGAATTTGTCTGAGTTGACTTGCCAATCAACTCAGACAAAGCACGTTAATCGTGCAAATGTTCGGCGGCGTACAGGGTGTTCTCCAGTAGAGTGGCGACGGTCATTGGGCCAACGCCGCCCGGTACTGGTGTGATCCAGGAGGCTCTTTCCTTGGCAGTTTCAAACTCAATATCACCCACCAGTCGGCCGTCGTCCATGCGATTGATGCCAATATCAATAACAACAGCGCCTTTCTTTACCCACTCACCTTTCACTAAGCCGGGTTTACCTGCACCGACTACCAGAATGTCGCCCCGGGCCACTTCGGCCGCCAGGTTGTCAGTGAATCGGTGAGCTGTGGTGGTGGTGCAGCCTGCCAGCAGTAGCTCCATGGTCATCGGGCGGCCAACAATATTGGAGGCGCCAACGATCACCGCATTTTTACCGCGGATAGCTTCGCCGGTGCTTTCGAGTAGGGTCATTACTCCTTTTGGCGTGCAGGGACGAAGAAGAGGGATGCGTTGAACCAAGCGACCAATGTTGTATGGATGAAAACCATCAACATCTTTATCCGGGCGGATGCGTTCTATGACCAGCTCGCTATTAATATGTTCAGGTAAAGGCAGCTGGACAAGAATGCCATCAATCTCTGAATCATTATTCAGTGCATCGATCAGATCCAGTAAATGTTTTTCGCCGGTGCTGGCGGGCAAGTCGTGAGAAATGGATTTGAAGCCCACTCGTTCACAGTCTTGACGCTTTTTGCCAACATAAATTTTTGAAGCAGGATCATCTCCAATCAAAATAACAGCAAGTCCGGGTGGACGAAGCCCTTGCTGGGTGCGTCGGCTAACCTTTTCGGCAATGGAATCGGTTAATTGCAGGGCGATGGCTTTGCCATCAATAATTCTTGCTGTCATAGATGCTGGGGCCTGTCTCTGACATCATACCAATCGAACTTCCTGACCATGCTTCTACCTAACTAATACCAATTCTGTTTTTAAATTATGGGCTGTGCAGCCATTTTGGGCGACTGGATCTGCGTTGAAGTTCCTCGCCATAGCTACGGCTATGACTCGTCGCTTTGCCTTGCCCAGTCGCCCAAAATAACTTGCTCACTCCACAATTTAAAAACGACATTGGTATAACCACGCACAGGATGGTTGTTAGAAAGCGCGAAATTGGTATTCGTTATCATTAAAATCGTAGAGCACGTAAGTTTATCAGTGACTGCCGCTTTATGGCATTCCTTTTAAGTACCCGATCATATGAAATATGATTTCATGTGGTTTGGTGCTTACCCTTGAAAATCGCGTTGGCATTCCGACAACCAGATTGATAACCTGATAACACTAACCTGTTGGTTGGTTAACTCTTAAATTTTGACAAGGGAATTGACGAACTATCCGCTTGTGAGTAGTATTCGTCGCCGTTGTCCAGCGAACATTTCTTAGTGTTTTGCAGGAGTTTCGTAAAGATAACGGGGTATAGCGCAGTCTGGTAGCGCGCCTGCTTTGGGAGCAGGATGTCGGGAGTTCGAATCTCTCTACCCCGACCAATTTTAACGGTTAAGCGCCCGTAGCTCAGTCGGATAGAGCATCCGCCTTCTAAGCGGATGGTCGCAGGTTCGAATCCTGCCGGGCGCGCCATTTTGGTAGGCTATAAAAGAGTTTGATAATCAGCTCTTGATTCTTTGAAAGAATTTGAATAGTCTGCACTTCGCTTGCAGTGGTGGGCGTAGCTCAGTTGGTAGAGCTCCGGATTGTGATTCCGGCGGTCGAGGGTTCGATCCCCTTCGTCCACCCCAAATTACACTTTTATCTCTCTATGTAACTGTAAGAGATGGAAGCTAGAAAATTACAGTGTTTCGCGTGCGCTATGGAAGCATTGTGAGCGGATGTGGTGGAATTGGTAGACACGCTGGTTTTAGGTACCAGTGCCGAAAGGCGTGAGAGTTCGAGTCTCTCCATCCGCACCAATCATTAACGGGGATAAGCATGCTTATCCCCGTTTTTGTATGTTTCATCCAAAGAAACTGCCCTGATGGGGGCGTATGGACCTACTAGTCCTTGGCTTCGGAGAAACGTGACAGATTGATGGGTAGAAAGCTGGGCCAGGGCTGCTGTGTCAGGGGTCTAAGAAGTGGTTCATGATCGTTTTCGGCTCGCAGAAAGATTATGAACAGCTTCTAAACGTTGCTTATCATTAACAGCCTTTCAATCTGACGGTTTTTGCTGGAGAAAAGTGAGAGTAGTGCACATTCTGCAGGGAGCCGGAATGAATAATAATTCCTGACCTTTCTGCAATCTGTGTAGTAAGTGATGCCTGAAAAGTGCCTGTGCATTATCGGTCATCTTTGCTAGCCTATGCGCCTTTTGACCCTTTGCTACACAGGTTTGGTGTTGAGGAACAAAAATGCAATTCTCTCTTGAAGAAACCACCGGTATTGAGCGTAAGCTGACCATCACTGTTGCTGTTGAAGACATTAACAACGAAGTGAACAAGCGTCTGCAGGACCTTTCCCGCCGCGTGCGTCTGGACGGCTTCCGTCCAGGTAAAGTCCCGATGAAAGTGGTTAAGCGTCGTTACGGCGAAGGCGCCAGACAAGAAGTGCTTGGTGAGATGATGCAATCCTCTTTCATCGAAGCCATCACAGAACAGAAGCTGAATCCAGCGGGCGCACCTTCTGTAGAAGCGAAGTCTGATAACGATGAAGGTTTTACTTTCGTTGCCACTTTCGAGGTGTATCCAGAAATCGCTCTGAACGAATTCAAAGACATTATCGTAGAGCGTCCGGTTGCTGAAGTTCAGGAATCCGACATCGACGAAATGATCGAAACCCTGCGCAAGCAGAGCAACACCTTTGAGGTGGTTGAGCGTGCTGCTGAGCAGGGCGACCGTCTGACTTTTGATTACGTTGGTACTAAAGATGGCGAAGCCTTCGAAGGTGGCAGCGCTGAGAATTCTACTCTGGAACTGGGTTCCGGCCGTATGATTCCAGGTTTTGAAGACGGTCTGGTTGGTGTCTCTGCCGGCGAAGAAAAAGTACTGTCTGTGACGTTCCCTGAAGATTATCAAGCGGAAGATCTGGCTGGTCAGGCTGTTGAGTTTGCCTGCAAGGTACACAAGGTTGAAGGGCCGGCTCTGCCAGAAATGAACGATGAGTTCTTTGCTCGCTTTGGCGTAAGCGAAGGTGGTCTGGAAGGCTTCCGTACTGAAGTTTCCAAGAACATGGAGCGTGAACTGCGTCAGGCCATTAAGAGCAAAGTGAAAAATCAGGTAATGGACGGTCTGCTGAATACTCACGAAGTAGAAGTGCCTTCCTCTCTGGCTGCTCAGGAAATTGACCGCATGCGCGAACAGGCTGTTCAACAGTTTGGTGGTGCTCAGGGTGGTTTCGATCCTAAGCAACTGCCTGCTGAACTGTTCGAAAGCGATGCTAAGAAGCGCGTTGCTCTCGGCCTGCTGATCGGTGAAGTGGTTAAGCAGCGTGAAGTAAAAGTGGACGACGAGCGTGTTCGTGCCATGATTGAAGAAATGGCTTCCGCTTATCAGGAGCCACAGCAGGTTATCGACTGGTACTACAGCAACGATGAACAGCTTTCTCAGATCAAGTATGTTGTTCTGGAAGAGCAGGTGGTAGATACTATTCTTGACGCAGCTCAGGTTTCCGAGAAGTCCTGCAGCTATCAGGAAGCGATCAAGCCAGCAGAACGTGTTGAAGAAGCTGCTGAAGAAGCAGAAGAAGCCGCTGAGTAAGGCGACTTCTGATTTGAGCGGATAAAACTGTGTTGTTATAAGACGATGTCGTTATAAGACAAAGTCGCTAAAAGCTAAGGTTTTATCTGCTCTGGTCGTTTTAATCTGGTATGCAAGCGGCTGTTTCAATGATTGAAATGGCCGTTTTTTCTTCGATTCTTTTTACGACTCAGGCAAGGAGTGAAGACAGGATATGTCCAATCTGAATGACCCATACGCCGTGGCAATTACCAACTCTGGGCTGGTGCCTATTGTCGTTGAGCAATCGGCCAGAGGTGAGCGATCTTACGATATCTACTCCCGCCTCTTAAAGGAGCGAGTGATTTTCCTGGTAGGCCAGGTTGAAGATCACATGGCGAACCTGGTGGTTGCCCAGCTGCTTTTCCTGGAATCTGAAAACCCGGATAAAGATATTCATCTCTACATCAACTCTCCAGGTGGCTCTGTGACTGCAGGTATGTCAATTTACGACACCATGCAGTTTATCAAGCCAGATGTTTCCACCATGTGTATTGGTCAGGCGGCCAGCATGGGGGCGTTGTTGCTGGCGGGTGGTGCTGCAGGTAAGCGTTACTGTCTGCCACACTCCCGTGTGATGATTCATCAGCCATTGGGTGGCTTCCAGGGGCAAGCGTCAGATATCGAAATCCACGCCAAAGAAATCCTGAGCATCCGTCACAAGTTGAACCAGGTGCTGGCTCACCACACCGGTCAGCCTATGGATATCATTGAGCGTGATACGGATCGTGATAATTTCATGAATGGTGAAGATGCGGTGAAATATGGCCTGATCGATCAGGTAATGAGTGACCGCTCTGCAGGCAGTAAAGCCAAGAAGTAAACTTCTGACTTTTCTTCCATAACCGGTATTGAAAATACACATTTTCTTTACCGGATACTCCTTTCAGGTTGATTTTTGCACGAAGTCGTTGAACACTAATTAGCGAGTTTGGCTTTCAGGGTTGGTCTATTTTGCACAGTGATCGTGCAGAGCAATCGTGCAAAGTCAGGCATTGGGCCGGATCAAGCTGTGAATTTTAGGTTCTCAGTGGTCAGGCACTTGAAAACATGCCCCGATGCCTGCATCTTACCTATATGACACCATGAAAGTTGTTTGGATTGGTAAATAGGGCTAATTTCCAGAATTTAAGTGCAGGGCAGGCATTGTCCGTATAACAGGGTAATCGAATGACCGACGAAACAAGCGGTAAGGGCGAAGATAGCAAGCTGCTGTACTGCTCTTTCTGCGGAAAGAGTCAGCATGAAGTTCGCAAGCTGATTGCCGGCCCGTCCGTATTTATCTGTGATGAATGTGTTGACCTGTGCAACGACATCATACGTGAAGAAATTCAGGAGGGTAGCAGCGAAGAATCCTCTGATAAGCTGCCTATCCCCCGTGAAATCAAGGACACCCTTGACGAATACGTTATTGGCCAGCCACGAGCCAAGAAAGTCCTTTCTGTCGCCGTTTATAACCATTACAAGCGTTTGCGCTTTGGTGAAGCAAAGGGCGACAAGAATAAAGACGACGTTGAGCTGGGTAAAAGTAACATTCTGCTGATCGGACCAACCGGTAGTGGTAAAACGCTGCTGGCAGAAACATTGGCAAGAATGCTGAACGTACCGTTCACTATTGCTGACGCGACTACACTGACCGAAGCTGGTTACGTGGGCGAAGATGTTGAAAACATCATTCAGAAACTGCTGCAGAAATGCGATTACGATGTAGAAAAAGCCCAGATGGGTATTGTTTACATTGATGAGATCGACAAGATTTCCCGCAAGTCTGACAATCCATCCATCACCCGCGATGTATCCGGTGAAGGTGTTCAGCAGGCGCTGCTGAAACTGATTGAAGGTACAGTGGCTTCTGTTCCTCCTCAGGGTGGCAGAAAGCATCCTCAGCAGGAATTCCTGCAGGTGGACACATCCAATATTCTCTTTATTTGTGGCGGTGCGTTCGCCGGTCTGGATAAAGTGATTAAAGGGCGTACCGAGAAATCCGGTATCGGTTTCTCTGCAGAAGTTACCAGTAAAGATGACAAAAAAGATCTGGGTGAAACTTTCAAAGAAGTGGAACCAGAAGATCTGGTGAAATTCGGTCTGATTCCAGAATTTGTTGGTCGTCTGCCGGTTATCGCCACGTTGGAAGAGCTGGACGAAGAAGCGCTGGTGCGTATTCTGATTGAACCAAAAAATGCGTTAACCAAACAGTACAGCAAGCTGTTCGATATGGAAGACGTCGAAGTGGATTTCCGTCAGGACGCCTTACAGGCGGTTGCCAAAAAAGCAATGGAACGTAAAACCGGAGCTCGTGGTCTTCGTTCTATTCTTGAGTCAGTGTTGTTGGAATCCATGTACGAGATTCCTTCTGATGAAAGTATCTCAAAAGTGGTTATTGATGCTTCTGTGATTAATGGCGACTCTGAGCCGTTGTTGATCTACGAGAATGCAGAACAGCCCAAGGCTGCTTCCTCAGACAACGGTTGATATAGAAAACTCCGCGCTCAGCGGAGTTTTTTTAGGCAAATTTTTATATAAGCTTGGGTCCGCTTTTGACTTGTATATCTATTTCGCCAACTTTTCTTGCCTTAAGAGGCGATCTCACGCTCCAAGCCAGTGATTTGAATGCGCGTGTACAGACCGCTTCGTTGTAGCGAGCAAGTCTTCCATAAGATGTTATGTGTCTCGTTGAATCGTTGGTAGTGCTATGTGGAGCTTTAAGGTAGATATTAGGAAGGGATGTTGACCCTGACTCTTTAGTATCTAATCCCATGATAATCTTTCTCTGGCTTTTTGAAGAGATAAAAGAATACAGAGTGATATATTCAGAATAGGTTCAAAGATAAGCTGGGTAATAATAATTAGAATATCCATAATGACAAAAAGTGTCACAGCTTTTCACCATAAAATGTCCGCTTTTCTCCCTTGAAACCCTGATTCTACATTTCGTTACACTTGATAAAATGTCCATAAATCCTACTTTTTGAGGATAATATGTCCAAAAATAAATTTCGTAAAATGTCCAAAAGTTTGCAGTAAAAAATGTCCATTATTTCAGTCGACTTTTTGAAAGGTGAAATCCTTATAAATCAGTTACTTATGGTTTTTTGTTGTTGTGGTTGAGTTTTTGATGGCTTGATACGGACATATTGCCCATCGTTCAGGAGAGTGGGATGGTTTTGCTTGTTTCAAGAGTTAAGCCAGGATGATGACAGATCAAGGAGTAGGGGCTGGATGAGGTAAGTTGGATTATTGGATGACTTTCTTTCATCTGGAGTCAGAACTGACTAATCAATAAGTCAGCTCTATGACAGGCACTTCCCACTCCTCACACTTATGGCTGGCCTGGTACTCTTCTTCAGAATCTTGTTTAAAGCGTTTCACCATAGCAATAACCCGCCCCTGATATTGGGTAATGTTGCGTTTGTTCCAATACTCGTTTTGTTGTCTGGACAGTGCAACCACCGGTTGACCTTGGCTGATAAACTCAATGAATTTTCCAGATTGTTTGATTGGCACTGTATCGCCAACATTCATAATGCCAAGCTGCCTGTGAATCTGGTGTGATGTTTCCATACGCCCGGCGTAGCTCAGATAGAGGTCTTTCATTCCCAGCAATGAGTAGTGTTTTGCTGTGTAATGGCCTTCTATACATGCGGCACGTTGTATGCAGTTATCCTCGTTTATGGGTGCAGAGAGGTGCGGATTATTCTGATCCTTTCTTTTCAGAATCACGAGTTGCTCCATTGCCCGGGTCATGCCTACATAAAAAAGACGACGTTCTTCTTCTGTATTATTCTCGTTTCGAAGTTCCCAGCCTCCGTCCAGAATAATGACGACTTTAAATTCCATGCCTTTTGAACCATGAACAGTCCCGAGGTGAACGCCTTCACCCAGCCGTTGTTCCCGGCGGGTTTCGCGCAAATAATCAATGAGTGATGCAGTAAATGCAGAGACGGGCAGTTCAATGCCACCACTTTCGACGGCCCAATGATCCAGCACATCATACAACCTTTGTCGCCAGGTGGAATCCGGTAAGGCCAGTTCATCAAGCCAGGTTGTGAGTTGGTGGATGTCTGCCAGCTCGTGTTGATGCTGATTCAGTTTTGCCAGCGCCTGATGGAACTCCCGAACCCGGGTCAATGGCAGACTTTGGCCACTTTCAAGCGGAAGGCTCAACGGCACACCATGCTGTTCAAATGCTGAGCGGATATGGCTGAGTTCTGGTTTACTGATACCGTTTCTTGCCAATATGGCAATATCCTGCCATTGGAGATCATCGGCAATTTCTTTTAGACGACGGACTTCATTGAGTGCGGCTAATGTCTGTTGAGCCAGATTCTCACAGGACAGCAGATGAACCTTACCCTGCACCAACGGATCTGACAGGGCGAGTGCGCCGCCTTCTGGTTGAGCACGACGACTGTCATTAATAGTAATGGCATGTTCGGTTTTCATTCGATCCTGATTATGAGCAATCAGTTGATTAGCCGCCTTAATAATATGTTGCGTTGAGCGGTAGTTTTGCACGAGGTAGTGGCGCTCTGCCTGATAATCGTCTTCAAACTGTCGGATAAATCGAACATTGGCTTGGCGAAAACCATAAATACTTTGGTCATCATCACCCACCGCCATAATGCTCAGCTTATCTTCGCCATCTTCCAAAGAACGACCAGCGATTGCTGAAATCATGTCGTATTGCAGTTCGTCGATGTCCTGGTATTCATCCACTAAGATATGTTGAAAACCTTCCAGTAATCGTTCCCTTGCCTGATCACCGGCAATGCCGGGCAGCAGAATATCGCCTCTTAACAATGCGGTTGCTTTAGGTATCAGCTCGTCAAAGTTAAAGTCTTGCTGTTTATTCTGCTCGATACTGGCTCCGGTCAAACGCATGGCAAGGCCGTGGAAGGTTTGGACTGTAATTTCCCGGGCTTCATTTCCCAGCAATGCCTGTAGACGTTTACGCAGAGTTAATGCGGCGCTGTGGTTATAGCAAAGCACCAGGATACTGAAAGGTCTCACCCGGGCAATACGCATCAGGTAGGCACAACGATGCACGACAACCCTTGTCTTTCCTGCACCAGGGCCAGCCAATACCAGCATATTCTTATCTACTGGTGCTTGAACAATGGCTTGTTGCTGAGGATTACCCAGATCGTCAACAATGGTTTTCAGGGACTGTTGACTGGTGGCCAGTTCCAGTAATTGCTTTCTGTCTTTGAAATAACGATTGAGAAAAGTGACGTTGTCCTGCTCAAAATAATCCTGAATCAGTCGAAGTGCTGCCACCATATTATCCTGGCCCAGTCGTACATACTCATTCATTACATGCACTTGGGTCACTCTTGCCTTATAGTGCCGATCCAGTGGATCGTAATCGCCTTTGTTGTAGCGCCGACCTTTCGCCTCACTGTTCATTTGCAGCGTCATGGCCTGACGAAATACGGCAAGTCCTTGCTGCAGAATAATGACGTTCTGTTCATGGAGAAACAGCAGCCCACGTTCAATAGCAGCCAATACTTTGTCCTGAGGGACATTCAAGGTCATGTCTCTGGTGATGGAATCACGAAGAGTTTCCAGTGAAAACTCTACTTTGACTTCACTTTGAGAGGATGTCTCACCGGATTTAAGCGCACGATACAGTTCTTCAAGAATGGCCAGAGAGAGCGAATGTCTCCGTTCCATAATCTGAATAAGTGTTTTCCAGGGTCTGGCCAGCTTGATGCTGTAATGATCCTTATAGATGTAGTTGAACTCCAGACTGCCTCGGGAGCCTGCCAGACCTTTGCCATCTTCCGACACACTTTTCAGCAGATTTCGCAGCAGGTCAGGATTGCTGTAATCCAGTTGCTTATCCAGCAGCAGTTGGTTTAGCTGTCTTAAATCCAGTGGAAGGGCATCTTGCTCATGGTCGTCCGGATGCGCTTCTTGCAAAACCGAGACCATCTGTCGTTCAAGTTTACAGAGCTTTTGAAAACTGCTTTTTGCGTTGTTCTTACCTTTGGGTCTGAGAAATGCCGTCATCAGCAGGCCGCTGGAAACCAGACCGGCATCGCCCATCTGGTTGAGTATGCCCATCACCAGCGTGGTGTCGATGCCGTTTCTTTGCTGTTCATCCTTGATCTCGCGGCCTATCTGTTCAGCCAGAAGGTCAGCGCTAAGACCTTCATCAGGATCTGCATTAATCAGGGCATGGATAATGAGTTCCCACTGGCGGCGCTTGTGGGAAGACAGCTGCAGTTTATCCAGTTTGGCGGTGGCTTCTTCAAGTGTTGCAAAAAGAGGTTTGCCCTGAAAAACCTGGTTAGCATTCTCGTTGCGCTCCATAAAACCACCACGCTCCAGCCAGGCGACAGCGGTTTTGACTTTAGTGTCCGCAGACTTGTCATCCAGATTAAAAGACGTGCTGACATGATCGGAACGCAGCAGTTCTCCGGTGGTAATGACCACGTCCTGCCCGGGCTTTTTCTCAAGGCGACGTAGGCCTTTCAGAATTTGCTGGATATCTTTCAGCCGAACTTCGGACAGTGCACCCAGTTTGAATTGGGTTTCAATATCCTGCTCATCAAAGAGTAAGACGCACTCTGCAGGTTGTTCATCCCTGCCGGCTCGTCCAGCTTCCTGCAGGTAATTCTCCAGGGAGCCCGGAATATCGGCGTGAACCACCAGACGTACGTTGTTTTTATCAACCCCCATACCGAAGGCATTGGTGGCACAGATGATGGGTGGTTCACCGTCAATGAAATGTTCCAGTACCTCTTTCTTTCTGGCTGAATCCAGACCTCCATGAAAGTAGGTGACCGACAGTCCCTTTTTTGCCAGAAACTCAGATAATGCTTCGGTGTTCTTCCGGGTGGCGCAATAGACAACACAACTACTGTTTTCCGGTAGCCGCTCTTCAATCAGTTCGGCGACGCGGCCAAACTTGGACGCCTGAGTAACAAGATGAACTTCATAGGACAAGTTAGTGCGTTCCACACCGCCTTGAAATAGCATCAGCTCCTGATCCAGTCGTTCACGGAAGTGCTGGCAGATATCGTCAATGACATCCATTTTGGCCGTTGCCGTATAACAGGCAACCGGGGGAACGGGCAGTTTCAACTGTTCTGACTGTTCCCGAATAAAACGGCCACAGTAGAGATAGTCTGGCCGAAAATCATGACCCCATTTGGAGAGACAGTGGGCTTCATCAAATACCCAGCAGCCAATCTCCCGCTGATTCAGTGTTTGAATAACCGATTTGTTGCGTAATTGCTCTGGAGAGATATACAGAATACCAATGTCGCCCATCCGCACCTGTTCCAACATAGCGCCACGTTCCGGCGGCGTCAGCATGCCGTAGATGGCACCGACTGCGATGGAACCGGTTTTCTTTCTTAGATTGTCGACCTGATCTTTCATCAGAGCCTGGAGTGGAGAGATAACGACTGTAAGCAGCCCTCGGCGATGGTAACGAACCAAAGCAGGAATCTGGAAGCAGATCGACTTACCACCGCCAGTGGGTAGAATGCCCAGAAGGGACTGATCGTTCATGCCTTCCTGAACAATGTTGTGCTGCAGGGGTGAGCCATCTTTGCTGCGACGAAAATCAGGATAATTAAAGTACTGCTGCAGTTGTTTAACCGGGTTGTGATTGTCCTGACAGTAGATGCACTCATCATTCCCGCAATGCATATCCCTTAGCTGTTTTAACAAACCGGGGATTTCCGGGAAACGATGGCGCACCCATGGCGGTAATACGGAGTTGCCGCCAGATACTTTCAGCCAGGCGATGCAGTAGGGTAACATCACCCGCATATCCGACTTTGGTAGATGGCGCATGGCAATGCGATTGATCTGTTTCGGGCAGGCCAGCCCTTTACAGAGCTTGATCAGTGCCATTAATGCTTCGCGATCATTATGGAATGGTTGAGGAACCAGAGCCTGAAAAACAGCCGCAAGCCCCGCACAGTCCTGTTCACCGGAAACCACCTTGGCGGTGGTAAAGCAGTAATGATAAAAGCGGAGAAGGTCAGGCTCTGATTCAGCCATGTCGGCAAAAGACTGAAACTGCTCTTGAAAAATAGACAAAGCCAGTCGTGCGTCCGCGACGGGGTCGTTGATGGCATCACGAACCAGTTTGTAATCCTTGATAAGGCGATGATACGGGTTACGAGGAAATGCCAGGGGCGAGAGAAATAGCGTATCAATGACTGGTTTTGTCAGCAGCCCCAGCTCCGGATTGATGGCCTTGAGAACAGGAAAATCATGAGCGATCAGGTTATGGCCAAGCACAAAACGACAGTTGTTGGAAAACTGATCGAGTTTACACAAAGTGTCACTCAATACATGTTGATCGCACTTTCTGGATTGCCAGGTATCGCCGCTGGAGTTCATGGCCCCAATATGACGAATGTCTCCCTGAAGAGTCGTTTCGAGATCGATAGCGGTGATGTTTTTCAGCTGTTCAGGGAGAGAACATTCGGGTGTTTCAGGCATATTCTGTCGTCCATTAACCTGACGACAGTTTATATAAATGAGGCGATATTGGAAGTGATTATATTGACTCATACCCAAAGCTGAAAAGTCGCGCGTTTGGTTGCTTTTGTGCCTCCATTGTCTGCCGCCAGATAAAATCAGTTTCTATTCGTTGTATAAAGGTTTTTGCGCTAAACCCTTCAGGGTAAATTGAATTTGGAACAGAGGGACCTTCGTAGTCTGGAATAACAGAGCCCACCAGAAGGTGTGCTTCATCCTTTAATGCAATCATCACCTCTTGCATTGAGACTTTCAGTGCTCCTGAAAATAACTCGTGATCATGTTCAATGGTTGTATCAACAATCCAGTGATGGAATTGGAGCTTAGAGGTGTCGCCAATATTGAGTGTTTGAAAATCTGTCGGTTGCTGAGCCAGCAATGTCTGAACTGCGTTCATTTCGCTTTCCATTCACTGGTGACCTGAAGAAACCATCCCTCAACTCTGTCTTTTGCTTCTTTCGAAGGCTGGCGATTACAGGGGCCGGCTACCTGCTCGAGTATTATGGGTTTGCCGTCTTTTAATTTGATACTGATAGTAAGACGTTCCGGGTCGTCCATGTGGTAAATATAATGAGTTCCGGATTGGACATTGCGAACATAGGCCCCAACGCAATGCTTCATAGAGCGACCTTCGTCAATCAAAGCATCAGAGGTAAGAACCGGTTTGATCCATTCATTACCAGGGTGAGGTGGCTCAGGAAATGGCAGAGGGTTACCGCCTTCATCCCTGCGTACTTCCATTCGATTGATGTAGTTTTCATTTCTCAGGGCAACAACTCTGTCATGGATGCGTTCCAATTCGGCAACGGATCTGCAATTGGCAAGCTCTCTGTCAAGTCTGAGGTTCATGCGCTGGCAGTCCAGGATCATATTCATGAGTCGAGCCCTTGCCCAACGGCATTCTGTGTCTTTCAGCACATTCAACAATTGTGAATGTATCAGCTCAGGAATGGCGATCAATTCATCAATATGTCGCTGGTTTAACTCGTGAAAATGGCGAAGTTTTTTCAAAAAATCCGGTCTGGTCATCATTGCCAGCAATTTGCTGGCAAAGTATCGCTGGATGCTATCGACCTTCACCTTTTTAAGGAGGCGGTTCAAAGACTTGGTGTCTGAATATCCCATGGTTGCAAGAATATGGTGCTGCTTCAGGGAGAGCATGGCCCGGGCGGTATCAGCATCCAGCTTACGTTCAATACAGAAATCCACCCAGTACCAGAGCAGGACAGGGTTGCTGAAAAACAGATCTTTCGCTTCCTGCCATTGGGCAACCAGTTTCAGTACGAAGAATTTATGAGCACCAAAGAAATCGATTTGATGGCTAACGTCTTTGGGTATGGTCTCCAGCCAGGCTTTGATATCGTCGCTGTGTGCCATGGAAGAAAGGTCAAAGGCAATAGTGTTATGGAATTCCGGTTTTTCGACTTCATTGTCAATGATGGACACCCAATCCAACTTCTTCTCCCAGCCGCCTACAATAATTTTGCAGGGATAGTTCAAGTGGTGGGAACAATCGATAGAAAGAAGATGATGGTCGTGGAACCAGGTAAATTCTCGGCTGTCCGTCAGTTGCGCAGTGCTTTGCATTAATCATCCATTTTATAAACATTGAGTGTTGTAACTTTGCTGCCGGATTGTCTTTTCACCATGGCAATAATGTGGGAGAACATTTCCTCCCACATTATCAGGGATCTTGAAAAGATCAGAAATACTTTTTGTTGATCAGTAGTAAGCAGCATTCCAGTTGTTTGTTATCTGTTCAATACATCACAAATATGCTGAACCAGTTCACGGGTGGGGAGTGTTCCATCAACTTCAAACCACTCACCAACAACTTTGCTGTTGCCTGCGATCACCCGATAGAATTCATTCAATGTGCTATCAGCCTCTGCCGTTAACGTCTTGTTATCTTCAGTGGTGTTGTCATTGCGTGAACTTATGCGATGCTTCCTTTCCTGAAAGGGCACATGAATAAAAATGGTAGCATCAGGGACTACAAGCCTGGACTCAACATCTTTCAGGGGAAAGCTATTTCCCTGAGTTTTCCAATGATGGTACACCTGAGTTGACAGCCAGTACCTGTCCACAATCGCTGAGCGCCCGCTTTTCATCATCTCGCTGACCGTATTGGACAGCTGCATGACAGTGGAAGCGTAAAAAAGCTGTCGGGCAAAGGGATCATTATTATGAATCCGGTCGACTTCCGCTCTTACCATTTTATATTGCGTGGATGGTGTCGTCAGATGCTCAATATTCAGATGTCTGGCAAGAGCGGTTGTTACTGTTGACTTCCCGGAACCGTCCAGCCCCTCGATAGCAATAAACATTATGCAGCTTCCATATTGTTGGTTAGTGATTTTGCGTGATTGTGCATTTTTTGCCATTCCTGGCGGGTAAAGCTGTGGCTTTCAACAACGTGTGGGATTTTGCTTTCATCAATGACGTCCTCCTTTAAACCAAACTTGTCTTTCTGATTGATCAGCTCTGTTCCTTCCAGAAGCATTAATGGGAAAGCTTTGATAATGCAGTTGCAACGATCGGTCAGGTATTGAATGCTCTGTTTAAAACTGTTGAATGTCTGTTCAGGCAAGCCATAAATAAGACTGACCTCAAAGGGTTGCTTGAATTGTGTCAATAGGGAAATAGCTTTTCCAACAGAAGGCATATGATTTGGTCTTTCTATAATTCTGTATTCTTTTTCAATGGCTGTCTGCAGGCCAAATTCAAGTTCAACGTTTAGCTGTTTGCATAGAAATAGAAACTCTTCGTCAATCAGTTCGAATCGAACCTGAAGAGACAGTAATGACTGTAAATTGATAGAAATTGCGTATTTCAATACCTTTTTATTTAAATCTCCGCGGTTAAACACTGGGTCCAAAACGTTGATCTTTTTGACATTGAATTTTTTGAACAGGTCTAACTCCGCTTTAATCTTATCAAACCCCATTGGGTGCACTCTGTCCTTGCTGGTTTCTACCAGATCCCTGTGGGCGCAGAAGTTGCATTTGAACTGGCAGCCTCTGGAGGTTTCCCAGTGGATCATGTCCATTCCATATTCCAACTGGAATGATCCATCCAGAAATGGAGATGAAATATGTTCAAAGTCTACTTTTTCCTCAACGACCTGAGAGGTGATATGTCTGTCCATTAAAATGGCTTTGGGAAGTGCAGCCTCTCCGTATCCGGGGATATAGATATCTCCATCAGGGTATAAGGTTTTGCAAGTTGCTCTGTGTATTTGATACCCACCCAAAATGATTTTTCCGGTAAATCCATTTTCCCTGCATTTTGCAATCAGTGGGTTGACGAGATCAGAGCTCCAGACATAACAAGCGATAATAAGACTATCTATGCGCTGAATGTCATTATGGGATGTTATCTGGTTGTATACGTCTATGTGAGATAGTCGCTTTTCTGGGTGAACAGGCATTCTAATTGGCAAATGTTCAATTAAGAATGATGTCCCATAATCTTCATGACTGCGGCAGGCTGATATTAAAGAGGCAGCGGCAAGCCCTGTACCGCTTTTTCCTCTCTGGCTAAAATCGAATGTTACTAAAAGCGACTGTCTGATTTTATTCATGATGAACCACGCTCAAATACTTTTATAAAATTTGTTGTATCTCTCATGGGTTAAAATCATGAGAGGAATAATGCGTTTTGACTTTCTTGCGCAAATTAGTCGGTATCGCTTTCCCAGACAGAATCGAATAATTTCCGGCCTGCGCACCAGTTTTCTCCCACCGAGTGATCGATACGTTCTTCCAGACAAAAGACCATCACAAATATTTACTGCCCTTTCTTTGTGTGGATAGGGTAATGCCTTCCACGTTTTGGCCTCAGTCTCCGGTGTTGGGTCATGGGGATTTTGAATCTTCCTTGTCTGACACCTTGTCATGTTGCATACCCTCGCTCTCCTTGTCCTTTCTGGCAGATAACGATTCCCCCCTGAGCAGTTCGTTTTTTAATTGCTCGTCCCGCTTGGAAAGTCGTGCCTTGCTCAGTAAGTGAAAGAGAATTAAATTTTTCATACGTATCAGCACCGTTGATGAACAATTACGGGCATTGCCCTCGTGTTCGTAAACTTCAGGAAACATCATCGTCAGTGCTCCTGATCACTGCTTGTCAGCAGTGATCAGGTTCAGTTTGAATTTGTGGAGCCCACAAAAAAGAGGAGGATTACAAATTTTTTAAAAAATTGTGATAAGACTTGGCACTGGCTATTTCATGCCGGACAAACTCAGCTAAAAGCTTATACTCAGGCTGGTTTGCGGTTGTCTCATCCAGCAGGTTGAGCATTGTGTCTACTTCCTGATATTTGCCAGTGAAGTACTCCCGCAGGATTTTATCGTATGAACTCAATTCATCATTGCCATTGCTTTCAATCTGAGCCAGTAGCAGGTCACCAATGGAACGTCCTCCACTAAATGGGTTGGGGAGTTCGGAGTGATGCAGGTCGAGGTTTTCCTGCAGTAGAAATGCTTTAAATGAACCAAGCTGTTCACTCAGTGCATTGAGAATACCCTTTTTGGCCTCAAGATCAGAGATCATGGCGGTTACCTCTTCAGCTTTCTTCTGTTGGCTGAGAGTACCAAGCATGATGGGTTTCACTTTTTGAGTATTGGCAAAAAGCGTATCAAGAATAATCAGGTTTCTAATATACGTCAGGTTGCCTTTCTTAAAATCAATGCTCTTATAATGGGTACTTTGGGAAACATCAAACATTTCCGGTGGGATGGTTTTATTGCCCTTATAGGTGTTGATTTTATTCCTGAGGGACTCAGGAATAAGTTTCTCATCTACCTGCAGGGCATCGGCCACAAGGCGAGTGGCGCTGTACTTTGTGACGGCCCCCATTCAGTTAATACCTTTCACAGCCAAGAGCGATACGAATATGGGTAGCAACGGATCGTGACGATGTGGACTCAGCAACCCTGATGGCAGCGTTAACCAATTTGCCGCTACTGATGTAGCAACCTTGACTATCAGCCACAATGGCTTTGATAGCCCCTTCGCAGCGTCCAGCCATAAATGCCTCTTCTTTTGACGTGCTCAGATTTTCAAACCAGGCTTTTTCTTGCTCAACGAATTGGCTACAGGCATGTTTTAGTTCATCAACACTCAGCTCTGCTAAAGCTGTTAGTGGGCTTAACATCAGCATCAGGCATATAAGAAAATTACGCATGATCACTCGCTCCCTCTGATGTAAATTCCGGATTTTCTTCTTGGTTTGAACTTTCACTGAGATCAAATGTTTTCCTGATCTTCCGGTGAGATAAAAAGACGCCAAAAATCAGAAAGGCATGGTGGATTAATAAAAGGTCTTCGCCATTGTAGGGAAATTGTTCACCCAAGGCGGAAGTGATTATAAATGAGGGAATGGCGATCATCGCCAACATTCTCAGGCCGAGAACAGACCAGCAGCCTAACCAGATAATCGGGTATCGCGACAGGTTGTTCTTTTTGATCAGCTGATAGCTTTCGGTCAGACAGTTTCCGGCATAGAAAATGAACCCGTAAAAGGTAATGGCAAAGCCGGTGGCCAGTGACTCGCCAAACTCGCTGGGTAGCAGCTTGGGGATGAATATTTGCAATGTGATTAATAACCAGCTTGGCAACGCGATCAGAAGGTACATGAGTCCGTGCCAGAGGGGGAGTTTTATGCCTCCGACGCCTCTGAAATGCGAAATATTCCACCAAACAAGTTCATGCTTGCTCTCTGAAGACATGACAGAGGGTTCCTTTCTCGTAGTTATTATTGCATGTATATTTTGTTCAAGGATTTTGGCAGTTTGGTATTTTTTTTCAATATATTCTGTCCACTATGAAGCTCCAGATGACTCGATGAACAATGTCGACTTGGATGTGTTTGCTTTGACTGGATGAATGTAAACTCCTATCAAATTGCCATTCTTGTGGAGCAGTCCAACATATGATTCCGCGCCAGGTTTCTATAGGGTACTGCTTCAATTGCGGGATTTTTCTTGGTCGTGGAAAGATCGGAGAACCAAAAGCGTTAACCCGGAAAGAAAAATATCTGCTAAACCTGCTTGATTGCTCAGTAGCTGCGGCCAAAGAAGAAGATTTGGATGTTAATCTTGTCAGGGGGCTTAACAGAGTTATGTTAGGCCTTGGTGTCACTTCCTATAAAAAGCTGGAAGGTGAAATTGGTTTTTCTAGCGAAACTATCTGTCAGTGGGGTGCCGATAAACTAAGCTCCCGGAAAACCAGACCAACACTCTCATCATTGATTAACTTTTGTCTTGCAGTTTCAGTGCCTCCTCAAACATTGCTCCTTGAGCCTGAAAAAATCAGACCGGAAATTACTGAAATTAATATTGCAGGCAGGCGCCAGTTTCCAAACAGTTCAAAAAAGGAATGGGTTCGGCATCAGGTCAATCTCACGCTGAACAAACTGCAGTCAGCATTGCCGTTGAAAGTTCTTGCCGGTCAACTGGATGTCGGGGTCGGTTATTTGCGATATCACTTTCCAGTTGAGGTGGAGGTATTACTATCGAAAAATAAAAACTTTCGATCAGAGGAACAGACGCAAAAACGTATACATAAACATAAATTGGTCAGAGAGGCGATTGTAGAAATTTCGAGCCAACAACTTTACCCTTCGCACGGTCGAGTCAAGAAGTATCTTGGCGAAGATTTCAAAAAATTCCAGTTTAAAGAGTTTGCTGAAGTCTGGAACGAAGAAATTGACCACCTTCTGAATCTGTAAAACTCCCTTCTGAGCTTTTCCTGTCATCCCAAGCGACTGGAATTATCTAAGTAAAATTTCTTGTCGAAACGATTTCGTCAATATTTCTTCACTATAATCTCAGCTGTTCCTCTGTCATTTTTTTTGCCTCGTCAGTAAAATCTGTGGGCAATTTCTGGTTCAGGTAGCTTGCCAAGTGCATGGTATAACGCAACTTCCGCGC